>CAMCVK010000002.1 GCA_945881865.1 Fimbriimonas ginsengisoli Gsoil 348 | reverse complement strand
CATGGCAACGAGTCGCCCGCCCTGCTGATACTCCTTGATGAGCTTCAGCTTTGCCTCCGGAGTCGCTTCCGCAAGGAAGTCATCCACGCCGGATTCGGCGGCGATCGCGGCGGCGGTCAGCGGGTTGTCGCCGGTGATCATCACCGTGCGGATGCCCATCTTTCGGAGCTCGCCAAACCGCTCCTTGATGCCGCCTTTCACAATGTCCTTTAGGTAGATACAGCCCAGAACTCGGCTGTCCTCGACGACAACCAGCGGAGTTCCGCCGGCCTTGCCGATTTCGTCAACCTTTGCCTGAACTTCCGGCGGAAACGTTCCGCCCCGGCTCTCAACCCAGCGGCGAACCGCGTCTTGGGCACCCTTTCGGATGCTGACTCCGTCGACATCCACGCCCGACATTCGGGTTTGGGCGGTGAACGGCACGAAGTGCTCGCCGCGAACTTCGCGTCCGCGAAGGGCGTAGCGCTCCTTTGCCAAAACGACGATGCTGCGGCCTTCCGGTGTCTCGTCGGCAAGACTTGCGGCCTGCGCACGATCCGCCATTTCCTCGGCAGAAACGCCGGGAGCAGGGAAGAACTCGACCGCCTGGCGGTTGCCGAGGGTGATCGTTCCGGTCTTGTCGAGCAGCAGCACGTCCACGTCGCCGGCGGCTTCCACGGCGCGACCGCTGGTGGCGATCACGTTCTTTCGAAGCAACCGATCCATACCGGCGATTCCGATGGCACTCAGCAACCCGCCGATTGTCGTCGGGATCAGACAAACCAGCAGCGCAACCAGGACGGTGACTGAAATCGGGCTGCCCTTTCCTTCGCTGGCAACCGCGTACATGGAGAACGGAAGGAGCGTGGCGCAGGCGAGCAAGAAGATGATCGTCATTGCCGCCAGCAAGATGTTCAGCGCAATCTCGTTCGGCGTCTTTTGGCGCTTTGCGCCTTCGACCATCGAGATCATGCGGTCCAGGAAGCTCTCGCCGGGATTCGCGCTGATTTCGACCACGATCCAGTCGCTAAGCACGCGGGTTCCGCCGGTTACGGCACTTCGGTCTCCGCCCGATTCACGGATGACCGGAGCCGATTCGCCGGTGATGGCGCTCTCGTCCACCGTCGCGACGCCTTCGATGACGTCGCCGTCGCCCGGCACGAAGTCTCCCGCCGAGACCAAAACGATGTCACCTTTCCGAAGGTCAGAGGCCGACGCCGCCGTAAAATTGGCGTGGTCGGTTTTTGACGCCAGCTTCTTCGCTGGGACGTCCTTCTTTGCCGCCTTCAACGCGTCGGCCTGGGCCTTGCCGCGCCCTTCTGCCATCGCCTCGGCAAAGTTGGCGAAGAGCACGGTGAACCACAGCCACAGCGAGATCATGAAGATGAACCCCGGGGAGGCTTCGCCCTGACCGGCGAGAGCCTGAAACCCGAGGCCGGTCGTGAGGATCGACCCCACGAACACGATGAACATCACCGGGTTGCGGAGCTGAATGCGCGGGTCGAGCTTGCGGAACGAGTCGCCGATGGCGCGGTTGAGCAGCGATTTGTCGAAGAGCGGTTGTGATACTTTTGACATTAGAGGGCACCTCCGGCCATTCGCAAGGCCTCGATTCCGGGGCCGAGAGCGAGGGCGGGGATGAAAGTCAGCCCAGCAACGAGAAGCACGATGAAGCAAAGCATCGCGACGAAGAGAGGGTTATGGGTCGGCAGCGTGCCCGGTCCAACCGGAACCACCTTCTTTCGGGCCAGCGATCCGGCCAGGGCAAGAACAGGAACCAGAAGCCAGAACCGCGAGAGCCACATGGCGATTCCGCCGAGAATGTTGTGGAAGGGAACGTTGGCCGAGTAGCCACCGAAGGCGGACCCGTTGTTGTTCCCCATCGATGAGTAGTTGTAGAGCAGTTCGCTGAATCCGTGCGGACCCGTGTTTGCCATGCCCTTCACGCCTTCGCTCGTTCCGGCGGTGGCCGATGGCCAAACCAGGCTGAGCGCCGTGCAGATCAGCACGACCGCGCAGGGGATCAAGATCACCAGCGAGGCCATCTTCATTTCGAAGGCCTGGATCTTCTTGCCCATGTACTCGGGCGTTCGACCCACCATGAGGCCGGCGACGAAGACCGTTACGATGGCGAAGACCAGCATTCCGTAGAGACCGGAGCCGACGCCGCCGAAGACGACTTCGCCGAGTTGCATCAGCACCATTGGCATCATGCCGCCGATCGGCGTGTACGAGTCGTGCATTGAGTTGACCGAGCCGTTGCTGGCCGCCGTGGTGACCGTGGCCCAAAGCGCTGAGTTTTCGATTCCAAACCGCGTCTCCTTGCCTTCCCAGTTCGCGGTGGTCGTAAGCCCCAGCTTGGCGAACGCCGGGTTTCCGGACTGCTCGGCGATGACGCAAGGAACGGTGAAGAGCGCAAAGAGCAGCGTCATGGCGGCGAGAATCGCCCAGCCCTGACGACGGTCTTTCACCATCTCTCCGAAAGTGACGCAGAGGGCCGCCGGAATGAGCAAGATGGCCAGTACCAAGAGGAAGTTCGTGAGCGGAGTTGGGTTTTCCAGCGGGTGTGCCGAGTTGACGTTGAAGAAGCCGCCGCCGTTGGTTCCAAGCTGCTTAATCGCGATTTGCGAAGCCGCCGGACCGACCGCAATGGTCTGCTCCGTGATTGCCTTTCCGTCGCCGTCCTTCGTTGCCTGAACCAGCTGGGCGGTCGTATATGGCTCGAAGGTTTGAACGACTCCATTGCTCACGAAGATTACGGCGAATACGATGGACAGCGGAACCAAGATGTAAAGCGTCGATCGGGTGAGGTCGGCCCAAAAGTTGCCGATCGTGTTCATCTCTTTGGCGCGCAAGCCGCGAATCAGCGCTGCGATCACCGCGATTCCCGTTGCAGCGCTGACGAAGTTCTGAACGCCGAGGGCCACCATCTGGGTTAGGTAGCTCATCGTCGACTCGCCGCCGTAGCCCTGCCAATTGGTGTTGGTCGCGAAGCTAGAGGCGGTGCTGAACGAGGAGTCGACCGAGACTCCTGCCATCTCGGCCGGGTTGAGCGGCAACATTCCCTGCAGCCGCTGCAACGCGTAGACGGCGAATAGCCCGACGACGTTGAACAGGATCGCCGCCGTCGCGTAGGTCTTCCAACCTTGCTCGGTTTCTGGCTTTACGCCCGAAAGGCGGTAGATGAGCTTCTCGACGGGCGAGAGCAGGCGCGAAAGGAATGTCGATTGCCCTTCCAGCACCTTCGCCATGTAAAGGCCGAGCGGCTTGGCGCACAGCAACAAGACGACGAAGTAGAGAACGACTTGTAGCCAGCCCATTAAAACAGCTCCGGCTTAAGCAAAGCGAAAAAGAGGTAGGCGAGGAGGAGCGTCGCGATGACGCCGACGATGATGTAGAGCATCAATCGCGCTCCTTTGCCAGACGGTCGCAGGCACCGATAAGCCAAACCGTGGTTAGGCCGAGGATGAACATTACGCCTATCGCGATTAGATCCATTGCTAGATGCTGGCGTTGGGGGGCATCAAGCTTGCGGCAAGGAATCCCGGCCGGGATCAAGATTGTGTCAAGATTCCGGCCAAGGCGATTTCAGTCCTTGTACGGGTCGAACTCATCCGACGAAGCCATCGCTACCCCGAGCGGGCGCAGCGTGTGCAACACCTTGATGGTGCCCGCGTGCTGCTCCAGAACTTCCGGCAGTCGCTTGTAGCATGCCGGAGCTTCGTCTGCCCCGCCGCCCTTCACGACGATCCCGGCATCCCAGAGCCCCTTTCGGACTTCCGGCCAGTCGACCAGTCCGCCCCCGAGCGAGATCTTTCGACCCTTCGAGATCTTCGACTTGCCGGCCGCCGCCCGGCGCGACATCACCCGACCGGCCCCGTGCACCGTCGAGTACAAAGCCTCCGCCGAATGCGCTGAATCGACGCCCTCCAGAATCACCGAAACGTCGCCCATGGTCCCACCGACGAAGCCGCGCTGACCCGGGAACGCCGGCGTGCACCCCTTTCGAACGACCCAAGACTCCGTGCCGTAATGCGTCTCCTTCCAGGCAAAGTTGTGGTGGTTGTGGATCTCCTCTTCGGCCTTCGCCTCCAAGATTTCCAGCACCTTTGTCACAACGAGGTCCCGCCCGGCATAGGCATACTCGCCCGCCAGCTCCATGGCCGAAATGTAGTCCTGCCCGATTTGCGAGCTGACTTCGAACAGCGTCGGCGGGGCGTTCATCTCCCCGTCGTGCAACTTGTCGTCGAACTGGCCACCCTGGGCGAGCGAAAGGAACCCGCTTGCCGTCTTGTGGCCAAAGCCGCGCGACCCAAAGTGCACGCCGATCCAAACCCGATCCTGCTCGTCGGCGAAGATGTCGATGTAATGGTTGCCGCTGCCCACCGTCCCGAGCTGCGACGCCGCAAGCTGGATCATTCGCTTCTGTGGTCGAAAGTCCGTCGTCGCGATCTTATCCAGCACCGGGTGGTCGATCGGCGTTGGGTTGGGTCGGCCCATTCCAAAGCCAATCTGGTCGACGATTCGGTTCATCACCTGCCGAACCGTCGTCTGGCCGTGCGGAAAAGCCGCCTCCACCGTGAGGTTGGTACGAACGGCCTTGTTTCCGCAGCCGATGTCGTAGCCCACGCCAGACGGGCTGATATGGTTTGGGTAGGCGATGGCGCCCCCGATGGGCATGGAATAGCCTAGGTGGTTGTCGGCGCACAAGACCGCCGCGATGGCCTCGGTGGAGCATCGCTCGATCTGCGCGCGTACGTTGTCCTCAACGGGACCAAACGTCGTGATGGGTAGTTGCTGCATGGTTTTCTCCTTGCAGCCCGGCCGAACGCCCGCCAAGAACTCACAAAAAAGACCCGGGCGGTAATCCGTCCGGGTCTGCGTTTGCTAGATTCTTTTACAAACGGCACGCCCGAACGACGATAAGATCATTCCAACCAAGTGTTGGATGACCTAATCTTTCCCGGTTCGGGGTGGCTTTGTAAAGCATCTTTTGCAAGATACCCGGTGCTTCATGCGGATCGATACCGGTCGGTGATTTTTGCGCCTCACCAGATGTGGCCGCACCTTTTGCAGGTGAACGGACCGATGTCGGTGAACATGAAGGCCGGCAAAATAAGGAGCAATAAGGGCTCTAAGCAGAACATGAAAAAGGCAGCGAAACTTAGGAGGTCATTTAAAACGGAAGACTCGTACTCGTAAGCCGGGAACCGCTTTTGACAATTCGGGCACTTCGCCCAGAGAGATTCGATGGATTTCCGCATTTCACGCCACCAGGCAGTTACTGTATGCGAAGAGGACCAATCCGCCCTGGGCCAAAGCCCCATCGGGGCGTTCGCTCCCTTCTGCTGGCTCATTCCTGGCGGGATTCAGGCGAGCTTTATCTCGCCCCGTTGGGGCTCTGTAGTTATTGCGGTCTTCTTACCAGGCCCTCGGACTTGGCTATAGAATTGCGGCCCTTCAGGCCGCGGAGTCGGACACCTGGCCAAACGGAGCGCAACGCTCGGGCCACCGTCACGAGGCCCGACGGGCCGGCATTCTAAAGCCCTGGCCGCAGGCCAGGGAGACGATGCCCCATCCAACCACGCCCGAACCGGGCGAAACAGACATCGTAATCCTACGGGCCAAATGTGACACTGCGACCGCGCGAGGAACTGCGCGACGGGTAGATCGTCATGACGAGCTGTCCATCCTTTGTGAAGCGGGCACGAACCGGAAGCTCGTTTCCTTCATATAGGATCTCTAGCGTCTTCGAAGTCGCCGCATCGCAGTTCCAGGCTTTCACGAGCCGCTTGAATGGTGCGTTCCACACGGCGACGCGCTTCGGCACACCTTTTTCGATGTAAACCGAGACGAAAGCATCGTCGGCCACGGCGGCAACCGGCCTCCCGATGATCCGGTGCGGCTCCGACCACAGCTCCGTACCAAAGTCAGCATCGACCACGCGCACGCGGAACCATTCGTCCAACTGGCTGAGCGTAGCGTGCCCTGCCGAGAGAAATCCAGACCCGATCACGACAAAAGAGTTGAGCGCCACTATTGCCGTCGGATCCCCAGCATCGTCAAGTTGACATCGCCACCTCAGAAGACCTTCCTCACCGACGCACGCAACCCCATTTCCAGGAACGGGCAAAGCAAACGTCTTGCCATCGGGACTCTTGGACGCCCACGCGATTCCGTTGCCACGTCGCAAACTCCAAACATCCGCTGCCTTGCCCGTTCGCCTTCCAACCCAGTAGCTGCCAGAAGGCCGCTCGACTAGCTGAACGTTAACATCGGGCACCAAGCGGAGCGCTAATGCAAGGTAACAAACAACGATCATTGTGGTTGGACTTTGATACATGCGGCAACGACGAGAAAAGGGATGTCTCGAAGGTGGGTACTGGGCGGGAAACGGTCGACTTTAATTTTCAAGTCTTGGTGTGGGCCAGCCGCAGGGTGCTTGCGGCCCGGAAGCCCACGGAAAGGAATCGTAGATCCCGCGTATGCGTGCCGGTCCAGGTATTTGAAGCGTGACCCTGAAGGAATCGACTTCGTTCTCTAATTCTTCGCGTAGCGGCATTGAATACAGAGGCACCCCTCAACGATTAAGCGTACGCTTTGCACTTGAGAAGCGTTTCGCCGTCACTGCCTTGTGACTTACCCTTACCCTGAGTGAAGACACTGTAATGTTGGTGGCTATTCGCGAGAAAGTGCCTCGAGGGGACATCGGGTTACCACGACGGGATGCCTCATCATCCGTTCCTTCAAACGAGCTACCGAGAAGATTTGTCGCTCAATGCGAGACTGACCAGTATTTCTAGGAACCACGGCCGCCCCCGAGGCCACCCTTAAATTCTTGCAAGCGACCACTGGCTTCGCGAACTGATCTTTCTGCCGTTTCGACGCGACTTAAAGTTTGAACTCTCTGGGCTTCGAGGTCTCGATATATGCGCTGCTTTTCGCGGGCTTCCTTCTCATATTCTTGAAACTTCTGAGTCATCTCACGCAACTGCCTTTGAAGAACGGAAGAATTCTGTCCGTATTGATCGGCCAACTTTATACTTCGCACATTAGAATCGATCACTTCTTTGACAATCTTAAGGCTCTCGATTCGATCCTCAAGCTCACGCAGCGCGTCAATACATTGGATCTGCATCTGGCGGTCATCCTTCCTGGCCTTTTCTAGCTCTTGTTCGGCTCTCGCCAACGAATTTTCAAGCTTTTTCAGATTTAAAAATTCTTGCTCTTTTGCTATCTTAATTTCTTCTTGAATAATGTCTTTTGTTGCCGAAGACCTAAGCTCCCTTTCCGCGGCGAGTATCTTGTCGGCGGAAAACGCGGAAGGAAGCGTTTTCAGTACGCGGGTTGTACAAAGCTGGATTTTGTTCCCATTCTTCTGCCACCGTTCTTCTATCTGTACGATTGAGTTGCGGCCCTGAACCTTAATCCGCACGGTGTCACCAGACGCCCCAACAATACGCGCGGAGACAGGTTTAATCTGTCGCAAAAGCGACTCAAAAGCAACTATCGACTGGGGCTTCGAAAACTTTCTCGAACCATTTTCGAACGAATAGGTCCGGCTAAGTTGCACCTTCATATCTACCACACCTAGTTCAAAGCTATCAATCCGAGATCGATATGGCGCCTTCAGAATCGTCGGAAGGTGACCGATCGAAGACGGTTTTTGGCCATGGAGAACTTGAGCGTCAACCTTGTCTCTCGCCAGTTGCCGCAGGACCGTCGTGTCGCCCGGCTTCCTGGGGGCTGCGTCGCGAAACTCCTTGGCCAAAATCGTTAGGGCAGCGGCCCATTTGACGCGTACCGCTGGAGCATTGGGAAACCGACTGTCTGGTGAGTGCCTTAGATACTCGGCCGTGTAGCCGTTGTATGCTGCTTCAACTTCCGCGAGCACTGCTACGCTTTCACACAGCTCCGGTGCCTGGAGTAACGCCGCCTTGAGGACGGGATATAGTATCGCCGCATCAGCCCTGCGCTGGATGTCAACATCGTCTTCTTCGCGTTCCTTATTTGGGATGCAGTCTAAAAAGGCGCTCAAAAAAGTTTTGCCGACCTTGTACAACGTGAAATCCCATAGTACATCAGAATGCCTAGATGGGATTTGCATGTGTTTAGCAACATTGGTAAATGCGTCTCTGATCTCCCTTGGCCGGGGTTTGTCCTGAAGTGCGTGCCAGATCTCCTTTGAATAGTGAATTCGGGCCACCTTCCCTCCCAGAACCGACCAATCCTCACTACGCTCTGGCCTCGCTCCTTGACCTTTGCTCAGCAAGTGTAACTCCCAGCCGCCGCCGGCAGACCTTGTCGACTCTACCGAGATTCCCGCGCGAGCCGCAGTGGAAGTTAAATCGTTGATGCCTTCCAGAACACTTTCAATTCGGCTCGTCAGTGAGTCAAGATTCGCAGTGGTCGTTGAAACAAGCATGCTTTTCAAATCCGAGAGTTGTTCCATAGATCGCTTCAATTGCATCTCGAAATCGCGAACTGTGCGGCCCGGCGCTGTCCGGCTCAATGATGCAGGGTTGCCGGTGATAACCGTATTGACAGGACCGGATATTCTCCTAACTCTGGATAGACTCGCATTGAGGGACCAGAGAATTTCAACTGCATCAGAAATGCGACGCACTTCTTCTTCTGTTTCTCTTGACAAATTAAGATCCTGTGGTTTCTTACTGCACCCGTAGCAGAAGGGACCTCTTTGCTTCGACCAGCTGGCTCGGGAACCCCCCACAGTCTCTGCGAGCCAGTCCCAGTGCTTCATATACCGCTCGGCTTTTGCGAGGACTTCCGTACGTGAATTTCCCTTAACAAAGTGCCATGAGCCAAACGACTCATTGGGTTGGGGCCATTCCACCTTCCATTTTCGACACACGCAATTGCCGGATGCGTTCGCACAGTTACAGGGAGTTTGCGCATTAGCGAATGCGCAAACTATTGCACTGGCTAAAAAGATTGCCGTAAGCCGCAGGGAAACGTACATTGCGTTGAAGTATCGCATAATTTCGAGCCCTTGCAGCCTCGCAGATTCAAGACTCTACGGCGGACCGCCCGAATCTATCGCAGTTTACAATTTGAATGGACGCGTCGTGGTCGAAAGTGCTTGCCGGCTAGAAGATTACATCGCGAATGAAAAAAGATGTGGCTTGTAAGGCCTTCGGCTTGATCTTCGCGGCCGTTTTGGCCTTGGACTCGGCTATCATCTCCAAATTAGCCGCGTCGTACCCTCTGAATCCACTAATACTGGCGTTCAATGGAAAGGAACGCGTACTCTCCAGCAAAATGGTGGGCGGTACAGGGATTGAACCTGTGACCCCTACAGTGTCATTGTAGTGCTCTACCGCTGAGCTAACCGCCCGGTAAGGCTCTAAAGTATACCGAGGTATCGTGAGCGCATGCTCAGCGTCGAGTTGATTTCGCAACCCGCCAGAAAGTTAGTCGGCCTGGAACTCATCGGCCCCGACTCGCCGACCGCCATCCCCGACCTGTGGCAGGCGTTCATGCCGCGCATGGGTGAGGTCGCCCGCATCAAAGACACCTTCGGCGCCTCATACATGACGGCCGACGGCAAGATTGCCTACCTCTGCGGATCCGAAGTCGCCGACTTTGACCAGATCCCCGAAGGCATGACCGGCTGGGACGTCGTCGGCGGTACCTACGCGCTGGTCAAATGCCCCAGCCTGGGCGAGATCCGCCAGGCCATCGACTGGTTCTACCAAGACTGGCTCCCGACCTCTGACCACAACGCTGGGCAGGGCATGCTCGAATACTATCCGCCCGAGTTCCCGGGGAATCCATCCTTCGATTTGCTCTTTAGCGTGGTTCCGCGCGTAGACTCAGAAGCATGATCGGCCTCCTCCCGCTTCTGCTCGCGCCCGCCCCGCTGGAACTCAGCGGCTGGCTCGTTTCGTGGAATCCGCAAAGCATCCTGAGCTTTACGAGGAACGCGGCGCAGTTCAGCGAGGTGTTCCCGGAGTGGATCTTGGTGACGGAAGACGGGCGCGCCGTTCGCAGGCGGCAACTGCCCGACGAATACACCAAGCCGCTTTTCACAGCGGCCCGGAAGAACAAAATTGCCGTCTACGGGATGGCGAGCAACTACGCGGACACTGGCTTTGAAGCAACCCGCATGACGAAGATGCTGTCGGACCCCAAAAAGCGGACGCAGCACGTCGCCGACATCCTGGCGATCACGAAAGCGGACGGCCTCGACGGGATCGACCTGGACTACGAAAGCCTGCCCGCGACCGACCGCGAGAACTTCTCCAAGTTCGTCGTCGAACTCGGGGCCGCGCTCAAGAAAGCCAAGAAGAAATTCAGCGTGACGGTGCATCCAAAGGAGTCGGAACCCGGCAACTGGGACGGTCCAAAGGCGCAAGATTGGGCGGCCATCGGCAAGGCGGTTGACCGGTTCCGAATCATGTGCTACGACTTCAGCTGGGCGGATAGCGGTGCCGGACCGATTGCCCCCGATGACTGGGTGGAGCGCGTGATGACGTTCGCCAAGACGGTGGTTCCGGCGAACAAGCTCGACATGGGCATCGCTTGCTATGGCTACGATTGGTCGAAGAAGCCGGCTCTTAGCATCGTGGCCGGCGACCTGCCGAAAGTCGCTTTTGAGATTGACCCCCGCAGCGGTGAGCGACGCGTGAATCAGATGTACTTCGGCGGGCCAGAATCGGCGAAGCGGAAGTCGATCTTGGCCAAAAAGCTGGGCATCCGCGGGCTGTCGGCTTGGTACATCGGCAGCGAGATCGACGGCACTTGGGACGCCATCGAGCGTTGATCGAGTGGATTTTCGCTCCGTTTGTTCTTGTCTCGGCGATTAACTTTGCCCTCATGCGGCGTCTGCCCTCGGCCGGATCGCCGGATTCGGTCACGATTCTGATCCCCGCAAGAAACGAGGCCGATAACCTCCGTCGGCTTCTGCCGCAACTGTCCGGCCAGGTCTTTGTTTTTGATGACGCCTCGACCGATGGCACGGGAGACATCGCCCGCTCGCTCGGGGCGACGGTCATCACCTCGCGTGAGCCGCTTCCGCCGGGATGGACGGGCAAAAACCGCGCCTGCCACGAGCTTGGCAAAGCCGCCGCCGAAGCCTCGGCGGCCGATTGGTGGTTGTTCATTGATGCCGATGTCGAAGTCGGCCCGGAGTTCATCGCGCGGTTTGGCACCGCCCTGCGCGCAGTGCCAAAAAAGACGGGCGTCGTCACCGGCATCCCGCGAATCCTCCCGGGCGAGGGAATCGAGCCGCTCTTCATGGCTTGGGTCGGCTGGATAATCCTCGCGACGAACCCGTTTGGGTTGGTTTCGCGGAGCGGCATGTCCCATAACCGATTTCTGAATGGCCAGATTTCGGCCTGGCGACCGACGGTGTACACACGGCTTTGGCCAAACGAAGCCGTGCGGAGCCAGATCATGGAAGACGTGATGATGGGCCGCCTTCTGGCCCGCGAAAACGTGCCGGTCGAGACGTTCCTCTTCGGGCGTCACTTTAGTGTGCGGATGTACCGAACCTGGCGCGAGACGTTCGATGGGTTCTCGAAGAACAGTTACGAGATCACGAACTCGGCGGCGGGCACGTTCGCTTTGGCGGCGTTGCTCCTGGTTCTGGCGGTTTGCGCTGTTCTGTCGCCGCTCGGCTACGGCTTGTTGACGCTCAGTGCGGTCCTGGTCACGCTCAGCGCGGGGAGATTTTCCTTCTTTGCCTTCCTCATGCCGCTGGCGCTGCCGATCGGCGCGGCGACGCTGCTGCGCAGTTATCAGTGGCGTCGCACGGGCAAAATCCGGTGGAAGGGAAGGGAATACCCGGGAAGCTAAGCCCGCCCGGGATACGCCTGCAACCCGGCTGCGAGGCATTCCATCGCGCGGCTCAGCCGCTGCTGATCCAGTACATACGCGATGCGGACCTCGTTTTTGCCAAGGCCGGGCGTGATGTAGAAGCCGGTCGCCGGAGCCATCAGCACCGTCTCGCCGTCCAGCCGAAACTCCTCCACCATCCACTGGCAAAACCGGTCGCTGTCGTCAATCGGAAGCTTCACGACGGCATAGAATGCACCCTCAATGTTCGGAACCACCACGCCCGGCATGGCTCGAAGGGCGGCTACAACGATGTCGCGCCGGGCCTTGTACTCGTTGCGAACGGCGGCGAAGTAGCTGTCGTCGGTGTTCCTTAGCGAGGCTTCGACGCCGAACATATCCAGCGTGGGTGCCGATAGCCGGGCCTGGCAAAACTTAAGCGTGGCCGAGATCACGTCCGGGTTGCGCGCCACAAAGAAGCCAACCCGCGCCCCACACAAAGAGAACTTCTTCGAAGCCGAATCCAGCATCACGGCATGGTTATCCAGCCCCGGAAGCTGCAACACCGAGACCAGCTCGTCCTGACCGTAGTAAAAGTCGCGGTACACCTCATCGCTCAGCAGGAACAAATCGCGCGCCTTGACGATCTCGGCGATGGCTTCCAGCGTCGCGCGGGGATAAACGGTGCCGGTCGGGTTACTGGGGTTACAGAGCAGGATAGCGCGGGTTCGGGGCGTAATCTGTCGCTCGATCTCCTCCGCGCTTGGCAGCGCGAAGTCATCTTCGATATGGCTGGTGATCGCCCGAAGCTCGACTCCGGCGGCGACGGCAAACCCGGCGTAGTTGGCGTAAAACGGCTCGACGACGAGGCACTCGTCGCCCGGGTTGAGGCAGGTCAGGAAAGCCAAAAGGCACGCCTCGCTGCCGCCGTTGGTGATGATCACTTGGCTCGGCGTCACCTCCAATCCGCGCGAAACGTAATGCGCGGCGATCGCCTGTCGCAGGCCGGCCGTGCCCGCGCTGTGGCTATATTCGAGGGTCTTCACTCCCGGATGCGCCACCGCTTCCCAGAAGGCATCGGGCGAATGAACGTCCGGCTGGCCGATATTGAGATAGTGAACTTTGACGCCCGTCTTCTCGGCCGCGACGGCAAAATCGACCAAACGCCGAATCGGCGAACTTGGCATTCGGGCAGATCGATCCGCGAGCTTAGGCATGGTCCTACCTAGATTCTGATTCAATCCGGGCGAAGCAAGTATCCTCTTTGCCGATGAGGTGCCAGTTTTGAACGCGGCGGTCGTCGGCGCGGGCAGCTGGGGAACCGCGCTCGCGCTGCTGCTCGCCCGAAATGGGCACACGGTTAGGCTCGTAGGCCGAAGCCCCGACGAAATTTCTTCGATTCTGGAGCACCGCGAGAACCTCCGCTATCTTCCCGGATTTCCGCTTCCGGCGAACATCGAGCCCAGTCTTTTGCAGGATCTCACCGCGGCCCAGGCGGAGGGCGCGGACATGTTCGTTATCGCCGTGCCCAGTGGGGCGGTGCGAGAAATCTGCCAGCAGTGGGACGAGCTTTGCCACAGCGACTACCTGGGAACGGTCGCGATCGCGGCCAAGGGCCTAGAAGTCGGAACGGCAAAACTGATGGCCGAAGTCGTGCTGGAGGAGATTCCGGCGGCAAAAGTCGCGGTCCTCAGTGGGCCAAACCTGGCGGTTGAGATCGCGCGCGGAATTCCAACCGTCGCCGTTGCCGCCGCCTACGAGACGGTCGTCGCCGAATCAGTGGCCGCCGCATTCCACAGCCGGCGATTCCGGGTTGCGCCGCGCTGCGATGTGGTCGGGGTAGAGATCGCAGGTGCGCTCAAGAACGTGCTGGCCATCGGGGCGGGAATGTCGGACGGCATCGGCTTCGGCGACAACACCAAGGCGGCATTCCTCAGTCGGGGTTTGGTGGAAATGGCTGCACTCGGATTGGCGATGGGTGGAAAAATCGAAACCTTCCTCGGCCCGGCGGGGGTCGGAGACCTTTTCGCCACGGCGGTCAGCCAGCTTTCCCGCAACTATCGATTCGGGAAGCTCATCGCGACCGGATATTCCTTCGCCGAGGCTCTGGAAACCATCGGTCAGGTCGTCGAAGGCATTTCGAGCAGCGAGGCGGCCCTCATCCTTGGGGCTAAGTTTGGCGTCGAGTTGCCGGTCATCAGCGCGGTGGATGCTGTGATGCGGGGGCAAGTCTCACCTCAGGGTGGCGTCGAGCTTCTGATGGACCGCCCGATTCGCCCCGCCTGAGGCAAAAGAAAATGGGCAACCGACTTGGTGAGTCGATTGCCCGTCTCGCTTGGTGCGAGTTCCTCTGGTCACGCCAGAGTTGTGGTTGCGGCGAGGCTTTACTCTCGCGGCCCTTAAACCGGTCTCTGGACCGGACAGAACTCAATCACCGTTCTTCTCCTTTGCAACCCACGTATTCGCCGTATTTCGAGTGAGAAAGTTTCGCAACATTTCCTCCTTTTGGCCACTGCGGCCCTTTTCTTTTCTGTAAACGGGTCGTTTCCTCCGCCTACATTTGTTAAGACGTCAAGGTTTGTCAAGGGGTTCACGAAATCTTAACAATCTAAATTCGGTTGGCGACATTCCAGTATTTTTACGGAACCGAAGGCTGAAGTAGAACGGGCTTTCGAACCCGACCGAACTCGAAATCGACTGGATCGAGCGATGGGTAAGGGCGAGAAGGGCTTCGGCCCTTCGCATGCGAACGCGTTCCAGATACCTTCGCGGCGAGTCGCCGGTCACCGCACGAAATCGCCGCGAGAACTGCGCCTCCGATAGCCCAACGAGCCCGGCGACTTCGGGCATCGTCAGGTTCTCGGCGTACCGGTCGCTGAACACTTGGATGGCACGTCGAATTAGGGCGTCCTCCATGCTTGGCGTCGTTCCTTCCGTTGTCCCCTGGGCCATCCCTAAGATGAGCGACCGCTCCAGCGCGTTCATTGCCAGCGCTTCGGCGAAATAGGTGCCCACGGAGGATAATCGGGCGACCTCCAACATCGTCTCAATGATCCTCGGAGATTCCTCGACTAGGCGTAGGCCGTGTTTTCTCGGCCAAGCCAGCCAGGGCTGCCAGTGGGTTGGCGGATGGAAGTGTGCCCAATACAGTTCCCAAGAGGATGAGCTGGGGTGAGTTCCGTAGTCATGCGCTTGCTCGGGCGGAAGCAGCACGGCGGTTCCGGCTTGCAGCGCGGCCGAGCCCTGGGGCGTCACGACTTCGCCGACGCCGGAGGCGGTTGCCATCAATAGCCAACTGGAACTGCCGGTTGGCCGGGTGGTCCGATACGTTGGACCCTCGCGAAAGTGGTCCGCGAAGAGGCTGGAAACCTTTGGGTCTTGAACTTTCGGCGGGACAGGCATGACGGAAAAGTATAGGCGACCGACGAATTCTTCACTCCGAAAGCGAGTGGCATGGCAGTTAAATGGAGGGAATATGAATGCGCATGCCGACTACGAGCAGAACGGATTCTACTTGGCCAAGGGTCTCTTTTCGGTCGCCGAAACCGAAGCCATCCGCGACCACTACACGCAGATGGTCGAAACCTCGGACCGGTTTGCCGACAGCGGGGTAGACCGGGACAGCGAGGATCCTCTGCGCCGATACCCGCGCCTCATGCAAATGCATCTCGGGGATGACGTCGCGATGCAATTTCTCCTGGACTCACGGCTAGAAGCTGTGTTCATGGAGATCCTGGGCTCGTCGCCGTTTGCCGTCCAAACGATGCTCTACTTCAAGCCGGCCGGAGCGCGAGGCCAAGCGTTGCACCAAGACAACCGCTACCTACGAGTCGAGCCCGGAACCTGCACGGCGGCTTGGATGGCGCTGGACCGATGCGACGCCGAAAACGGCTGCCTGCAAGTCGTGCCGGGTTCGCATGTACTGCCGGTTTTGTGTCCGACCAAGGCCGACACGACGGTGAGCTTTACGCAGGAAACGGTGCCGATTCCCGAGGGCAGTGAGGTCGTCGACGTGATCATGGACCCGGGCGACGTGCTCTTCTTCCACGGCAATCTCATCCATGGTTCCGGGCCAAACCTCTCGAAGGACCGTTTTCGTCGGATCATTGTCGGGCACTACGTGGTGGCCGAGGCCGAAAAAGTTGGCTATTGGTATGCGCCGGCCTTCCGGTTCGATGGAACCGTCGTCGAACTCAAGCCCGCAGAAGGCGGCACTCCGTGCGGAACATTCACTCCGGCCGGCACGGTAGAGATGAGTGACTTGGTCGAAGAAGTCCTCGCCCGCCACTGACTTGTTAAGAGTTCGAACTCTTCCGAACCCGCCGAGCCGGGGGCCGTCAAAGAACCGGGTGGCGGTTGCGTCCCCAAACGGGCCCGTGACGTTATGAAATATTCAGATTTTAAGGAGAACGTTTTGTCTGAGGTTGCGATCTGGCGCGAGGCCAGTCGGCGAGCGATTGCCGAGAGGCGACCAACCGACGTAAAAGAGATTGCGGCAGAGCTGCGGGCGCAAGCCAAAGCCGCCAAAGAAACGGCGATCGAATTCGCCCACGACACCGTACGGGCCGTTAAGGGCGCAAAGAAGTCGATCATCGAGGCCGCCTCGTCGCTTGGCGAGGCAAAGGAAGAGATCGCCGGGTGGGCCAGCGAGCATAAGCCAGCGGTGAAAAAAGGTTGGCTTCGCCGGGCGTTCGCTGGCATTCAGATGCGAGGGAAAAGTTTCCGCGAGTCCACGCGCGGCTTTAAGGGTGATGCGAAGGCAGCGTTTGATAACCTTCGTGATGACGTCGGCGACAAAGTCAAGGATGGCGGCAAGGATCTCGCGAAGCGAACCCGAAACCGCCGATAATTGGGCTAAACTTAAATCGCGATGAGCTTGGTGAAGAAGATTCTGTCTCGGGAAGACAACCTCTTGGCGATCGGAATCGCTTGGACGATCGGTCTGACCTGGTTTACGGTGGGCGGTTTCTACATGGGAACCATCGCCGGCAGCAAGCACGTCATCGATCTTCAGGTGCAAGACATGCAAGGCCCCGGCCGAAACGGTGCCATCATCGGTTTTGTTCTTGGCGTGATTGTCGCCCTGGCCGTGACCTTCGCGTACCCAAACATGAAGTCGCCGGATACCGATCATTCCGATCACTAAATCGCGACACTTTTCCCCCTGCCCATGCGTCTCGCTTTCTTCTGCGAGATTTCTTCCGGACGCATTGGGTATATTTTAACGTCCGAACGCAAAAACGTCGTTTACCGTTGACTGGAGGGCTCCAAGGAGCCCTGCACTGAGCGGTTAACGAAACAGAGCGGGCTGGACAAGTATCAAGCTGAGGCTTCTCAAACTTTCGAAAATGCCGTTGAATCCTGAACTCAAAGCAAGCACGATCTCCACCTACGCCAAGTCCGAAGGTGACACGGGATCGACCGAAGTGCAAATTGCCGTGATGCAAGCCCGTATCCTCCAGATTACGGATCACTTGCGCACGCACAAGAAGGACTTTCATAGCCGTCGCGGCCTTTTGCTCCTCGTGGGCAAGCGCCGTCGGTTGGAGGCATACCTTCGGCGCAAGGACATTGCCCGCTACCGCGAGCTCATTAAGCAACTCGGCATCCGCGAAGTGAAGCCCCGCTAAACCGAGGCAAAATTGATTCACATTCACGAATTCGAGGTGGGCGGAAAGACGCTCACCCTCGAGAGCGGTCGCGTCGCCAAGCAGGCAGGCGGAGCCGTTCTCTTAGGTATGGGCGACACCGTCATTCTCGGCGTCGCTACGATGTCTGAAAACCCACGGGCCGGCATCGACTTTCTCCCCCTAACTTGCGACTACGAAGAGCGCAAGTACTCCGTTGGAAAAATTCCCGGCGGATTTATCAAGCGCGGCGGTCGCCCCAGCGAGAAAGCAGTTCTCGTTTCGCGGTTGATCGACCGACCCCTTCGCCCACTTTTCCCCAAGGGCCTCCGCCACGACCTCCAGGTCATTGCGATGCCGTTTGCCGTCGACCAGGCTTGCCCGCCCGACGTGCTCGCGATCACCGCCGCCGGTGCTGCGCTCGCCGTCAGCGACATCCCGTTCAAGTACCCGGTTGCCGGCGTACGCGTTGGACGCATCGATGGCGAGTTCATTCTTTTCCCTTCGCAGGCTGAAATCGCCGCCGGAGACCTCGACCTCGTCGTTGCCGGACACGAATTCGCCATCTCGATGGTTGAAGCGGGCGCTTCGGAAATCACCGAAGACGTGATGCGCGAGGCTTTGGCCTTCGCCCACGACGCCGTTAAGGTCATCGTTCGCGAAATAGCATCGTTCGCCGCCACCGCCGGAAAGCCGAAGCGCGAAGTCTCGCTCCACACGCTTGACGAAGGCCTCAAGAAAGCCATCGACAAGAAGTTTGGAAAGGACATCGCCAAGGCACTGCTCGGTTCGAAGGACAAGGCAATGCGCGAGAGCGCGCTCGACGACATCATCAAAGATATCGTCGCGAAGATGAAGCCGGACTACGAAGACAAGCCTGAGCTTCAGGCCCAGCTTCCGGAAGCCGCCGACAGCGTGGTGAAGGGAGTCGTTCGCGAGCTCATCATCAAGAAGGATTCTCGACCGGACGGCCGAAAGCTGGACGAAATTCGCCCGCTCGAAGCCATCGCCGGCATCCTGCCGAAGGTTCACGGTTCGGGCCTCTTCACCCGCGGCCAGACCCAGGTCATGACGATCGTCACCCTCGGCTTGCCGGGTGACGCCCAGACCATGGACGGCATTGAGGAAGAAGAGCCGAAGCGCTACATGCACTTCTACAACTTCCCGGCCTACTCGGTTGGCGAAGTCCGACCGATGCGCGGCCCCGGTCGACGAGAAATCGGCCACGGCGCTCTCGCCGAGCGTGCCCTTCGCGCGGTTGTTCCGATCGAAGATCCGAACTTCCCCTACACGCTGCTGCTTGTTTCCGAAGTTCTGGAGTCGAACGGTTCGACCTCGATGGCTTCGGTCTGCGGATCGACCCTCGCCCTCATGGACGCGGGAATCCAGATCAAGGCACCGGTCGCCGGTATCGCGATGGGTCTCATGAGCGACGGAAAGGTCTTCAAGGTTCTCACCGACATCCAGGGGATGGAAGACTTCTGCGGCGACATGGACTTTAAGGTTGCGGGAACCCGCGCCGGAATCACCGCCCTCCAGCTCGACACGAAGCTCGACGGGATCCCCGACGACGTTCTCGCCCGAGCGCTGGATCAGGCGAAGGTTGCCCGATTCCAAATCCTCGACGTGATCGAAGCCGAGATCTCGGAACCGAGATCGACCGTCGGTGCAACCGCGCCGCAGGTCACGACGATTCAGATCAACCCCGAGAAGATCGGCGCCCTCATCGGCCCCGGCGGCGCCACGATCAAGAAGATCACCGGCACGACGGGAGCCAGCATCGACATCCAGCAGGACGGAAAGGTCTTGGTTGGAGGATCGAACGGCGAGCAGGTTCGCGAAGCGATCGCCATGATCAAGTCGCTCACCGACTCGGTGGAAGTTGGCACGGAGTTCAAGGGCAAGGTCACCCGAATCATCGGCCGAGGCGTGTTCGTGGAGTACCTCCCGGGCCGCGAAGGCATGGTGCCGAAGGAGCACCTCAGCGCCAAAGAGCTCAACCGGATCGAAGATGCGGTCAACATGGGCGACGAAGTGGCCGTTAAGGTCCACGAAATCGACAGCCAAGGCCGCGTGAACTTCACCGCTCTTGGACTGAAGCAGTCCTTGCCTAGCCTCGCCGCAAACGAGACGGCAACCCCGCCGACCGGCGGTAGCTTCGGTGGCGGCGACCGTGGTGGTCGCGGCGGCGATCGTGGTGGCCGAGGCGGAGATCGCGGCGGCGACCGTGGTGGAGACCGCGGCGGACGTGGCGGATTCGGTGGCGGCGGACGCGACCGTGGTGGAGATCGCGGCGGCTTCGGCGGCGGCGGACGAGACCGCAACGACGACCGACCGGCTCGAACCGAAGAGCGTGCCCCGGCCACAGAAGCCCCGGCAAACGACGCTCCTTCGGTGAGCGCGCCCAAGGTTCCCGATTCCTTCCCCAAGAAGGATCGAGCCGACGACGACACGAACTCCCGCTTCCGACCGCGTCGCTGACGTAGTCAAAAGCAAACGCCCTCGCCAGAAATTCTCTGGCGGGGGCGTTCTTGTTTAAGGTTCTGGGAAAACCGCGTGGATCAGAATTCGGCGCGGCGAGGCAACGGGTACATTGAACGGTCCATGCCCGAATGGTTCGCGAATCTACCGCCGGTTGTTCAAGCGCTCATACGCGTCTTGATATTCGTACTCCCGGTTCTGCTATTAGTTCCCGGAGCAATCTGGTATGAGCGACGGCTGCTAAGCTGGGCTCAAGACCGAATCGGCCCGAACCGCGTTGGCAACATCACCTTTAGCCGACGTGGAAAGTACATCCCGAGTTTTCTGAAGGGCAAAAAATTCCACCTTTTTGGGCTCATTCAGCCCATCGCCGACGGCATCAAGCTGTTCATGAAGGAGGACATCACTCCAACTGCGGTCGACCGTCCGATCTACTTCATCGCCCCGGCCCTTGCGCTTTTTCCGGCATTTACGCTGGGTGCTACGATTCCTTGGGGACCCTTCACCTGGCTCACGCCAGTGGCCGACGTCAACATCGGCATCCTCTGGATCATCGCGGTCAGCTCGCTCGGCGTCTACGGAGTTGTGCTCAGCGGCTACGCCTCGAACAACAAATACTCGCTCCTGGGCGGCCTGCGGGCAAGCGCCCAGCTCATCAGCTATGAACTGGGCATGGGTATGGCGCTTGCGTGCATCGTCATGGCGACCGGTTCCTTGCGGCCAACCGACATCGTTGCCGCGCAGCAAGAGCCGCTGTGGGGCGTCGTTCCCGCGTTGGCGAACTGGAACATCTTCACGCCGTACGGCTTCATCGCCGCGATCATCTTCTTCATCTGTATGGTCGCCGAGACGAACCGCGCTCCGTTTGACCTTCCCGAAGCCGAAAACGAGCTCGTTGCGGGCTACCACACGGAGTACAGCTCCATGAAGTTCGCGGTGTTCTTCATGGGCGAGTACGCCGCGATGATGGTTTACGGCGGGATTCTCGCGACGGTCTTCTTCGGTGGATACCATTTGCTTCCGGTCCGGTGGGATTGGATCATCCAGCAGTATCCGGCCAGCAACTTCATCGCCGGTTTCTTCCGCGACGTGGACTACTGGCTTTCGCCGCTCACGTTCATCTTTAAGGGTGTCTTGGTTCTCACTGCCTACATTTGGCTTCGGGCCACCATGCCGCGACTCCGCTACGACCAGCTGATGGCCCTTGGATGGAAGACGCTGCTGCCGCTCGCCACAACGAACCTGATTGTTGTTGCGCTTTGGATTGTGGCCGCACGGGTTTACGGCCCGCCGGTGGGCATCCTCTCCGCAGTCGTTGCCTTCGCCATCCTCTACGGGCTGTGGCGTGGGCTCGACAAAGCTTTCTCGCCTCCCAAAGCGTTTCTTGCGCCGCGAAGCATCACCTTGGTCAATGTTCCGAAGCCCACCCCTGCCCCCGCGCCAGAATCGGAGGTCGCCCCTTCGGCGTAACGTAGCATGGAAACTTCTGCTCCCCTCGCCATCACCCCGGAACTGCTGCTTTTTGGCGGAATTGCAACTGCGGCGGCCATGGCCGCCGTCGGCGTCGTTGCCTTCAACAACGCGGTTCGCAGCGCGCTCTGCTTGGTCATTAACTTTTTCCTGCTGGCGTTCATCTACTTCACGCTTCAGGCTGAAACGCTAGGAATCATCCAAATCGTTGTCTATACGGGCGCGATCATGGTCTTGTTCCTGTTCGTCATCATGCTGCTCAACCTTGGCGGATCGGGTCTGTTGCAGCAGAAAGGTGATAAGCGCATGCCGGTGGCGATCGCACTTGGTGTCGTACTCTTTGGTCTCATCGCGAGCCAGCTCCTGCCAGGCCTGATGAGCGTGACGAAGCCGCTTGCCCCTGACAACTTTGGCGCGCCGCAAAACGTCGGCCGGGCTCTCTTCACCCAGTACGTCATTCCGTTCGAAGCGGTCAGCGTGCTCCTTCTCGTTGGCATTGTGGGCTCGATCCTGCTGGCCAAGAGGCGAATTTAGAAAATGAACGGCGTTCCACTTGCGGCCTACCTTGCGCTTGGGCTTTTCATGTTCACCGCCGGCGTGGTTGGCGTGGTCATCCGGCGCAGTCCCATCGTCATTTTCATGTGCATTGAGTTGATGCTGAATGCGGTGAACCTTACGTTCCTCGCCTTCGCGCGGTATCAGTTTTCCACCGCTCCGGCACTCGCCCAGAATCCGGAACTGGCCACTTCGAACTCAATCATGGGCGGGCAAATGATGGTGATCTTCGTGATGGCGGTGGCCGCCGCCGAAGTCGCCGTCGGACTCGGCATCATCATGGCGATCTTCCGGCTGCGGCAGAACATCGACGTAGACGAACTGAATCTTTTGAAGGGCTAAGAGAATGGGCGAAAACTACTCCAGCATTTGGCTCGTTATCCTGCTGCCGCTCATCGGCTTTGTACTCCAGGCGTTCGCCGGGCCGTTTCTTCAGGCGAAGTTTGGCAAGCGGGCAGTAGGCATTCTCGCCGTGGCTCCGGTCGCGGCCGCGTTTCTGCTCGGTGCCCAGCTGACCATGGCCCTTGCGAGCCGACCCGAAGCCGACCGCGTTCTGCGCGTCTCGGGAACCTCCTGGATCGACATCTTTGGCCTGAGCATCCCGTTTGAGATCCTGGTGGACCCGCTGGCCATGACGATGGTGCTCATCATCACCGGAATCGGCAGCCTCATCCACGTGTACAGCACGGGCTACATGGCCGAAGAAAAGGATTTCTCCCGCTTCTTCGCCTACATGAACCTGTTCATCGCCGCGATGCTCATGTTGGTTCTCGGCGGCAACCTCCCGATGCTCTTCATCGGCTGGGAAGGCGTCGGCCTCTGCTCCTACCTGCTCATCGGGTTTTGGTACAAGGACCTGGCCAACGTCAAGGCCGCGAACAAGGCGTTCATCGTCAACCGCGTCGGCGACGTGAGCCTGATGCTCGCGATGTTCCTGATCACGATCTTGGTCGCGAACTCCGATCTCGCCAAAGACGCTCGCCTACTCAGCTACGACGTGATGTTGCCGATTCTGCAGAAAATCCTGACGAATGACCCAGCAATGGCCACCGCGATCGGCCTTCTGCTCTTTGGCGGAGCCATCGGAAAGTCGGCGCAGTTTCCGCTTTACGTCTGGCTGCCGGACGCCATGGCCGGTCCGACCCCGGTTTCAGCCCTCATCCACGCGGCCACGATGGTAACCAGTGGCGTCGTGCTGCTGAACCGGATGAACATCGTGTTCCAGCTTTCGCCGGTGGCCAGCGCGGTCATCTGCGCGGTCGGCGCGTTTACCGCTTTGTTTGCGGCGCTGATCGCCTTCGGCCAGACCGACATCAAGAAGGTGCTCGCCTACTCGACCGTCTCGCAGCTTGGCTTCATGTTTATCGGGTGTGGCGCGGGTGCCTATTCCACCGGCATGTTCCACGTCACGACCCACGCGTTCTTCAAGGCGCTTCTGTTCCTAGGTGCGGGTGCGGTCATCCACGCGATGTCGCACGAGCAGGACATGCGCCACTACGGAAAGCTATTCAAGTACTTGCCCGTCACCGGCGCGACGATGCTGGTCGGCTGGGCTTCGATATCGGCCTTCATCCCGTTTGTGGGCGGATTCAGCAGTAAGGAAGCGATCCTCGGCTCGGCCCTTGCGAACTCCCACGCTGGCCAACTCAGCCAAATCGCCGGTTGGACCGGGCTTTTCGTTGCCGCTCTAACGGCCGCCTACATGACCCGAATGACCTGGTTGACCTTCTTCGGCGACAAAGAGCGATGGCGCGACATCGCGCCGAGCACCCATCATGACCACGACCACCACGGACTTGAAGCGAGCCACCAGCCAAAGGAGGTTCCCGCTTCCATGTGGTTCCCGCTCGTGGTGCTCGCGGTCTTTTCGGTTGGTCTGGGTGCGTTCCTTCACGCCGACCACCGCTTCGACCACTGGCTGTATCCCCAGGGCTTGGCCGTGCTTGGCAAAGTGAAGGAGGAGTATCCGAATCTGCTCCTGCTGTCGTTGGTTGCCGCAATCGGCGGAACTGTGGCCGGATTCCTCGTCTACCGAAACGGTCTGCCAAAGAACCAGGGCTGGGATATGGCCAAGTGGAGCCCACTCCGCCGCGCCGAGGCCAAGCAGTTTGGGTTCGACGCAATGGTGACCAACGTTTTTGTCGAAGGTGGGGCCGAGGTGGCCAACGGGCTGAACAGAGGCTTCGGTGAGTCGATCATCGATGGCGCGGTCGAAGGGTCGGGAACTCTTGCCAGCCGGGTTGGCGACATCGCCCGAAAGATTCAATCTGGCGCAGTGCGAACTTACGCATTGGTGATGCTCATTGGCGTCGTCGGCATCATCGGCTACTTCGTGTATGTTTCTAGCCTTGGGGGCGGACGCTAATGCCGTATCTATCGATTCTTGTCCTGCTTCCCTTGTTCGGGGCGATCTTGCTTGGCATCATGCCGGAAAGCCGCCAGAAGGACGGCGTGCAGCTTGGCCTCGTCATCGGCGTTGTCACGTTCCTGTGGTCCATCGCGACCCTGATGCAGCTCAAGGCCGGCACGTTCCACTTTCAACTCGTCGAGTCGTATCCGTGGATTGAGTCCCTGGGCATCAAGTTTGCCCTTGGCATCGACGGCATCACCTACTGGCTCGTCTTCCTAACGACTTTGTTGACCCTGGTCGCGATGGCCTTCAGCCACGCTCAAAAGGTTCGACCGAAGACCCTCATCGCGCTGATTCTGGTGGTGGAAACCGCACTGCTCGGGGCGTTTCTCTCGCTTGATCTCATCTTATTCTTCTCGTTCTTCGAGCTGATGCTCCTGCCGACCTACTTCATGGTCGCCATTTGGGGCGGCGAAGGGCGACGTAAAGCGGCCGCGAAGTTCCTCATCTACACCTTCGCCGGCTCCATCTTCATGCTGGTTGGCATCATCGGCCTTGCGCTCCAAGCCAAGACCGCTGGAGGCGAACTCACCTTCGGCCTCACGCAGATCCAGGTGCTGGCCGCAAACGGAAGCCTGTGGGAAGGGACGGGCGACCTTCAGAAGTGGATCTTCTGGTCGTTTGCGATTGCTTTGCTCGTCAAAACGCCGTCGTTCCCCTTCCACTCTTGGATGCCCGACTTTTATGCCGAGGCACCGATCATCGGCCCGATGATCTCCAGCGTCATGATCAAGCTCGGAACCTTCGGGTTCCTTCGGTTCTGTCTGCCGCTTTTCCCCGAAGCGTCGGTTGGTGCAGCGCCGATCCTGCTGAGCCTGGCGGCGATCGGAATCCTCTATGGAGCAGTCGTTGCGATCATCCAAACCGACATGCGGCGAATGATCGCCTACTCGTCTGTTTCACACATGGGCTTCGTGCTGCTGGGAATCTTCAGCTTCACGCACGCCGGAATCATGGGTGCGGGCATCCAACAGTTTGCTCACGGTATCTCGACCGGGCTCCTCGTCTTGCTGGTCGGTTACCTGGTCAGCAGGAAGCAAACCGCCGACTTCCGAAGCTTTGGCGGCATTAAAGCGAACGCGCCGATCCTCGCCGCGATCTTCCTTTTTGCGATCCTCGGCAGCGTCGGACTACCCTCACTTAATGGATTTGTGGGCGAGTTCCTCGCCCTACTGGGAGCGTTCGAAGCCGGATTCAACGGCAGCTACGGTTTCGGAGCGGGATTCGCGATTCTGGCCGTCTTTGGCGTCGTCCTTGCGGCTGCGTATCTGCTCTACATGTTCCAGCGCACGTTCTACGGCGAGCTGAGCGAAGAGAACCGGACTTTCAAGGATCTGCGACCGCAAGAGCTTTTCCCGGCCCTCATCTTTGCCGCTTTCGTGCTCTGGGGTGGACTCCAGCCCACCGTGTTCCTGCGCCCAACGGAGCTCAGCCACCAAGCCGCCCGCATGATGGCGATTGGCAAGCCGGGCGATCGACCGATGTGGGACGATTTGACTCTCGAAATCGCCTCCAAGAGCGGCCCCAATCTTGGCGCGCTCGTACGAGTTGAAGCCATCCGCGAAGTCGGAGTCCCGGTCACTTCGAACTTCGTGGTGCAGCCGGCAAACCTGCATCCTCCCGTTTTGGGAAAGAAGCCAGATAGCAAAACGGCAGAGGCCGACCACTAAGGAGGAATGAACATGTTGTATCTACCCGTCCCGCAAACCGAATGGGCCCTCATTCTTCCCATCTTGATGGTCGTCTTGTCCGGAATCTTCGGCCTCGTCGTCGAGATGGTTCACCCCAAGCGCGATAACAACTTGATCGTAACGGCCTCCATCATCGGCCTCCTGATGAGTGCCTTCTTGCTGGCGGTTCAGTTCGGCGCGCCGCCGATTCGAAGCTTTGGCGACATGGTTCTGCGGGACCCGCTCGCGCTCTCGATGCAGTTCATCATCGTCATCGGCACCGCGCTCGTGATCCTATTCAGCGAGGCCTACCTTCGCGAGAAGAAGATTCCGTTCGGCGAGTTCTATCCGCTCATCCTCTGGTCCGCGACCGGCGCGATGCTGATGGTTTCGACGACCAACCTGCTTCTCATCTTCGTCGGCCTGGAAATTCTTTCGATCTCGCTTTACGTGCTTGCGGGCCTTTGCCGAACCGAAGAGCGGTCGGAAGAAAGCGCGATGAAGTACTTCCTGCTCGGTGCGTTCGCCTCCGGCTTCTTGCTCTATGGCATCGCATTCATCTACGGAGCGACCGGTTCGCTTCAGCTCGAAAGCATCGCCACCGCGCTTCAGATTGGCAACCCGACGGGACGAACCCTTTTGATGTTTGGCCTCGCGATGTTACTCATCGGGCTCGGCTTCAAGGCATCCTTTGTGCCGTTCCACCAGTGGACGCCGGACGTCTATGAAGGCGCGCCGACGAACGTCACCGCCTATATGGCGACCGTTGCCAAAGTTGCCGCCTTCACCGCACTGTTCCGCTTGCTGGGTGCCTCGACCGGACTGAAAGAGTTTTGGGTGCCGGTGCTCGGAATCATTGCCGTCCTCACAATGCTCGGCGGCAACCTTATGGCCCTGCGCCAAACCGACATCAAGCGAATCCTTGCCTACAGCTCCATCTCGCATGCGGGATACGTGCTCGTCGCCATCATGGCCCACGGCATCGCGCCAGACAAAGTCGGTCCGAACGCGATCATCTACTACATGGCGAGCTACACGCTGATGACGATTGGTTCCTTCGCGATCGTCTCGCTCGGAGCGCGGAATGGCAAGGAGAGCACGTCGCTGCACGACCTCCACGGCATGTGGCAGCGGTCGCCGGCGGTTGCCTTCTGCCTCATCGTCTTCGTGGCGTCGCTCATCGGCTTGCCGCCGACCAGCGGCTTCTGGGGCAAGACGCTCATCTTCTCGGACGCGCTGACCGCCGGGCTAACCCCGCTGGCCGTCGTGCTCGCGGTCGCCAGCATCATCAGCGTTTACTATTACGTGAACATTGCGTACCACGCCTTCGTGCCGGACGGCACCGACGCCGACACCGCCCGGATGCGACCCGGTTCGCTGGCGTTGCGAAGCGCTTGTATTCTCTGTGCGGCGGGCGTCATCGGCACGGTGATTTTCTTCACGCCGTTCATCAACGCCTTCGGCGCGAAGTAACTACTCGGGCCGGAATCTCGAAAGGGATTCCGGCTCAATAACTGCCGCCTTCGGAATGGGAAAGAACGCCATGCGCTTCGTGCGAAGCACCAGATGGTCGCCGCGATCCACGATGTCGCGAATACTCACGTCTGACATCGAAAAGCCGTTGCCCTTCTTTGGGTGGAAGTAGAGCCGGTCATTCTCTTCGCCGATCCAAACACCGTCCACCAAAATGCGTCCCGCCCGCGTGCTCACCAGAAAAGCTCGGCTCGGAATCGTAAGCGGCCAGAGCAGCGCGATAATGCCAACCACCTGCAAGATGCCCGTCGCGGTAACGGCGGCCACAAGCCCGAAAAGCGGCAAGACGATGATCCACCACCAGAATGCCCGAACGTATTCCATGGCCGCGATCCGCACGAGGGTGTAGCGGGGGACGGTGTATTCATTCGTGATTCGAGTCATTGATCGCCTTGCATAAGATTGTGGGCCATACTTCGATTCATGCTGATCATCGAGCAGAGTGGCTCCGTTTTGTCCATCCGGCTCAACCGGCCCCAGGTGCGAAACGCATTTAACCACGAGCTCATCGAAGCTCTACACCGCGCACTCGCCAAAGTGCCGTCGGATGCCCGCGTTCTGATCTTGTCCGGTGAAGGCGAAACGTTCTGCGCCGGTGGCGACCTCAACTGGATGCGCGAGGCGGCGATGTATTCCCAGGTTCAGAACTACGCCGATGCTCTGCGACTGGCGGCATTGTTTCAAGCAATTGCGGATTGCCCGGTCCCGGTGATCGCCCGGGTTCAGGGCGGGTGCTTTGGCGGAGGCTGCGGCCTTGTCGCGGCGGCCGACATCGCGATTGCCGATGAAAACGCGAAATTCGCGTTCAGCGAGGTGAAGCTTGGGTTGGTCCCGGCGACGATCAGCCGGTTCGTCACACCGAAAATTGGGCCCGGTCAGGCGCGGGCGCTCTTCACCACCGGCGAAGTTTTTGATGCGACGCGGGCGCTGCGCATCGGCTTGGTCCACGAGGTGACACCCGACTTGGACGCTGCCGTCGCGGCGAAGGTGCGGGCCATTCTGGCGGCCGGGCCGCAGGCGGTCCACCGAGCGAAGAATCTTGCCAGATATACGCCGCCGAACAATGAAGCCGCCGCGCAGCTTCTTGCCGAAGTCCGAGCCTCCGACGAGGCAAAAGAAGGCATCGGGGCTTTCCTCGACAAGCGTCGCGCGAGTTACTTCGAGGAGCCGGTATGAAGAAGCTGCTTGTTGCCAATCGGGGCGAAATCGCCGTCCGGGTGATACGGGCGGCGCAGGAACACGGCCTGAAGACCGTGGCGGTGGCCAGCGAAGCCGACCGAAACGCGAAGCATGTCCGACTCGCCGATGAGTTCGTTTTGCTCGGCCCGCCGGAGGCCGCGCAGAGTTACCTGAATATTCCCAAGGTGTTGGCCGCCGCCGCCGAAACCGGGGCCGACGCGATCCATCCCGGTTACGGATTCTTGAGCGAGCGGGCAGAGTTCGCGGAGGCTTGCGTCGCCGCCGGGATCACGTTTGTCGGTCCGAGCGGAGCCGCCATGCGTCGGCTAGGCTCAAAAATTGGGGCCAAGACCATCGCCGTACAGGCAGAGGTTCCCGTGGTGCCCGGCTTCTTTCGCGATGGCGCGACGGAAGCCGAGCTGCTGGAAGCGGCCAACTCTATCGGCTATCCGGTGCTACTAAAGGCAAGTGCCGGTGGCGGCGGGCGCGGAATGCGCCGGGTCGGTAGCGCTGCCGAGTTCCATGATGCGTTCCAGCTCGCGCAAGACGAGGCGAATAATGCTTTCGGTGACCCCGCGATGATGGTCGAAAAACTCATCGAGCGACCCCGGCACATCGAGGTACAGTTTCTCGCCGACGCGGCGGGGAACGTCGCGCCGCTGTTCGAGCGTGAGTGCTCGCTGCAACGTCGCCACCAAAAGCTCATCGAGGAGGCACCCTCGTCTCGCGCCGAAACCCCCTGGTGGGAAGCCATGGCGGCGGCAACGCGACGCCTCGTTCGCGCGGCCGAGTACGTGAACGCCGGGACGGTCGAGTTCATCGTTGACGACGCCACCGGCGGGTTCTACTTCCTAGAAGTCAACGCGCGCCTGCAGGTGGAGCATCCGGTGACGGAGATGATCACCGGGCTGGACCTCGTGCGCTGGCAGCTAAAAATCGCCGCTGGTGAACTGCTCGATATTCCGGAAGACCTCATGCTCGGCAACCGAGCCGCCATCAAGAATCACAGCATCGAGGCGCGGCTCGTCGCTGAAGATCCATCAAAGCAGTTTCGGCCGTCCGTCGGCAAGATCCTGTTTTGGCACCCGCCTACCGGCCCCGGCGTGCGGGTGGATTCCGGCATCGACACCGGAACGGAGGTCTCGCCGTACTACGACTCGCTGCTCGCGAAGGTCATCGCGACCGGCGAGACGCGGGAGATCGCCCGCCAAAAGCTCGCGGCCGCCCTGCGGGAGACGCATCTTTTGGGCCTGAAGACCAACCTGGCATTCCTTATCGACCTACTGGAAAGCGAAGCGTTTACCTCGGGCCGTTTCCATACCGGCACCGTCGCCGAATTCCTCGATGAGTGGTCCGCCCCGCCTATCCCGCCGGAGATTGGTCTCCTTGTCGGCAAGGCGACGACCGCCGCGCCCGGCCAGACGAGCCAGAAGCAGAAGCTAGGCGCTTGGGACCTTGCCGATGGTTTTCGCAATGTCCGGGCCTAGATTCGGCTGGTTGGTCGCGTTTCTGGCAATCGGTTGCGCGGCCCCGGTTCCGAAAGGGAAGCCGGGGACGGCGGTGGAAGCCTGGATCTGGCATTCGCCGATTGAATGGAGCGCCAACGATACCGCCGCCGCAAAGGAGCTCGGGGTTTCGCGACTCCTCGTTCGCGGGGGGACGCTGTCGTACGATGGAGCCGAGATGCAGGTCACGATGCCGGTCTCGATTGACCCAAAGGCACTGAGAAACCTGCCGGCCGATCTGGTTTTCAACATGGATCAAGGCGCGATCCGGCACTCCGAGAACCTTCCGGCAGCCGAGATTGCCGACACCATCCTCGGCGCCTACCGCAAGTACAAATTTGCCGCTCCGGCGGGGCTTCAGCTTGACTTCGACTTTCCCACCCGGCGACTGGGGCAATACGCCGACATCCTGAAAAGCCTCCGCCAAAAGCAGCCGGGAATCCGGCTCACGATGACCGGCCTCCAAACTTGGATGAACGACCGCGCCTATCCGGCTCTGGCGCAACAAGTAGATGCCGTCTACATGCAGTTCTATGAAGGGGCGGTGGCGAAGTCGCCCGACGATCCGGTCCGGCTTTCGAACCTCGACCGCCTCAAAAAGGGCCTCGCGCGGCTGGAATCGGTCGGTCGCCCGTACTATGTTGGCGTCCCGACCTACGGTCAGTGCCTCGCATTCGATGCCCAAGGGAAACGATACGGCGTCTATCGCGGAATGGGGCCAACGAACGCCATGCGCAATCCGCGTCTCAAATTACTAAAACAGTCAACCGAACGGAACGAAACCCGCGCGACTTTCGAGATGATCTCTGCCGACGAAAACGGCCGCGGCCTTGGGTTCAAGCTGGTCTACCGGATGCCCGAACCAGGGTTAGTCAACGACTATGAGAAGACCGTCCGCGAGCACGCGGGAGCCCTTTGCCAAGGCATCGCGATCTTCCGCTGGCCGGAACCCCGTGAGGCAATGGCGCTGAATCCTCTGGCAGTTGCGGCGGTTCGGCGGGGCGAGACGTTGACGCCAGCAATTGAAGCCGTCACGCGCGTCGGCGGTGACGCCTTCGAATACATCGAATCGCCGGAGCGAGGCTCGGCGGCGAAAACCGTAGATCTCGTGATTCGCAACAAGGGCCTGGGCGATGCCGCCCTTCGCCTTGATGCGATTTCCGTCGAAGTCGCGCTTCAAGGCGTCGAGATCGGCGAGCTGGAACGCCGCTCGTTCGACCGCGTTGATATCACCGCCGGGCCAGGAAAGACTCCCGCGAGTCGCCTGCGCGGCGACCGAATCGAGTTCCAACGTGGTGCATTCCGCGCCGGGGACCGGCTTCGGCTAGGTCCTGTCTCTCTCCGCGCGACCGGCAAAGAATCCGGCCGCGCAACCGTGACCATAACGGTATATCCTAAGCAGGGAAGTCCGATCCGAAAGACTCTTCCCAGCCTGTCGATTGCGCCATGAAAAATGTCTTCAAGCCTTGGAAGAAGCCCCTGGGGGTAGTCCTCGCCGCTGCGTTGTTTGGCGTCGGGATTGCGTGCATCGGCGAGCTGACGGAGACGGTGCACTTCGCGGACAGCACGGTGGACTTCGGTGCGCCGCCGTCGCCCCTGACGCTCTCCGTTTGGGGCGAACACACCCCGCGCCCGACCCTGCGTCCCGGCTACGACGAAGTAAAGGCCGTGCCGCCACCGAAGGACAAAAAGCTTGTCGCCGCCGTTGACGCGGTTAAAAAGGCCTACCCCTGGGGCGAGAAACGAAAGCCAGTGCCCGAACCGGCGAGCATCAAAGCCGCGCGAAAAACGCTCGACGCGCTGTCGACTTCCGGCCAAAACGCCGCAACCCGACGCTCTGCGCGCGGCTGGCGCGCCCGCATCGATTTCGTTCAGGCCAAGTACGGCGAAGCAGCCCTCGCCTACTTGGACCTTTACCGAACCTCGAAAAGCCTGGATGAACGCATCTCCCTGCTCAGCTCCATCCGCTACTCACTGAAACGGCTGACCCCGACGTCTGCAAAAGTCATCCGGAAAGGCATCATTGCCCGCCCCGAGCTGTTCGAGCCGTACGCCGAGTACCGGCTCTACCACTACCAGCAGGCTTGGGACGAAGAAAACGTTGCCAAGCGCGACCTTGCCGGGATCGCTGATTTTGCCGCCGCCGTGCGAAAGAGCAATCCGCGGGCGAATCTTGGCGCCGGAATCACCGCCCGACTCGCCGAGATCGAATACGCCCGGGGCAATAGCTCCCGCGCTCTCTCGCTCGCCGACGCCAGCCTGAGGGTTCCGAACGGAGCGCGCCGCGACCTCGCGGTCTATGTTCGCGCCGGGGCCCTGCAGCGGCTTGGCCGCAAAGCCGAGGCCCTGGCTTCGCTGGAAAACGCGGATAAGGTGCTGAACGGTAGCTACCTGAGGCGGCCGAGCCTGGAACTGCGCGCGATTCTGTCGGAGAATCTGGGTGACTTGGCCGGCGCGCTCGACCTGTATCGCAACCTGAAATACTTGTACGATGTGGCCTACTTGGTGGATGTGCGGATGTCGGTTGACCAGCTTGGCGCCTATGCGCGGGCGAACCCGGACCCGCTTCTTCGCCTCTCCCACGGCTTCCGATTGCTCCGCGCTGACCGACTCGCCGAAGCCGAAAAGGTGTTCGCCGCGATTCCCGAGGCCGACCGTCGCAAAATGGCCAAGGTCGGAAGCGGCGACTACGCCTGGCTCCGGCAGGATTCCCCCGGCTCGACCCTCGACGTCATCGCCGACCCGCTGACTACCGTGCGAGACCTGCTGGCGATCGAAACGAAGGTGAACCAGGCAACCGGCGAAGACCGATTGGCGGCCCGCTACGAGCTAGCGAGCTACTACTACACCCACCGAAACCTGGTGCTGTACAACGCGGCGATGTGGGAGGGAAGCCGCGGGCTGCTCGCCGGGCCAAACCCCACCGTGACGACAAAAGCGGACGAAGACGCCATCCGTAACCACCACTTTGAGCACGAGGCGCTGTACCGAAGCCGGCAAATCTGCCTGGATATCGTGAAGGAAAACCCGAAGGCAACCGTGGCCGACCGCGCGCTGTATCGGGCGGCCACCGCAAGCCGCCGCCTCGCGAGCTTCAACCCGTGGTGGCGAACCTACGACAAGAACGGCAATTTCTATGTTTCGGCGGCCGATCTTCTGAAGCGCGTGTACTCCGAGCACCCGGATAGCCCGCTGGCCGCAAACGCGAAGAAATACGAGAAGGTCTATCGCGACGAGATGAAGGACCGCTACTACAGCCTAAGGTAGAGCCGTTACTTGGGGCCGAGTACCCGGGCGTAGGCTTCGCGAAGTTCGGCTGATAGCTGCGGGCCGAGGGCGATTTTCACATCGCCGAGCCGGCTTTGGATGCGAACATCCATCGCGAGCCGAAGCAGTTCCTCCTGCTGGTCCACGTTGAGCTTCGCCAGCGGCGCGAGTTCCTGCCAAAGGCACGCCACCGGCCCAGCCCTTTCGATGGCCAATCGCCGGGCGCGGGCAATCTCGGCTGGAGAAAGTGATCGAATCCAGATTCTCGCTTGCCGGTCGCGGTCGTCGGGGCTCACCGCCGATTGCCACTTCTCGCCGATCCGGGCGCGGTACACATCGCTCCGAATCGCGGCTTCAAGCGATGCGAACGCCGCCACTTCTCGCGAGACAAGCGGTCGGCCTTTTCGCTTTGGCCACATTGCCCGCTTCTCCGGCGGAAGCTGCGACAGCATGGCTCTTTCGCACTTTGCTTGGTTCGAAAGGAAGGCGATGAAACGTTGGTGGGACGCAATCCGGAACCGCGCCCAGTACGCGTCGATTTCGTACGACGTCAACTTGTTGGTCGGTTTGGGCAGCCGCGTTTCGGGCGTCATGCGGGCCGGGTCGTTGGCCCGGTAGGTGCGTTCCAGCCGAGCGACGTCTTCCGGCGCCAACTGCAATTCTTGAATGACCTCGGGGTGCAACAAGGCAAGGTGCTGAAAGCTCCGGACCGTGAGTTGCCGCAGGCGGACCCGCTGTGTCTCCGAAAGCATCGGGCGGATCCGCCAGTAGGCCACCAGGGTCCGGCGTCGAAATGCCCGCGCCGAGGTCAGACGTCGCTGCTCCTCGATGGACATCGGCGGGTCGCTTCGGAACAGCGCCCGGTAGGCATCCAGCTGCTTTTGGTTCAGACCGAGGTCCTCTTGGACCACCGGGGTGCTCAGCAACTCACTCGCACGATCCTCCAGGCTGGCGTCAAAAGTGACGGGCTGGGCGTAGGCGGTCGCGGCCAACACCAGCAACCCGACCAAGCCCGCCATGAACCGAAGCATAGCCCGCTACCGGCCGGGAATCCCTGGTTCGGTGAGTGTTGCCGGGTTCAGAGCCGCCATCAGCGTGGCCTCGTCCAGCAAGCCGTGCTCGCGCACGACGTCCGGGATCGAACGCTTCTCGCGCAGTGCCTGCTTCACGACCTTCGAAACTTCCTCGTAGCCAAGGAACACGTTGAGGGCGGTGGCCAGCGACGGCGACGTCTCGGCGTAATGCTTGCACCGCTCGGCGTCGGCGGTAATGCCCACCACGCAGTTCTCGGTGAACGTGTTCAACGTGTTCGTCAAGATCTGAAGCGAGAACTGGGCGGCGAACGCCATGCCCGGCATCATCACGTTCAGCTCCAGCTGGCCGGCCTGAACCGAGTAGTCCAGTGCCTGGCATTGGCCCAAAACCTGGAACAGTACCAGGTTCAGGTTCTCCGCCATGCTCGGGTTGATCTTGCCGGGCATGATGCTGGAACCCGGCTGAACCGCCGGAAGCGTGATCTCGGCAAAACCGGTAAGCGGCCCCGAGCACAGCAACCGAAGGTCGTTCGAGATTCGGGTGAGTTCGAGGCAAAGGATGCGCAGGCCGGAGGCAAGCGCCGCCATCGCCAGGTTGCTCTGCATCGCCTCGCGCAGGTCGGGCGACGGCCGGAACGGGATGCCGGTGTAATCGGCCAGCTTGGTCACCACGGCGGCGCGGTAGTCCGGGTGGGTGTTCAGTCCGGTTCCGGCGGCGCTTCCGCCGATGCCCAGCTCTTCCAGCTCGTAGGCGGCGTGCTCCAGCCAGCGGCGGCTCTTTTGCACGGCCACGGCATAGGCGGTGAACTCCTGGCCGAGCCGGATCGGAACCGCGTCTTGCAGGTGAGTTCGGCCCGATTTCAGGATGCCGTCGAACTCGCGCCCTTTGGCGTGGAGCGCGTCGGCGAGGCCGTCCACCGCAACCAGAAGGTCGGAGAGCATGGTGCGCGCCATCACGCGCATGGCGGTAGGGAAGGTGTCGTTGGTGCTCTGGCCGTAGTTCGGGTGGTCGTTCGGCTTAACAATCTTGTATTCGCCGAGATTGCCGCCCAGCAGCTCCTCGGCGCGGTTCGCCAGAACCTCGTTGCAGTTCATGTTGAAGCTGGTTCCGGCGCCCATGTGGAAGACATCCACCGGGAACTGGTCGCGAAGCTGGCCGTTCAAGATTTCGTCCGCCGCGGCGACGATCGCCCCGCCGACCTTGGCGTCCAGCAGTCCAAGCTCGGTGTTCACCTCGGCGGCCGCCTTCTTCAGCATGATGTAGGCGTCGATCATCTTCGGGTGCTCGGTCAGCCCGGAAATCTGAAAGAGGTTGCGGCTACGCTCGGCCTGCGACCCCCAGTACGCCCCCTCCGGAACGGCAACGTCGCCAAGACTGTCTTTTTCGATGCGGAACGACATGCGAAGATTTTACCGGCGAGCCTAGAAAGCCCGCAGATTCTAGAGGAGACCTTCGTAAGATAATGAGGGTCTGGAAATGTAAAGTCCACATATTCTCTGGTGAGAGAACAAGCGGTTGTGTTTCGTCCACGACGACGATGGGCCGGGCGATCGCGATGTTAGTATCTGGCCACAAGACGCCTAGTTCACGGTAACGTAAAGGACGCCGCTGGAGCTGTGCGTCATGTTTTCTGCATGCGCTTCCCAGGGGAACTCAAGTCGTTGGCCCCGAACTTTTGCTACCAACTCGACTTCGTCGCTGTTTCCATAAAGTTTGTGTGTCACGGACTGAAAACGAATCCTGATTCCTCGCCCATCCTCGTCAACGTGTGTACTGTTTGGGCCAAGGACGCTAATTAGTCGCAACGTCGGGTTTAGAGTAGGAAAATAGACAAAATTAGGTATAGTTATAAAAATTGATATGCCGTTGGCTGCAGTATTTCCTTCATTGAATAGGCGGAATTGGAGGCTGAACTTTCCGGGCTCGTAGAAAGGATCCCGGCTTGTTACGGCAGAGCTCATGAAACGCGCGAGGGAATCTTGTTGAGAGTCCCTCATATCCAGCCATGCTGTAGTTACTTCCAGCTCTGTCCCGCCTTGCTCAAACTCCAACTTTAGTTTTGGTTCAGGCGCGATTGACTTTGCAAAGGCGGCTTTCATTTCAGCCATGTCCCAACGCGTTGGCGGCCGCTTGCTCGAGTTGTGGCGAATCCACGATTGCCCCTTCTTTAAGCTTTCGCGTTCGTTTGTTCCGTTAAGGTCATTCTTAACTAGGTGGAACCTCTGATGACTGAAGGGAACTTCGATCACGCCGACCCGGCCTTCTTCGAATTTTGCCTCTGAGTACCGAAAGTCGACCCTCGGGTCGATCAGACCGTTAAGCCATTCCTCTAATTTGGCTGAATCTAATTGGGTTGGCAGGCCGACAATCCGACCGTCGTCGCTAACTCCTAGGAGGATATGACCTGGTCGTTCTCCATGAGTGTTTGCCATGGCGATTAGGTCCCGAACCGCCTCGGCTCTCCAGCTTTTACTGATCTCGTATTGAGACTTGAATTCGATTTTCTCGCTTTCGCCGCTATCGATCAGCATCCGAATCAGCTCTTCAAGATTGCTCATGGCATAGTTTATTAGGTTCGTGCTTTGGTTTCCCGGATGTTCTCCCGTAGTCGCAGTATCCTTGCGGGCGATACCCGCTAGGATTCCTCGGCGGGGCTTTCCGCCTCAATGAATCGCGCACTGTCCGGGGCGACGTTCTCCATCAGCCCGCGTAGGAATGCCGCGCCGGCCGGGTTCCGGCTCGTGCCGATCGGCTGAACGCCGAGGCCGCCGTACGGCCGCAGCGACGTCACGATGCCGTGGCCGAAGCGAACCAGCAGCGGCGACTCCTCGTAGGTCCGCGTGTCGACGCGGTTCATGAGGACCTCGTGTTCGCGCCCGAAGTGCGGCACCAGGGCATCGATGTCGAGTACGCGGTCGGTGGCAATCGCGTGCAGCCGCTCCCACCGCTCGGCAAACGGCACGCGCTCCCAAAACAGGTCGTTCCGGAACTTGAACGCGCTCTCGCGCCAAAACGGCGCCGGACGCGTGTGCTCGGCATCCAAGAACAAGATCGATGGCTTGTCGCCCTCGCGGAACTGCGTGCTGATCCGCCCAAAGCCGCCCCGATGCGTGAAAAACGGCAGGTCGGCGAACTTGCCGGTTGGGTCATCCACCGACCAACCCTCGAAATCGGGCTTCGCGACGACCCAGATCGGCCACGCGTTGCGTACGTTATCGCATTCGACCACCAGGGAGAACTCGCCCGGAGTCGGGCATTTCCAACTTACTTCGCAGACCTGAAGGCTGGAAAGATCGGCGATGGAAGTCTCCGGTCCGCTTCCGGTGGCAACTTCCTTTCCGGCGCCATCAAGGATCGCCCAGTGCGCGCGGACGGTTCGGCCTTGCTCGACGGCCAACCCAACCCGGGCGTAAACGGTGCCGACGAAGAAGGTCCACGGATCGCGGAACCCGGGCCGGTTTCCGCCGTTGACCCACGGCGGGCGGCGAACTGGCAGGCGGAACAACACGTCCTGGCCGTTCCAGGCCTCGGTCTCTTCGGGTTCAAATCGCACCTCGTCGAAGTCGTCAAAGAACCCGGAAGAGGAGATCGGCGTATCGCGGAAGCCGGTCAGAACATAACCCGAAAACGCATCCCGCGCCCGGATGGCCTCGGTGACGGTCTTGCGGATGAAGATCGCCTTGCGCCGGGAAGATTCCATCAGGCGGGCGTGGCGGTTCTCGACCGGCGAGAGCGCGAACCGGGTGCGCGGAAGTACCGAAGGAAGATCGTATTGCCAGCGGACGCCCTTCGCGTTCAGGTCGTCGGAGGCCTGCGCCCAAAACGGCGCGGCTTCCAAAAGGCGCGCGAGGTCGCGGTGCACGTCGATGTCGTTCGTTTCGCCAAGCAAAATCGGGCGCGGCGGGCGGGCTCCGGGCAGCAAGGAATCCAAAAGCGGCGGGAAGAACGGCACGTCGGCGTACGGATGGAAGTCATCGAACGTGCCGAACTCGCGAAGGTCGCCGCCGTACATCTCGCTGCCACCGCTGTTGTCCTTTACCATCGGCGAACCGGTGAGCTGCTCCAGGGTTTGGGTGAGCTTCTCGCGGAACGCAAGCGAGACGGAGGATCCGAGCTCGCAGGCGGCGGTCCAAGCGATGACATTGTCGTGGTGGCGGTACTGCGCCACGATGCGCTCGAACTCTTGAAGGAACCTCGGCTCCGATTCCGGCGTGAGCAACGGGTCCCAAATCGGCAGTTCGATCCAGGCAAACATCCCGGCGGCGGCGAGCCGCTCCAGGTATTCGTGCGGGGGCATCCAGAGGCAGAACTTGATCGTGTTGAACCCAAGCTGCGCGGTGCGGTCAATCTCCTTTTGGATTGCGTCGCCGGAAGGGTGGGGATGGCCGAGTTCCGGATACCAGCCCCAGTGCAGCAGGCCGCGAAGATGAACCGGACGGTCGTCGGCGTAAATTTTCCCGCCCCGAACTTCAAACCGCGACGGCTTGGTGGTGTGAACCACATCATCGGAAACCACCTCGACCGGCCGGAAGATGCCGCCAAAGGTATGGAATACGTACGGCAAGAAGCCGCTCATGACCTCGCGGACGGGATACGTCGTGCCGCCGTTTTTGGTGACCTCAACCGAAATTTCCACCGATTGACCAGCAAACTCATGCATCGAGACGTCGAAGGCGTCCCAAATTCCGGCGTGCTGGACGACTTTGACGCCGTCAATGCGGACGACGGCGAGGTAGCTAACGCCATGGAACCGAAGCTTCGGACTACCTTCCGGAACCACGACGGTTGTGCGGTAGACCACCGGTCCTTCCCATTCCACCGGTACGTCTTGGCCCCAGGCATGGGGCACCGTGATCTCGGTCGGCCCATCACCGTAATCCACCGACCAGTTACTGACGAGCTCCCCGTTTGCCATCTCATCGCATTGTCTCACTTTACGAAAGGTTTCGGTAAGCCAACCCGGGCAGAAATCGCGCAGAAATCCGCAAGGAAGCCGTGCTGAATCGCTGGCCGGTACGTTAGAATCCGGTACGGCTCACTGGCGAGCCGCTTCGGAACCCACATGACCGCCCTTGCCTCTCTCATTTTTCTCCCGATGCTTGGTGGCCAAGGTGCGCCTCCCATCACCCTCAAGCTTGAAAAGTTGGCCCCGGAGTTGCGCCCGCTCGCCATGGTTGCCGCGCCAACCGGCACGCGTGTGCTCCTCACGTTGGAAGACAAGTCGGTTCGCATCATCGATGCGGCCACCCGAACGACCGTTCGAAAGCTGACTTCGCACCCGGACTTCCCCTACGCGGCCGCGTGGAGCCAAGATGGCAAGCGGGTCGCCGTCGGCGATGACTCGGCGCGAATCTACATCGAAGACCCGGCGACCGGCGTCAAAATTCGCGAGTACCGAACCCACAAGCGCGGAATCCAGAAGCTCAGCTTTAGTCAATCGGGCAACCTTCTGCTCAGCACCGGTAACGACGACTCGATGAACATCTATGACCTCGCCTCGATCGAGGTTGAAGAGTTGCAGAATATTCTTGGTAAGGGCGCGAATTTTTACGGCGGAGCCTTCAACCCAAAAAGCGACACGTCGATCGCCGTCGGAATCCTGGGTGACGCCGGCCGGGTCTATCACGCCGGAACGGGCCAGATTAAGTCTTTCCTGACGTACGCCGGGGCGGAAGGCAGCTACGACGTGAGCTTTAACCCGAATGGAACGCGGATGGCCACCGCGGGCCGAGATGGCACCGCAAGCGTTTGGGACACCAAGAATAACAAGAAGATCGCCACCCTCATGGGCCACAAGGACTGGGTCGTGAAGACGCTGTACTCGGCGAACGGCCGCCTGCTGGCCACCAGCTCGAACGACCTTACGGTGAAGGTTTGGGACACTCTGACGTACAAGAAGGTCGCAGATATTCCACTGCAAAGCGGGGTTGGCTCGCCGATGGCATTCACCGCCGACGGCCGCTTCTTCCTTGCGGTAGATCAAAGCGGTGCGCTGCAGGTCTTCAAGATTACGCCGCCGCAGCCGACCGTCAAGGCGGTCACGAAGGCAAAATCCACCCCAAAAAAGAAGCGGCGAAAGCGAACGCCGCGCTAACTTTCGCTACTGGAATAGTTCGCTCGGGGTGACGTTTTCGATGGACGTCGTTTCGAGCGAGCCATCCGCTCGCACCTTCAATGCGGCTCCCCGGCACGAAAGCTTGAATTCCGTGCCGGCCGGCTTGCAATCCCCCTGCCAAGGCGAAACCAGGACGCGGCTTGCAGGATTCCGCATGAACGCTTGGGGCTCGATCATCGGCAGCTCCCCAGCGCGGATGAAGTTTCCAAAGTACGCGTAGCTGATGCGCACCGGCGAAGTTCGTTCCCGGTCCGGCAGGAACGGCTCCATTGGGTACAGCCCTGTACCGCCGTCGGTTCGAAAAGGATCGAGTTGCGAAACGAGCGCGCCGTCGTCCGGAAGGCGATAGCGCAGGGCCGCGAGATCGGGAGCGAAAGCGCCAAACTGGTCGGCTTCATACATCGACCAGGCGGCATACAGTTGGCGCAGGTTCCGGGCGTCACCGTCCTGCATGGTTTTATCTTTTGCGCGCAAGAAGATAGGGATGACGATGGCGGCGAACAGCAAAAGGACCGCGATGGCGATCAGCAACTCGCCGTTCGAGATGGCCCGCCGAAACTGGTTATGCCGCGTCTTTGTCGTCGTCATGGAGCAACTTCGCCAGTTCCAGAGGATCGATGATCGTGCCCTCGTCGTTTTGCCCCGGCATCACCATCATGGTGAGCTTCTCCTCAGCAAGTTCCGGCAAGATGCCGTTGGCCCAGTTTTCCCGCGACATGGCGACGAGGTCGGCATCTTCTTCCAGGGGGTTTTCTTCCGTGAACCAGGCCTCGGCAAACTCGGCATGGCTGAAAAGCAAGACGTAGGAAGCGTCCTCCTCCGTCCCCAAAATCACGAGTCCGTCGCCCTGGGCGAGGCTCCAGATGATGCCTGACTCCTTTGATTCCCGAAGGAAGTAGGCGAAGCGCTCATCCGGCGCGAGCTCGAGCGCTTCTTCGAACTGCGTTTGCGAAAGGACTTCACCCATTTACGCCATTATGAATCAGTTTTGGGCCAGATCGGTGCCGCAGGTTGGCCGCCAAAGGCTGTAGACTTAGGAAATTCATGGCCGCCGTCGCGAACCCCCAATTGGTGAACATCTCCATCAACGACGTGGAACTGCAAGTTCCGAAAGGCGAGATGATCGTCGAGTCGGTGAAGCGGCTTGGACTGGAAATTCCGATCTTCTGCTACCACCCGCGCCTGAAGCCGGTGGGCATGTGCCGAATGTGCCTCGTCGAGATGGGCTCGAAGATGCCCGACGGCACGATACGAAAGTTTCCGAAGCCGCAAACCGCCTGCTCGCTTCCGGCCAGCGAAGGGCTGGTGATCTACACCGACTCGGCCCAGATTCACCGCGACCGCAAGGGCGTCCTCGAGTTTCTGCTGATCAACCACCCGCTGGACTGCCCCATTTGCGACCGCGGCGGCGAGTGCCCGCTGCAGAACAACACGCTGTTTTACGGCCCTTCGACCAGCCGATACGTGGAGATGAAGCGGCACGCGGCGAAGGCGTTCCCGCTGTCGAAGTACGTCACGCTGGACCTCGAGCGCTGCATTCAGTGCGGCCGTTGCGTTCGCTTTACCGAGGAGATTTCGGGCGACGCGCAGCTCGCTTTCCGCTTCCGCGGCGCCGCGATGCAGCCTTCGACGTTCCAGCTGACCGACTTTGAGAGCAAGTTCTCCGGCAACGTCATCGAGATCTGCCCGGTTGGCGCGCTGACTTCGACCAAGTACCGATTCCGTGCCCGTCCGTGGGACCTTCAGACTCGTCCCGGCGTCTGCACCCTCTGCAGCAACGGCTGCAACATCCACGTCGACTACCGCCAAAACGAGGTCGTGCGAATCAACGGCAGAACCCACGAAGGCATCAACGAAGAGTGGACCTGCGACAAGGGCAAGTTTGGCCATTACGTTTTCAACGAAGTCGGGCGCCTGACTCAGGTTCTCACTCGCGACGGCGCGAGCCTGCGACCTTCGGCTTGGGCGGCGGCGTTCAGCGAGATTCTGGGCCGCTTCCGCAACGCTTCGAATGCGGTTCTCGTGTCTTCCGCGCTTTCCAACGAGGATCTCTTTGCCGTTAAGTCGCTGTTCCAGGGGGAGCTTGCGTCGGACATCGATTTCCGATTTGAAAGAGATTTGTCCGTTGCCGGGACTACCGTTTCCACGCCGATTGAAGCCTATGAGACGGCCGAATCGGTTCTGATTTTTGGCACGTCGCTCGCCGACGAGGAACCGATCGTTTATCTTCGAGTGCGAAAGGGCTGGCTGAACCACGGCACAAAGGTGGTGGTTGCGCACTCGGAAACGACGGACGCCGATGGATTCGCCACCGCCGTTCTTCGATACCTACCAGGCACCGAAGCTGCGTTGGCCAATGGCCTGCAGGCTCTGGCCGAAGGAACCGGAAACGCGGACGAGATTGCTTCGGCAACCGGGGTCAGCGTCGCCGCATTGAACGAGGCAGCGGCTTCGCTGGCAAACACCAAGGTCATCACGACTCGCGGACTGTTGAACGCCGAGGGCGGAGCCCAGGCGGCGGCGGCTTTGGCGGCGCTTCCGGGTGCCGAGTTCAATCTTTATGCCCGGCGCGCCAACGAAGAAGGCGCGGTTCGGCTGGGTCTTCAACAGGGACGCAACACGCACCAGATTCTAGAAGCCTGCGAGCGTGGCGAAGTGCAAAACCTGTGGCTTGCTGGGATTGATCTTTTCGCCGAGTTTGCAGACCGGGATCGGGTGATCCGCGCGCTGGAGAACGTCGAATTCTTAGTGGTGCAAGACTGGCACGAGACGGAAACGACCGCCTTCGCCAGCGTGGTCTTGCCGATGACCGCCCCGACCGAAGCCGAGGGAAGCTATACCAACGTCGAGGGTCGGTTGCAAGTGGTCCGCGCCGTGCTCCCCGCTCAAGGAGAAGCCAAGCCGGCCTGGAAAGTTGCGAACGAGATCGGCCTGCGGCTGCGACCGGCGACTCCGCTCTTCAACGCGCGGGAAGTACTTGCCCGCATCGCCGAGCAGAATTCGGCTTTTGCCGCTGCATCGATTGCGTACGAAAATCCAGAAGGTGTCTTTTTGAGCAACCTCGTCGGTTAGCTATAACGCTACCAAGCCCGGAAATACGTGACCGGATAATCGCGACGCGCTTCCTCCGGAACGATATGTGAAACTTATCTTGTTCCGGAGATAAGTTCAATGAAAAAAATTCTCGCTCTCGCTGCTTCGATGTTGATTGCCGCTGTTTCCCACGCGGGCGTGATTTTTGCTGATGACTTTGAGTCTTATTCGACCACGAATGGCATCGGCTTGCTTAGCGAAGGCGGTTGGAACGTGGGCGGAACCGACGCAATTGGTCGAGTTCTGAATAGCGGCGACTCGAAAGTTGGCGCGGTTCGAAATGAGACCTACGTCGACCGCGCGATGACGTGGGACCCGACCGGTTCGGACATCCTGACCGTCACCACCGATCTCTACATTGCACCGGAACTGCACAACGGTACTTTCGGCTTCACGCTGATGAACGAAGAGGGCGGCAACATCGCCAACGCCGAGTTCAACCTGCAAGACAAGACGCTATTCGGAGTTCGCCCGGAAAGCATCGAGAAGTTCAATCTCCGGATCACGCTCGATTCTTCGAACCAGACGACGAGCTACTACATCGACAACATGCTGGTGGCTTCCAACGTTTACTCCGGCCCCGGCGACTACTCGCTTCGCTCATTCTTTGTGGGCAGCTACGAAGGCGTGAACGACGACGGCTACATGACCTTCGACAACCTTTCGGTCAGCACGAACGCCCAGCCGGTTCCGGAACCGGCAACCCTGGCCGTCCTCGGCCTCGGCGCGCTAATGCTCCGACGCAAGAAGAAGTCGGCCTAAGAAGTCGTAAACTAGGGCCGCTATGCTTATGGCGGTCCTCCTTTTTGCGTCCCAGCCTCCGATCATCATCGCGCACCGGGGCAGCTCCGCCGAGCGCCCCGAGCACACCCTGGCCGCCTACGAACGCGCCATCGATCAAGGCTCTGACTACATCGAGCCGGACCTCGTGATCAGCAAAGACGGCGTTCTGATCGCACGGCACGAAAACGAGATCAGCGGGACCACCGACGTCGCGGCGCGACCTGAGTTCGCCGACCGAAAGGCCACCAAGACGATCGATGGCGACAAAATCACCGGCTGGTTTACGGAAGATTTCACCCTCGCCGAACTCAAAACTCTGCGCGCGAAGGAGCGGCTCCCGCTCATTCGTAGCGCGAGCAAAGCATTCGACGGGCTGTATGAAATTCCGACGTTGGCCGAGATTGGCGCGCTCGTAAAGGAGAAAAGCAAGGGCCGCAAGCGACCGATCGGCATGTATCCCGAGACCAAGCACCCGACCTATTTCCGCGGCATCGGCCTGCCGCTAGAAGAGCCGTTGCTGAAGGAGTTGTCGGCGCAAAAACTACGGCGCGGCTACCCAATCTTCATCCAGTCTTTCGAAATCGACAACCTGAAGGCGCTGCGAAAGCAAACGAAGTGGCCGCTCGTCCAGCTCATCGATGCCGACGCCAGCGCGGCGAAACTAACCTCCGACGAAGGACTGAAGGAGATCAAAAAGTACGCGGACGGAATTGGCGTGGCGAAGGACCTCGTGATCGCGCGCGAGAACGGCAACCTTGGCAAACCAACCGGCCTGGTGGCCCGCGCCCACCGCCTTGGCCTCAAGGTGCACGTTTGGACTTTCCGGCCCGAGAATCCGTTCTTGCCCAAAAACTTAGTAAACAACCCCGAGGAAGAGATTCGGCAGTTCTTGGCAACCGGAATCGATGGGCTTTTTGCCGACCTTCCTGGCATGGTGGTGGCGGTTCGGGACGGAAAAAAGTAATCCCCTGCGATAGTTAATTCACGAATAGCGTTTCCAGGATTCATGGTCGCCCAATTGAATTCGGCAATGCTCGCCGTCGCTACCCGCAGTCTAGAAACCGCCATTGAAATCGGCAGGTACGTGAACCAAAACACCGCGCCGAGCTACGGCGCTGCCGGGCAGGAAGACGACCTGGCCGTAACGGTGCTAAACGTGTTCGACCGCCTGGCGTGGAGCGACGGCAGCCTGGACCGCGACGAGTGCCGCGTTTTGGAAGCGCTCATCGCCGTGGACCCGGCGTTTGGTGCACGGCTCGAAGCCGCGTCCCAAAGCGCGCAACGCCGCAGCGAGCAGATCCACTGGCCGTACTTTCGGGCCGTGCAAGAGTTCGACGCTCGGGAGAACTGCCATCTCGGCGTCATCGCTATCGACTCGTTGGAGTCGCTTGGCTATGCCATCATCGCCGCAAATGGGCGGGTGCTTCCCAGCGAAGCCACCGCCCTTGAGGACTACTTCCGCGAGGTTCGAGCCACCCTCGCGGAAGCAACACCCGCCTAGAAGAGCGGGCTACGCGTCCACTCGACCCGGTGGAATCCGGAGAGCGAGCGCACCTTCACGCTGCCGGGTTCAATCGCGGCGTTAAGGGCAATCTTCACTGAGCCCGGGTGCGGCACGGTGAAGAAATTGTCGTCGAACGGCTTCGCCGAATCGTGCGCCGTCAGCATGACGTCGACCGCCGGATGGGTGAACTGCAACTGAATGGAGCCGTCGCGGGCAAGGGAAGCCACCACCGGTGACGGCTCGGCGAACCGGGCCAGCTTCGGCTCGGCTACCAGCCGCGCCGAAGCGAACGGCCCAAACCGCGCTACCACCAGCAAGTCCGGCGTCGGGAGACCGGCAATCGAGAGATTGCCCGCCGCCCGGCGCTCGCCGGATTCGATCTCGACCTCTTCAAACCGAGCCGAGCGCAGGACTTCGCCAGTCTGCAAGCTTACGACCAGGATTTCCAAATCCTCGACGATCGCGGAGGCGGCTTCCTCGTCCGGCTGGTCCTCGTTGTCGAGGATCAGCCAAGCTGTGACTTCGTCGTTCTCGCGCACGATGGAGACCAGCAGGTCGTCATGAAGGCGGGAAAGCTCGTAGCCAAGCGCTTTCTTCTCGCCGGATGAATCGACAAACGCCCAGCTTTGCACCGGCCAGCAGTCATTCATCTGCCAAATGAGCGAGCCGCGGCAGAACTCCGACCGCCGGTAGTGCTCGATGCCATGGCGAAGGGCGTCGCGCTGGTTCAGCTGGCTGTAATACACCCAGTCGGCAAGGTCCTTGCTGACCGGATAGTGGAGCTCGACGTAGCCGACGTACGTCGCACAGCCTTTGCCGGTCTTATCGTGCCAGCGGGCGACCACACCTTTGTAATCTTGGCCGCCGGCCGGTTCGCCGTACGTCTGGTGCCAAAGCGCGAGCGAAGGCGACGCCGCGAATCCGTACTCGCTGGAGAATCGGCCCTTCGAATCGGAATAGAAGCGCCAGTCACCGCGCCCGTGCCACACGTCCCAGTTGTGCTGGTCGCCGTAATGGTCGCTGTTCGGTCCACGGCGCTTGGCGTCGACTACCTCACGCGAAGGCGGCTCGCCAATCGGCGAGGTTGGGATGTAGGATCGACCCGGATCGAACTCGGCCACCGCGTTCGCGAGGGAAGTGTTGTAAAGGTGCTCGCCGTAATAGCGGTTCGGGGTGCGCTCCTTCGGGCTCCAGCCGTTCTCCCACATCTCGGAGTTCTCGTTGTTGCCGCACCACAAGGCAAGGCATGGGTGGTTGCGAATGCGAAGGATGTTGACCCGCGCTTCCGCGGCCACGACTGCCTGCATTTCATCGCCGTCTGGGTAGTAGCTACACGCAAAAGGAAAGTCCTGCCACACCAAAATGCCCAGCTCGTCGCAAAGGTCGTAGAACACGTCCAGTTCGTACAGCCCGCCACCCCATACGCGCAGCATGTTGATGCCCATGTCCTTCGCGCGCTCCAACTGCTCTCGGTACCGAGTTTCGGTCACGGCCGCCGGGAAGGAGTGGTCGGGGATCCAGTTGGCGCCGCGCGCCCAAATTCGTTTGCCATTGATGACGAACTCGAACGACTCGCCGAAAGCGTCCGGCTCCCGCCGGAGCTCCGTCTTGGCGAAGCCAGTTCGCGTTTCGCGCGAATCGGCCAGCACGCCATCGACCAGGAGATAGCTGTGAACGATGTTGGTGTTCGGCGCGTTCGGGCTCCAAAGGGCGACTTCGTCGAGGACGGTGACGCCTTCGCCGACAAGCTCTTCCAGGTCGGAAATCTCGTGTAGCACCTCGTAATCCGGTTCGCCATGCAGATCGAGCGACGAAGCAAGTTTAACTTGCACTCCGCCATCCTCATCAAGGGTGGAGTAGGTCTGCACGTCCAGAATGCGGTGGGCAAACTCGAGGAGCTGCACGGGCTTCCAGATGCCGCAGGAGACCAACCGTGGGCCCCAATCCCAGCCGTACATAAACTGCGCCTTTCGAACGAATGCGCGCTCGTCGAACCGGTCAACGCCGTCAAAAATGCCTTCGGCGGCAAAGTAGGCATTCCGTCGAGCTTCGCCCACTAGAAGCGCGGATTCAAAATCGACGCGCAAAGTGTTTTCGCCTTCGGTTAGGCGGTCCGTAACGTCGACTTCCAGCGGCACGAACATGTTGTCGTGCCGTGCGATTTCCTCGCCGTTCAGGGAGATACGGCAAACCGTGTCGAGACCTTCAAACCGAAGTACGCGCCGCGGCGCGCCGTCTTTCGCGGTCCAGAAGAACGTGGTGCGATAAGACCAGGCTTCTTGATCCACCCATTGCACACCGATCTCGTTCAATTTCAGATGCGGGTCGGAGATGATCCCGTTTTGAATCAAATCAAGGTGAATGTGGCCGGGAACCTGCGCGGGCAACCATTCGGTCTGAGAGTAGCCAAGCTTCTTGTTCTCAAGTCGGGTTTGGATGAACTCCCAGTTGGCGTGGAGGGTCGTTGATTTCCGCATCTTGAAGCATTTTGCACCGAACCGAAGGCTCTTTGGGGGCTCAGCCGCCGCGTATCCTCGACTACTGATATAGGCGTCACGCTTTCACGTTTAGGAAATTGGCTAATTAGCTTGACTAACGCGCAAGTGGGGGGTATATTCCCCAATTGCGTCACGGTTACACGTGAGGCGGCCGAAGTCAGCATTCGTTGGCTTTGGGCGAAAACCAGGGCAATGCGGGCAACGACAACGAAAGACAGTTCCTTGAAGGGAAACCGGATGACGAATCCGGGCTGTACTCAATACGCCTACCGCGCTTCCCGCTTCGTTGGGTTTTCCGCGCAAGAGCAAATCTTGTGTCTGCGCACGGTTGTTCCGGAGGTCTATGTGATTGGCAAACTCTCTGCTCCTAACTAGCTTTCTCGTCCTGGCTGCCATTACGGCTCCGGCGACGGGTTCTCTCATCGACTGGTTCCGTATTAAATTCGGACGAAAGGCAGTGGTAGCAGATGCGGCCACGTTAATGCCCCCGACCCTTGTGAATGAATCGGGATGGACCCTGATTCATTGCGACGACGAAGAAAAATTTGCCGAGTGGCTTGGACGAGACGAAGAAGGTCTCCCCGTGCGACTTGGTGAGCAACCTTCGCTCGGTTCCCACCTCCTGGTTGAGCTTTATGGCTGTAGCCCGGAAACCCTTGAAGTCGAAAGTATCGTCGGGGCCGCCATGCGCGAAGCCGCCGTACGAAGCGAAGCCACCGTTGTCGAACAAAGCTTCCACGAATTCAAGCCCTACGGCGTCAGCGGCGCCGTCATCATCCAGGAATCGCACTACACGATTCACACCTGGCCCGAGCATCGTTACGCAGCCGTAGACTTGTTCTACTGCGGCGGAAACATCCTCGTTCACCGCGCCATCGACGTGCTGAAAGAACGCTTTCAGCCGCAACGCATCAAGTTCCTCGTCGTTCGACGCGGACTGCAAAGCGAAGTCGACCGGAGCTAAGGCTCTTCAGATAGTTGAAGGCGCGGGTTTCGGCCCGCGCCTTTTTTCGTTTATCCGGGATGAATTGCGGTGACGTACGGGTCATCCGCGGCTGAGACCCGAACCGATTCGTCGTCCCAAACCACGTTCAGGCGCGCCTTACCTTTCACGTCTTTTCCGACAATCCATCCATCGACGAGCAAGCCCTCGATGGCGTCCATGCACGATGTGAGCGCCGACTGGCTCTCGCCGTAGCCGCCCTGGGCGACTTCGTTTTGCAGGAATTGGAAGATGCGTCTCGTCTCCCGTTCGTTCCGTAGGGCCAAGATCACCAGCCGGAAGATCCCGTGAATCGGAAGAATCTTGGAATCGCGCTGGTAGCAACGCACGACTTCAATCTTCCCGGCTCGACATTCCGGAACGACTACCTCTGCCGCGCCAGCCAGGTTGAGTTTTAGCTCCGAATAACGGTTGATCTCCGGGTCGACCGGAACTCCGGTCATTGCCGACATTGCCTTCTTTGCCGAGTTCACTTGGTAGCTTCCAATGATTGGCGACGACAAGTCATCAGAGATGAATCCGCCGGTTGCAAGCCAACGGAACCCTTCGGCCGGATCGAGCGAGAGACCAGCTTCGCGTGCGATTTCCGCCGTATATGCCTGCAATTCGACGAAATGGGCGTTCGCGCTGTACCAGTAGTCCGCGAAGCGAATATGCTGACCGACCCGCTTTCGCTGGATGTCGCCGTACCAATCCCGGAGCCACTTGGCGTCGTGGCTTTCGGCTTCTAGGGCGAGCAGGACGTGGGCAAGTTCGCGTCCACCAACCTGAGCAAGCGTCATGCCGGCGGCTAAGATTGGGTCGGCAAAACCCGCACTCTCACCTACTAGGAACCAGTTTTCGCCCACCGCGCGCTCAGCTAAAAAGCTCCAATCCTTCGTGCTGGCCAGCTTGCCTTCGCTCTTGGCGTTGGTCATCAGCGAGGCAATAAACGGCTCCTCGGCCAGGGCCTTGGAGTACAGTTCGGCGGGCTTCATTCCGCATTGCTTGTAGTACTCGGCATGGGTGACCAGCCCTACAGAGACCCTCGTTTCGGAGATGGGAATGAACCAGATCCAGCCGTAGCCGACCGACATGATGCGCACCCGCACACCGCCGTGGCAAACGGTTTTTGCCCAGGCAGCGTCTTCCCAGTAATCCCAAATCGCGATGTTCTTCAGTTGCGTCGGCCCTTCGGACCGAACGCCCATTGCACGTCGCAGCACGCCCACGTGACCCGAGGCATCGACGTAGTGCTTCGCCGTAATCATCTCCCCGACGGCGAGTTCTAGGCCGGTGATTCGGTCTCCTTCGGCGTGAACCTTCATCACCCGGGTGCCTTCGCGAACCTCCGCGCCAAGCTCTTTTTGCGTGATCCAGCAGGATCTTGTCGTAGATGGATCGCTCGACGTGGAACATCGTTTGCTCGCGCTGGCCGCGCAGCTTTTCTGGTCGGGGCTTGTTGTGGAACTCTTCGCCGACCAAAAAGTCGAACCGCCACGGCTCCGGTGTCTTGCCCCATCGGTACAGGGCTCCCGTTTTAATCGGGAATCCGGCGGCTTCGCACTTGTCCCAAACTCCGAGTTCCTTCGGGACGCGCGTGATCGGCGGAAGCTGGCTCTCGCCGACGTGCTCGCGTGGAAAATGCTCCCGCTCGACCACGAGGACCTTAACTTCTGGTCGGTATTTTTTGAGAAACCCGGCGGTGGTCGAGCCCGCCGGACCCCCACCCACGATCACGACGTCGCATTCCATGCTGCCTATACATTATCCGTAAGGAACGCCTGCCGCGACATTGTAATGGGTCGCCCGACCTTCTTGGCGGTCCCGTAGAAATGCTGGGTGGATGGTAAACGGTTAACCTGTGCAAGTAAAATCTTATTCGTCGGCCGCGAATGTAGCGGCCGGTCGCCAACGCAAATGGGAACGGACTTAACAGAAGGGGTGATCCTTGCCACACCAACTTTAATGAGTCCCTTTTACATGGAGCGACTTGACGAGCTGACGACTCGATTCGAGCGTCAGGCAATCCCGTCGCACGTCCTGAAGTTTGATGAAGTGACCCCGTTCAAGGTGGCTGCATTGTCAGGGCGGTCCGCCGCAGTGGTCTTGAACATGGGTTCAGAACTGGACCCCAGCCGCTTTGATGGCCTTCCGCAGATTCTCTATTACGGCAGTAACGTTCGGTTAGATGGCGACCACGTACGGCTGGACGTCTGGGAGGCCGCCCGGCTGGCAACCAATCATCTTCAGGATGCAGGCTACGAAGACATCGCCTACGTCACGTTCTCGGCGCATGCCGTGATGGAGTCGAAGTTGCCGCATTACACCGAGCGTCTTTCTGGCTATGTCGGGGCGATGCGCGACCGCTCGCTTCCGACGCGCCTTATCGTTTCGCCCGGTGCTGACCAGGACGAAATCCAGGCTCACCTCCGCGGAAATATCGAGCGCGAAGGGCTGCCCGGTGCGGTGGTGTGCTTTAACGATCGAACCGCTCGCGTGTTTGTCCGCGTGCTGCACAGCCTTGGTTACTCTGTCCCGAAAGACTGTGGCCTGGTCTCGATCGACAACAACCGCTGGGTATCGCAGACGGTGCCGAGCCTGACCAGCGTTGGGTTCGACTACGATAGCGCCGCCGACCTCGTGGTGGATTCCCTAATCCGCCGCGCCGCCGAACCGGATCTACCTCTGCAACAGTTCGTCGTTCCGCCGAGCCTACACGTTCGCGAAAGTTCGGTCCGGGTCGCTTAGTCTGATACTTTGCCGTCGACGAGGCGAACCACCCGGTCGGCCTCGGCAAGCATCGTTTCGTCGTGCGTCACCATCACTAACGATCCCTCGCCGCGAAGCTGGTTGAGCAACGAGACGACGGCAACCCCGTTGCGATGATCTAGCGACGCCGTCGGCTCATCGGCGAAGATGACCTTCGGGTTGCCCATCAGGGCGCGGGCCACGCACACCCGCTGGCGCTCTCCACCGCTGAGCTCGTGCGGAAGCCGGTGCAACTTTTCACCCAGCCCAAGCTGGTTCAGCAGCGCGACCGCCGCCGCCGAATTATCCGCGTCCATCTCCGCGATGCGCACATTTTCGAGTGCGCTGAGATAGCCCAGAAGGTATGGCTGTTGGAATACAAAACCGAACTCCTTCAAGCGCAGTCGGCTGCGCTCGGTGTCGTCCATCTGGCTGAGCGGCCGTCCGTCAAACTCAATTTGCCCCGACGACGGCACCTTCAGGCCCGAAAGCAGATACAGCAACGAACTCTTTCCCGAGCCGGATGGACCGAGAATGCCCAGGAACTCGTTTGGCTGAACCTCGAGGCTGACGCCATCCACGGCAAAGTGCTCTTTGCCGTGGTCGACGTACCGAAGCCTGGCCCCGCGGGCCGCGAGGAGGCTCATACGATTCTCCTCTCGACCACGCCGATGGGGTCGAACTTGCGGAATCGCCACCAGACGGTTCCGGCCGCCACGGCAAGGATTGCGAGCGGCATCGGAATCGAGTAGGCATAAGCGACCGGGTCGAGTACGTCCAGCGCGTACGACTTCGGATCCATCATGACCGTCTTGGCCAGGTTCAGCAGCCCGAACGCGGCGAACAGCCCCAGCACCCAACCCAGAATCACGACCAAGACCGTCTCCGTTAGCACCCGCGTTAGGATTTGCTTTTTGGTGTAGCCGATGGCCTGCAGCAACCCGAATTCGACCAGCCGCTGACCTTGGTAGATGTTGATCAGCATGCTCATCATGAGCGTGACGACCAAAACCAGCGTGCCGATGACCACGTTCAAGATCAGATACAGCGTCGCAAACATCTCGTTCGTGTCTTTTTCGACCTGGAAATAGCCCAGGATTCCCGCTTGACGACCCTTGAAATGCTTATCTGCCCATTGATCGAGCTTCGGCTGCTCGGCGGGATCCTTCGCGCTGACCATGCCGAGGTCGATGGGAGGGAAGTGGTACTCGCGCAGGTATTCGATGGAGGAGAGCATGAGCCAGCGGTCGGTCTCGGCGATGCCAACCACCTTCACGCTGTTCGGCGAGAAGCCGCCCTCCTTGGTTGGGCCGAGAATCTCGCTGCCGATCTTGAGATTCAGGTTCTTCGCGACCGGTCGGCTGATGACGGCCTCCGGAAGTCCGGCTCGCGGGAGCCGACCTTCGATGCCGGTCACGCGTTGCCGCTGTAAGTAGTATCGGGTGTCGGCGTCGTTCATGCCGATGAAGTAGAACGGCCACTTGCCGACGATGCTCTGGATTTCGGTGACGGTTACGCGGCAGATGATCACCCGGTCGATGGCGTATGGGCTCTTCGCCTGGATTTCTTCCAGGATCGGGAGCGTCTTCGTGGCGTCGCCGCGCGGCGTCACGCCGGTGAACTCTTTGCTGTAGGAGTAGATCGTTCGAATCGACAGCGGGATCGAGTTGATCATGCTGATAATGCCGGCCACCAGCATGACGGCCAGGACGATGACGCCGGTGAGCGGAATGGTTTTCCCGGCGTTGCGCAGCAGGTAAGTGATCGGCGCTAGCGGGTTCGAGCGGCGGCCGGCTTTTTCCCCTCCGCGCGTTCTCATTCCTTGTAATACAACGTCGCGAACCGCCGGATGGTTTCGCGAACGATACGCGCGAGCCGATGAAACGACAAGGGCTTGCCCTAAGGTGGAGGTGCCTTCCCGCTAAACTGTTCCGAACCATGAGCACCTTTCGTGCGCCGATGAGCTACGACAACGGCCAGATCCAGATCCGGATGTACCGGCTGGAGGATGCCGCCGTCGCGACGGAAGCCATCTCCGAATCGTACGAGCACCTGCGACCGTGGATGCCCTGGGCGCGGCCGGATCAAACCCAGGAGCACACCGAGGCCTTCCTGCGCCAAGCCATCGCCAATCACTTGCTCGGCACGGACTTTACACTCTCTGTCTGGGACGGCGAAGAGTTCATCGGCGCAACCGGGTTCCACCTTCGGGTCGGCCCCATCGAATGGAAATGCGCGGAAATCGGCATGTGGATCGCCTCCCGTCACGCGGGGAAGGGGCTTGGAACCCTCGCCCTTCAGGCGATGCTGGAGTGGGGCTTTGGCGAATGGGGATGGGAACGGCTGATCTGGAAGTGCGACTCCAAGAACCTCGCCAGCGCCCGCACCGCCGAAAAAGCGGGGATGACCCGCGAAGCCACCTTCCGCTCCGACGCCCTTGGCGTCGACGGCAACCGCCGCAACACGCACCAGTACGCATTGCTCAAGACCGAGTTCTTGGCTAAGTTTCTATCGCAGACGAGGCAAGAATCCGAGCGTTAAGTCTCAGTTCCGCCGGTAGCGGAGGAACAGTTCGTTCCCGATTGCTTCGTGGCTGAGGAGGTCGTACTTTTGCACCGCTTCGCGGGGGAGGGCTTCGCCGTCGGCGAGAGTCGGGACGTCGCGCCCAAGCTTGATCTTTGGCGCAAGCGTCAAGAAGAGTTCATCCACCAGGTCCGCCGCAAAGAACTGCGCATTCAGCTCGCTGCCGCCCAAAAGCAGCAGTCGCCGAACCCCCGACTGCCGCAACTTATACAACAGCAGCGAAAGATCCAAAGTCACCCCACCCGCCCGAAGAATCTTCGCTCCGGCGGGCAAAGGGAACTCCGCCGAGCCTGGCGTTGCCACGAACGGCGCGCCATGCTTAAAGAACTCGGCTTCTGCCGGAAGGTCCCCAGACTTTGTCACCACAACGCGGGTGTGCGCGCGCGGATTCCACTTCGGCGAAGTCGCCCGCAGGCTTTCCGCCCCCAAAATCACGGCGTCGGCCGAAGACTCGATGCGCTTCATCAGCAGGTGATCGGTCTTCGAACCCAGGTCGTGCACGTGCTCGTGCCGCTTTCCGGTAAGAATCTTGCCGTCCAGGGTCGAAACCATGTTCACGTAAATGTACGGACGATCGGCCGGGACCGCAGGGAAGTCGAGCGCGTGGTAGAGCCCAATCCCGCCGGATTCCTCGATAAACCGCTTCACGGCGGCGGCCAAAACCGAATACGGTTGCTCGGCAAGCCGCTCGCCGCCGATCCAGTACGTCGGCACGTTGTAAACGCCGTTTGCATATGCATCGTCATCAAAATCTACAATGTTCTTCTTGAACTTCTTGGTGCGGACGGCTTCGTCCAGCGCGTCCAAATCCCTAATCGAGCCGGTGGCCAGGGAACGAATGACCTCGGGCTTATTGATTTCCAGGCCGTTTTCCCAGAAACCTCGGTACAGCCGCTCGATGAAGGCATCGCCAACGCCCTCCGTCTTGGCGTATTCTGCCGCTTGGTGAGCGTTGTACGTCCGCATTTTCTTGGGTCGCACCACGTCGGGCATGGTAACTCCGTCGGCGGCCAGCAAAAACTCAAACCGGCTCGGCGTGTCCGGTCGGTTGTGCGGGCGCTCCGGAGTCGGCGGATAGTCCGGCCAATACAGCCCGGCGGGAAAAAGCTCGTACCCGCGCCAGTCAATCTCGACCCCAAAGTCGGCCTGCAGGCGCCTCGCCTGGAGCAGAGCCGCCCAGCACCACGGGCAAATAAAGTCGTGCGCAACCGGGATCGTGAGTGCCATGGTTAAATTTTGGCTTATCAGCGTGGTCGCAGGTTCAATCGCCTTCGTTTGTGTGGGCTGTACCGGCCAAAAGTTACCGGGAGCGTGGTTCGGGGCCTTCCCTTTGAAAGATGCTTCGGATTGTCGCATCCGTTTGTACGAGGGCGAATCGTTTGATATGAACTGCCAAAAGGCCACCTACCTGGGTTTGGGCCGCTACGTGGTGAAGGGAAACGAGATCACGTTCACCTTCACCAAACTGCGGCTAGCCGATATCCCCCAAAAGCTCTCGACCCACACGGTGAAGTTTAAGGGCGAGGGCAACCGACTCCAAATGGAAGGCGTCGGCATTTGGCAGCGGGGCGAAGCCCGGACGAAACTGCCCGGGTTTTAGCCTTCCTTGTCCTCGTAAACGTTCTTCAGAGCGTTGACTACGCTCGGGTCGGCGAGCGTCGTCGTGTCGCCGAGGGCGCGACCTTCGGCCACGTCGCGGAGCAATCTCCGCATGATCTTTCCGCTTCGGGTCTTGGGGAGCTCGGCCGAGAAGAAGATGTCGTCGGGCCGCGCAATCGGCCCAATCTTCTCGCCAACGTGCTTCTTCAGCGTCTTTTCCAGGGCTTCATCGCCGTGGATCCCGGCGCGCAGGGTGACGAATGCGCTAATGGCCTGGCCCTTTACGTCGTGGGTTTTGCCGATGACGGCGGCTTCCGCCACCGCCGGGTGCGAGACCAGCGCGCTCTCCACTTCCATCGTCGAGATGTTGTGGCCCGCGACCAGCATGATGTCATCGACCCGGCCAAGAAGCCAAAGGTAGCCGTCTTCGTCCAGCGAAATGCCGTCGCCCGCAAAGTACTTGCCGTCGAATCGGCTCCAGTAAGTCTTGATGAAGCGATCGTGGTCGCCAAAGATTCCGCGCGTCATCGATGGCCAGGGCCGGTCGATGACGAGGAAGCCGCTGCTGGCGGGTTCGGCTTTCGGCCCGCGAATATCCGGACCGTGGCCCTCTTCGGTAAGGACCCGAATGCTGATTCCTGGGAAGGGATGGGTCGCCGAACCCGGCTTGGCCACCGTGATTCCAGGAAGCGGCGTCACCATAATCGCGCCGGTTTCGGTCTGCCACCAGGTGTCGACGAGCGGGCAGTTGCCCTTGCCGATAGTCTCGTGGTACCAAATCCAGGCTTCGGGGTTGATCGGCTCGCCGACGGAACCAAGGAGCCGCAGCGACGAAAGATCGCACCGGTTCGGGTACTCGTCGCCCCATTTCATGAATGTGCGAATCGCGGTCGGCGCGGTGTAAAGAATCGTCGCGCGGTGCTTCTCGATGATCTGCCAGAACCGGTCTTTGTCCGGCGTATCCGGCGCGCCTTCGTACATGAGGACGGTCGCGCCGTTGGCAAGCGGCCCGTAAACGATGTAGCTGTGGCCGGTGATCCAGCCGCAGTCGGCGGTGCAAAAGTGCAGGTCGTCGGGCTTCAGGTCGAAGACGAGCTTCGCCGTCGCCGAGACGCCGGTCAGGTAGCCGCCGGTGGTGTGCACGACGCCTTTCGGCTTTCCGGTGGAGCCCGACGTGTACAGGATGAAGAGCATGTCTTCGCTGTCCATCGGCTCGCAGGGGCAGTCGGTGCTCTGCTCCGGAACCACGTGGTGCCAGCTCACAAACCGTTCGTCGTGCCGGTCAATCTCGTCCATGCCGGTTCTTCGCAGAACCAGGACCTTCTCGACGGTTGGGCAACCAAGTTCGAGCGCGGCGCGGGTGATCTTGAGCAGCGGAACCGCCGAACCGCGTCGCCAGCCACCGTCAGCGGTGATGATGGCTTTGCACTGCGCGTCGTTGGTGCGCTCCTGGAGAGATTCCGCGGTGAAGCCGCCAAAGACCACGCTGTGGGCGGCGCCGATGCGGGCGCAAGCGAGCATCGCCATGGCAAGCTCGGGGACCATCGGCATGTAAATGCTCACGCGGTCGCCTTTGCCGACGCCCATCGCCTTAAGGGCATTTGCGAGCTGGCTAATCTCGTCCTTCAACTCGCCGAAAGTGATGGTTCGGTCGTCGCCGGGCTCGCCTTCCCAAACAATGGCGCGGCGATTCGGGTCGGCTTCGGCATGCCGGTCCACGCAGTTGTAGCAGACGTTCAGCTTTCCGCCGACGAACCACTTAGCATCCGGTGCATTGAACTCGCACACCGTCGTCCAGGGTTCCACCCAGCTCAGCTTCTCGGCCCACGACGCCCACCAGGCTTCCGGGTCGGCGTCTGCTTCGTCGTAGATCGCCGGATCGCTCACGTTCGCCTGTGCAACAAACTCGGCCGAGGGGGCAAAGAGTCGGTGCTCGTGCATCAGCGATTCCACGGGAGCGTGATCAGTGGCGGGAATGGGATCGGTGTGGTTTTGAGACATCTTCGTCGGCTCCGGCCAACTCCATTCGACGAGACATGGAATCGGCGCATGCGATTGCGGCGCGGTCTGGATTTACCCGATTTTGTCGTGATTCAGGGCCATACACGCCGTAAACTACGCCCATGACGTTGCAGGTTCCTTTCGAAAGCTTCGCGGCAACCCTACGCCGTCGGCTTCACGGAGACGAGGTTTTCCTTCGAACGTATGTCGGCACCACCCTTGCCACTGCGAGCACGCCGGAAACAGAATTCGTTCTCGCAAGCCGAACCACGCTGAGCCTCGCCGACGCCCGTAAACGACTGGAGGCGGAGGGCCTGCGCGTGTTCGAAGGCGGATGGCTGGTGCAAGACGAGCTGGAGGCGGACGTCGTGACGGCGGACCACATTTTCGTGGCCGCAGTGGCGTATCTCGCCGAGGGCGGGCGGCCCGGGCTGTGGGTGGATGCTTGGGGCTATGCGCCCACCGAAGTTCAGGCGATCCAGGCGCTCATCGAAGAGCTAAACGTCGATGGCGAAGCGGAAGGGCTAACCTACGACCAGTTCGTCGCGACCGCGCACCCAACGGTTGTCATTGTGCCGCCGGGCCAGATTCAGGACTTCATCCGCCAGAAAGAAGGGTAATTAATCGCGCTTGCCGAATTCCCGTTCGACGCTCTTCACCCACGAGAGGGCGGCGAGTCCGATGAAGATCGTGGCCACGCAGAACCACGGCCAGGCGATCTGCTTCGGGTCCTGATAGGCGCGAACGCCAAAGTAGGCAACCGTAACGCCGATCAGCACGTTGAAAACGGCGATGACCTTCAGCCAGTAGATGCCGAATTCGGAAGAAACATAGCCGGGGATGTAGGGCGCCTTCTCGTCGCAGTAGGCATCGACGATCTCAATCGCCTCCTTGTACGGCAAGTTGCGCTTCTGGGTCAGCATCAGCCCGAGCATCCGGCGGGAGATGGGTTTGAGGTCCTCGCGCGCCTTCTCGATTGCAGCGGCAATCATTTCTTCGTTCGTTTCGGCGGTGACTTGCGATCCCGTGCTTGGTGACATCGACAGTTACAATCTCCTGGGTTGCGTGGCTCGACTTTGGGCTTTTGCGCTTTGGGCGACTACGGGAGACGAAACATCTCCCGCTCCATCGTATACCTTTCCAGACGAACCTTCTTTCCCGGCGGTCTGTTAACGTTCTGTCAGCAACAGAAACCCCGCATTTATGCGGGTCCGGGCCCAGAGATGCGGTCTCGACGAACGCAGGTTGGGGCACAATCGAAGCAGATGAACGAAGCGATCAAGGGCGGGCAACCAGTGAAACGAATCGTGCTTATGAGCCTCGGGCTGCTTGGCATGCTGGCGGCATGTCAGCCTCCTGCCGAAACGGAACCGACCTCTACGAAGGAGACACCTGTCGTCGCCCCGGAACCAAACAAGATGGCGGGCGACGTCCGCAAGGACCTGGTGGGCACCTGGAAGCTTTCCACCGGGAAAGACGCCTTGGAACTCCAAGAGACTGGTCGGCTTGTTTCCAAAACCGCAGCTGGCACCGAGGAAGGGCTCTGGCTCGCGACCGATACCGAGGTCACGTTCCGATTTGAGCCGAAGGGCAAAGATCCGGCCGTCACCAAATACACCTACAAGCTGACCGGGTCCGAACTGACGCTCACAAGCGACAAAGTCACGCTCAAGTACAAGCGCTAGATCACGAGGCCGTAGGCCGCAAGCACCCGCCGGGCGACTTCGAAGAAGATGATCAGCCCGGTGGCGTCGACGAACGTGCTGATGAACGGCGCGCTCATGACGGCGGGGTCAATCCCGAGCCGTTTCGCGCCAATCGGTAGCATGCTGCCGACGACGGCCGCCCACACGATGATGCAGGGCAATGCGATGCCGACGGTGATGCTAAGGGGCAGCGGCTGACTCCAACCTAGGCCCGGCAACACCGCGCGGGCGAATCCGAACAGACCCAATATTCCGCCAATGATAAGGGCTACCGCAAACTCGCGCCGCATGACGAGCCACCAGTCTCGGGACCGTACTTCTCCAAGGGCGAGGGCGCGGGTGATCGTGGTCGTCACCTGGGAACCACTGTTGCCGCCCGCACCAATCAGAAGCGGAATAAAAAGCTGGAGCTTTGCGATGATGGAGAGGGTGCTGTTTGGGTCATCATCGGCCGCGGAGCCGAGATAGTGGCGAAGCACGGAGCCGGTGAAAAACTCGGCCACAAACAAGATCAAAAGCCACGGGGTGCGCCGCTTCACGAGTTGCCAAATGCTGAGCGACGGATACGCCTCGGCGTCGCCCGAGACGCCGCCCAGCTTCAAAACGTCTTCGGTTTGGGCGTCCTGCAGGACCGACTGGGCGTCGTCGGCGGTGATGATGCCAACGATGCGTCCACGATGGTCGAGAACCGGAATTGCGGTGAAGCCGTATCGCGCCAGAATGCGTGCGACCTCTTCCTCGGCCATTTCAACTGGCACGGACATCGGGTTCGCGTTCATCACCTCGCGTGCCGGAGCATCCGGATGGGCGCGCAAAACCCGGCGCAGCGTCAAAACCCCCAAAAGGTGCCGGTCCGCGCTGAGCACGTAAATATAGTTGACCGTTTCGTACTCTTCTTCCAGGCCGCTGCGGATGACGCCGATGACTTCGGCCATGGTCGCGTCCGGACCGACCTCCACGAAGTCTTCGGTGAGAATCTGCCCCGCCGAGCCGTCGGGATAGCTCATCAACCGGCGGATTTCTTGCGCGTCTTCCTGCGGAATGACGTTGAGGAGCGACTCAAATCGGTCCGGATCAAGCTCCTCGCGCAGGTCCATCGCGTCGTCCATCGGCAGGATGTCGAGGTAGTGCGCGATGGTGGCGTCCGGCAGCTCGTTGATGACCGCACGGGCGGTTTCGGTGGGTAGCTCGATGAGAACGTACGCGGCCAGATCGGAGTCCAACGCCTGCAAAATGCTGACGGCGTCGGCCAGCTCAAGGCGTCCGATCGCCTCGGCAACGTCTTCGGCGCGGAGCCCGTTCAGCTCATCCAGGAACTGCTCGGCGGCTTCGCTGCTCACTATCTGCCGTAGCCGGTCGGCGAGGGCCTCTTTGTCGGTTCTCATGGCGGGTCTCCTTTTTGCGTGGATCTGCGCCTAACAAGAGGCGGCACTAACTGCGGCTTGGTTCCATTGGTTTGGCAAAGTCAGAGTACCCTCAGGCGGTGGAGACAACCTTTCGCGAGCACCTGGAAGCCAGGCTGGGAGTCTTGCCTCCGGCCCGCATTTTGGTCGGGTTTAGTGGTGGCGCCGACTCGACGTGCCTGCTTCATCTCCTACACACGAGTGGATACGATGCAGTGGCGGCGCACCTAAACCACGGGATGCGCGACGAAGCAGACGCCGACCAGGCGGCATGTGCGGCGTTTGCCGACCGATTCAGCATTCCGTTTCTGGCCGGAAAGGCAGACGTCCCCAAAATGGCGCGCGACCTCGGGATCGGCCTGGAAGAAGCGGGGCGAAATGCCCGCTACGAGTTCTTTCGGCAAGGTGCGTTTCGAACCGAATGCGATTGGATTGCGACCGGGCATACAAGTTCCGATAACGCCGAAACGGTGTTGCTGAATCTAGCGCGGGGGACCGGCATCTCGGGCCTGGCCGGAATTCCTGGGCGGCGGGAAAACATCATCCGTCCGCTGCTTCCGTTTTCTCGGGAGGAGACCGAATCGTATTGCCGCGAGCAGGGCTTCGAAGTTCTCCACGACTCCGGCAACGATGACCTGTCGTTCTCGCGAGTGCGGATGAGGAAAAATGTCATCCCGGAACTCGAGCGAGTCCATCCCGGCGCGACGAAAGCCATCCTGCGCCTGCGCGAAACCGCCGAGGAAGAGGACCGATTTCTCAACGGCGCGGCCGCCGCCGCGTTAGAGCAATCGGAAATGCCTCTCAACGGCGATCTTGGCTTTATCACGGCATCACTTGAGCTAGCTTTCGATCGCGCGCGGCTCACGACGGTTCCGGCCGTTCTGTTTAAGCGAGCGATCCGGCTCGCCGCCGAGGCGCTTGGCGCAGGGCTGAGTTTCGATCAAGTCCAGCGGGTCGCTTCGGCAGTGGCAGAGATGGGCGCGGGATCGATCACGGCTGAGGGCGGAGAAGTCGTGTGCGAATGGGACGCAACGCGTTTCCATTTCCGCCGCCTGGACGTTGCCGAGCCGTTCCGATTCCCGCTGACCTACCCCGGCGACACCGATGCCGAAATCTTTGGCTGGCGAATTTGCGCCGAGCCGTGGTCCGAGGTTCCCAGTGTTCTGCCCCGCGCCGCACTTCGAACCGTCATCGACCTGCAAAAGGCGAAGGGGAACCTGTACTTTCGAAGCTTGGAGCCCGGCGACACGATGATGCCGCTCGGATTCGACGGCACGCGAAAGCTGAGCGACTTAGCCGGAGAGGCGAAACTGACACAAGCGGCCCGCCGCTGTCTGCCCGTGGTGTGCGATCTGGTGGGCCCGGTTTGGCTGCCCGGAGTTTGCGTTTCGGAGCGCGTTCGCCCCGATTTGGCCTCGCAGAGGCTTGCCCGCCTGACTTTCGGACCCATTGAAGGCTGAACTGGGCATAATGTGGCAACGCAATTTTAACGTGACGCGTAGCCTTTACATAGGAACTACGGTCCCCTCGGAGAGGAATTGAGAAACAAGCCCCTGAATGCAGTCCTTATGGCTTTCGTGGTGGTGCTACTTGGCATCGTCTTGATGAGCACGTTTTTTGGCCCAACCGGCCTAACCGGTGGTCCGAAACCTAAGGAACTATCCCTAAAAGAATTTTACACCGCCCTAGATAAGTCGCAGGTCCAAGACGCCGCCTGGCAACAAACAACGATCAGCGGGAAGCTGAAGGACGGTTCGAAGTACTTCGTCCGTGCCGGAGATGCCGGAGACCAAGCCGCCCCCGAAACCCTGCGACGGTTGCAGTCAAGTGGTGCCGACTACAAGAAAGAAGATCCGCCTGCCATCAACGGCGTGCTGGGCTTCGTGGGTGCCATCGCGTTCCCGCTGATGCTGGTCGCGTTCCTATACTTCTTCTTCATTCGTCCCGCCCAAATGGGCGGTAATCAGGCGATGAACTTTGGCCGAAGCAAGGCGAAGCGAGTCGGCGAAAACGGAACCAAGGTGACGTTTGAAGACGTCGCCGGAATCGAAGAAGCCAAGCAAGAGCTGTTCGAGATCGTCGACTTCCTTCGGAACACCAAGAAGTACGCGGCGCTGGGAGCCAAGATCCCGAAAGGCATCCTGCTCACCGGCCCTCCCGGCGTCGGTAAGACCTACCTTGCCCGGGCCATAGCCGGCGAGGCGAACGTGCCGTTCTTCCACATCAGTGGTTCGGACTTCGTGGAGATGTTCGTCGGCGTGGGCGCGGCCCGTGTGCGCGACCTGTTTGAAACGGCGAAGGCGCACCGCCCATCGCTCATCTTCGTGGACGAAATCGATGCCGTCGGTCGCCAGCGCGGCGCGGGAATGGGCGGCGGTCACGACGAGCGTGAGCAAACCCTGAACCAGCTGCTCGTCGAGATGGACGGATTCGATCCGAACTCCGGCGTTATTTTGATCGCGGCAACGAACCGACCGGACGTTTTGGACCCGGCCCTGCTTCGTCCCGGCCGATTCGACCGCCAGATCGTCGTGGACGCCCCGGATCAGAACGGACGCCACATGATCTTGAAGGTCCACTCCAAGGGCAAGCCGTTGGAGCCGGATGTCGATCTGGAAACGCTCGCGAAGCGCACGCCGGGATTCACCGGTGCCGACCTCGCAAACATGCTCAACGAGGGCGCGCTTCTCGCCGCTCGACGTGGGCACTCCAAGGTCTCTCAAGACGATCTGGAAGAAGCGCTCGACCGAAACATCGCGGGTCCGCAGCGAAAGTCGCGAATCATCGATGCGAAAGAGCGTGAAGTCATCGCCTACCACGAAGCCGGCCACGCCGTCGTTGGAGAGCTTCTTGAGCACGCCGACCCGGTTCACAAGGTCACGATTCTTCCGCGAGGCATGAGCCTCGGCTCGACGTGGCACATGCCGGTGCAGGACAAGTACCTGGTCTCGAAGCAGGAACTCACCGATGACATCACCGCGCTTCTAGCGGCCCGTGTCGCCGAGGAGATCGTCTACGGCGAGGTTTGGACCGGTGCCAGCAATGACCTTGAGCGCGTTACGCGGATCGCCCGCGCGATGGTCTGTGAGTACGGAATGAGTGAGCGCCTTGGAACGCTAGCGCTGGGCCGCCGAAACGGGAATCCGTTCATGGGCCGCGATTACTACGAAGATCGAAACTATTCCGAGGAGATCGCCAAGCAGATCGACGAAGAAGTGTTCGCCATCGTGGAGGCCTGTCACCTGCGGGCGCACGGCATGCTCATGGAGAACCGACACAAGCTGGATGCGGTCGTCGCCGCCCTTCTGGAGCGTGAGACGTTGAACCGGGATGAGTTCCTGGCGGTGATGGATGGTCGGACTCTGGAGCCGGTCGTTCGGGTGGAAACGCCAAACCGGCCGAGCTCGGGAGTTTCGGAGAGTTCCGATAACAGCGGGCGGCCGACGGTGGTTCCTCCGCGCCTCGAGCCCGCTTAATTACTTGGATTTTCGAATCCCTTGCCGACAGCAACACCCGACCGTTCCTATGGGACGGTCGGGTGTTATACTTTCAGCGCACATGGCGACCGAGAGTGGGATCGAAGCGATCTATGAGCGGGGTTTCAATTTCCGTTGCAATGGTCAGTACGCTGAAGCGCGGACGGAACTGAGTCGTGTTCTTCAGCAGGCGCCTCGCCACGTGAACGCCCGGCACCAGCTTGCACTTATCCAGGGTTTCGAGGGCGATTTTGACGGTTCCATCGCCAGCCTGCATGGGCTTTTCCTTGAGAATCCAGCGAACCTAGAGATTCGCTACGATCTCGCGATGACCCAGATGATGCTGGGCATGTACGAAGAAGCGTGCGCCCACTTCAAGGCGATTCTCGAAGTCAACCCAGGCCACGAAAAGGCGAAAAACCAGGCCACCTACTGCTGACGCAGCGCAATCGGTGCCGATGAAGATTCCGCCGATGGCCCGACTGCTTCCCCTCCTTGCCATCGTCTTGCTGGCATTTCTTCCGTTTGCCCGCGTTTTTCAAGGCATGACGTTGGGTCCAACCGACCAGATCGCCCAGATGCCGCCTTGGAACCAGGCAAAGCCGGCCACGCCCTGGGATGTTCTTCCGGTTGACGGAGTCCTGCAGTTTGGAATGTGGCGCGACCTCGTTCTCACCGCTTGGAGCTCCGGCGACCGCCCGTTTTGGAATCCGTACCAGCTTGCCGGGACGCCGCTTATGGCGAACTCCCAGTCGGGTGCGCTGTATCCGCTTCATATCTTGGCGGGGCTTCTCCAGATTCCTCCGCCGGTCGCGGTGGTCCTGTTGGCCTGGTTCAATCTTGCTCTCTTTGGGCTCGGGGTTCGGCGCTTGGTCTTGGCCTGCGGCGGCAAAGAGGAAGGGGCAAATCTGGCCGGCTTGCTGGCGGCCACGCTGCCGTTCCTGTACGCCTGGGCGCCGCTCGCTTCGGTCGGAACCACCGTTGCGTGGATCCCGTGGCTGTTGGCCGCCATCTCGGGCGCATTTCGCTCGCTGGACCGTGACAAGGAGCTGTCCCCGTTTGTGGCCGTCGGCTCGGTCGCCTTTTGCGCGGGGATGATGATCCTTGCCGGTCACCTCCAGTTCGTTGCGTACGGGCTGATGGCCGCCGTGGTTTGGCTGATCGGCGAAGCCGTGTTCGCACGAGGCAAAGCCTTGCCGCTTGGTCTGGCGTCGGCAGTTGTCGGGCTTGGCTTTGGCGCGTGCATTGCGGCGCCGCAGTTGCTCCCAGTGCTCGAGTTCAGCCAGTTTTCGCACCGCCGTAATGTTCCCACCGGCGAGGGCTATCAGGCCTATCTCGGATCTGCGCTCAAGCCGTTTGAACTCAGCAACCTGGTGAATCCGTACCAAACTGGAAATCCCCGGGTGGAAAGTGACCGCGTTCCGGGAATTTCCTCTTACTGGCCGCCGTTGGCCAAGCAAGGCGCAAACTTCGCCGAGGCTGCGCTTTGCATCGGTCCGATCGCGTTCGTCCTCCTAGTTATGGCCCCTTGGCGAGATCGCCGAGCTTGGGTGCTGGCCGCCATCGGCGGGTTTGCGTTGCTGCTGGCGTTTGGCACCCCGCTCAATGCCCTTCTGTACTTCAACGTGCCCGGCTGGTCTTCCACCGGTTCGCCGGGGCGCGTCATCGTGCTCTTTTTGCTCGTGGCCTGCGTCATCGCCGGGCTCGGGTTCGAGAGATTTAAAGAAGCCAAGTCCTCGCCGCTTTGGTTCCTGCTCGCAATCGTGCCGCTTGGGCTTGGCAGCTTGGCATTGTCGGCGACGCTGCCGCAGGGCGCCGAGAGCCTGCCGTTTGCCGCTGGTTTTGGCCAGCCGCTGGCGCTACTAGTCGCGATCGTGGTGATGGGTGGCGTCCTGTATCTGCGCGGATTCAAAGCGGCGTACCTGGCGGTCGGCATTGTGGCCGTGTTGTTGGGAGTTCTCAACCTCCCACTCGTCCTGATGGGGCCCCCGTTGCCGAAAGTCGAGGGCCCGATAAACGAGCGAATCGCGGTCATCAACGCCAACTGGGGCCTGAGTGCTGCCGTCCCGGCGACGCTTCCTCCCAACACCGCCAGCTACTCCCGCATCCACGACCTTGGCGGCTACGACTCCTTGCTCCACCGAGACACGGTCGCGATGCTCAACGAAATCAACGGGCAGGATTCGGCGCCTCCGGCCAACGGCAACATGATGTTCATCAAGCCGTCAGCGGTTCCGGAGCGGCTGGCCGAAGCGGGGGTTGCCGAGATGTGGACCACCGACCAAGGGGTCATCAACAAGACGGTGATCGGTGGCACCCGGTTGGAATTTCCTGGGACGGCGACCATCGCCCGCGAGGACCTGGACGAGCTCGTCATCGAGACCGAAGGCGGTGGGCCCCTGCTCGTGAAAGACCGCTACATGCCCGGTTGGACGGCGACGCTAGAAGACGGAACGCCGCTGCCGATCAAAGGCCCGCTCTGGCGCGAGGTCGAAGTGCCCGACGGAAAGCACCAGGTTCGGTTTGTCTACGAACCGCCGGGATTTGCGCGTGGCATGCAGCTTTTTGCCGGAGCGGCGCTCATCTTGCTGGCGTTTTTGGTGGTCGGCTGGGTCCAAAGCCGCCGCAAGGCATAGGTTGGTAGCACGCGAACGGGCGAACGCGCCAAAATATTTGCATGGCACAGATCGTTCTCGAACCATCGATTGACGATGCCATCACCGGTGGGAAGCGGTGGATGGTCGTCATCTACAACAACGACACCACCCCAATGGAAATCGTGGTGGACCTCCTCATGACGGCCACCGGCTGCGACGCGGACGAGGCCTACTTGGAAATGTGGGAAGCCCACCACTTCGGCAAGGCTCCGGTGCATTTTTCCACCATTTCCGAGTGTGAAAAAGCGGCCGGCATCATCGCGAGCGGCGGCGTCAAAACCACCGTCGAACCCGAGTTTATCGATTGATGCCGAACTACTCGCCCATCAGTTCCGCGCCCGGTCTGCTAGACCGCGTTGATGAAGATAACGGCACCGGCGGGGAGACTTTTGTCGTCACCGTCTACGATAACGACTTCAACACGTACCATCAGGTCTACAAGATCCTGATGGAGGCCACGAATTGCCCGCCGGAGGAAGCGGAAATGGAAACTTGGGAGGTCGACAACCTGGGGAAATCCGTCGTGCACCACGGATCCAAGTCGGTCTGCGAGGAAGCCGCCGTGATCATCCGGCGGATCGGCATCCAGGTCACCGTGACCGAAGAGTGAGCCGGTAACGATTTGTCTCCCATTCGGCGTACATCAATCTACAATGCACTTTCTCCGGCTTCCCGTCTTATTCGCGCTCGTGGGCTTCGCCGTTTTCGCGCCGGCCCAAACGGTGGATGGCAAGCCCGCCGTAAAAGCTGGAGTTTTGGGCAAGGTAACCGAGATCGTCACGAACTACGCCTTCGTTCCCAAGGTCGATTTCAAGAAGTGGCCCGACTTTCTGGCCGCAGAGAAACCGAAGCTTGAAGCGGCAAAGACGGACGACGAGTTCACCTCGGCCGTGAACGGTGCCCTCAGCAAGTTCGGCCTCAGCCACATCGTTTTGCAGTCCCCGCGCAACGTCACGATGCGCCGCACGGCCACCAGCACAGGCATCGGCGTAAGCACCTATCCGCACAAAGACGGCCTCCTCGTCATGCGCGTCGTCGACGGCGCGCCGGCGGATAAGGTCGGCCTGATTGCCGGAGACATCATCATCGAAGTTAACGGTAAGAAGCCGGAAGGCATCACCGGCATTCCGGGCGAGGCGGGCACCTCGGTCGCCCTCAAGGTCCGACGGGTCACCGGCGAAGAGGTCGAATACAACATCGTTCGTAAGCCGTTTAGCACCCGCCGACCGGAGGTTCTGGAGACGGTATCCGAAGATACGAAGCGACTTTCCGTCTACACGTTCGACCTTCAGTACGACGCGAATCGCGTGGATGAACTCATGGCGAAGGCGATGGATTCGAAGAACCTGATTCTGGACCTGCGTGATAACGGCGGCGGCGCGGTGGTGAACCTCCAGCATCTTCTGGGCTACTTCCTTCCGGCCGACGAGCCGATCGGAACCTTCATCGGGAAGCAAACGATCAACAAGTACGTTGCCGAGACCGGCCTCGATGGAACCGATTTGGTCGCGATTGCCAAGTGGCAAAAGCGAAAGCTGATGCCTCTTGCCCCCGAAAAAGGAAAGGTATTTAAGGGCAATGTCATCGTGCTGGTCAACGGTGGCTCCGGCAGCGCCTCCGAGATGTGCGCGGCTGCCCTGCGGGAGAGGCTCGGCGCTAAGGTCGTGGGTCGGCCGAGCGCCGGCGCGGTGCTTGTTTCCGTCATCATGCCGGTCGGCGAAGGCTTCTCCTTGCAGTACCCCCTCAGCGACTACATCACGATCCAGGGCGTCCGGCTGGAAGGTAACGGCGTCAAGCCCGACGTCCTCGTCGAAGACGCCCCGCCAAGGCTCCCCGGCCAACCGGACCTTACGCTTCTGAAAGCCGTCGAATTGACGAAGAACGGCTAGTTGATGCTGGGTAGGGGTGCCTTGCTGCCGGTGGCGGGCAGGTTCTCTCCGGAAAGCGGGCCGTAGCGGAATGTCGTTGTCCCTCGGTCCAGCACCTTTCCGCCCGGATAGCGAGTCTCCGAATCGATTTCCACGAGCCGCAATGGCGAGCGTTGGACGGCGAACGTCATGCTGCGAATCTTATTGCTGAACGAGATGAGATCGCATGTCTTTCCGGCGAGTTGGATCTCACCGATCTTGCGGCCCGTCAACGAGGCATCCAGCAGGTCGCGGAACGGGACCCGCCGCTGGAGCCATTCCCGCATGTAGCCGGATATTCCAGGAACGCCGATCGACTTCAGGGTCCCCTGAGCCTCCAGCCGAGCGACCTTACCGCTCCAGCTCTTTACCGGGCTCTTTCGAACCACGTTAAGGGCGCCGTTCGGCTGAAGCCGCCACTGCCACCCGTCTGCGTCTTCACCGATGGTCGGGTTCTGGCCCGCGCCGATGTAAACCTTTTTGGCGGCGCCGGTTCCGCCAATCGTGATGGTGGTCGCCCGCAGGGTCTTGTGTGCGTTCAGCACATTGCGAATGATCTGCTCGGATTTGGCGTCGGCAAAGACCGGGAGCGCCGGCTTATCGACAAAGAACTTCACCTTCATCGCGCTCGGCGACACCGCCGGGACAACCGCGCCGGCAACGGTGAAACGGTAGGACCAGTCCGTTCGCTCGGCACCGCTGGTGATCGAGAGCCGTTTTGGCAAGCCGCCCGACGCCAGTTCTAGCCGGAGCTTTCGGCCGCCAACAACGCCGTCCAAAATGCCGGGCTTAGTTTGCGTCCAGCGTCCCGAGTTACCGAAGTTCCGTAATGCTTGCGCGAATTCCTTCGGTGCGACCGCCGATCGAAGTCCGTCGTCAAGCGCGCCAAGCGCCAGCTGGATTCGGCCCTTAGGCGAGGCGGTTTTTGCGTAGCGAGTTTGGAGAACCTCGTTCGCCAGGACGTCGTAGCCCGTTACCTGGTTTGAAACAAACCGAAAGGCGCGGTCGATGCGATCCAGGCCGTTCTGTCGTGGAAGCCGTACGCGCAGCTCCTGCTTCTCGGCCGACACCATCGCATAGTCGAACTCGCCGCGAAACTTTTTGTTCTTGGCCACGGTCGCGACCGACACCGAGACCTGGTAGGTCTGCAACTTATCGAGGGCGGTAGCGACGCGCCGAAATTCGTCGGCGGGCGGGAGAATCGGCATTCGTTAGAATCTACCCAGTCCGCCCGGGGCCCGCGTCCGACCCATCGCCAAGGCAAGGGCGATGAGGGTTACGACGTACGGTAAGGCCGTCCAGAATTCGCCGGGAACGGCCAGCCCAAGGAACGGCTGACCCTGAAACTGAACGCTGAGCGCGGCGAACGCAGCAAACACGAAGCAAACCACCAGCGACGCCACCGGCCGCCATCCACCCAAAATGAGCGCCGCCAGCGCGATGTATCCGCGACCGGCCGTCATGTTGTCGGTGTAGTTTCCGGCACTGTTGGCCACCAGGTAGATGCCCCCCAGCCCGGCAAGCAGCCCCGTTCCAACGAGCGCCGCGAACCGAATCTGCACCGGCTGCAAGCCCGCAAGCCGCGCCTTGAACGGGTCATTGCCGACCGCGACCAGCCGAAGGCCGGCGCGGCAGTTGGCCACCCAGAGGGCAATGACCACAACCGACAAGAGCGCCAAAACCTGAAAGACTCCGAGGGGCGGAAGTTGGACCGCTTTGGCCAGCGCCGTATCCCGATTCTGAAGCAGGACAAAATTAGCCGCGCCGGCCGCAATCGCGTTCACCGCCATCCCGCTCACCACGTGGTCCACGCGGTAGGTCTGCGTTGCAATCGCGTGCAGCATGCTCAGGCCGACGGCAGCGGCCAATCCGGCGGCGATTCCAGCGACCGGGCCAAGCGCCGCACCCACGATTGCCGCGAGACAAGCGGCCAGCAGCATCTTGCCTTCCAACGCGATGTTGATGACCCCGCTCCGCTCGCTGAGATACCCGGCGAGAGCGGCGAAGATCAGCGGCGTCGCAAAACTGAGTGTGTTTGTTGCGAAGCTAAGCATCGTTGGATTCCCTCCGGTAGCGAATTGCCGCCGCCACAAGAATGATGAGCCCAAGCATGATCGTGGTGATCCCCTTCGGCACCCCAAACACCTGAAGCGAAGCTCCGCCCTTGGTGAGGAAGCCAAAAAGGAACCCGGCCGGAATGAGCAAGAGGCTGTTTCCGGCCGCCAAAAGGGCAACGCCAAGAGCATCGAACCCGTAGCCCGGGCTGAATCCCTGGTAGAAGCGACCCTCGAAGGCAAGCACGTGGATCCCTCCGGCGGCTCCACCGATCGCTCCGGAGGCAACCATCGCCGCCATCGTCACGCGTGCAACCGAGACGCCCGCGGCCCTCGCCGCGGTTGGGTTTTCGCCGGTCAGCCGAAGTTCGTACCCGGCGACGCGGAATCGCAACCAGAGATACATCGCCACCGCAAGCGCAATGCCCAGCAGAAGCCCGGAACTCACCTGCAGGTTGCCTTGACTGAAGGCGAACGGAAGGCGCATGGCCTCGGAAAGCTTGGCCGTACTCGGGCTTGCTCCCTTCGGGTCCTTCAGCGGCCCGGCAACCAAGAAATCGGTGAGGGCGATCGCAATGCTGTTCAGCATGATCGTGGAGATGACCTCGTGCCCGTTGCGATACGCCTTGATCCACGCCGCCGGGAGGGCCCATAGCGCTCCAGCGACACCTCCAGCAAGCATCGCCAGCAGCATTCGCACGGGCTCGGTTCCGGGCGGTCCCGGAAGGTTTAGCGCGACCCAGGTCGAACATGCCGCGCCGACGATGAACTGCCCCTCGATGCCGATGTTGAAAAGCCCGGCCCGAAGCGCGATGAACACCCCCGCGCCCAGCAGCAGGAGCGGCGTTGTTTCGCGCAAGGTTCCCGTCCAGGCAATCGGGGTTCCCGTCGTGCCGCGAACGAAGCCTTCCCAAACTTCGGGCAGGGGTCGGTCGACGGTGGTGAACAGCAGCGCAACCGCGACAATCGCCGCCAAAACCAGCAACGCGAGGCGGAAGGAAGGGTGCTTCACGCGCCTCCCACCATCAGCCGCCCAATGACTGCGCGATCCATCGTCCCGGGGTCCAGAAGTTCGCCGTCCCGCATCACGAGAATGCGATCACAGTGTTGAATCAACTCTTCCAGGTCGAAGCTGACGACAAGCCCGGTGTTGCCCGCGCGGCATTGCCGGCGGATCCGCTCATAGATGCGGCCGGTCGCCTTGAGGTCGAGACCGCGCGTCGGCTGAAAAGCCAGGATGATTTTGGGATCTGACTCCAACACACGGCCGACGACGAACCGCTGCTGGTTCCCTCCGGAGAGGCTGCCGATGGCGGACTTGACGCCGGGATTCCGCACGTCGAATGCCGAAATCACCCGCTTCGTCCACTCCGCGATGGGGCCAGATTGAAGCGTGCTGTTTTGGGAGATAGGGTTGAACCGCTGGCGAGAAAGAATCGCATTGTCGCTCAGGTTCCAACCTTCCACCACGGCCTCGGCGTGGCGATCTTCCGGAACGCAGGCCAAGCCCGCCGCGAGCCGCGTACGCGGGCTGGCGTTGGTGATTTTCTCGCCATCCAGCGAAAGTTGGCCGCTCTCCGTTCGTCGCGTGCCCATGAGCATCTCAAAGAGTTCGCGTTGCCCGTTGCCATCGACGCCCGCGATGCCGACAACTTCACCGGCAGCTAGATGGAAGGTGACGTTTCGGCAGGCAAAGTTCCCCCGCTCTCCTTTTGTGGAGAGCCCCTGTGCCGACAGCCGGACCGGACCCGGGGTCGGCGGATCGGCGGTGAACCGAGGCGGCGACTCGCCAATGATCAACTCGGCCAAAGCGCTCGGCGTGAGGTCGGCGGTGGAGAAGGTGCCCATGCCTGTTCCGGCCCGCAGCACGGTCACGCTCCGCGCGTGGTCGAGAACTTCGGCAACGCGGTGCGTGACCAAGAGCACTGTCGCCCCGCCATCGACTAGCCGACGCAAGCTGCCAAAGAGCATGTCGCTGTCGGCGGGCGAGAGCATCGCGGTCGGCTCGTCCAAAATCATGATCCGGGCGTTCCGCCACAGCAGCTTCAGAATTTCGAGCTTTTGCGCGTCGCCGGGAGATAGGCCTCCGGAAGGCTTTGCCCAATCGAATGCAAACCCCATCGTGTGCATGATCGCGTTCGCGCGCGTCTCGGCGGCCTTTTGCGAGATCAGCGGCCCTGCTTCGGCCCCAAGCATCAGATTCTGCAAGTTGCTCAGCTCGGGAATGATCGCGTAGTGCTGGCTGACCATCCCTAGCCCGGCGGCGAGAGCTTCTTTGGAGGACCGAAACGTCCTCGCCTCGCCCTCCACGGCAATCGTGCCCTCATCCGGCCGAATCGACCCAAAAAGGGCCTTCATCAGAGTTGTTTTGCCCGCGCCATTTTCGCCGACCACGGCATGGATCGTTCCTCTTTCAACCACCAAGTCAACCGATTCCAGCGCGGTGAACGCACCGTAGCGTTTGATGATGCCGCGCATCTCGACGGCAGGCGACGCGGCGTTCATGCCTAGGCTGCCGGGAACCAGTCCTGAGGAAGGTCGCGCAGAACTTCGAAAACGGCGGCGGTGGTGTCTTGGCCGCGACCCTCGGCCTGTAACTCGGCCAGCAGACGGTCGATAACAAGCGTGCCGGGCAATGCCGCTCCGATCTTCTCGGCGGCTTCTCGGCAATAGCCAAAGTCCTTTCGTTGGTTTGCCGCGCTAAACCCCGGCGTCCAGTCGTTTTTCAGAATCTTCGGGCCGTAATTCTCAAAGGCCCAGCTTCCGCCGCCGCCGGTTCCCAAAAGCTCCTTGGTCACGGCAAGGTCCAGCCCAGCTTTGGCGGCAAAGTTCAGTGACTCGCACAGGGCAAGGACCGCGCCGCCGACCGCGATTTGGTTGGCCATCTTCATCATTTGGCCGGCACCGACCGGGCCAACGTGGGCGACACGCTTTCCGTACGCGGCCAGCAAGGGTATCGCTTCTTCGGCGTCAGCGTCTGCTGCCCCAACGAAAATCGTCAAAGTCCCTTTCTCGGCTCCCATGCTCCCGCCGGTTACGGGCGCATCAATGAACCGAAAGCCGCGGTGCCGGGCTTCCTCGCCGATTCTAACTGCGCCGTCAGGGGAGATTGTGCTGTGGTCGATGAACAGCGTTCCCGGCGCGGCGGTCGCGTATAGCTCGGCAAGACACTCAGCAACGTCCTCGGTTCCGCGAACGCAGAGCATGATCACGTCGGCGCTTGCGCCAACTTCCGCCAGAGTGGCCGCAAACGTCGCTCCCTGCTCGCGCAAAGGTTCACCCCGCCCGGCGGTTCGGTTCCAGACGGTGACTTGGTGCCCGGCGGCCAGAAGATGGCCCGCCATGGGCTTACCCATCGTTCCTAAACCGACAAAAGCGAGCCTTGCCACAGGTGAAGAATACCGGTTTCGACTCTGCGTGCTTTTTGAAAGCAACGGGGGCGAAAATTTGTTCCCGAAAAATCAAAAAATAGGTCTGATTTTTGAAAAAAGTGTTGGATGATATTTCCACGGTAAACCGTTAGTGTTGACGGCTTCCGAAACTAGTCCCGCTGAGGTGTTTCATGTTTCGCCGCTTAGGCTTCACGCTTATTGAACTTCTGGTAGTCATCGCTATCATCGCCATTCTCGCCGCAATTTTGTTCCCGGTGTTTGCTCAAGCAAAGGCCGCGGCAAAAAAGACGGTCTCTGTTTCCAACCACAAGCAAGTTGCCCTGGGTGCAGTCATGTACTCGGACGACAACAACGACGACATTCTGCCGCGCTATGATGCCTGCGGCGCCGTGGGTGCTCCCGACGCACCAAACGACCGGACCAACATCTGGCCGAACATCCTCCAGACATACATCAAGAGCGAGGGCGTGTACCTCGATCCAGGTGCGTCCAACACCCGGTATGGAGGAATTTGGACGGACGAAGGCGGAGCAACCCGACCTCTCCCTAACAAGTGGGGACGCGGCTGGCCTTCCATCGGAAACAACTCGACCACTATGGGTTGGTACTTCCCAGATGCTAGTGTTCCAGGTTGCCCAGCGCGATTCCCGCGAAACGGCGTCCTGAACCTCTCGTCACCATCAAAGACGGTCCAGTTCATGAGTTCGAACGCTGGCCCGACTCCTGAAGGCTGGCGCGGTTACCTCGCCGACAACGGCGGCGCAAACGCGAAGCCGCTTCCGGGCCAACTTGGTCTCGCAAGCCGCTACAGCGAAGGCACGATTCTTGGCTTCTTCGACGGACACGCGAAGTGGTACAAGACGGTCGCAATCCTTGGCAACCCGAACGCTCCGTATCAGTGCAAAGACGACACGTTCTTCACCGGAAAGTGGTGGTACGACGTGAACGCCGCAAAGCTGAAGTTCAACATCCAAGACCCCTGCATTATTGATCCATGAAAAAGGGTCTGATGCAAACGCTTACCGCCGCCTTCGCGGCGGTAGCACTAGTCTGCCTAGTCGGCTGCCAAGAAGAGCCGGTTACCAAGGATAATGCGTCGGTTAAGGGCGGTGGTGAGAACCCCGTCATTGCAAACGAGCCTGGCCAAAAAATCCCGGCAGAAGGCATTCAACTTCAACCAAAAGATCCGAACGATCCAAGGTTTAAGCAGGATCCGAAGCTTGGCGGCGGCGGATAGTCTAGGCAATTAGACTAAACGAAGAGCTCCATCAACTCCGACCTTTGATTCGTTCAATGGTCGGAGTTTTTTGCGACAAAATTCTTAAAAAACTAGCACAATCACGTGAATCCGACGGATGATAGGTCTAGATTTTCCGCGACGATGCGGAATTTGAGTTACCGATCAGGAGACTTATATGTTTAAATCACGCGGTTTCACGCTCATTGAGCTACTTGTCGTCATCGCGATCATTGCCATTCTGGCGGCGATCCTTTTCCCCGTCTTCGCCCAGGCAAAAAACGCCGCAAAGAAGACCCAGTGGATCTCGAACCAGAAGCAGGTCGGCCTCGGCTTGCTGATGTATGCCAACGACTACGACGACACGATGGTGTTGTCGAACTCGGGCGGAATTGACATTCCCGGCTGGGGTTTCGGTCGCCCCGACTACGTGTGGCCCGAGCTAGTTCAGCCGTACCTCAAAAACTGGAACCTGTTCCGCTGCCCGGTTGACCCGAACGCCACCGACTCCGGCTTGTCGATCGATCCGTTCGGCAATCGCGTTCCCTCCGACGACCCGCAGCTCAAGTACTACTGGGGCGAGCGATCGAACATCGCGCTCAACTACGAGTTCCTCAGCCCGTGGGTGTATTACTACGACACGACGCGCTATGTCGGATCGGAGAGTGTGAACATGGGCCAGATCACCAGCGTCGCGTCGACGATCATGACCACAGAATCCATCTGGGACCGAGACCCGACCTCCGGCACGCCCCGCGGAGCCGGAAACTGGGTCGTTGAGCCGCCGTGTATCTTCGATAGCAACGGAAACATTCTAATTCCGGTCAGTGACATCAAGTACTACCAGGGCTACCAAGGCTGGGTGGTGAGCGAGACCGGAACGGCCCCCTATAGCTGGCTGGAATTTGGCGGCGCTTGGCCATTCTTCACGAAGCGGTTCACTATCTCATACACCGATGGCCACGTGGGATCGGTTCCTCTCGGCACCCTCACCGCTGGATGCGACGTTCGAACTGGCTGGGCAGGCGCGGCGTTCGACGGCGACAAGTACCTCTACGATCTCCGATGAAAAAGCCACTTCTGTTAGGAGTACTAGCGCTCGTCGGGCTTGCCGGTTGCGCCGAGCAAAACTCCGCCGAATACAGCAAGAGTCTTAGTTCCGAGGTGCCAAAGCCTCGGGCCAACGGCCCCGACTTCGGCGAGTACAAGAACAAAAACGTCGGCCCCGGCGGGGCCGCGAAGACCGATGCGGGCTCCGCGCCCGAAGCTCCGAAGCGGTTGCCGAAAGGCGGCTAGCTAGCTGATCGCAGGGTTGCCCCGCGCGCATGCGCGGGGAAGCCTTCCAATTCGGCCAAAGCCCGAATGTCTGCGGCCAACGCTTCCATAGCTGCCTGGTCGAGCGCGATTCGGCTTTGGATCTTGATGAAGTCCAGCACGTTTACCGGGCTTTGCCACCTCGCTGCCCCTGCCGTGGGTAGCGTGTGCGATGGACCGGCGAGGTAGTCCCCGGCACTTTCCGCCGAGAACTCGCCGATGAGGATGCATCCGCCGTTCACCACGCCTTCGGCGAAAGCATCGGCATCCCGAACGGCAACCGTTACGTGCTCAGCGGCCAAAAGGTTTACGGCTTCTAGTGCCTGCTCTCGGTCGCGAACCAGTATGGTCCGGCCGTTCCTGCCAAACGCGGCGTCCAAAATTTCCCGCCTGGGCTCCAACTCTAGCCGCAAGTGCAACTCCGTGTGGACCGCCGCGATGGCCTCTGAACACTCTGAGATAAGAAATCCGGCGTTATCGGGGGCGTGCTCCAACTGGGTGAGGAGGTCGGCGGCGGCCAGCACCGGATCGCTGGATTCGTCGATCACGACGCAGACCTCGCTCGGCCCGGCATAGCCATCCAGACCAACTCGGCCCCAGACCTGACGCTTGGCCTCGTTTACGAAACGGTTGCCGGGCCCGACAATTTTGTCCACGCGAGGTACCGACTCCGTGCCGAAGGCGAGCGCGGCGATGGCGGCGGCCCCGCCAACTTTGAACGCGGTGCGCACGCCGGTCTTTCGCAGCGCCACCAAAACAGCGGGCTCAAGTGTTCCGTCCGGCCGCGACGGAGTCGTCACGATGATCTCGCCAACGCCCGCGACAACGGCCGGCAGCACGTTCATCAAGACGCTGCTTGGGTAAGCCGCCGCCCCACCGGGAACGTAAACGCCGACACGCGCCAGCGGACGAATCTGTTGTCCGACCTCCGAGCCCCATGTTCGGGTCGTTCCGTCGCCGAGGCCAAATTCGCGGGCTTGGGCAACGTGAAACTCGGTCACCCGCCGAATGGCGTGGTCCAACGCCACATCAACTTCCGGAGCGACCGTAGCTTCGTCGATCTCCGTCGCCGTAACTCGAAGCTCCGTCAGGCTGTAGCAGTCGAACTGCTGGCAGACTTCCAGAAGAGCAGCGTCGCCGCGACGAAGAACGTCGGCAAGAATGTTCGCCACGGTTTCTTCCGTCTTGGCGTCTCTCGTTGGACCGCGAGACGAAAGTTCCGAAAGCCCGGCACCGTCGCGGACGTCCAAGACATCCCAGAAACTGCTTGTCATAGCCACTTTGCGAGCCGGGCGGCGATGCGCTCTGGACCGAGGATGGCCATGAGTTCGAACAGCCCGGGACCGACCGTCTTCCCGGTGAGGGCGACGCGCGTTGGGTGAACCACCGGTCCAAGCTTGTCGAAGCCATTGTCGGCCGCAAAAGCTCGCAACACCGCGTCGTAGTGGTTCCGAATGTCGGCCTCCGGCAAATCGGGGGCCGGCGGGTTCGCGACGATCGCGGCAAAGAGAGCCGGAACGTGGGGTTGCGTCAACCACTTCGAAACCGCCTTCTCGTCCATCACCGGTTGGTCGACGAGGAAGAATTCGACCGCCTCGCCGAACTCCACGAGCGTGTGAACGCGCGGCTGCTCTTCCCGAATGGCGGCCAAAACGAGCTCCGGGTCCTCGGCGAACTTCGTTCGAATCAGCTCCAGCCTGCTCCAGACCACTTTGCCGTCAACCGGCACCTGGTTAGGCATCGGTTCGTCGACAAAGTTCTCCCAGTAGGCCTGCGCGTGCGGGTGATCCAGAAGCTCGAGGATCGCATCCAGAATGTCCTGCGGCGTCAGGCTGCGGATCAGGTTTCCGTTGAGCCAGCGCAGCTTCTCAAAGTCGAACCGGCCCGGCGACGCCTGGATTCCTTTCAGCTCAAACGCACCAATTAGTTCCGGCATCGTCATGGCTTCCCGGTCGTCGCCAGGGGACCAACCGATGAGGGCGATGAAGTTCTTCAGGGCATGAGGAAAGAACCCTTGCGCCATATAATCGAGTACGCGGGTTGCGCCATGGCGCTTGGATAGCTTCTTGCCGTCGCTGCCCACGATGACCGGGCAGTGGCAAAAGATGGGCCGCTCCCATCCAAACGCGTCAAACAACAAAGCATGTTTCGGCGCGGAACTAATCCATTCTTCGCCGCGCAAAATGTGCGTGATCTGCATCAGGTGGTCGTCGACCATCGCCGCGAAATGGTAGGTCGGCATGCCGTCGGCCTTGATGAGGACCGGATCATCCACCGTGTTGCTGTCCCACTCGATACGGCCCCGAACGACGTCGTCGATGACAATTTTGGTGTCTCGGGGAATGCGCTGCCGAATGACGAAAGGCTTACCCTCGGCCTGGGCGGCGTCTACTTGCTCGGGAGTTGCATCCCGCCAAGCTCCGCCAAAGTAGCCGGTCGGCATCTTGTTGATCTGCTGAAACTCCCGCATTTCGTCGAGCTCAGCGGAGGTCTCGAAAGCCTTGTACGCGTGGCCGCGGGCCATCAGTTCTTCCGCAAGCGGCGCGTAGATTCCCGCTTCTTTGCGCTCGCTCTGGCGGTACGGCGCGAACGGTCCGCCGATGTGCGGGCCCTCGTCAAACTCAATTCCAACCCAGCGAAGGGTCTCGACGAACTCACTTTCCGAGTCGGCATTGTAGCGGCTTCGGTCCGTATCCTCAATTCGAAACACATTCTGGCCGCCTTCACGTTGCGCGAAAAGAGACTTGAAGAGAGCATCCCGAAGGGCTCCCACGTGCAACATCCCGGTGGGGCTAGGCGCAAATCGAACGCGAACCATACGCTCAGGGTACCGCTACGGATTCCTGTACCGGGCGGGCCTCCAGGCAAAACCAAAAGCTCGCGCCTTCGCCTTCTTTGGCGTCGGCCCAGATTTCCCCGCCGTGCCGCTGGACGATGCGTTGCACGGTCGCAAGTCCGATTCCGGTTCCCGGAAAGTCTTTGGGTGAGTGCAGGCGTTCGAACGGCATGAAAAGCTTGGCCATGAAATCCGGGTTGAAGCCGACGCCGTTGTCCTTGAGGCAGAAAACGCCGTCGGTGCAGCTGAGCTCGATCCGCGGGTTCGAGTTGTTTTTCGTAAACTTCACCGCGTTGGACAGCAAGTTTTCCAGGGCGATTACCAGCAGTCGCGCATCGGCTTTTGCCCACATATCAGATTGGATGACGAACTGCGGTTCCGTGCCCCCGACCAAACCGTTGCGCACGAGGTCGGCGGCGATCTCTGTCGCCGTGGCGGTGACGTCAACATTCACCCAGTTCAGCTCGGCCCGGGTGATTCGCGAAAGGGTGAGAAGATCAGAGATCAGGCCATCCATCCGTTTCGCGGCACGGCGAACCCGCGAAATGTAGTCTTGCGCTTCCGCGTCCAGCCGTTCTCCGTAGTCTTCCGCAAGCGCGAGGCTGAAGCCATCGATGGTGCGGAGCGGCGCGCGGAGATCGTGCGAGACGGAATAGACGAATGCCTCCAGTTCCTGGTTTGCCAGCCGCAACGCGCGGGTGCGTTCCTCGACCAATTCTTCCAGCCCGCCGTTGAGCCTACGGATCTCGGCCTCGGCCATCGCGCGTTCTTCTACTTCTCGGGCAAGCTCCATGGCGTCAAGGTCTGCCTTCTCTTTGGCCCTTCGCTGGGCGAGGGAAAGTGAGAAAAGCAAGCCCGCAATGACGGTGCCCAGCAGGGGGACGAGACCCACAAACCGGCCGCTTCCTTGACTGGCAAACGTTTCGGTGGGGAGAATCCTAAGGGTCCATTCGCGGTTGCAAATCCGCATCAGGTAGTTCTGCTGCATATCCGCGGTCTCATCTCTCGCGGGGCGAATGGCGGACTCGAAGATGGGGGTGCCCGGCCCGTCGGGCGGACCATCGAAGATATCGATGCTCAGCTCCGGCGGAAGTCCTCGGCCGGTCAGCCGCTCAAAAAACTGGGCGGTACGAAACGGACTGAAGACAAACCCAACGATTTTCGCCCTCCTTTCGGGAACCGTAGCCGGGATTGCTCCTCCGTCGTATACCGGCACATAGATCACGAAGCCGCGCCGCTCCTCTTCCGTGTAGCTTGGCGAGGGACCGTTGAGAAGACTTAGCGGCGGCGTTGCGGTGGGAGCCGCCGTGTCAATCGCTGACTGTAGGGTGGCTAGTCGATCCGGCAATTCCTGAACATTGATTCCAATGGTCGCACGGGAATTTGGCGTTGCCGGCTCCACCATCGCGATGTTTACGCTGCTCTCGGACGGTTTTGGAGGCACCGGCGCATCGCCAATGGATCGCCAAAGCGCTTGCCGCTCGGTGTAGTTCTCCGCGGTAAAGGCCATGGCAAAGCCAACTCCCAGCCGTTCGTTTTCTCCATCTTGGCTCGTTACCCGGTCAACAAAATTGCGTAAATCCGCCTTCGTTGCCCGGCCCTCACGACTAAATATTGCGGTGGCCGCTCGCAAAACGAGAATCTGGCTGCGGATTCGGCCGTCCACCGACGTTCGGGCCCGCATTGCCAATGATTCAAACCGGACCTTTTCCCGGTTTTCGGCCGTGTTGGCGCTGTAAATACTGAGACTCAGCGTGAGGGCGAGGGTGGCAAAGAGCACCAGGAAAGGTGCGGCGCGTTGTGCAAACGCGGGCGTGGTGTCCTCTCGCCGTCTTCCCACTTCGTTCTGCGTCTTTGCCATCCGGGCACCTGCGGCTTCACGCCTGAATTTTGAGGGTGATGATTTCGAAAGGCTTGAAGTCGATCGGAATCACCCGCCCGTGCACCTCGATTTCATCGATTACATTCTCTTCCAAGTCGCACAGGTACGCGTATTTTGGCGGGATGGCGCAATTCACTTCCGCCCGGCCGCGCGTGTTATGGCACTCGTAGAGACGAACGATGAGATCGTTGGAGTCTTCGGCCTTTTTCACCGTTTCGATCACCAGGTTGCGGTTTTCGCAGCTGAGAAAGGGCGGAAGCGAGGCCGCCTCGCCCTGGTGCGGCTCGAGGTGGGCAAACCGAGCGGGAGCATTGAACGCATACGCCTGGGCGACCACGTCGGCATGCCGGAACGGCGCAAAGTGCGGCAGGAGCATGTACGAGAACCGATGGGTTCCCATGTCGCAGATCGGGTCCGGTGCCTTCGGACTGCGCAGGAGACTCATGCGAATCACATTGCCACGGACGTCGAATCCGTACTTGGATTCGTTGATGAGGGCGACGCCGAGGTCCGCCTCGCTCAGGTCGACCCACTTGTGCGCGCAAACCTCGAACTTCGCCATCTCCCAGGAGGTGTTCATGTGCGTGGGTCGCTCCACGTTTCCAAACTGAATCTCATAGGTGGCGCGGGCTGCGTTCACCTGGATGGGGAAGGCGACCTTGAGAAGCCGATCTTCCTCATGCCAGTCCACTTCGGTATCGAACCGGATTCCCGGGCCGGAGCCAAGGGAAATGCGTTGCCGGATTCGGCTGTTTCCGAACTTCTTGACGAGCTCGACGGCTACCCGCACGGGGCCTTTCTCGACGAGTTCGAAGCTCTCCGATTTCACGAGGTCGACGCCCGTCTCCAAGGCGAAGGCATCGATATCCCATGCGCTCCAGAAATTCGGCTTGTCTTCGAACAGTTGGAATAGGTTCGCAAGCTTGCCCGGAGTGATGAACTCGGTTCTTTCTTCCTGGGCGAGGATGCTTGTGATGTTTCCGTGGGCGTCGAACCGGACGATGATTTCGTCGTTTTCCAGCTTTCGGACGCTGCCCTTCAGCCTCGAGCGGGGCGGCGCGTACGCGTCGCTGAGCTCGGCGACGGCGACCGTCCCGAGGGCTTCGAGCGGCGTCGTGAAGACCAATTGCTTTTCGCCGAAGACTTCTACAATCTGAGCGGGCAGAGTCTCTTCAGCGCTTTTCACGCTTTGCGGAGCCGGGCCCTCTTCGTTCCACGGGAGGAACACCGTCCCGGGCACGGTGGCGTTCTGGAAGAGCGCGACCGGGCGGGTCATTGCGGAAGTGTCGAAAGCCGCCCCGAGCTGGCGTAGGCAGTCGTCGATGATCTTTTCGCCAGTCGCCTTGATCGCGGCGTAGTCGCGATCGCTGTCTTCGTACACCTCGCGCACGGAGGAACCGGGGATGATGTCGTGGAACTGGTTCAGGAGCACCAGCTTCCAAGCGGCTTCCAACTCGGATTTCGGATAGTTCGCGGGAAAGCCGGGCGAGAAGGACGCAAGCCATTCGGCATCGCGTAAGAGGAATTCGGAGTGCCGGTTCCCCTTCTTGTTGGCGGCCTGGCTGGTGTAGGTGCCGCGGTGAAGTTCCAGGTACAGCTCGCCGACCCAGGTTTGGAGGTCCTTCGATCGAGCCTTGGCTTCTCGGAAGAAGTCGATGGCGCGTTTGCCGAAGTTCACCTCGGGATAATTCGGGGCGAGTCGTCCCCGCTTCAGGAACTCGATGTGCCGTTCGGTAGGCCCACCGCCGCCATCGCCAAATCCGTACACGTACAGCGACTGGTCGGACCGTCCGTGGTCTTTGTAGTTGTGGACGCTAAACGTGACTTCTTTCGGCTCGGCGCTGGCGTTGTAGGTATCGGCCGGCGGGAAGTGGGACCACACGCGGGTGCTGTCAATTCCTTGCCACCAGAACGTGTGGTGCGGGAACTTGTTGAACTGGTTCCAAGAAATCTTCTGGGTAAGGAAATACCGAATGTTGAACTTCGCGAGGATCTGCGGCAGGGCGGCGCTGTAGCCAAAAACGTCGGGCAGCCACATGTCTTCCGTCTCGTAGCCGAGCTTCTGCCGGAAGTAGCGGCGTCCGTAGAGAAACTGCCGGACGAGCGACTCGCCACCGGTGAGGTTGCAGTCGGCTTCGACCCACATGGAACCCACCGGCTCCCATTGGCCCCGGTTGACGGCGCTTTGCACGCGGGCGAAGAGGGCCGGATACTCCTTTTCCAGCCACTCGTACTGGCTCGCCTGGCTGTGCACGAACACGTAGTCCGGGTAGCGCTCCATCAACCCAAGCTGGGTGGAGGTCGTGTGCGCCATCTTCTTCTTGGTAATTTCGATGGGCCAGAGCCACGCCGTGTCGAGGTGGGCGTGACCGACCGGGTAGATCGCGTGCTTCAGCTCCCCTCCCAAGCTTGCATGCAGGTCGCGGATCGCTTTTCGGCCGCGCGCCACGTTGTCGCGCGCGGCGGCTCCGGTCGCGTTGGCTTGGTAGTTGTTGGCGATGTCGTTGAGAACGCGGAGGATGTTCTGGTACGCGGGGTCCGTTTTCGCAATCGTTTGCAGGAGTCCAAGCGAGAACTCAACGTCGTAGAACAGGGCCTTGACTTCCGTGTTAACCGTAACGACGGCGGCGTAGTCGACCGTTTCCGAGGTCTCGGTGCGCGGGGCTTCTTTGCCGTGCACGGTGGTTTGCGCGTTCCGGGCGTAGGTTTGAATCGTGTAGGAAATGCTTTCGCCACCGGCGGCAAGGTCCGATCGGCCGCTTTCTGGCCCGGCCGAGAAGGAGTGCCCGCTGAGCCAACCAAAGTCGGAGTGTTCAACGTCGACGCCGCACCACGGGCTGTTGTCTTTCCAAACCGTGCGCTCTCCGCCGAGCTCAGCGATGATGGCCAGAGGCTGCCCGGCGAACTCCGGCGGCACGACGCCCGAAACTCGGAACCAGACGGTGGTGTAAGCCGGTCCGTACGCGAACCCCTTCGTGACTTCGCGCCACGGACCCAACTCGGCCTGGACCTGGTCCTCGGCTCCCGAATCGTTGATCTCGATCTTCAGGCCATGCCGGTGCGGGTGGATGGCCGGCTTCAGCGTTTGGAAGAGGAAGGCTCCAATGCGGTTCAGGGTGAGGTCGGCGTGCTTTAGCATGGCGGTCGCAGGGCTGGAGTGTACACGGTTTTGTTTTCGATGAAAGTACGGTATAATTAGGTACTTATGGTATTGATTGTGGAGCCGGACACGGCCGACGCGCTGACCGGCGGTGGGTCCGCGGTGGCGGCTGCGGCGCACGCTGCGGCGGAGGTTACGTCAGCGGATACGGCGGCGGTTTTTGTCCCGGATGACCAGTCGCTGGAACGCATCCGCCGGGCGGTGGCCATTCTGGGCCTTGCGGGGATGTTCTATCCGCGCCGTCCAGCGATGGCGGCCGGCCCGGTCTTTGAGGTGGAGGCGCTCCTTCGTCGCTTGCCGGGGCTGCACGGTGCGGTTGCTTTTGCGGAGACTTGCCGCCGGGCGGGGATGCGGGAGGCCGCGATGTTCTTGGAGGATTCGTCAGCGTGGGCACGGGTCGACCGTTTGGCAGTTTCTTCTTTGGACTGTGTTGAGAGCTTAGGCTTCCTTGCGGCTGGCGACGGTTCGTTCCCCGCCGCTTTGCGAGATCGGGTTCCGGTGCTCTGGTGCCGAGAGCATCTGCGTTCCGCGAGCGAATTCGTCTTTTCGGATCCCTCGATCCCGGTTTCCGTCGTGGGTTCGCGCTCGCCGAGCCCGGCGGCCGCGCGGTTTTCCTCGGCGCTGGGCGTTACCCTTGCGCGGAGCGGATTCGCGTTGGTCTCCGGCGGGGCTCCCGGCATCGACCGGATCGCGGCCGCGGCCTACCTGCGCGCCGAAGGCAGCGACCTGACCGAATTTTGGCCGTGCGGGTTACTCCGGCCTTGGTCGGCCGTGATGGATGCAAGCGACGTTTGGGCGGAGCCGGAGTTTGAAGGAGGGCGCCGAATTCGCGCGCTCTCGGCGGCGGCTCCGGATGAGCCGTTTTCGGCGGCCCGCGCGATGGAGCGGAACGGATTCATCTATGCGGCCGGGCTCGTCACGGTGGTAGTCGAGGCAAGACTGCGGGAGGGCGGTACCTGGCACGGCGCGGTATCCGCTCTGCGTCGGGGGGAGCGCGTGATGGTGTATCTGGGAGAGGGGGAAGAAGGCGAGGCGGAGTGGAGCAGAGCCGAGGATGTCGAGGATGTCGAGGATGTCGAGGATGGGTGGGGGGAAGACGAGGCGAAGTGGAGGAGAAGTGAGGCTCATGAGGATAGGTTGATGGAGACGGAGGCGATGAGCTCTGACCGGGAAAACGGTGTCCAGCGGGCGGCGCGGGCGCTTTGTGCGTTGGGCGCAATTCCGGTTCATTCGGTGCGCGACGTTGTGGCCTTCCTCACGGAACCCAAACCGGGCAGCATAGGGCCGGGCATCGGCTCGCTGTTCGAGCCTGACCACATTCGATAGGGACCGCCCGCCTGAGCCACCGAAAGCCAACAAAAACGGAGCGAAGGTAGCCTAGGGCGGCCGTGCAAGCTATTGCGAAGTTGACCGCCGCGCCAGGCCTGAACCTGGTGGATGTTCCCGAACCGTCGACGGGCCCGGGACAAGTCAAAATCAAGCTCGAGGCCGCCTCGGTCTGCGGCACCGACCTGCACATTTACCAGTGGGACGCTTGGTCGGCCTCCCGGGTCCGGCCGCCCCGCGTGATCGGCCACGAGTTCTGCGGCACGATCATCGAGGTCGGCGAAGGCGTCGCGCAAGACCGCATCGGCGAGTTCGTCTCCAGCGAAAGCCACATCGTCGCCCCCAACAGCATCTGGCTCGCCGCTGGCCTCGGACACCTCGACCCCGAGACCCAGCTTCTCGGCGTCGATACCGACGGTGGATTTGCCGAATTCGCGGTGGTTCCGGAGGCCAATGCCCGCACGACCTCCCGGTCGATTCCGAAGGAGATCGCATGCTTCCAGGACGCGCTAGGGAACGCCGTGCACACTGCCCTCGCCGGGCCGATTGAGGACTGCCGCGTGCTCATCACCGGGGCCGGCCCCATCGGCCTGTTCGCCGTCGCAGTCTGCCGCGCCGCCGGGGCAAGCGAAGTCATTGTTAGCGAGATCAGCCCCTACCGGCGGGGTTTGGCCGAGCAACTGGGCGCGGACGTCATCGTCAACCCAACCGACGGAAACGTTAACGAGAAGATCGGCACCGTCGACGTCGCGCTCGAAATGTCTGGGAACGCGGGCGCGCTTGCCACCGCCGTCGACCGCCTACGGGCGGGCGGGAGGCTCAGTTTGCTCGGCCTGCACAAAGACAAACTGCAGCCGGTGCCCATCAACGACATCATCTTCAAAGGGCTGCTGGTTCAAGGAATCGTGGGGCGAAAACTGTGGGAAACGTGGGATCAGATGAGTCTGCTCCTCGGTTCTGGGTTGCTCAACGTCGCCCCCGTCATCACTCACCAAATGCCCTTCACCGAATTTGAAGAAGCCATGTCGCTGATGTCGGCGGGTCAGGCCGGAAAAGTCGTTTTTACGTTTCCGTAAAGGAGGGTCCGGCAGAGGCAAATCAGCCGTTCTGAGTACACTCGGCGCAAATGAGAATTGCGGTTTTGCCGTTCACCACCGGACCGGGAGTCCCGCCGGAAATTGGCCGTCAGTTCGCGGCGTTTGCCGCCGAGCAACTGCGCGCCGCCGCCGAAGCGGACGTTCAAGCGGTGAGCTATCTCAGCCAAATCGAGCAGGAAGGCGTCACCCGGGTTGCGTTTGCGAACATCGAGGACGACCTGCTGCCGTACGAGCAGATGGCCGACCTTTTTGCCCAAGGTCAAAACGAGGAAGGTGGCGGGCTCGACCTCGTGCAAGACGGCCGGTTGACCCTCGACGGCGAAACCTACACCTTGATTCTTCGTTTCCACGGCGCAGATAACGCCGAGCCGGTCTCGTACGACGAAATTCAGTTCGGGAAGCCGGAAGTTTTTGCGGTGCTGCACCGTTTGGTGAAGAAGCTTGCGTTCATGGCGCAGGTTGGCCTGCCCGAGATGCTGGCCGGCGACGAAATGTCGTTTGGCACCGAGAACCCAGACGTCTTCTGGTCCTTCCTCGGCGGGTTCGATGCTCTTAACTACATCAACCAGGCGAACGGCGCGGTCGCCCTCGAGTTCAATCCGGAGATCGCGATTCGTTCACTCGAATCCGCAATGACGGCCGACCCCGAGTTTCTTGGCCCTTACCACGTGCTCGTGCAGCTTTGCCGGGCGTGCGCCAACTACCGCATCGGCACGTTTGAGCTGATTGAAGAAGCCCTCAAGGGCGCGGCCGTGGCCCAGCCTGCCGAAGCCCCCGCATTCTTTGCCCAAGGCGAGCTTTACCAGGCCGCCGGTGACCTGGAGAAAGCGGCCAACGCTTTCGAAAAGTCGATTCAGAAGGACGACAAGGACCCGGGCCTGTACACCCGACTTGGCATCGTCCAGGCGCAGATGGGTATGCCGGTGAACGCGGAACGCAACTTCCGCCGCGCGATGGAGCTGGAAGACGACGACAAGCCGAGCGCCGACATGCTCGCGAACGTCTTGGGCCAAACCAACCGCAGCCACGAGATTCCGCCGATTTGGAAAGCAATCATTGACGCGAACCCGCAGAACGCCGCCGCCCACGCCAAGTACGCGATCAGCCTCCTCCAAAACGGCAAGACCGAAGAAGGCGAGCAAGCGTTTGAAACCGCGCTCGAAACGGTGGAAGAGTCCGCGATGATCAAGCGGTACTACGCGCCGTACCTCGTCAGCAAGGACGACCTCGACCGCGCAATGGACTTCTACGAGGACGCGCTGGACGAGGCTCCGAACGACGTCCCGACGCTCATCGAGTACGCCCAGACCTTGGAGCGAGCCGGACGACAGTTCGAAGTGCCGGACGTCCTCAAGCAAATCCTCAACTGTAACCCCGAACCGGACATCCGTGCCGAGACGCTGGCGCGTCTGATCGAGCTGGAGCAGCCGAAGCGCGTCGAGACGGTCGATAGCGCGCGACTGAAGATGGAAGCCGGCGACTTCCAGGGAGCGATTCGCGAGCTCAAGCCGTTGCGCAACTGGCTGGCCGATTACTGGAAGCTGTACGCCCTGTTGGCCTCGGCCTACAACCGAACCGAGCAGTACGAAGACGCGCTCGAAAGCGCGATTCGATTGCTGGAGCTCTTCCCGGGTTGCGAACCGGCGTTCGGCGAATACGTGATGGCGATGACCGGCCTCGGTCGAACCGAAGAAGCCTACAACGTCATGAAGCAGGTGGCCATCGCGAACCCGTCTTCGCTCCCGATCCACATCAACTTCGGGCTTGCCGCAAGCCGAGCCGGCCACAGCGAAGAAGCACGCGCCTTGGCCAAGCAGATTCGAGAAGCCATCGGGCCGAACGAAGAGCTTGAACCGGTACTTGCCGAGATCGAGCGGTAACCTCGGGCCATGAAGAAAGGGTCAACGTCGGCGGATTCTCCGCCTGAAAACCGCGTTGACCCTACTTCGCCCCGCCGCACCCCGTTGTGGGTTAAGGTTTTCGTCCCTTTTCAGATTTTTTGCGTGGTTGTCTGGACACTCCCGACGCGAAACGTTGACGCGAAGTTTGTGCCGATGGGTACGGACCACTTGCTCATCTTCAACCAGATGAAGCTCCGGCAGATTCCGGTCGTTCGCGCATACGTCGTTTCCACCGGCTTCTGGCAGTACTGGGATATGTTCTCGCCAAACCCGGCCCAGCGCGACTATTACGGCGACGCTACCGTGCGCTACCGCGACGGCAAAGTCGAACGGTACGCCTACCCCCGAATCGCCGATCTCCCGATTCCCCAGAAGTACCCGGCGGAACGGTACCGCAAGTTTTTTGAGCGAGCGCATATGGAAACGAACGTGTACCTCTGGCTGCCGTTCGCCCAAACCGTGGCGCGTAAGGTGGATACGTACCCTGGGAATCCGCCGGTGCAGATCACCCTTAACCGGCACTGGCGCGACGTTGCCGCGCCCGGCAAGCCGCAAGCCACCGCCTACTCAAGCTATCCGTACTACACCTATGTCGTCGAAGCCGCGGTGCTACGCGGCGCAAAAACGGAGAAATCGCAGCCGTGAAGGAGTTCCTGAAGGCACTCGACCGATACTGGTTCAGCTGGGGATCACCAGTTCCCGTCGGTCTTTACCGGATCTGCTTTGGGGCCATCGTGCTGTTCGATCAGCTCATGCTGATTCCGCAGTACCAGGATTGGTTCACCGAAACCGGATTCCTGCCGAACCGCTTGGCGCTACCGTGGCTCGGGCCGCAGCCAACGCTAGGCGACCAGACTTTGGCCCGGGTGAACTTGCTGCAGGGCGTCACCGACCCGTTCTGGGTAGCGCTCGTGTTTATTCTGGCGACGGTCGCTAGCCTGTTCGTGATGCTGGGCCTGTTCACCCGGTTCTCGACGATCCTCCTCGCGGTCTGCCTCATTACGGTGCACCACCGATCTCCCACGATTCTGCACGGCGGCGACACGGTCATTCGCGTGATGCTGCTCTACTTGTGCATGGCGCCTGCGGGGGCAGCGTGTTCGCTAGACCGGCTCATCGGGCTGTGGCGCGGGAAGATCCAACCCGGTCCGGTCTATGCGCCGCTATGGCCGCAACGGCTGATGGCGTTCAACGTCTCGGTGCTGTACTTGATGACGACCTGGATCAAGTACGGCGGCAACCTATGGCGCGATGGCACGGCAACTTGGTACACGGCGCGGTTGCAGGAGTTCGAGCGGTTTCCCGTGCCGCCGTTTATGAAGGAATTGCCGATGGTCAAGGTGACCACCTACGGTACGTTGCTCGTCGAGTTCTGCCTCGTGTCCTTGGTTTACTACAAGCCGGCGCGGAAGTACGTGGTCATCGCCGCGATCGGCATGCACGCCTACATCGAGTACAGCATGAACATCCCGCTGTTCTCGATGCTGATGATCAGCTCCTACCTGATGTTTTTCGAAGGCGAAGAAATCACCGCCTGGAGCCGACGGATGCGGCCGAAGTTGGCCCGGTTCGCGAAAACGATTCGGCTTCCGGGGACACTGCGCCCCGGTCCAAAGGAGTTCTTCTCGGCGGTCGATCCTTTTGGGCTGGTGAAGATCGAATCCGGGGCCGAAAGCGTTCCGGCAGGTGCTTGGCGCGGGGCGGTCGGCGCGTGGTTTTTCGCGTGGATCCCGGGACTTTGGCGGCGGCTTCTGGATCGAGGGATCGTAAAATAGCCCAATGAAACTTTGGCGGTTTGGCGCACCCAAGACGCCGGGCTTTGGGCTTTCGAAATCCTACTACCTTTCCGTTCTCAGTTCCGCCTCGGTTCTGCCGTCCATCGAAGACGTCATCGTTCCGAAGCCGGAGTATGAAGGGCCGGTGGTCGGCTTTGGGGCACCGTTGCGGGCCGGAGCCACGAAGGAAGAGCTTCGGCAGCCGATGCGACCGGGGGCATATGCCATCGCCGACCGAAGCCGCAAGACGGTCTGCCAAATGCTGCTAATGGGCAAAGAAGACGCCGGCTTCAACCCGGAGACCTTTGCCCAAAGCGCCCTGGCGATGGACTTTTCGGCGGAGACGGTCGCCCGAATCCGCGGAACTTGGACGATTGCGCAGTTCACCTTTCAAAGCCACGACCCAGACGTTTTTCCCTCCCTTGACTTCCTGCAAGACGTGACGGCGCGGCTGGCTAGCCTCTCGGAGGGCGTCATCGCCGACCCGATTTCCCGGCGCTATTTGCTCCCAAGCCAGGTTCGACTTTCGGATCGGCTCGACCCAAAGTTCGATGCCCGGGAGCACGTTTCCGTGCAGTTTCGAACCGTCGCCGGGGCCAACACCGGCTACACCCTGGGCATGCAGAAGTTCGCTCTGCCCGAATTTGAGCTGGCGACGCTCCTGGATCACGAGATGGCCATCGCGGAGCGATTCCTCATCCTGCTGGCGCAGACCGCGTTGATCCGGTCGCCGATGAACGCCGGCGACCGAACCGACGGCTTTGTTTTGGCTGAAGGCGGATTCGACCGGGCGGTATGGGAAGGCATCCCGGTGCTTGAGGTTCTTCCGCCCACGAGTCAAACCGCGGGCGACGCGTTGCGGGATTGGGCCGATCGCATCCTAGAAAATTAAGCCGGAAGACTTATGGCCCTGCAACGCCTTAACGTGGCGTATGGTGAAGGCGTAGATAAGGTTGAGGCCCATGGAATCCACCCGCCAGTTTCTCGAAGCGCTCGTCACCCCCGCAGAACTGCATCGACTGACGGACAAAGAACTCGGCGAGCTGGCCAAAGAGGTGCGCCAAGCGATCCTCGACAACGTCAGCAAAACGGGGGGGCATTTCAGCTCCAACCTCGGGACGGTCGAGCTGACGGTCGCGATGTACGCCGCCTACCACCTGCCTCCGGACCGCGTGATCTGGGACACCGGACATCAGGCCTACCCGCACAAGATTCTCACCGGCCGATTGAAGGAATTCCCGACGCTTCGCAAGCACGGCGGCATCAGCGGATTCCTTCGCCGGACCGAGCACCCGCTGGATAGCTTCGGCGCGGGCCACGCCGGGACGGCCATCTCTGCGGCCGTCGGATTTGCCGCTGCTCGGGACCGTCAAGGTGGCAACGAGAAGGTTGTCGCGGTTACCGGTGACGCCGCGATCGCGAGCGGAATGAGCTGGGAAGCCCTGAACCATGCGGGTGAAATGGGCCTCGACCTGGCTGTCGTATTGAACGACAACCGAATGTCCATCGCGCCGAACGTGGGCGCGCTCACCAATTACCTCGCAAAACTTCGCAGCCAGCCAACGCTCCAGCACGTCGCCCGCCGGGCCAAGGAAGCGATTTCGAAGATGCCTGACCCGATCACGAAAGTTGCCGACGGCCTCCGTCATGGCATCACCCACTACTTAGCCCCGGACGTCACCGGAACCATCTTTGAGGAGCTCGGTTGGGAGTATATCGGCCCGGTCGATGGCCACGACCTACCGACGCTACTGGAGGTCTTCCGCAATATCCGCGAGCTCACCTACCCGGTCTTCGTGCATGCGCTCACGGTTAAGGGCAAGGGCTACGAGGTCGCCGAAGAAGACGCTCGAAAATGGCATGGCGTCGTTCCGTTCGATCTCGCGCTGCACGATATGAAGAAATCGGCCGGGCCGGTGACCTACACGCAGGCGTTCGGCGACGCGATTTGCCAGGCGGCCGACACCGATCCGAAAGTCGTCGCCATTACCGCTGCCATGCCGGACGGCACCGGCCTGAACGGTTTTGCGAAGACATTCCCGGATCGCTACTACGACGTGGGAATCGCCGAGTCCCACGCCGTCACCATGGCAGCGGGAATGGCGGCGGGCGGACTCAAGCCGTTCGCCACGATCTACAGCACCTTCCTTCAGCGAGCGTACGACCAGATTCTTCACGACGTCTGTTTGCAGAACCTGCCGGTGCGGTTCTGCCTCGATCGTTCTGGCTTGGTTGGCGACGACGGCCCGACGCACCACGGTGTTTTCGATCTTTCCTACCTTTCGATGATGCCGAACATGACGGTGATCGCCCCGCGAGATGCGACCGAGCTTCGGGAAATGGTTCGCTGGATGACGGACTTCGACTCGGGGCCGGCAGCCGTTCGTTATCCGCGCGGTGCGGGCGATGATCGCCTTCCGGAGCATCGAACTTCGATTCAGCACGGCCGCGCCGAAGTTTTGAACCCCGAATTGGACAAGCCAAACCTGACGATCGCGGCGGTGGGCAGCATGGTTGGCGTCGCCTGGGAAGTCGCCACTCGGCTGCAGGAGCATGGCGTTCGGGCCACCGTAATCAACGTGCGATTTACGAAACCGTGGGACGAGGAAACGATTCTGGGCTTGGCGGCGCAAACCGGTCGCCTCGTGACCCTTGAGGAAAGCGCGACCATCGGCGGATTTGGACAGCAGGTTCAGGCGCGGGTCGGTGAGCTTGATCTCCCGATTCGACAGCAGATCATCGCCCTGCCCGACCGTTTTGTGGAGCATGGCACGCAGGCGCAGCTTCGGCACGAGGTCGGACTCGATGCGGAAAGCGTGCTGGCGAAAATCCTGCAACGCTTCTCCGTTCCGAGCGAAAGCCCGCACCTTTGAGGGAGCAAGACCCGGACCGGTAAACTAATCCGGTGATTACTTGGAAGGATGGGGACCGAGTCCGCATCATCGACCGCCCGGTGACGGCCGAAGACCGGAAGAGCAACCGATACTACGGCCATATGAGCGGTTTGGTCGGGGTCGTGCAGTCGGTTTATAGCGAAAAGGAAGTTGCCGTAAAGGTGGAGCCGAGCAGCATGAGCACCGTGACCGCCGACGTGCACCAGGTGGCGACCGGGCGGATGCGGGCCAAGTTTGTCGGCAGTGTCTCCGAAGAACAGAAGAAAGTGCTCACTAAAGAAGAGATGGATTTTGACGTGAACTACGTTTTGCTCGTGCAGAGCAGCGACCTGGAGGCCGCGTAAACCATGGCAACCGCCGATTTTAGCTTTGACATCGTGTCGCGAGTTGACCAGATGGAGGTCAAAAACGCGCTGAACCAGGCCGAGAAGGACCTCTCGAACCGCTACGACCTCAAAGGTTCGAAGTGCGAAATCGTGACGGATAAGGAGGAGACGACGCTGGTCGCCGACGACGAATTCAAGATGGAGCAGCTTCAGGATATCGTTTTCTCAAAGCTCCTCAAGCGCGGAATCGATGCGCGCCAGTTCGCTTGGGGCACTGCGGAGCCCGGCGCCGGAATTTCCATTCGCTCGAAGATCGAGTTCAAGAGTGGCATCCCCCAAGAAAAGGCGAAGCCGCTCATCAAGAAGATCAAGGACGCCGGCCTCAAAGTGCAGGCGCAGATCCAGGGCGAAGAAATCCGCGTGAGCTCAAAGAGCAAGGACGACCTTCAGAAGGCGATTCAGTTCATCAAAGGGCTCGACCTCGACTTCCCGGTCGACTTCGTCAACTTCCGATAACCAGGTCCGACTATTAGGGCCGACGGAAACCGTCGGCCAGAATCCATCCCAGCAGGTGGCCAAACAGGACCACATTGCCGAGCCAGAGCCAACCTACCGGCAACGGAACCGCCCCGGACACTTGCCCAAACAGGATAAACACCAGCGCCACCGCGGCAACGGCGGCAAAACTGCGCGCCAAGCTTCGGTTGGCCGTCTGCTGAACCAGGAACTGCACGACGCCGACCCCGGCCGAGAGCCAAAAGTTGGCGAAGCCGAGCACGAATAGGAACCCGCTGGGACCCAGCCGCATGTTGCCGCGCTGCCCGGGAGTGACCATCACGCTCTCGGCCGGGTCGACAAGGTTCGACAGCGAAAACGAGATCCCAAGAATGAATCCGGCAAGGGCGGCCAGTAACCCGGCAAGCAACACCGCACCATCAAAGGAGAGCGCGGCAACTCCGACGCCAAGCAACGCACTGATTCCCAGACCGACTAACCCACCGGTGCTGTTGCTCGGGCCGGCCACCATTTGCGCGCCGCGACGATTCGTGACGACCATCGCGCTCTCCAGTAACTCCTCGTAGCGGCGGGCATAGAGCGGGTTCGTCGCGTCGAACTGCGCGGCATAGGCATACATTCGGCACGCCTCGTTTAGGTCGCCGCGACCGCGCGCAATGTCGCCCAGCACGGCGTACGGCATGGCCTGACGTGGATCCTGCTGCAAAATCTCGCGCGCGAGGGCTTCCGCCGAGGCCTGCTGGCCACGCGAGAACAGGCTCGCGAGCCGCTGCATCTTTACCGAAATCGGCCCGGAAGCCGGCTTGGGCGGGGTGGGTGGCGCCGGAGCGGGGCGTGGCTTGGGTTGGGCTTTCTCCGCCTCGTAGGCGGCGCGACTCCTTTGGGTGGAGTCGTATGACTCTCGACGCACCGGGTCGATCAGGACATCGTACGCTTCCTTCGCGGCCAGAAACTTCGCCTGGGAGGCGGAGGACGAAGAGCGGTCGGGATGATGCTTCAGCGCCATCTGACGGAACGCGCGGCGAATCTCTTCCGCCGTGGCGGACGAGCTAATTCCCAGCGTTTCGTAATGCGATGCCATGGCGGCACCCCTATTTTGGCTGGTTTGGGCTTATTCGCCCGCGCGCATGATTCCGGCGGTGTAGCCGCTGTAGAACGTGATGATGATGTAGCCGATGTAGACACCGACGATGAGGGCCAGGATAGTCCCGGTGATGTAGGCGGCCTGGGTCGACTTCGCGGTCGCTTCCTCTTCGTAGAATTCACCGACCTTCTGGAGCATGTAGTCCAGGTTGCCGGTTGTTTCGCCGGTCGCGACCATATCGAGCACGATCGGCGAGAAAGCCCGGGTGTCGCGAAGGGTCTCGTAGATGGTGCCGCCGGTTTCCAGGCGTTTGATCGCCGGGTACATCAGCCCACGAAGATGCTCGTTCCCGCAGGCGTCCGCTGAGAGCTTCATCGATTCGGAAAGCGGCAAGCCGCTCTTGTGAAGCGCCGCGAACGCGCGGCCAAACTTCGCCATCGACATCTCCATGATCATCGTGCCGATGCCCGGGAACTTCAGCATCATTCGGTCGAAAGTCGCCTTCACCGCCAGGTTCTTCAACCCAACCCGGAAGAAAAGGAAAATGCCGATGATGATCGGCGTCAGGATGATCCAGGTTGCCGCCGTTGTGAGCGGACTCTGAATCTGCTGGCCCTCGGGCCGCACCGCCACGATGATCGCATTCGCGGCCAGGATGATGAGGATTGACGCGCCGACCTGCAACTTGGGATAGAACGTCAGCTTTTTGAACAAAGCGCGCAGGGCGATCTCTTTGTCCAGATAGTCGGCGGTGTAGGTGAGGGCCGTGTCCATGAAGCCGCCGCGTTCGCCAGCGCGGGTCATGCTCACCATGATCATGCCGAAGACCTCGGGGTACCGCTGCATGGTGTCCGACATCGAGTGGCCTTCCTTCACGGCGCCGGTCATCTCCCGCAGGATCTGCTTGAACTTTGGCTCGCGCGCCTGGGTCGCCAGCGTGTCGATGGTCTGGACAATCGGCACTCCGGCGTGGATCATCGTCGCCGATTGCCGGAAGAAAAACGCCAGGTCCTTCAGCGAAACCTGTCCGACCAGCGGTCCCCAAACATTGGTTTGCATGTAGGACCGCTGCTCCAGCGGTGCGGGGGCGGGCAGACTACGGTCGACTTCGACCGGTCGGGGTTCGCTTGCCACTTCTGAAAGCGGATCGTTGTGGTTCACTGCCGCGCCAATGTTTGAAACCTGGAGGCCGCGACGGCCCAGATCGGCTAGCGCCGAATCGAGCGAGGCACCGAAAACCTGCCCGCGAATCGGCTTTCCGGCGGCATCTTGGGCTTCAAATTCAAAGGTCGGCATGCTTACGGCTCCAATCCTTCCAGCACCTTTGCCGGGAGCTGGTGGTACCACATGTACATAAAGATGGCCAGCATGAGGCCGGATGTCACGACCAAAGCCAGCACGCCCCAGATGGAGCTGCGGAGCTTGGCGTAACCCTCGGCGGTTTCAAACTCGCCTTGGCTGCTGCGCGAGAGGTGGTCCATCGCGCCGGGAATGTCTCCCGTGTACTCGGCGGTCGCCATCACGGGCACAAATTCATCGGGAAACAGGTTCGACCGTCCGATGATGTCCGACATTTTCTCAGCACCACCGAGGTTTTGGCCGAGATGCCGCAGCCGATCGCGCATCTCGAGATTCGGCACGGTATCGGCCGCCATCGCATAGGCGCGGGCCGGGGCGAACCCGGCCTTTGAAAGGCGCGAAAGGGACCAGGTGAAGCGGCGCAAATTCTCGTGCCAAGCGCGTTTGCCAAACACTGGCACCTGAAGGCCGATCTTGTGCCGCAGCCGACGGGTCCGCGCCGCGCCGAAGTACTTCCAAAGTGCCCAACTGATCGCGAGCAGGAGCAAGAACGCCGGTCCGTAGGGCCAAATCAGCATGCCTAAATAGGCCCCGCCGATTTCGCCCAGGCCGGGGCCCTGACCAGAATTGACCGACTTCTCCATCCGGTCGTACATCTCCAGCATCGAGTTCGAGGCCCAGATCATGCCCGGAATACCGATGATCGCGTTCCAGAAAACGAGGTGAATCCACCAAAAGAACCGCTTGAACTTATGGGCGCTCTCGGACTGGCGCGAAATCTCGGTGGCGGCCTCGGCCAGATAGCCGCCTTCTTGCCCGGCGCGAATCATGGCAATCGTGTCGTCGGGGAACAGGTCCGGGTAGCGCGCCATGACTGCCCCAAGGTCGGCACCTTCGGCGGCGGCGGCCGCAAGGGCTTCCACTGCTGGTCGGTAGTAGCCCGGAACCCGCCGCGAGATCTCGTGAAACGCTTGGGCCGGGTTGATCCCCGCCTGCAGCGCCCCGCCGAGCTGCAAAAAGAGGAACATGCGGTCTTTGTTCGATCCCGGAACCGTCCGGATCACCGGGCGCGTATCTACCGGCGCGGAGATCACCGGCGCGGCAGCGGCGACCGGTCTTGCCATCACGGCAACCGGGGCAGATGCCACCGGTGCCTGCGCGGCTGGATCCGCGAGATGCTGAACCACCAATCCCTGCTGAACCAAAAGCTGATTCGCTTCGGCGAGCGAGCCCGCTTTGATGGTGCCATTGACGCTCTGCCCCACCCGGGCACCGCCCGACGGCCTAGTTGCGGTGTAGCGGTAGTACGGCATCGGTATATAGTTGGACGCTTTCCGGGGGGTCGTTTGTTTTGAGGAGCAGGTCGCCAACCGCGCCAATTCCCACCAGCTGGGCCATTGGGTCTAGGTCGGCCATCGGCTGAAGCACAAAACGCCGCTCGGCGGCGCGAGGGTGCGGAACGATGAGCGTGTCGCCGTACCGATATCGAAGCGTTCCGTACGAGATCAGGTCGAGGTCGATTTCGCGGGGACCGTTTCGCACGCCCTCGGTTCGACCAAGCATCTGCTCGATCGCCTTGAGCCGCTGTAGGAGGCCAAGAGGTGCCAGAACCGCCGTTCCACACGCCACCGCGTTCAAAAAGGGCGGCTGATCCAGCAGGTATTTCGGGGCCGTTTCGTAAAACGGACTGACTCGCATACCGTAAAGCAAGCCGGAAAGCTGGTTGAGCGCATCGTGCAGATACATCTCGCGCGGAAGCTCAGATTCGAGGTTTGAACCCAACGCGATGAAGACGAGTGCCATTCCGATTGAGTATATCGGCCCGCCGGGTATTATGATTTTTCGCGCGACGATTGTAGCTCAGTGGTTAGAGCGCCTGTCTGTGGCACAGGAGGCCGTGGGTTCAATTCCCATCAGTCGTCCCACCCTTTTTAGTTTCCGATCAGGCTCTGCAGAGTCGCCAGATTCCGAGCATGGTCGGTTTCGGCATCCGGCGTTTCCAACAGAATCGGAATCTCCGTGAACCTCACGTCGTTCACCAGCAACCGGAACGCCTCGATTCCAATCTCCCCTTCGCCGATGTGTGCATGCCGGTCTTTTCGGCTGCCAAACGGCTTGGCGCTATCGTTACAGTGAACCGATTTTAGATGCTGGAAGCCAACGGTTGCTTCGAACTTCGCGAACGTCTCGTGGAAGGTTTCGGCGGTTCGGATGTCGTATCCCGCGGCAAAGATGTGGCACGTATCCAGGCAAACGCCGAGCTGCGGATGGTCGATTTCGCGCAGGAGCCAAGCGATTTCTTCGAAATTCGCGTTGAGCGAACTGCCCTGCCCGGCGGTAGTTTCCATCAGCAGCATCACGCCTTCGGGAGCTTTGTCGAGCACGATCTTGGCGGATTCGGCGACCATCGCCAGGCCGGCCTCGGTTCCCGCTCCAACGTGCGCGCCCATGTGGCTGACGACGTAGCCGATGCCGTAGCGGGCGCATCGCTTCAGTTCGTCGCCCAGCCCTTGGCGGCTTTGCTCGCGCTTATCTTCATCGGCGGCGCAAAGATTCACCAGGTAGCTATCGTGGCTCACGACGCGGTCGATGCCGGTCTCAGCTAGCGCGGCGCGAAAGTCGGCGACCATGTCGTCGGTAATCGCCTTCGCGCGCCAGGTTTGCGGGCTACTCGTGAAAACCTGGACGGCGGTGCAGCCGATCTTCTTGCCTTCTCGAACCGCGTTTCCGAGACCCTTCCCGGTGGGCATATGCGCGCCCAGATACTTTGCCGACATGCCTTCAGGATAGTCGGAAAGGGCTACTCGCCGCGCCGCCGACGCTTTGCTTCCAGCAAGGCGTTGGCCGTGTTGGCGGCGTCCGGCGTCGGTGCTTTGGGCTCCGGATTCGTCTCCGGAGTTTTTGTGACGGGAACGGTGGGAACCACCGGGCTGCCTTCGGGTTTGGGCGCGGCCTCGCGGGCGGTCCTTTGCCGGACGGTTTTAAGCTGCGCCACCACCTTGGCCTGGGGCGCTTCTTCCTTTACGCCACGCCGGGGAATCCAGCTAAGAATGGCCGCCCAAATCGCCCCGAACGGCAGCGCGATGCGGCGGATGGCGATATCGAGCGGCAGCAAGACCGCAGCCGCGCCCACAAACCATAGCCAAAGTTCTGAGATCGAGCCGCCCGGATCGGCGACCGGCCGCAGGGCTTCCTCGGGCGACCTCAGCACCTTACCGCCGGTGGTCTCGGCGAGGGCCGTCAGCAATGGCGTGTTCGTCCGCTTGGTTCGGTACTCGGGCGGGTAGGGAACGCTGAACCCGCTCGCGGACACCCGCGACTTTCCGGCGCCGTCGCTCTCGGCGACGGTGACGATGTAGCTGCCCAGCTCATTCGCATCGAACGAGCCAGTAAACACGCCCGGGGCACGTTGCGTAACGGCCACGTCTCGCGGATCGCCTTTGGGAGTTGCCACCCGAACCTTCGCGCCGTTCGTCGTCAGCGGATTCCCAAGCCGGTCGAACGCCCGAAGTTCAAGTTCGCCCTTTCCGCCGTTCTGCCGCACCGAGACCTGGTACCGGTTGCTGGTCGCGCGTCGGCCGATGCCGCGCGCGAGCTGGCTCCAAAAAGCGTCGTAGCCGCTCCAGCCGACCCACTTCGCCGCCCATCGCGGCTGCGCGTCGCTGGTGAAGGCGACCGAGGTTCCCAATCCGTATTGCCAGGTGGCCAAGAGCGGATCATCTTTCGCCGTGCGCATCAGCGTTCGTGCGAGTGGTCGCGAGTCGGTAAGGCAGTACGCCATCAAGGGCGGCGTCCCGTCGATGCCGTTCAGCATGTCGTCGTCGCCGGTGAACTTCGGCAGGAACGCGCCTTCTTCAATGGCCGAGCGGGACATGATCGACGTGTCTTGGGTGAAAATCGCGGGTAGCTGGCTCGCCCGGTCCGCGAGATAGAATCGCCCGCCACCGGCGGCGGCGAGTTCCTGAAGGAAGCTCACGTCCTTGCCGCGACCAATCGAAACCACGGACGTCGTGATCTTGTTCGCCCGCATTTGCAGGGCAATCGCGACGCTGCCGGGATGCTCGTCGGCGTCCGCGCCGTCGGCCAACAGGATGAAGTGCCGTACCTGGGAGGTCTCCTTCATCAAGACCTCCTGGGCTTTTTCCATGGATGGCCGAACGTAGATGCCGCCTCCGCCAACGCTTAATCTTCGCACCTGGGCGATGACCGACTCCTTGTCCGTCAGCTTTTGCATCGGGGCGACGAACTCGATGCCGTCCGTGCTTCCCGCAACGCCCACGCGGTCCATCGGCGACAGCAGCTTGACCGTTTCCTCGGCCGCCATCGCCGCCAATCGGATTTTCTGGACGCCGTCCTCCATCATGCCCATCGATCCGCTGGCGTCCGCCATGATCAGGATCGAGGTGCTGGGGAATGTCTTTCGTTGCCGAATGTTGAGGTCCACCGGTAACGCCTCGGCGACCGGAGTTCCGTAGTAGCCGCCGGGAAGGAAGCTGTTCTCCCCGCCGACCATAGCAAAGCCAACGCCGGAATCGCGGATAGCCGATTGCACCAGCTTCAGCTGCATGGAGCGGAAGGAATCGGCATTCACGTCGTTAAAGATGACGGCGTCGTAGGCCTGAAAATCCTCGGGTCGAACCGGCGCACTTGCTGGCCCTCCAAGATCCACGGAGAGGCCCGACTTCTGTAGGGCCGCTGCCAGGGTTTTGTCGCCGGGGTTTTCCTGAAGCACCAAGACTCTGGGCTTGCCCCGGACCGCGACAAAGCTGAGGCCGACGTTGTTTCGGTTATCTCCGTCTCGTTCGGTGCGAAGGGTCGCGCGGTAGCGGTAGAAACCGGTGCGCGGAAGCTTTTCCGGAATGACAATCGAGTTCGTCCCGGCGGTCAAGCTTACGTTGATCTTTCGAAGGAGCACGCCGTCGCGGTCGATCTCGACCTGGCCGTTTTGGGTTCCGCTGGAATCGACCAACAGCCGCAGGTTAAACGGCTGGTCGGTCCGCACTTCATCCGGCGACTCGAGGGCAACCACGCTGACTTCCTTATCGGAAGCTTTGGCCGCAAGCGAAACGACGTCGATCGACAGGTTGTCGGTGCTGGCGACCTGGGCCACGCCGGCAACATCGCCCTTCGTCTCGTTTCCGTCGGAGAGCACGACAAGCCGCCGGGCTTTGCCCTCGGGGAACGTAGCCGTGGCAAGTCGCACCGCCGCTGCTAGGTCGCTATCGGAGGGGTCGATGTCGGATCGGATGGGGTCTAGGCGTCGTCGGCCACCCGGGCTGGACTCGACAAGCGGAGTGCGGCCGAAGACGACAACCCCGGCCTGGTCATCCGGCCCGAGCTTTTGGAGAGCCGCATCGACGAACGTCTCGGCGGCTTTTGCCGGGGCACCGCTCACCGAATCCGACCGGTCGATGACGAAAATGGTCGCCAAACCAACGTTCGGAAGAACCGCTTCTGGCCCGGCGAGAGCGATGACGAGCAGGCTCGCCAAGATCGCACGAAGGACAAATGCCATCCGCTTCCGGGCCTTAACCATGCCGAAGGTTCGGCGGAAGCTGAACCACAACCCGGCGAAAATGGGCAGCAGAAGAAGCAGATACAGCGGTTCGGCCAGTCTCATGATTTTTTCACGAACAGCCACCACTCAAAGGCCAAAACGAGGAGCAGCATCGCAAGCAGCGGACGCCAAAAGTCGCCCAGCCGCGTGGGCGTCTGGGTTGTTTTGACTTCGCCGCCGCCAAGCGAAACCGACTTCTGCGGAACGATGTTCGATTCGCGCTCGCTCCGGAGGCTTGCGTAAAGCGCGCGGGGTTTGCCGTCCACCCGGATTTCGCCGCGCCCGACCCGGGCGACGCTTCGAATCACCGCCATGCCGTTGCGCGAGGGAACGATGCTATCGCCGTTGAGCGAGACTTTGGCTTCATTCTCGGCTGGCACTGAGAACGGCTTCCCGGCATCGACGGACAGCGCGGATTGGTCGCGCGCCCCGCCGAGATAGGTCACCGCGTTGGCGAAGAAGATTGGGAAGCCGACCTGCAACGGAAAATCCGAATCGAGCGGGGCAAATGCCAAATACAGGCGGCGGCGACCGGCGGTTTCTTCCTTCACCACCAGCGCCCCGCGGGACGACGTCGCGAGTTCTGTGCCCCGGCCAGCGGCAGCCCACCGGGCGATTTTGTCGGCCTGAGTCACGCGGAAGTCAACGCCCTTAAGAATCGGGTCGTCCGTCTTCGAAAGGAATTCCATTCCTTTCGAGGTCCCGGATTCCTTGATCGCCGAGCCAGTCCCGCTTCGCCCCAAGACCAACACTCCGCGTGCCGAAACCGGGCGCTCCTCCACGCCGTTGTACACGACAACGTCGTACTGCCCACCGGCATTGGCCGGAAGTTGGGTTGCCTTCTCCAGCTTCACCCGGGGGTCGAGGCCGAGGGCGCGCTCGGTGAATGGGTCGGGCGGTCCCACGAGTAAAACCCGCAAATTTGCCCCGGGATCGGCGACCGCCACCGCATAGTTGTCGGCTTTCAGATAGTCCGGCGCTTCCAGCCGCGCCTCGTAGACCAGCGTTTTGCGAGCTACCTGCAAGGTTTTGCCCCAGGTTGACCCCTTTCCGATCTTGAAGGCGAGACTATCAAGCGGCTTTCCGTCAGCGTAGAGACTGATCGTGCCTTCGGTCGCGCTCGGCCCAAAGTTCTTCACGGCGACGTACAGCAGGCGGCCCTCCGGCGAGTCGGTCTGGCCAAGCGCGGTGATCGCCAGGTTGTCGGAAAGTTTGCCGACGCCTTGGTAGAACACGGCTGCCTTGCCGCGCGAGAAGTCTGTCACCGGGGCGAAGCTTCCGTCCGAAACCAGGATGATGCGCGCGCCGTCGATCCCACCAACAAGAGCCCCCGCCAGACGGAGCGCCTCCGCGACGTCATTTTCGGAGTCGGTCGTGCCTAGGCTATCGAGCGCAGAAAGCTGCTTCCGCGGGTCGCTGGAGAGCGAAAATAGCACGCGTGGGTTCGGGCCGGCTTCGATGAGTGCCAGCCGGTCGCTTGGCTTAGCCTCGCGGATGGCTCCGGCGACGATGCCCTTCGCCGCGTCAAAACGACTCGGTCGAACGTCCGTCGCCGCCATACTCGCGCTGGAATCCAAAACGATGACGGTGACCTGCCCGGCGAGGCCGGATTGCATCGTTTGCGGCCGCGCGACCGCCAGCACCACCAGCAAAGCCGCCAGCAACTGGAGCACCAGCAGCCACGAAAACCGGAGCCGCTGAAACAGGCTGTTCGCCCGGATCTCCTCGGTTTGCGCTGGCCAAAGGAACGAGGCCGGGACGCGAAGATCCTGGCGGCGCATCTTCAGCAAGTAGAGGGTAACGATGATGCCGCCCAACGGGAGCATCGCCCAAAGCGCGGCCGGATTCAGAAAGCTCATCGGAGCCAGCCCTCCCTTCGCATGGTCTTTTGCACGACGTCCTCAAGCGGGGTTCCGACGGCCACGCTCGCAAACCTTCCGCCAATGCGCCGCACGGCACTCGCCAGCCCTTCGTTGTGGGCACGTAGGTTCTCGCGGTAGCGGGCGATCGCTTCTGAGTTCGCCGTGATCTCGACTTCGGCACCGCTCTCCGCGTCGATCAATCGGAGGTCGCCCTCCAGGTCGGGGTCGATTTCGACCGCGCTTAGGGTCTGCAGCAGCCAGACTTCGTGGCCGCGTCCGCCAAGCAGGTTCAACGCCGCCGCCGCGTCCGGGTCGAGTGCATCGGAGATGATGATGACTAGGCCAGTAGAAATGCTGGTTGACGCGAGAGTCCGGACGTCCCGAGCGAAGCCTTCGGAGGCGCGCTCATCGGTGGCGGTGATTCCTTCCTGAAGCCGCAGATAGGACGCCCGGCCGCGAAGTGGAGGAAACCGCCGGGTGTCGCCAAGCGGCCGAATCGATACCGCATCGCCGCCGATCAAGCCCATCACGCCGACCGCCATCGCGAGTCGGCGGGCGTAATCGAGCTTGCTTGGCTCACCAAACGACATGCTCGGGCTGGCGTCCAGCCGAATGTGGACGGCAAGATCCTCCTCGTCGCGGTAGGTCCGCATGACCGGCGTTTCGAGCCGGGCGAGCACGTTCCAGTCGAGGTGCCGCAGGTCGTCGCCTTCCGCGTACTCGCGATAGTCGGCGAACTCGATGCTGAGGCCGCGTCGACTGGTCAGCCGCTCGCCCCGCACCTTGCCCGGAAACGACTTTCGCGGGGCGAGACGAAACCCGCCAAGCGCGCGCAGCTCACGCGGGCTCAGCATGGTTTGGCTCCACGTGGGCGAAGGTTGCGCATGGGGATGGCTTAAACCCGGATCGGGTCGCGATCTTTCGCTTCGACGGAGGCCAGCACCTGATCCAGCACTTGGTCTGTCGTCATTCCGTCCGCTTCCGCCTCGAAGTTCAGCAGAATCCGATGCCGCAAAACCGACTTCAGCGACCGCTTGATGTCTTCCTTCGAGACGTTAAACCGGTCGCCAAGCAAGGCGTGCGCCTTGGCGACGGATACCAGCGATTGTGCGCCGCGCGGCGACGCGCCGTAGCGGGCGTACTTGCGGGCGACGTCGGTCGATCCGTCTCCAGTTGGATGCGTGCCCACCACGAGCGAAAGGGCAAAGTTGAGAACCTCGTCCGAGATTTGAACCTGGCGCAGGGTCTTGCGCATCTCCAAAACGTCCTCCTTCTCGGCGACGGGCAGGGCCTCTTGGAGCTCGTTCCCGGTCGTTCGCCGGACAACCTCGCGCAGCTCATCTTTGGTCGGGAACGGAACCAAAACCTTGACCAGGAACCTGTCCAGCTGGGCTTCCGGCAGCGGGTACGTACCTTCTTGCTCTACCGGGTTCTGGGTTGCCATCACAAGGAACGGCTCGGCGAGCGGCATCCGTTTGCCGCCGACCGTCACGCTGCGCTCTTGCATCGCTTCAAGCATCGCGCTTTGCGTTTTTGGCGTGGCGCGGTTGATTTCATCGGCCAGCACCAAGTTCGCAAAGATGGGCCCTCGGCGAAACTCGAACGCGCGTGAGTCGGTCAGCACGTTGGTACCGGTCACGTCCGCCGGCATCATGTCCGGGGTGAACTGGATGCGGCTGAAGTCCAGCCGGAGGGACTGGGCCAATGACTTGACGAGCAGCGTTTTTCCGAGGCCGGGCATTCCTTCCAGAAGCACGTGGCCGTTGCACGCCAAGCCGATGAGGACGCTCTCGACCACGTCATCCTGCCCGACGATGACCTTTTGGATCTCCGTTCGGACCTTCTGAAACGTTTCGGAGAATTTTTTGGTTTGCTGTGTTGCGTCCATGATTACTGGCCGAGGCTCTTGAAATACTCTTTCACGTGACCCTGATACTCCTTCGGAATCTCTTGCCGATTCAGAGCAGATTCGGCGCGCTTTTTGTAGCTGGGCAGCACCTTCGAGTAGGGAATCGACGACCGGTTACCAACCATCGTCGGGGCTTTGAACTCAATGTACGGGTCCGATTCGCCGGTGGGGCGCTTCGAGCCCGTCACCTGGGTGGTGAAGGTCTTGCCGCCGCCCTCGACGCCCTTATCGAGCTTGTTGATCTTCTTGTTGTCGCCTGCCCAAATGTCGTTCGATGGGCCACCGATTCCAGGCATCGTCGGGCGAATCCCCAGGCCGACGCTTTTGCAGTTGCCCGCCGTCTTGGCGTTCTTGAGGGCCTCGATCATCGCCTTGAGGTACGCCTCCATGGCCTTCTGGTCCTTCATTTCTCGGGCGAAAGCTTCCAGCGCCTCTTGCATCTTCCGGCGCTCCTCGGCCGTGAGGGTCGGCTTTTGGCCGTTCGCCATGGCGTCGGCGTTCGCCTGTAGCTTCGCCTGCAATTTCATCAGCTCTTGGTAGAGCGGATTCTTGGCCATCTTTTCGAAGACGGCCTGGGCTTCCGCGCTCAGCTTCAGCGTCAATTCGTCTTTCTTGGCGGCGGCAAGCTCGCTCTCTAGCGCTTTCTTCTGCGCCTCCAGCGCGGCGCGTTCCTTCTCAAGCTGGTCCCGCTCGGCTTTAGACAGCTTGTCCGACTTCAGTCGCTCTTTGATTTCGGCCAGCCGTTTTTCCAGCGCGGCCATCTGCGCCTTTAGGTCGTTCTGCCGTTTCTGGTTTTCCTTCTGGGCGTTTTTGCGCTGCTCGGGCGACATCTCGGTCATGCCGCTCGGCATCGGCGGAAGACCGGCTTGCTTCAGCGCGTCCGCCTTCATCTGCTCCATGGCTTCGCTTGCCGTGGCAAGCTGCTTTTGGGCATCTTCGTTTGCCTTGAGCGAAAGTTTGTCGGCCTCGTTCGCGATGTTGTTCGCCTTCTGCATGGCCTCTTCGGGCGACATTTTCGCCCGTTCGAGTTCACGCTCCAGGCGTCGCATCTCATCGGCGAGCCGCTTCTCTTCCTCCGACATGCCGGGGGCATCCTTCGGGTTCTCGAGGTTCTCGCGCCGAACTTTCTCGACCCGGGCGCTTTCGGCCTTCATTTCTTTCCGCGCTTGCTTCTGCTCCGGGCTCAGAAGCAGCGGCGTGTTCCCCAAAAGGAACACCGCCGCGACCAACGCCGAAAGCGTAACGGCGGCAAACTGCGGGCGACCGAATCGGAACGGAAACAGGTCTTTGGCCCGGATGCCGCCGAGCTTGGCTTGGGCATCGGCCCGCTGCGGTTCGGCAAAGGCGTCGTCGGCCGGATTGCCTTCCAACGCGGTACCGAGTCGGTTGTCGAGTCCGGCACGTCGGTCGATCGAGTCGCCCAAGGTTTTTGCCGGGACCGGCTGAAGGAACCCAATCACCCCGCCCACGATCGCCCCCAAGGCGACGATGAGTCCGAGATCGAAGGCGCTCGCAGGTGCCAGGTTCGCCCAGTCCAGCACGGCCCATATGAGCGCGACCGCCGCCGCCAGGCTCGCCCCGATGGCAAAGCCTTTCCATCCGCGCATCAGGCGGACCCGGCGCTCGAAGCGTTTAAGTTGTTGCTGAATATCCATGGGGTAGTCGTACGCGAAGCATCCGCTTCTTTAGGCTGGCCTCGGCGGCGATGAGAATGAAGGTGGCGAGCAGCAGGTAGCCGCCGCCGTAGAGTACCGGCGTGATTCCGTACGTCTTCGGGTCGATGATAGGGCCAAGAATCCAGAACATCCAGAGGTTCGCAGGCCAGTTGATGCCGAGGGCGGTGTGGAGCGCCGGAATGATTCCGACCGGCAGCAAAACGACCGTGCCAATGATGCCGCTTAGGACCGACCGGGCGGACTTAACGCCGAGTAATGCGCTCGAAGCGAGTCGGCCCAAAGCCCATAGCAGCGACCAGAAGCCGAGGCCGAAAATCACCCAAGGAATCAGGTCGGTACTGGGAGCTCTTCCGGCGGCCGCTTGTCCAATCACCACGCCCACAATTGACGTCGTAAAGAACGTGAGGACGAAGGGCAAGCTGCCACTCGGCTGTGCGGTGAGCATCTTCTTGAACCTGAATATGCCGTCTGGGTAGTGCCGCCGACCGTCATCGAAGCCGTAGGTGACGATTCCTGGCAGAAACAGCAACAGCACGAGCCCCATGGCAAATGTGGCTGCGCCGAGCTGCACCGCCGATATGGTCGTGCCGAAGAATCCGCCCGACGTGGCGCTAAATCCGCTGAGCAGCGCAAGCGCGAACCAGTAAGCGAGCGCATGCGCCCGTAGCGACCGCACATGTTTGGGTTGGCCTGGTTCCAGCCGTACGGCCGCGCCCAAAAGCATAAACTTGCATGCGGCCAGAACAAGCAGCCCGGTGAGGATCCAGTTCGGAACGTTGATTCCGGCAATCAAGGAGTACGACGACGCGTTCTCAGCAACAAAAAACGGGCTCAGCGTGGAGATCACCGGCAGTTCGTCGGTGGAACCCCGGGAAAACGTTGCGAACCCGCCGAAGGCGGTCGTGAACAGAACGTAAAGGCCGACGCCGACGTAGCTCCACACGATTGCAGTCACCGGCTTTGGCGCGACGGCACTCATCAGGAGCGCAAACGTCGTAAACAAAAGCGCGTGGAAGGAGAGCAGCAGGTAGGCGTTCAAAACGTCCGCCCACGCCGCTCCACCGAGGACCACGGCCGCGGCGGTGATGGGCAAGGCAAGGATGAGAAGCATCCACGTGTATCGATAACTGCTGATGACCTTGCCTACAAGGTAGTAGCGAGGAGAAACGGGTGCGGAGAAGAGGAGGTCCAGGGATTGCCGGGCGCGCTCCGCCGAGATGGTGCTCGCGGATAGCGCCGGGGTGATGAGGACGACAAGAATCGCCAGAACGCGCATCATCGTCGCGTAGAACTCCGTCAGGGCTCGTTGCGCTTCGACGACGGACTGGACCTGCCCAATGTTCGAGCCGGAGTAATAGATCGTCGCCACCGCAACCAAGGCGGAAAGGTAGCAGCCAAAGAGGATGGCCGACCGGCTGCCGCGCATCTGAACGCGAAAGTCTCGCCGAGAGGTTGCGTTCGCGAAGTACGTGTCGCGAAACTCAGTTATCCAAGCTGTTATCGCCATATTAATTAACCGCTCCGGTTGTCAGTCGTAGGAAGACGTCTTCAAGATCCGCCTGCTGCTCGCGCAGTCCAACCACGCGGTAGCCATCGCGAACGAGCTTGTCGATGATGTCGGCTTGTCCCTCCAGGGTGCCGCTAAACTCAACGCGAACCGTATCTTCGCCGGTTGAGCGCACTTCATGCACGCCGTTCATCGCGCTAACGGCGCGGGCGGCGTTCGGCGCATCGGCAAGGACACGAATTTCGAGTTCGCGGGTCGGTTGGATGCCACGCACGACGTCATCTACCGTGCCAAATGCGAGCAGTTCGCCGCGCTCAATGATGCCGACGCAGTTGCAGAAGTCAGCAAGCTCCGGAAGAATGTGCGAGGAAACGATGACGATCTTGCCCATTCGACCAAGTTCAGCAATCAGCTCCTTTAGGTCAGCGCGGGCACGCGGATCTAAGCCGCTTGCCGGTTCGTCCAGCAGGAGCAGAGCGGGGTCGTGGACCAAACATCTCGCAAGGCAGAGGCGCTGCTGCATTCCACGGCTGAGCGACTGCACGAACGCGTCCTTCTTCACGGTGAGGTCCGTTAGCTCCAGCACGTTCGTGATGATGTCGTGCCGCTGGCCGGACGGAACGCGGTAGATTGCGGCGAAAAAGTCGAGATACTCCCAGACTTTCACGTCGTCGTAGAGACCGAAGAAGTCCGGCATGTAGCCGATCATCCGTCGCACGTCCATCGGGTTTGCGATGATGTCCGCGCCGTTTAGCACCGCCGTTCCGGAGGTCGGCTCCAGTAGGGTGCTAATCATTCGGATGGTGGTCGTTTTGCCGGCACCGTTCGACCCGATGAAGCCGAAGATGTCTCCCGGCTTCAGCGAGAAAGAGATGCCCTTTACGGCCGTCAGCGGACCGTATTCTTTTCGGAGGTTTTTTACTTCAAGCATCAACTTTCTTCTTGTCGGGAATGAACTTCACGTCGTTTTCGGCATAGTACAGCGTCGCGATGGCCCACTGAAGAAACACCACCGCCATGCCCAGGTAGATCAGAATTTGCGGAGTGCCCCACATCCAAGGCGAAAAGGTTTGCACCTGTTCGTAGGAGCTTTGCCACTTAGGCTGCATTTTGTCTAACGTGTAGAACGGATGCAAAAAGAAGGTGAAGTCCATCAGCACGTTGTCCGGTCCGTTACTGCCCGCGACCATTAGGCCAACGAAGATGGGCACAACGACTAGGAACAGCGTTTCGAGGCCAAATACCACGCCCAGGGCAGTAAGCCCGCGCCGCACCCGGGCCGAGAACAGGATCGTGAACGCGGCAAGAGCAACACCGAAAGCGAAGACCATAACCTGTTGCGCTAACACCACCCCAACCGGGTTGAACCGAGCAATGTCCGGGTTACGTCCCGCATACATCGCGGCCGCAATGCTAATCGGCAGCGCGCATGCCCCGATCGCGACGAACAGCGTTGCGACGGCGGCAAAAAACTTGCCAACCACGATCTGGGCTTTCGAGATCGGCGCTACCAGCAGGAGGTCCCAACTCCGTCGCTCGCGCTCGCCCGCGATGGTGCCGTGGAACATCGAAGGAACCAGAAAACAGACCAAGACCAACTGGAGATTGACCAGAATGCTGGGCTGCAGGTAGCCGTTCGCGGAGAACACAAGGGCCAGGATGGCCAGATAGACCACCCCGAAGAGCATCAAAACCGCGATGTTTACCGTGTTATTGCTGCTCACACTTAAAAACTTTCGCTTGAACCGGGTGACCTCGATCATCATTGGGTTCGAGGTGATGAGCTCGTCGAACCGTTGCTGAAACGTACTGGGAGTGCGAACCGGCGGCGTCACCGGTCGGTTCACGGTCGGCCCCCGCCACGCAGTGACTGAAGCGCCGGAAGGTCGGTCCCATCCACGAAGTAGTTCAACCGAATCGCTTGCCGCGCCTCGACGGTCTTACCGAGCTTCGGCCCGGGCTCAAATTCGCTCATATCGGCCTGCAACTGAATGCCGCGGTTGTCGATGAGCCTTGCCTGGGCGAAGTCCTTGCCGCCGTTAGGAAGGTTCACCCCTCGGCTGGGCCGAACATCCGCGATTCGGTAAATATGCGATTTTCCGGCCGGAATGCTCTTGACCGTTTCGATCTGGCCGGCAACGTTTACCGTGAGTTCCCGCAGGTCGTACGGGCCGGTGTTGGCGATGCGAACTTCAACTCGACCGTCATTTGCCGGTACCGCCTGAATATTCACCGGCGGTTTCATCGCGAGTCGCTGCCAAACGGTGAGCTGCCGGAAGGCGAGGTTGTTCACGCGTAGATTCGGGACTTCGAGCTCGATACCGTTATCTACGGTGAAAATGGGTTCGCCCGAGTCCTGCCCGTAGGAGTACGAGTACTCGTCAACTCCGCCGCCATTCGTGATTGCTTCAACGCCCCGCAGCTTGAGGTTGTAGCCGCCGCTGCGTGGGATGAAGAGCTGGGATTGGCCGACAAAGAACGAATCCGGTGACCCCTGCCGGAAAATGACGACGCCCTGGCTGGCGACCGAGGCTTCGGCTTTGTAAAGGCTTTGGGCCGACTGAAAGAGGAAGATCGAGAAGCCCAGACTAAGGACGGGAGCGGTGATCCAGGCCAACTCGCCCCGCTTCATTTTCTTCAGGATGAGGAAGTTGACCGGGATGACGAGCACCAAGTAACCCACCAGGATCCCGACAAAGAAAGAGCCGTCCGGCAGTTTCGTGCTGAACGGGTCGGCGTCCGCGTAGGCCTGAGGCACCCCTGCGGGACTCATTGGAGGAGGCGTCGTTCTCGTAAAAGTTGTGAGCGAACCGCTCCCCATCGAAGATACTTCAACGCCGCTGCCGCCGATGTACGACGTTGAGCGACCAACGTCGTATTGATCGACCAGGCGAAGGAAAGCCCGTCGGTTGCCGACCCAGCGATTGTACGGTGCCTCCGTTGGATTCAAGGTCAACAGCGTGATGGCGCCAACTCCGTAGCGTCGCTTGAACGCGTATTTCTCGTCGTCGCCGAGGGTGGTGACGCCCGGCAGCGGCGTGCCCGCGACCACCGAGATCGGGCCGGGGGCTTCTTCGGCGGACAAATCGGCCAAGTACGTGGCCTGCGGGATGGTCTTCACCCTTGCGTCCTTAATTGGCAGGGCGTCGGTCCAGCGGGCATCACTCAGCACCGGATCGGACGCGCCGCCGACGAAAACGATGTGACCACCGGTCTGGGCCCACATCTTGAGGGCAGCAACCGCTTCGTCCGAAAGCCGCTCGCTGCCGCTACCCAGCATGACGGCGGCAAAGCCCTTGTAGCCAACGCTGCGGGTCGGGGCGAGCGCGGGCGCGACGTAGGCGTCCTTCGTAATCACCACGTTGCGGACGCTCCCCTGGGCCCGAATCGCGAGCTGAAGGAAGCCCATGTCGCCGGGCGAATCGGTAATGTTCAGGAAGAGCGATTGATTGTCCGACGAGAAGGGAGGATTGAACGTTTTTTGAACGCCGCCACGGTTCGTGCTGAGGACGGCGTTCACTCCCTGGTAGTCGGTCGGAACGTACATCACGACCTTCTTTTTCGCCCCGGAAGGCAAGTCAACTGCCTGTTCGACGCTGAAGGAGCCGCTGGTGAGCCGAAGTACGCCCTGGGCACCGGCGCCGTCATTCTCCAGCTGAATGAGAATCGGCTGGCTCTGGGATTGCGGAATTACCTTCTCGAAGAGCGACGTCACCACCATGCGAAGCGGGTCGGCAGCTCCCGCAAAAGAGCCGAGCGCGGCAAGGCATATGCCGACGGTGAATACCTTGCAAATCGCTACGGTGCTTCGAATCATTGTTCCCCGCTAAACGAGACGGGACCACCGTCGCGTTTCGTTTGCATTAGTGTACGTGCGAAAGGCATAGTCCTAGGACCATTCCGCGCACGGGCGAGGTTAAGAAACGAGTTGCGTTACGACGCGATCTCTTTCGGAAAGAAACTTGTTCCGCAACCGCAATTGCGCGCCACGTTGGGGTTCGTGAATTTGAAGCCGCCGCCGATCAGATTGCCGGTGTAATCGAACGTCGCGCCCTGCAAGTAGACCGCCGACTTCGCATCGCATAGAACCGTAAGCCCGTCGATCTCGGTCCGCAGGTCGATCGGCTTCGCGATCTCTTCGAAGCGAATCACGTATTCAAACCCGCTGCATCCGCCGCCTTTCACACCAAGCCGAAGCGCAGCGCCGGTCTTGGCCTGCTTCGTCATCATGCGCTTCACCTGGCCAACGGCGGCGGGGGTGAGCGTAATCGGGAATGGGGAAAGTTCGGTTTCCATTTCGGTTTAAGGGGCCAATGTTTCGGCGGTAAGCGATGCGCTTGTTGGTTCGACGCCGCGAGGCACCGAAAAGGTCAGTTGAATGACGTTTGGCGTTGCGGCCGGAATAAGATCGGCGATGGTGAGGCTTGCCGTGACCGCGTCAACCGCACTCTGAATCTCCTGCCAGAGGCTTTTCACGCCGCAGTCCACCGCGTGGCGGCAGATATCGAGTTGTCCGGAGTGGCGGCTACAAAACTCGCCGTCGAACAGTCGGCCACCGAGGGCGGTAAGTACGTCCCGCACTGAGATTTCGGCCGGCCCGCGCGACAAGGTGTAGCCCCCGATTTGGCCGCGCGTGCTCGTGATGAATCCTTCTTTGCGGAGGATCATGAGCAGTTTTGCGACGTGGGTCTGGCTAAGGCCCTCCATCTCGCTGATCTCAGGAATGGTGAGCGCGCTCTTAGCGGCAGATCGACGGGCGATCTGGAGCAAACACCGCAACCCGTACTCCTCTTGCGCAGAAAACTTCATGGCTACATGAATCCAAGTTGCAGGCGGACGTCTTCGCTCATTCGCTCAAGAGTGAACGGCGGGTCCCAGGTGAGTTCCACCGATACACGACCGACGCCGGGCGTGAGGCCGGCTGCCACCTGCACCTCTCCCGGAAGGCTTCCGGCCACCGGGCAGGCGGGCGAGGTCAGCGTCATCATGATGTGAACGTTCTTGGAGTCGTCCACCTGGATGTCGTAGATCAGGCCGAGGTCGTAGACGTTCACCGGCAACTCCGGGTCGTAGACGGTTCGAATCAGCTCTGCCACTTCGTTCGCAAAAAGCGACTTGGCAATCGGGCTCAGCGGCGGAACCGGATCGGGTTCGTTGCGTTCGATGGATGCGGGGCTCGGCATGTTCTAATCCAAGTAGGCGAGGACGGCGGTCAGCTCTTTCTCAAAGTCGGTCTTCAGCATGTCGTCGGGAACCGGCGCGGCGGCGGCGCGGTGGGTGAGGTCAACCGGATCGGTGCCGACGGCGTCAGCTAGTTCGGCCGCCCGCCGAAACCAGTAGAGTGCGTTCGATACGTCTCCCTCCATTCGGTGGACGACCCCGTGCAGATAGGCACCCGCGCCGCTCTCGTACCGCTGAACGATGTCGTGCGCGGCTTCCAAATCCCCCTGCCGCAGCAGGTGGATGGCTTCTCGAAGCTCGGCTTTTTCAGGTTCCATTGGCTTTAGACGAGCTTGGCGAACAGGGCGGCTTCCAGCGCGGATCGAACTTCTGGCAACGAGACCCCTTCCAGAACGTCCGCGGCGAACGCGTAAATGAGGAGCGCGCGCGCCTGCTTTTCCGGGATTCCGCGCGAGCGGAGGTAAAAAAGCGCGTCGTCGCGGAGGGTGCCAACCGTCGCGCCGTGGGTGCACTTCACGTCGTCGGCAAAGATTTCAAGCTGCGGCTTCGTGTTGTACGTCGCCTGTCCCGAGAGCAGAATCGCCTGGTTCGTCTGCTTGGCGTCGGTCTTCTGGGCGTCCTCGTAAACGAAGATTTTGCCGTTGAATACGCCTGTCGAGCGGTCGTCCAAGACCGATTTATAGACTTCGAAGCTTTGGCAGTTCGGAACCGCGTGGTCCAGGCGCGTGTGGTTGTCGATGAGCTGCTCGCCCTGGCCGACGTTGACGCCGTTCAGCCACGTCTCGGTGCGCTCGCCACGTACGTCGGCGTTCAGCTCGTTGCGAACCACCAAGCCACCAAAGTTCACGACGGTTGATCGAACAACGCTCGCTTCCGCCTGAAAAACGGCCGTGGTCGAAAGGTGAATCGCGGTTTCGCTCTCCTGTTGCACCCGCACCCAGTCGAGGTGCGCGCGCTCGCCGACCTTCACTTCGGTCACCGGAATGCTGGCGTAGGTTCCGCCGAGGCCAACGTAGCTCTCGATGATCTTCGCCTCCGCGCCGTCTTCCAGGACAATCAGGTTGCGGGGGGCGACGAGAAACGTCCCGTGGTCCGCCTGGGTGACGTGGATGATCTGGATCGGGCGCTCAAGCGCCAGCCCACGCGGCACGAAAATGAACCCGCCGTCGGCAAAGTAAGCCGAGTTAAGGTCGACGAGGCGCTCGTCGTTGGTCGAACCAAGCTTGCCTTCCAGCGTCGCGATGGTGCCGAAACCGGTTGCGGTTCCTTCCGCCAGGGCAGCTCGCAGGGTGCCGACGATCACGCCTTCGGGAAGCGTTTCGTACGAAGACAGTTCTGGAGCCGCCTCACCGTTGACGAAAACGACCACAACCGAGTCGATGCCGCCGGTAATGGTGGACTCAATTTGCTCGCGCGAGATGGTCGCCCCGTAAGCCGGAGCCGACGGGAAGTCTTCGAAGGTTCTTGCGCTTAGATAGCGAAACTCTTCATCGGAACGTGTCGGCAAGCCAACGAGCGAAAACCGATTGAGCGCATCGCGCCGAAACGTTGCGAGTTCGGCCGGAAGGTCGGCGTTCAAAACCGCCAGCAACGATTCGAACTGGCTCACCAGGGGGTGGGGACGGAGGGAGAGGTCAAGCATGCGTGTTCTCGCGCCTTAGTTGGCGGCGGCAAGCACCTCGGCCTCAATCACGCCGTAGCCTTCATCCTCCAGTTGCAGCGCGAGGGTTCGGTCGCCCGACCGCACAATGCGCCCTTCCATTAGCACGTGGACGAAGTCCGGCACGATGTAATTCAGAAGTCGCTGGTAGTGCGTCACCACGATAACGGCGCGATCCGGATTGCGAAGCGCGTTCACGCCGGCCGAGACGACTTTGAGGGCGTCGATGTCGAGCCCGGAGTCGGTTTCGTCCAGTACGCACAGCTTCGGTTCCAGAACCGCCATCTGGAAAATCTCGTTTCGCTTCTTCTCGCCGCCGGAGAAGCCTTCGTTCACGGCTCGCGAAAGAAGCGAACTGTCTAGCCCCATCATCTCGACTTTGCTTCGGATGTGGCGGGTGAACTCCGGCATCGTCAGCTCAGGTTCGCCACGATGCTTGCGGCTCTGGTTCAGTGCGGTGCGGAGGAAATAGGTGTTCGAAACGCCCGGAATCTCGACCGGATATTGGAACGCCAGGAAGACGCCTTCGGCGGCGCGGGTCTCGGGGTCCATTTCCAGCAAGTCTTCGCCGTTGAAAGTGATGGAGCCTTCGGTGACTTCGTAGCCCGGCTTACCGGCCAAGATGCTGGCGAGGGTGCTCTTTCCGGAGCCGTTCGGTCCCATGATCGCATGGACCTCTCCGGGCTTAACTTCGAGGTTGATGCCTCGCAGGATCTCTTTGTCTTCGACGCGGGCGTGCAGGTTATGGATGGTCAGCATAAATTCGGGTCAGTAAGGACTACGACTATTGTGGCCGGAATGTTGACCGAAAAGTATAGTTTGGTCTGAAAGCTCCTTCTCGGCCACCGGAGCGCGGCTGGTAGCCGCCGGCCCCGTGCCGTCGCTCCCGGCAACTGGCAGGGGTGCCGGAGTTTCTGCGACGCCTCCAGCGTCGGGGCAAACGGCTCGCGGGTCCCCCGGGTCTGCGACCCGGGGCTAATATCGGCGATCCCTCCGGGATCGAGCCAAACCAGCCACGGTGGGTGATACAACACGCTTCGCTCAATATTCGTAGCCGCCGGTTGGTTTTTACCGGCGCAAGGCAAGCGTTGCTTGCCCGGTGAAAAGCGGCGGCAGAGCCGCACGCACTCCAAAGCGCACTCGGCCCAGCCGATTCCAAGGACAACGCTACTTCTTGCGGCGGCCGGCGATCAGCTTGACGGTTGCCACCACCGACACCAGGAGGACGATCCCGAGAATGATCTTCGTGAGGTTGTCTTGAACAATCTTGAACTGCCCCAGGTAATAGCCGAGCACGCTCCAGACCGAGATCCACGCGAACGCACCGATGAGGCTTGAGATCACAAATCGGCGGTAATCCATCCGCCCCATTCCGGCGACGAACGGCACAAACGCCCGGATGAACGGAACGAACGTCGCCAACGCCACGGTACGGGCACCATGCTTCTCAAAGAAAACCTCTGCGTTTTCGATGTTCTGTCGCCATCGCTCACGCTTCTTAACGGCCGGTCCGGTCTTCTTTCCCTGAGCGTAGTTCAGAAGGTTCCCGGTGAAAACGCCCGCCGAGACAACCAAGATGAGCACGAAGAGGTTCAGCGGGCCGGTCGCCGGGTTTGCCAAAAGCCCCGCCGCGAAGATAAGCGGATTGCCCGGGATGGCCGGGCCAAGCAGGAAGCCGGTCTGGAAAAGGAACGCGGCAAACAAGATCAGATAGATCAGCGGCCCTTGCTCTTGGGCAAACGTCCGCAGGGTGTCCGTCTCCAGAAACTTTTGCATCTCGTAAAGAATTTACCCGAACTTTCAGGTTTTTCTGAAAGCTTGGTCTCAGGCGCAGGCCAAAAGGTCCGTCACGAGGTGACCGTTGTTTCGATCACCGGCCCGATCAAAAGGATTCTCCGGAAATTTCAGCGACGTTTTCCGCAACGGTTGACGTATGAATTACACATGAGACCTTGGATCGGATTCGCGTTGTTTGTCGTTGGAGTTGGGTGTGCGGTTCCGCTGATTAGCTCAGCCCAGCAGACCGACGGCGTGAGCCCTAAGCGCGCCGATAAGGTGGTTCTCACCGATGCCGAGTGGAAGAAGAAGCTGACGCCCGCCCAATACAAAATCTTGCGCACAAACGGCACCGAAGCGGCATTCTGCGGTCGGTTCCACGACAGTAAGAAGACCGGTGTCTATTCCTGCGCCGGCTGCGACCTGCCGCTATTTGCTTCCAATGCGAAGTTCGATTCCGGCACCGGCTGGCCATCGTTCTTCCAACCGGTCGTGAAGGGAAATACCTGGAAAAAGGCCGACCGCTCGTTCGGAATGGTGCGTGAGGAAGTCAATTGCTCGCGATGCGATGGCCACCTGGGCCACGTGTTTAACGATGGGCCGAGCGACAAAGGCGGCCTTCGGTTCTGCATCAACTCCGATGGGCTCACCTTCAAAGAGTTCAAGGGCGCCAAGTTGACGGCCGAGATCAAGCGGCTACAGTCCGGAAAGTCGTAGGCGCGCGGCGAGTAACATCGCCGTAACCGATGTTGCAAGACATAAAAGCGCCGCTGATCCGTACGCTCGCCGCATCTGCCGCAGCGGTAGTGGTGCTGATCCTCGTCGCCAACGCCGTCATTAGCCGTCCTACAAAGCCGGTCGCGAAAGCGGAAAAAGGGCCGATGATCACCGCGACGGCGGGCAAGTTCGGTTCGCCCCCGTCGCCCGGACTTTCCTTGGTCGTCAGCGAAGGCTACGCTCTTTCGCTCCCGTCGGACCCAGAGCTGAAGGCGCTTTGGGGTGCGGTGGCGTCCAAAGACGGCAAGGGCCACCTAAACATCAAGTTTCCGGCGGCTTCGGCGGCACGGATCGAGAAGGGCCTAGCGCAGGGAACCGCGACGCTGAAGGTGCTGGATGCCAAGCGTGGCGAAGTCGCGAAAGTCGAGTTAGGTTCTCCGATTCCGGTCAAGCTCTTGCGACATCGACTATGGCTCCACGTTCGGGGAGAGAAACTGGACCTCGACTTGGCCATCTTTGCCGTTTCCGATACCGGAAAAAGGTGACGCGGAAACTGGTGGCTAGTGATGGGTTGGCTGATAGTAAATAATGCTAACCATGAAGAACTTTATCATCTTGTCGCTCGCGGCGGTCTCGACTGGAGCTTTCGCTCAAAGCGCAAACTCATTCCAGGCGGTTACATTTGAGGGTCTCACGGCTACCGAGCCGCTTAGCAATAACTTTAATATCTCCCTCTCGTCCGGCGCAAAGGTCACTTTGAACGGCGTGAAGTACACGATTAAGGATGTCTTCGGCGTTTTCCGATTCACGAAGACCGGCACGATTACTTCGGCGGCTTCTTCGCTCGCTCCCAATAGCTGGAAGTTCGACGGCGTTCAGAACAAGAACACGAACACCATCGGTTGGACGAACAACAACAAGAGCAACAGCCTCTCTCCTGGCGAGTCGTTTGACTTCAAGCTTGGTTCCTTCGCGGCGACCGGTGCTGTTCTCACCGGCTACCACGTGCGAGTAAACGGCAATCTGGCGGGCGGCGGCGACACGTTCTTTGCTTACGGACCGACGGTGCCTGCGCCCGTTCCAGAGCCGGCCACGATCGCCGTTCTCGGTCTCGGTGCGGCGGCCCTTCTTCGACGAAAGAAAGCCGCTAAGTAATCCGCCGCAGCGCGAACGCATACGGGGTACCCGGGCAATTGCCCCGGGTACCCTTTCGTTCCTACCAAGATGAGGATTTACACTTCCGAAAGCGTAAGCGAGGGCCACCCGGACAAGCTCGCCGACCAGATTTCCGACGCTCTACTCGATGAGCTTCTGCGGGTAGACCCGTCCGCGCGGGTTGCGGTAGAAACCTTGCTCACGCGCGGCGTTGCCGTGGTTGCCGGCGAAATAACTACTTCCGCTTACGTGGATATTCCGGGAATCGTACGCCGCACGATTACGTCGGCGGGTTACACCGATACTGACCTCGGCTTCGACGGCAAGACCTGCGGTGTTCTGGTTGCCATCCAAGGACAGTCCGCCGACATCGCCATGGGCGTGGACACCGGTGGCGCCGGCGACCAAGGAATGATGTTTGGCATGGCCACCCGGGAGACACCCGAGCTGATGCCGCTGCCGATCTCCATTGCCCACGCGCTGACGCGCCGCGCAATGTCGGTTCGGCGAAAGCACCCGGATCTCGGGCTGCGACCGGATGTCAAGAGCCAGGTTTCGGTCGAATATGCCGAGGACGGCAAGCCCAGGCGCATCAATACCATCGTGGTATCGCAACAGCACAACGAAAACATCACGCACGTGGTGCAAGACATCGTGCTTGAGCGAATCATCAAGCCGGTGCTGGAAGAGTATTCCGAGTTCGTTGACGGCGAGATCTTGTTCCACATCAACCCGACCGGTAAGTTCGTCGAAGGTGGCCCGCAGGGCGATACCGGCGTTACCGGCCGGAAGATCATCGTGGACACCTATGGCGGCATGTGCCCGCACGGCGGCGGTGCCTTCAGCGGCAAGGACCCAACGAAGGTCGACCGAAGCGCGGCCTACATGGCCCGGCACGTGGCTAAGTGCATCGTAGCGGCCGGTCTCGCCGACCGCGTTGTCGTCCAGTTTGCCTATGCCATCGGCGTCGCCCAGCCGGTCGCCGTGAACGTGGAAGCGTTCGGCACGGAGACGATCCCGACGGACGAAATCGTCCGCCGCGTCCGGCAGACGTTTGACCTCTCGCCCAAGGGAATCATCGACCACCTTGACCTTCGCCGCCCGATCTATCTCGAGACGGCGAAGAACGGTCACTTCGGCAACGTTGCGTTCCCCTGGGAACGCACGACGGAAGCCGAAGCTCTCAAGAACGCCTAAACGCTGGCTTCAAGCCGCTTCTCGGCGGTGAACTGCTCGTTGTACAAACGCGAGTAGAGACCGCCGAGCTTCAGCAGTTCGGGGTGCGTGCCGCGCTCCACAATCTGTCCGGCTTCCAGCACCAAGATCTGGTCGGCGGCGAGAATCGTCGACAGTCGGTGGGCGATCGCAAATGTCGTTCGGCCCTTCATCAGTTCGCTGAGCGAGGCCTGAATCAGACGCTCGGAATGGGTATCGAGGGCGGAGGTCGCCTCGTCGAGGATGAGGATGCGCGGGTTCTTGAGGATCGCTCGGGCAATCGCCAGCCGCTGCTTCTCGCCGCCCGAAAGCTTGTAACCCCGCTCGCCTACGATCGTGCCGTAGCCTTCGGGCAGCGACGCGATGTGGTCGTGGATGGCCGCGGCTTTACAGGCGGTGATTAGTTCGGCGTCCGTTGCTCCCGGTCTCGCAACCTGAAGATTCTCGCGAATCGTGGTGTGCAGCAGATAGGTTTCCTGGGTGACGGCACCGACAATCGTCGCCAGGCTATCGAGCTTGATGTCCTCTACCGGACGATCATCTAGCAGCACGGTTCCGGCATCGGCGTCGTACAGTCGCGGAATCAAGTAGGTGAGCGTGGTCTTTCCGGCACCGGAAGGCCCGACAAGCGCGACCAATTGGCCCGGCTCGGCGACGAAGCTAATGTGCGAAAGCGTTTGGCCGCCTTCTTTCTCGTAGCTGAACATCACGTTGCGGAACTCGACGCGGCCGCGAACGTTCTCGGGCAAAAGTGCCTCCGCTTTCGGGCTTTCCTTGATGTCGAGCTCCATGTCGGTGTACTCAAAGATCCGCTGGAACAGCGCGAACGAGCTCATGATCTCGACCTGCGCGCTCATGAGGCCGGTCATCGGGAAGAAGAGGCGGGTTTGCAGGACGGTGAACGCGACCAGCTTTCCGATGGTGATGCTGGTGTCGCCCTGCTGGATCAGTAGCCAACCGGCCAGCCAGTATACGAGCGCCGGGGCCAACTGGGTGATGAGCCGGATCATGCCGAAGAACAGGTACATGATGATCGCGCTCTTCACCTGCCACCCGGCTAGCTTTTCGTTCTCGACGTCGAACTTCGAGCGGATGATGTCGGCGCGGCCGGAAGTCTTCGTAAGCAAAATGCCCGAGACGCTCAGCGACTCCTGCATCATCGAGTTCAGCTCGGAGGTTTGTTCCTGGGTGCCTTTCCGAACGTCGCGCGCAAAGTCACCGACCCGCTGACCGACGACGGCAAAAACCGGAACCATAGCGAACGACAGGAGCGTGAGCCGCCAGTCGACCCAGATCATCGCGGCCATCGTGGAAATCACGATGGCGATGTTGGATACCTGGTCGGTAATCGTGTTGCTGACGACCGTCTGGACGCCGGCAACGTCGCTGAGAAGGCGAGTCTGAATCTCGCCGGTTCGGGTGGCGGTGAAAAACCGCAGGGACATCTGCTGGAGCCGTCGGAACAGCTGACCGCGCAGGTCGACCATGATTTTTTGGCCGACGACCACACCCCAATAGCCGTAAACCAGCGTCATTCCCGCTCCGGCCAGAACGCTCACGAGCGTCCAGAGCGAGTAGGTCATCGTTACGCCGAGGTCCTTTTTCTGGAGTCCTTCGTCAATGAGGATCTGCGTGAGGATGGGAGGCGCGATGCCGAGAACGACGGCAATCAAAACCGCCGCGCAGGTTAGAATAACAAGCTTTTTGTGGGGACCGAAGAGGGCGATCACCCGCTTGGTTATGGCTCGGTCCGACGCTCTATCTCGTTTGGGGGCTTCGGCTTCCGTCCCCTCGCCGCGACCGGCTCCATTACGCATCATGAAAAGAGGCTACCCAGCCTTGTCAACCGGGTAGCCATCGCTTCGTCAAGTCCAAATTGTCTCGGACCTTACATCGTCGGGCCGAACAGGATGGCGTTCAACAGAAGCTTATGTAGGCCGGGCCACAGGGCTCGGTCGGTTGGGTTCTGGGTGAAGAGGAAGGCATGGCCGCGACCGGTCGGAACGTCCTGGAGCCACGTCGTGTTCGCGAGGTTCTTCTCGGTGTCGTCGGGCCACGCCCAGCCGGTTAGGAGCTTCGTCGTCTTCTCGCCGCCAAAGGTGACAACCGAGCCGCCTTGCTTTCGGATCTTGTAGAACGTGTCGCCGTAGACCGGTACCGAGATTTCGAGTTTCTCGCCCGGCTTCGCGGTTCCATAGCCGTAGCTGAGGGCGCTTCGCGGGTCGAGCTGCGCGTGGAACAAGGCTCCGGGGAGCTCTTGAGGTTCGCCAGAAATCTTCTCGAGGTTGCTGTAGCCCGAGTTCGCGAAACCTTCCAAGAGGATCAACGTGCCGCCCGCACTCACCCATTCTTTCAGCCTCGGACTGCTGGCGCTGGCTCCCGAAGGAATCACGATTGCCGTGAACTCGCTGAGGTCGCGGTTCAGTTGCCCGACGCTCATCGCCGTGTACGGAAGCTTAAACACCCGCTCCATGGCGTACCAGATGCCGCTCACGTCGCCCAGACTTGTGCCGTCGCCAAACACTACGCCGATCTTCGGCTTGCGCAGTCGGGTTACGCTATCGCTTCCCGGACCGTATCGCTCGACCTCGGGGTAGCTGCTGACCAGCGGGGTCAGCGGGAGGTTTCGCTTCTTGGCGATCTCAAACAGTTTCTCTTCGTAGCCTTCGTTGTTTCGGTCCGCGAGGAACAGGAACGTGCCTGCCGGATAAGTTCCGTCTTTCAGCACCATCGGCTTTGTGGCGACGGCGCCCCGAACGTCGGCGGAAAGAATGGCCAACGCACCGAGCGCGTCTTCCTGGTCTGAGTACCGCATCGCGTAGCCAACCGAGCTGCTCGCCGGTGCCTTCCAAGCGGTTGCGTCAATCGCGACGGTTGCGATCGACGGTGCCGATTCAACCCACCATGCCTTCAGGTTGTATGCATAGGGCAGGGCCCAACCGGTGAGGTCATAGAACTCGATGGAATCTGGTCCCGGGTAGGTTTCGCCTTCGGGAGCGGTTTTCTTCTTGCCGACCTGCGCTTCGATGAACTCTTTCTCGAAGTTCTGGCCCGGCTCCAAAAGGGCTTTGGCGAATGCGCCCTGGCTCTGCGCGATGTCAACGACGAGGGAACCCTTGGGGAAGCTGGCCTTTTCGCGCTTACCGGTCCAATAGTTGTTGGCGTCTTCGGCCGAAAAGGCCTGGGCGGCAAAACCCGATTTGATGCCGGCAAAGCCAAGCTGGGTTTGTAGCCGCTTCAGCGGGCGCGGGTCTTCCGACGTGATGACAACACGCTGGAAATTGCCGGCGGCCTCGCCGCTGACGACCTTTTTCTTGAAAGCCAGACAGCTGTCAACGATCGCCTTCCGGTTCGTCGCGGTCGCTGAAACCACGGCCAACGCGGAAACAAAGTGCTTTTCGATGCCGCGGCGCAGCGTCAGCACGTAGCCATCCGGACCTTCCTCGGCAAGATACTTGCCGCCGTCGGTCTCATGCGTCATGCCGACGGCACCCGAAAGCGTCGTGGACGAGTCCACGTACCCCGGGAAGTAGAGGTCGTAGGTGTCCTTAACGAAATACTGGAAGCCGTTCTTGTCGAAGTCACCGGCGATCGCGCGGCCAATCACGTCGGTCCACTTATAGTTGCGTTCGCGGTCGACGTTCTGGTTCACCGACATCGGTTCGGGCGGGAAGAAGTAGGTTCCAACCTGGCCGTGCTGGTCGATGTAAATCTGCGGTCGCCAGCGAAGGAATTCGGCGAACTCCTGTCGGGTCTCGTCCTGCGAGAAGGAGACGCGGTCGCGGTTCATGTCGAACCGGTAGGCGTTCGTTCGGCCGTGAATAATGCTTGGCTCCTGGAGCTCGAAGCCAGGCTGGTTGCCGGGTGCGGTCTGAATTGCGTTGTTGAACACCGCAAACCGCTCGTGGCCGTCCGGGTTGTAAACCGGATTGAAGATGACGACGGCATTGTCCAGCGTGCTCGAAATCCGCTTTCCGGTAGAGGCGGCCAGGTTGTAGAAAAAGTACATGCCAGACTCGAAGGAAGCTGGCTCGTTGCCGTGGATGCACTGATTGATCCAAACGATCGCGGGCAGATTCGCGGTGTCCACGGACTTGCCTTCGGCGATGTCCAGGTGCGCTTTTCGAATGGAATCGAGGCGGGCGAGGTTCTTGGGGCTTGAGATCGCAAATATGCGCAACGGCCGACCCTGGACGCTCTTTCCGTACGGAAACTCCTTGATTCGGTCCTTCGCGCGGGAGGCGACGAGGTTGACGTAGCGCTCCTGGTCGCGGAACGTGGTGATTCGGGTGCCCGGCTCGTAGCCTAGCTCGGCTTCCACCCGGGGGATATCGGATCGGTACGGACCCTCGGAGTAGAAGTCGAACTTCTTGGGTCCGGGGAAGGCAACGCCGGTCGAAAAGACGGCAAACGCGAGCACGGCAAGCGGCATAGGCGAAAGTGTAGCGCAGGGTTCCGCTAACCGACGCGAAAGTGACATTTCGCAAGGCCCGTTTTTTCCGTCCGGGCGATCATATTCCTGTGGGCGACAGAGGCCCCGAGAGGAATCAAATGAGCAACGTAAAATTTATCACGGTTACCGCTTTCGCTATGTTCGCTGCCTTCACGATGATCGGGTGCGGAGGTGCCGACTCGATCGCAGGTTCGGCCGGCGAGGTTGCGACTCGCTCGAGTGACAGCCTTATTTCGGCCGAGGAAGCAGCCGCCGTTACGGGCGATCAGACGACCGAGGAAACGACCGAGGTGGCCGAAGACGAGATCGAGCGACGCGGCATCATCTTCAAGGTCTCGGGGAACCCCGGAAGGACGGATCGCTTCTACGCCGACGGTTACCTGACGCAGTACACGAGCTCGGCCAGCGGGCCGCTCTACGCGTACAACGACCGCCAGGTCATCAACCGAATGGTTCGGGATGGTGTGGCCTACGTCCGAAGCGCGAAGACCAGCACGATCCGGTTCCGCACGGACCGGAACAAGCGAACGGCGATCATCACCGGCGAAGGTGTACAAAAGGTCTACTCCAACGGCCGTTCCTACCTGGTCGATGGCCTGATTCGATTCGAACTGGTCGACAACGCCAGCCGAAACGAGTTGGTGAAGGTCAGCTTCCAGGCGTCGCCCAGCGACCGCGACTCGAAGTACGCCATCAATGGCACTCTAAGCTACCGCGGAGCCAAGAGCGACATCCTCATGAAGTGGTACTGAGCTTCTAGCCAGTATTAATAACAGTAAAGGGCAGATCATTGGGTCTGCCCTTGAACCTTTTTGCCAGGACGACTATCTTGTATCCATGCATTGCTGTTTCGCACACCGCATGGGTGCCCTTGCCGCCGCCTTGGCGACCATTGGTTTCGCGGCTCCGGAAGCCCGCGCTCAGTCAACCGAAGCCCGCGCGTTTGGGACATTCTTGCGTCAGACCCTCGGCAAGTACGTTCCGCCGCTGGTCCCAAAAACGATTCGCAGCCTCAACCAGGTTGTCGTCACCGTCCGGCCGGGCACCGACGCCAAGGCTTTGGCCGGACGATTTGGCATGATCTACCGCCGGGCGTTCTTCAGTGACCCGAACGTCTTGGTTTTCGGGGCCAACAACGTCAAGAACTTCAACGAGTTCCTCGCGAGCCTTCGCAAAGACCAAAGCGTCGTCTCCTGTTGGCGCGATTACGGGAATCCGGGCGTAAAGGCCAGCTTCACCCTAAATGACCCCCTCGCCGAAGCCCAAAACTTCGCGGCGCCCAACCCAATCTCGACTTCGCAGTTTTTGGGCCAGCCCTACCTTCCCCGGGAACCGTTCTTCCACTCGTACGACGGTCTGACGACCGACTTGACCGCCGCCGGAACCGGCATCTCGTCGTCACTGGCATTTATCGACGACGGCTTCGACTACTCCCACCACGAAGATCTCGACAATTACGATCGTGACGGCGACCGGGACTTCCGGGATAACGACCTCGATGCCTACATCGGCCAGGCAAGTGATATCCACGGCACGGCCGTGATGGGGATTGCCGGAGCCCTTGGCGGGAACGGCGTCGGGATCAGCGGCGTTTGCCCGCAGGCGACCCTAACCGGATTGCGATATGACTTCAACCTCGGGCTGACCTCGAACTACGTCGATGCGATTCGGTACCAAAACATGTACGCGCCGATCAAGGTGAAGAACCACGGTGGCGTTTCCATCGCGCCATTCTTCCTTGCGACCAACGCGGTGCAAGCGTTGGAAGCAAGCACCGACGAGGGAATGTCCAACGTTTTTCCCGCTGGAAATGGGACCCTCGCCGGCCCGTTCTACACCAACCTCAACGCGCTATTGTCTTCGCCAACCGCGCTCGTGGTGTCCGCCGCCCGAATAAATGAGCTCGACGAGATATCGCCGTGGTTGTCCTCAGGTTCTGGCTCGAACGTGTTCTGTTCCGCCATCACGCATTACGACTTCAACTACACCGAGGATGACGGCTCGACCACCGTCCTCTCGCGCGGCATGACGACCCTGAATAATGCCGAAACGCCCGGATATCCGGGCTCCTCCACCGGCGTTCCGCGCAAGTACACCGACATGTTCGAAGGTACATCGGCCTCGGCCGCCGTCGTCACCGGGATGCTTGGTCTATTGGCCGAGGCCAAACCAGACTTCTCGCTACGCTTCGCGAAACATCTCATCGCCCTCACGGCGACTCAGGTGGACCCTTCCAACCCGGGATGGACCACGAACGCGGCCATGCGCCACTTCCATCCATCGTATGGCTTCGGAATTCCGGACGCGATGGCCATGATTTCGGCGAGCTACGGGTATTCGGGCGTCACGCGGCTCCAGTCGCGAGACGTGATCGATGCCACCGTTCGTGAGATCGCCGGTGGTTCGGTGGTCGAGATCCCGTTGACCATCGCCGAGACGACTCCGCTGGAGGAGGTCATCATCCAGACGGACATCGAGCACGTTCGACCCGGCGACCTGCGTATCACCCTGGTTTCCCCCGCCGGAACCACCAGCGTGTTGATGGACGGCGCGCCCAACACCTTCACCAGCGCGTTCACCTGGCCGTTCCTCTCGAACGCGTTTTGGGGAGAGAACGGAGCCGGAGCGTGGCAGCTGCGGGTGGAAGATCGCGGTGCCGGGCCGGGTCCGGGCGCGCGACCCAACCGTGTTCGGTTCGTACGCCTGGTCACCCGGCATGGAACTCTCGTGGCGCGTGCGCCGCAGTCGTTGGCGGAGTGCGTTCGGTTCGACCTTAACCGCGACACGCTCTTCCTTGGTCGACCGTACACGGCGACGGTTCAGTACCGAAACATCGGCACGGACAGCTGGTCACACGTCACCCACTCGCTGGTCTCGGAGGCACCCCTAAACAACAACCGATGGGGAGTTTCGACCGCGAGGGCCGAAATGGGTTCTGCCGCCGAACCTGGAGGATCAATGACGTTTCGGGTTCCTGTGACGGCCCCGGCGACGGCCGGAGAGGCGTTGATGCAGTGGCGGCTCCGGCACGGGGTTACCAACCTGAACTCTCCGACTCCGTTGCGCCGGTTCGAGATACAGGACGGCGACGATGCCATCGTGACCTTCAACCCGGGCACGACGTACTACTATTCCGGCGCGCCGGTCACCGTCGTCGTTTCGGCCCTGAACACGGGAAGCACCGACTGGACTCGCGCCTCTGGCTATGGCCTCTACGCTTGGGATCCGCCAGGAAACATGACCTGGGGCATTCGGTTCCAGCCATTGGACGCGATGGACCGAATCCGGCCCGGCCAGGTCAAGAACTTCACCGTCCGGCTCACGCCTCCGCTCGTCTTCGGCTCGGCGAATATCGCTTGGCGGATGCATCGGTCTCCCGCTGGCACTCCTTTTGGCGATCCTTCTCGGACTTCGCCGTTGCGCCTGTCGCCCGACCGCGGGGTGTTTGTTTCGGTTGACTTTGGCGAAAACGTTCTAGGCCCCGGCAACGAGCTAGAGGTAACGTTTACGTTCCGCAACACGGGCTCAGATAGCTGGCGGCCCGCGACGCACACTTTTGCTTGCCTTACCCCCGAGGCCGCGGTTACCTGGGGCGGCCTGTTTGCGCAGCCAATGCCGATGGAGGTGCGGCCCGGCCAGGAGGTCTCCTTTAGCGCGCGGATTCGTTGCACGCTCACGCCTGGGTCGTATGACTTCTCGTTTGGCGTCTACCGGGACTCGAACCGGCACATCATTGCGGATTACAGCCAGCAGGTCAACTTCTAAAGTCGCGCGTCTCTTAACGAATACCAAGTAAAACAGTCGCATGGTCGCGATGTTGTTGGCGGTTTTTTCGGCGGGTCTTGGGCAGGCTGCCCCAGACCCGACCTTCGTTCCGCTTCCGCGGGCGCACGCGCACAACGACTATGTGAAGTCTCGCCCGTTGGCGGCGGCACTGGAAGAGGGATTTGGCAGCATCGAGGCCGACATCTTTTTGGTGGATGGGCAGCTCTTGGTTGGCCACGACCGCAAGGACCTTCGCCCGAACCGGACGCTGAAGACGATGTACCTGGAGCCGCTAGCGAAGCGGGTCGCGGCGAACAAGGGCTCGGTTTACGGTCCCGGCACGGCGCCGCTGATCTTGCTGATCGACATCAAGGAAGACGGCGAAAAGGTCTATGCCGCCTTGAAGCCCCTGCTGGAGAATTACAAAGAAATCTTCACCTATTACAAGGAGCCGGACGGCGTAACGACGCGCGCCGTGACCGCGATCCTCAGCGGCGACCGACCGGTCGCGACGGTCACGAAGGAGAAGGAGCGCATGGTTTTCATCGACGGCCGACCGGAGGACCTGGAGCCGAACGCGACCGACGCCGAGCTGATCCCGCTGATCAGCACCTCCTGGGCAGATACGTTTAAGTGGCGCGGCCAGGGCCGGATGCCGCTGGCCGAGGAAGCAAAACTCCGCCTCATCATCAGCCGCGCCCACGCCCAAAAGCAAAAGCTCCGTTTCTGGGCCTCACCCGAGAACCCGGCGGTTTGGAACATGCTCTACCGCACCGGGGTTGATCTGATCGGCACCGACCTCTACCCGGCCCTCGGCAAGTTCCTTCGCACGGAATTAGCGAAGCCAAAGCAGATTCTGTAGGAGGTTCCCCTTGAAAGGAGGAACCTTAAGGGAGGGGGTATTAAAAAAGTCGTGCAAAGTCTCTCAATTCGCATATAATCCTTGCGGGACCGCTGAAAAAGTATGGCCGAAAGTCCCCCTCCCCTACGGTTCCCCCACTTCGTATGGGAACCATCTCGGAAGCGTAAATCCGGTTTCGGAGTGCGTGCGGCTCTGCCGCCGCTTTTCTCGCGGCAAGCTCTGCTTGCCGTCCGCCGGTAAAAACCAACCGGCGGCTACAAAACGGATACTGGCTGCACCGGCTTGAAACCGGGCTAGCCGCCCGGGTACCGGTCCAAAAACGCCTTCTCGGCCTGCTTCTGCGCGTCGGTCGCGCCGTCCCGGGGAGCCAGAGGAAGCTCTGTAACCAAGTCCGTCGCCAGTTGCTCGATCACGTCCCGAAGCTCAATCTGCACCAGCCACCGCGTCGGAATCACACCAACCCCATACTGCGCGCCTACCAAATTGCCCGCGATCGCACCGGTACTATCGCTGTCGCCATCATGATTGACGGCCAGCCGTACTACTTTCTCGAAATCCGAGCCACCTTTTAACGCGCAGTACGCGGCGATCCCAAGGGCCTCGTCGGCGACCCAGCCTTCACCCAACTCGCGAATTGCGGATTCAGAATCGACGTCGCCGCTTGCCAGCTCGATTGCCCGCCGAACGAGCCGGGCCGAGCGGGTTTCGTCGCGATCCAGCGAACATGCCTGAATCAGCGCCGCTTCCAGCGGTTGGCCCGCGACGAGCAACCGGATTGTCTCGGCGAAAATCGCCGCCGAAGCCTTCGCCTCGATATGGCCGTGCGTAATGGCGGCACTCTCCCAAGCCAACTCCCACGTTGCCTCGCAAAAGCCGAACGGGGCCGACCGCATGACCGATCCGCAGCCCTTGCTGTCATTTTTCGCCAGGTCCTGGTTCCAAACGCGCAGGGCAGAGAGGCAGGTGTTCCCGGGCGCCCGGCGATGGTGGAGGGCATCGATGCCGACCAGCCAACCCAGCGAATCCGAGTCGATCGCATTTCGGTCGCACGACTCGCCCTGGGTATGCAGCCAGCGTTGGTAGGAAAAGGCAATGACGCTCGGAGGATGGCAAACGCCGCGAAGGGCGAGCCGCACCTTTGCCCGAATGAGGCCCTCGGCGGTGAAAAGCGTCATCTGCGTGTCGTCGGTAATCCCGCCCAGCATGCCGTACGCGCGGTCAAATTCTTGAATTCCGTTCTCGCCGTATTTGGCTTTGATGACCCCCAACGTGTGGAACTCCACGGGAGCACCCAGGGAATCACCGATGGCCCCGCCAAGCAGGCAACCTTTTGCGCGGTCAAGCAGAGTCGGAGGCGGTGAGACGGAAGCCATACACAACGCTACCACGTTTGTAACAGTTAGTCTGAACTAAGCTGCTCGTTCATGGCCTCGACCGCGGCTCGTTGGTGCGCGGCGAAAGCTTCCAGTTTCTCGGCCAAAGCCGAGTCCGTAATCGCCAAAATCCGCGCCGCGAGAATCCCGGCGTTCTTGCCGTTTCCGATGGAAACGGTCGCCACTGGAATCCCGGCCGGCATCTGCACGATGGAGTACAGCGAATCGACCCCTCCGAGCGCCTTCGTCTGGACCGGGATGCCGATGACCGGCAGAATCGTGAGCGAGGCCACCATCCCGGGCAGATGCGCCGCGCCGCCCGCTCCCGCGATGATCACCTTCAGCCCGCGCGCGACGGCCGACTGGGCGTACGTCACCATTGCTTCCGGAGTCCGGTGCGCCGAGACGACCTTCATCTCGGTCGGCACGCCAAACTCGGCAAGGATTTCGGCGGCAGGTTTCATGGTCTCCAGGTCGGAGATGCTGCCCATGATGATGCCAACGGTCGCGCTCATGCGGCTAATTTACTTGGCCTCGCGGGTTTCGCGTTGCTTGCGCCGGATTTGGCGGGCTTCGAACAGGTCCTCGCCCTCGCGCACGGTCGCGAGGATCGCGTCCGCGTACCGTTGGCTTGCGCCAACGTTGTCGAGAATGAGTTGCCGCGCCACGCCGCCCATTTGTACCCGACGCTCGGGGTCGTTCAAGAGGCGCTGAACCACCGAAAGAAGCTCGGCCCCCGTACACAATTCTGCGGCCCCGGCGGCGTCGGCGAGCTGGGCGACGTCGCGGAAGTTCTGCATGTGCGGCCCGTGGACGACCGGCTTGCCCGCCGCGAGCGGCTGCAACAAGTTCTGCCCGCCAAGATTTGCGAACCCGCCGCCGATGACAACCAGGTCGGCCACCGCGTAGATGTCCGCCAATTCGCCGTAGGTGTCCAGGAACAAGATTCCGCCGTCTGGCGCGGTTTCTCCTCGCGAACGGTAAGCGACGGCCAGCGAAGAAGGCAACATACCGACGAACTCTGGCAACCTCTCCAAGTGGCGCGGCGCAAAGACGATCTGGGCTTCGGCCGCGAGCGGGACCAGAGCCTCTGCGAAAACCGCAAACTCTTCCGCGCGAGCTGAGCCAACCACGAGAACCGGCTTTCCGGCCGATAGACCCAACTTCTCACGCCAAAGAGCCGGGTCAGCCGGAGCTGCCGCCGCCTGGTCGAACTTGCAGTTCCCCAGTACTTCGACGTTCTCGGCCCCAAGTTGGCGGATGCGGTCGGCATCGGCCTGGGTCTGCATCAGGCACCGCCGCATCAGTTTCAACATCGGGCGGTAGATCGGCCCGAGGCGGGACGTCCGCCGGAAGTTTCGGTCGCTGATGCGACCGTTGATGAGGATAACCGGCGCTTCAAAGATGTCGGCCGACCAGAGGAAGTTCCACCAGAGTTCGGTCTCCATGATGGCGACCGCGCGGGGCCGAACCCTCTGCATGCCCGCCATCTGGAACCGAAGCACATCGATGGGGAAGTAGAACAGGTAGTCGAAGAGGTCCTTCGCCTGCTCGCGCGCGGTTTGGTGGCCGCTGCTGGTTGTCACGGTGAGAACGATCTCCAGCGTCGGTTCCTGCTCCCGCAGCAGTTGCAGGATCGGCTTGGCGGCGATCACCTCGCCGACCGAAACCGCATGAATCCACACCCGCGACCGACCTGCGGGCGAGGGAATCTCAAGCTGCCCCAGCCGTTCCTCCCAGTTCGGCGCCTCGCGGCGGCGATTGGCGCGAAGAAGCATCCACGGCGCCCAAATGAAGGACGTCAGCGTGACCAGAAAATTGTAGAGATAGAACATTCCGGGTTAGCTCACGAGGTCGTGCCCGACGATCCGCCGGTACGCCTCGCGGTACTTGTTGCCGGTTTCTGCGACCACGTCGGGCGGCAAAACCGGGCCCGGCGGCGTCTTACTCCAGCCCGAAGTTTCTAGCCAATCTCGGAGGTACTGCTTGTCAAAGCTCGGCTGGCTTTTCCCCGGCGAGTAGCGTTCGATATCCCAATAGCGCGAGCTGTCCGGGGTCAGGGCCTCGTCGATCCAAATGAGGCCGTCTTCGGTTTCGCCGAACTCGAACTTGGTGTCCGCAAGAATCAGCCCCACTTCCGCCGCCCGGGCGGCCGCTCGCTTGTAAAGCTCCAGCGTCCAATCGCGAACCAGCGCCGCGTTCTCTTTGCCGATTCGGTTCTCGACGCCGGCGAAGGAAATGTTTTCGTCGTGCCCGGTTTCGGCTTTGGTTGCCGGGCTGAAGATCGGCTCCGGCAGAATCTGCGAGTTGACCATTCCATCCGGAAGGTCAAGCCCGTGAACCTTGCCGCCTTCCGTCTGGTACTCCTTGAATAGGCTCCCGGCGAGGTAGCCCCGCGCGACACATTCGACCGGTAGCGGCTTCGCCTTCTTGGCCAGGGTCGTACGCCCCTTCAACTCAGACTGCGGTCGAGGACAGCGCGCCTGGATGTCTGCGAAGTCCACCGAGATGACGTGGTGCGGGCATACGTCGGCGAGCGATTCGAACCAATACTTGCTCATTTGGGTGAGCAGGCAACCCTTGTCGGGGATGCCGTTCGCCATCACGCAGTCAAAAGCAGAAATGCGGTCGGTGGCGATGATGAGCACGGCGTCGCCGACGTCGATCACTTCGCGGACTTTGCCGATGCGGGCGGGGGGGAGGCCGAAGACGGCGGTATGCAAGAGTTCCGGCATCACTCTATTTTGCCGGAAGCGGCACGAGCCCTCCCGTCAGGGCCCCATCCTCCCACCGATAGACTCCGGCGAAGCGGCCGTGGGAACCACCCTGGGCGATCCAGGTTTGGTTGACGAGCACCGGTGACTCCAGGACCGTGTGGGAATGGCCGCCAAAAATGATGTCGATTTCCGGGCAGGTTTCGGCCAGCAATTGATCCTGGCGGTAGCCGATGTGAGTCAGGGCGGCAAGCACATCCACCTGCGGCCGGAGTTTCGCCGCGATGCGTTGGGCTTCGGCGATCGGCGGCGACCACAGGTAGGCACTCGCCGCCTGGGTCCTCATTTTCTCCGTCACCATCGGCACCATCACCGAAAAGAACCCGACCTTCTGGCCCCCAAACTGGACGATCCGGCTGGCGGGAAGGACGAGGTCGCCGCTCCGGGTGAACATATTCCCGCAAAGCAACGGATGCCGGACGCCCGCCGTTTTCGCCCGAAACGCGGCTTCAAAAACGTGAGTTTCGCGATTCCCGAGGCAACTTGCGGTGCAATCCAGGGCGGCGAGATGCTCCCACGCGGCTTCCGGTCGAAGCGGGATGCCCAGGTTTCCCGCCCGAATAATGTCGCCTGTGTCCACGTAAACGTCGGCTTCCGCGCGAAGGCCATGCATCGCGGCAAGTTTTGGGCCCGCGAGGGTCCCATGAAAATCATTGGAATGAAGGAAGCGAATCACGCGTTACAACTGAGTGAACCCGTCAGACGGGCCAAAAATTCTGGTAAGAAGTCCATAACATGAAGAAAATTCTGTCTCTCGCTCTCTGCCTTGGCGTAATCACCGGTGCCGCTTTCGCCCAGTCGAAGCAGGCCGCTGCACCCAAGGAGCTTGCCTGCGCGGTAATGCCGTCGCACAAGGTGAAGATCGCCGACGCAACGAAGACGAAGATGTTCGCCGACTATAAGGGTCGCCGCTACTTCTTCTGCTGCGCCGGTTGCCCGGGCGCGTTCAAGGCGAGCCCGGCCAAGTACGCCAAGGCTCCGAGCATCGCCATCCCGACCAAGCGCTGAACTACCGGCACGCGCCGACTCTGCCTAGGCAGAGTCGGCGTTTTTGTTTTGAACTTCCGGTTCCTTCACCACTGAGATCTGGCGAGGGTAGTGCGAAAGGTCCAATTCATCAAGCGCGGTGTCGATTGACTGAAGCTGCGCCCGGGCCTCGGCGATGGCCGAAAGAAAGTCGTGGGTTGCTAGCTCCGGCGACCGACCTACCAGCCGATATCCCAGCATTTTCACGCGAATAGAGTCGAGCGTGGTCATGAAGACGGCGGCCTGAGCCTCCGTGCGGCGCACCCCGTCCATCACGCCCGCGATTTCCTGCCGGTACTCCGCAATATTCTTGTCGGCCAACCGATAGAGCTCTTGGCTCTGGGCGTCCGTGGTGTGCGATGCCCACGCAGGAGGACCGCCAAGAAGGCCTTCCTCCGACCTTCGAATCTCGTGGGCGATGAGGTCTGCCCGCCGTAAGGCGAGGTACAGGTTTTTGCCGATGCCGCGAATCGTTTCCGGCATCTCGCTCAGCTCCGGAATCTTGCGTTGGTTTTCTTTATTCACCGCCTCGAATCGTTGAAGGCGATCTTGAACACCCTTCCACATCGCCCTCAAGCGTGGGTCGTTGAATCGCCGGCGAACCGAGGCGCTCCATCCCCAGTAGGCGATGAGCGAAAGGCCGATCGTAGCACCAAACGTCTTGCCCGGCAAGCCGCCCGGGAAGATCGCGAAAACGACGACGAGGATCGCAATGATGCAAAAAATGCCACCCGGTGAGGTCAGCTCTTCGATCCAGAGCTTCATGTCTCGCCGTCGCACGTCGTCCATTGGCTAACGTTACGCGAAATTTGGCGGCGCAGTGGCAAGTCCAAGGGCTTTTTCGGCGGCAAACGCACTTTGGAGCAGGGCTTCATCCCTAAGTGGCGCTCCCAAAAGCTGCAAACCGACCGGCAGGCCCTCGCTGAAACCGGCGTTGATCGAGATTCCGGGCATTCCGCCCATGTTCGCCGGAATCGTGCAGAAATCCAAAAGCTTCATCGCTAGCGGGTCGCCGTCGAGGTCGCCCAAGCGGAAGGCAGTGACCGGGCTCGTCGGCGAAACCACGAAATCGTAGCCTTGGTAGACGCGATTGAACTCCTGAACCATTAACGCGCGCACCTGCTGCGCCCGAACGTAGTAGGCGTCGTAGTAGCCCGCCGAAAGCGCGTACGTCCCGATCATGATTCGGCTCTTGACCTCGTGCCCGAAGCCGTCCGCGCGGGTTCGTTCGACCACGCCGATGTGCCCCTTGCCTTCGCTTCGGGGGCCGAAACGGACGCCATCGAAGCGGCCAAGATTGCTACTGGCTTCGGCCGGGGCAATGATGTAATAGGTCGTCACGCCGAGGGCGATGGAAGGAATCGAAACTTCATCGATGATCACGCCTTCGCGCCGCAGGTTTTCGAGGGCAGATTCAAAAACGGCCCGAACGCCCGGCTGAGTGCCCTCGCCGAGCATCTCTTTGGGGAGCGCCAGTCGCAGCCCCTTCAAGGAACCGTTTTTCAGCTCGCTGGTTGAGATCGCAGGGTGGGGAAGGGACGTGCTGTCCCGGAAGTCATGGCCAGTGATCGCCTCGGAAAGAATCGCGGCATCTTCGACGGTCTGGGCGAGAGGCCCAATCTGGTCCAGGCTGCTGCCGAAGGCTACCAAACCGTAGCGCGAGCAGCGGCCGTAGGTCGGCTTGAAGCCAACGATGCCGCACAGACTTGCGGGCTGGCGGATGGATCCACCGGTATCAGAGCCAATGGCGACCGGAACCAAACGGGCCGTCACCGCGGCCGTCGAACCTCCGCTGGAGCCGCCGGGAGTGCGGGTCAGGTCCCACGGGTTTCGCGTCAGTTGGTAGGCCGAGGTCTCGGTCGAGGCGCCCATCGCGAACTCGTCAAGGTTCGTTTTGCCGATGACGACGGCGTCTTGTGCCTTCAGTCGCTCGACCACGGTGGCGTCGTAGGGCGGGATGTAGCCCTTCAAAATCTTGGAAGCGCAGGTTGTTTCGATCCCGTCGGTGGAAATGTTGTCTTTAAACGCGATCGGGATTCCGGTGAGCGCTCCGCCCTCGCCACGATCCAGTCGCTCCTGGGCGCGTGAGGCGTCCTGCAATGCCGATTCGCTGGCGACGGTGAGGAATGCGCCGACTTCGCCGTCGTGGGCAGAAATGCGATCCAGGTACGCCTGGGTGACTTCGACCGCCGAGACTTCCCGGGCGGCGAGTTTTGCCGACAGCTCGGCCAGCGTCAGGGTGTGAATCATCGGGTTAATCCTCGATGATTTGTGGCACCACGAAAAGCCCGGCGCGTTGCAGGGCTGAGTTTCGCAGGGCGCGGTCGCGGGGCAAGGTAGCCCCGGGAACGTCGTCGGCCCAAACGTTTCGCATGGCCACCGCGTGGGAGGTCGGCGAAAGGTTGGTTACGTCGATTCCTTGAATATCCTGAAAGTGGCCAATCAGGGCGTTCAGCTCGGTCTGCAGCGAGAAAATTTCGGCTTCTTCAAGCTCCAGTCGGGCCAGACGCGCGACATGACGCACTTCGTCTAGGGAGATCGACATAGAAGAGGAGTTTAGCACACCCGACTTTCGGGACCTACACGCGCCGCGAGGTCCATAATGGAAACGCCATGATGCGGAAGCCGGAGTTTAACGTGGTCACCTTCGTGATTCTCGTTCTGGCGACCCTTGGCGCGCTGGTAGCTTCGCTCCGCGGCAAGATTCCGCCGGCCCCCGAAAACCGACTGGCGCCGTACTCGTCGCCGTTCTTGCAGATGGCGAAGAATCAGCCGGTGGGTTGGTACCCGTTCACCGATGAGCCATTTCGTTTGGCGCGCCGGACCGAACGGCCGATCCTGCTCTTTATCGGAAGCGCGACCAGCCCAACGGTGCGCCGGTTGGACAACATCATCTTCAAGGATGAAGACCTGGCCAACTACCTAGAGCGGAATTTCATCTCGATTCGGCTCGACTCCACCGAGCTTCCGGAGTGGGCGTCGATCTACCTTCCCATCGCCCGTTTTCGCATCGACTTCTCGCCGGAAGCTCAAATCTGGTTCCTCGACCCGGCCGGCGAGCCGTATGAGAAGTATTTGCGAACGTCCACGACCGACAAACTGAACTACGATCGCGTTGTGGGCGCGATTCATGACGCGGCCCGCGCCTACGATAGCTTCCGCCGAACCAAGTCGAGCCCGCTATTTCAGCAGCAGAACGAAGACGTCGCCCGGCTTGGCACAAACGAGAGCACCGTGCTCGATTTCGGGGGCTTTACCCAGAGTCTGCGCGATGATCCGAATGCGACTGTCGTCGCCGGGCGCCGATACCTTGCCCCGAACGTGCTACGGTTCCTTGCGCGGATCGGCCAGACCGAAAGTGCGATGCGGTTGGCCGACAGCTACGCTTACTCGCCCATGCACGATGGCATCCAGGGCGGCTTCTTTCACTCCGCGCTCGGCAACGACCGCCGTCGTATTACGTTTGACAAGCTCGCCGTAGAGAACGCCGAAATGGCCGCCGCGTTCGCGGAACTTGCCGCAACGACGGGCTCGGCGGTCCACCGCAAGACGGCCACGGCGGTGTTCGATTTCGTGCTTCGTGACCTTGCGCTCGAGGGCGGCATTTCGCCCTACCTGTTGGGCGACGACAAACGAAACGGAAAGAGCGAGTCGCGCAGCTTCGCGTGGGAGCGGCTTGCTAGCCTGCTGGGGGAGGCGGACGCGCGTTGGGCGCAAGAGAACTTGGGCCTGCGATTGTCGGATGGTCCGTTCCTCTCCGCCTATCCGGTTTCGCCCCGCACATTCGAGGATCCGCGATGGACGAGCGTTGCCTTGCGCTTACGGAAAAGCCTCGCGGGAAGATTGAAGGCGGCTCCTGACCGCCAACTTGATGTCGAGGGAACCGTTGCGGCGCGCCTCATCGAGGCGATGCGTCTGCTTGGCGACAACGATCGACTGCAACTTGCGTTGTCGCTCAGCGACCGTCTCAGATCGTTCCGAACCGGAAACGGTTGGCTACGGTCGTTGGCGCGCGGCCAAAACGAACCGGCCGGGATTGTTTCTCGGTTGGCCTACGCGGACGCCAAACTGCAAACCTACATGGCGACCGGCCGGATCATTGATTTTCGGGATGGATTGGACTGCTTGAACGAAATCTTAGAGAAGGATCGAGACATTCAGACCGGCACATTTCCGCTGCTGCCCAACTCGAAGGATCTGCGGTACCAATTGCCGTTGTCTCGCTCGGTGGGAATGGTTGACTTGTTTCGCGAGTCCGAAATGGCAACTCTGGTTCGGCTGTGTTCCGACTACGGTCGCCTAACCGGTGACGCAAAACTCACCTTGGTCGGAGTGGAGGCGGTCGACCGAGGATCGTCTATCGCGGGCGCGAATCATGCCACGCTCGCCGGCTTTTGGACGGCGGCCGCCCAGATGCAGGACAACGCCTTTGTGTTTGTTACCGGCGTCGATGCGGTGGAGCGAGCTGGGCGGCTATCGAGCCGGTGGCCAGGACGGATGGTGGCTCCCGCCGTGGCCGACATCCGACGAGACTTACAAGAGAAAGGCGCGGGAATCTACCTGGTGCGCGGAAGCGAGGTCACCGGGCCGCTCACCGAAGCCCAGGCTCGCGCCGGCCTGCCGCCACTTCTGTCGTTTGGTTTCTGAACTTTGTGGACAGTAAACTGTTTGCGTGTTCCGCGTTTGCCGTTTGTTCCGAGTCGAAAGCGGGCACATGCTCAGTCGGCACCCCGAAAGTTGCCGCTTCCCGCACGGCCACACGAGGCAAATCGAAGTCGTGGTCTTTGGGCCAGAGCTTGACGAGAACGGCATGTTGCTCGACTTCAAGGCCCTGAAACTCGCTATTGAAGATCATCTGGAGCGGTACGACCACGCCCTCGCGGTGAACTCCGCCGACCCCGCGCTTCCGTCGCTGCAAGCTCACTTTCCGGAGAATGCGTTCGTCCTTTTCCATGACGCAGAACCAACGACGGAAAACATGGCAAAGGAGATTTATTTCTACGTGGCGAGCGTATTGAGAGATGGTTTCGAGCACGGACCGTACCGAATTGACGCCGGGGCGGTTGGATTGGAACGCGTGCGAGTTTGGGAAACACCAAATACATGGGCCGAATTCTCCGAGTCGTAGTCCCGATTTTTTTGATTCTTGCGCTAGTCGCGACGTGGCTTCTTTGGCCGCGAAAAGCCTCGGTCGTGCGGCTAGGCGGGTCCCAACCGGAGCTGGAACAAGCCATTTCCGAGTCGCGTCGTCGCCTGCCTGAGTTCACCGCGGCCCTTCGAAACGCCGCCGAGGGCGATCGGTTCGCCATTAGGGGCCGGTTCAAAACCGATGCCGGCGCCGAGTTCCTGTGGGTCAAAGACCCCATCCCTTCGCCGAAAGGCTATATCGGTCTGCTCGATCAGAAACCGGTTGCGCTGGCAAAAAAGCGCGGCGATCTGGTGCTGGTGAAGAGCGAAGATGTGGTCGATTGGATGGCGCGTTCGGGTGGAAAATCGATAGGTGGCTTCACCGAGTCGGCCCTTGCCGACCGCCAGAAATCCCGCCGCTAAGTTGCCCGGCGGTACCATACAGTCAGAAGTGGTCCGTTCGCTCGGTTCAATGTCGCCTCCGTCGCAACCCAAACCCACCCCTATGCAAGCCCCTACTAACGCCATCTGGAACCCCTCTGTTGAAACTTTGATCCAGGCCTGTGTCGAATCCGACGCTTGCCGACTGACCGAAACCGGGGCGGTCGTGGCCTACAGCGGAACCTACACCGGCCGCACGCCCAAGGATAAGTTCATCGTGGAGGGCGACGCGGCGTTCAACGACGCGGTTTGGTGGGAAAACACGAACCGAATGTCCGCCGAGACGTTTGACCAGCTTCGCGCGCGGTTCGAGGGCTACGGCCAGTCGGTCCAGACCTACGTGATCGACGCCTTCGCCGGGGCCGACCCAGAGAACCAGCTTTCGGTTCGCCTCATTCTAGAGCGGCCGTACCACGCGCTGTTCATCAAGCAGTTGCTCATCCGCCCGACCGCCGAACAGCTGGAGAGCTTCCAGCCGGACTGGGTCATCACCGATTTTGGCAAGCTGCTGCTGGACCCGGAGAAAGACCACACGAAGGGCGAGGCGGTCATCGCGCTGAACTTTGACCGGCGTGAGGTCCTGATTGCGGGGACGCAGTACGCGGGCGAAATCAAGAAGTCCGTTTTCAGCATCATGAACTTTCTTCTGCCGGAGAAAGGGGTGCTCAGCATGCATTGCTCCGCAAACGTCGGGGCCGACGGAAAGAGCGCGCTGTTCTTTGGCCTTAGTGGCACCGGGAAGACGACGCTTTCCGCCGACCCGGAGCGCGGCCTCATCGGCGACGATGAGCACGGTTGGGGTCCCAACGGCATTTTCAACATTGAGGGTGGCTGCTACGCAAAGTGCATCCGCCTTAGCGCGGAAGGCGAGCCGGAGATCTTTAACGCGATCCGTCGCGGAGCGATCCTGGAGAACGTGGTTCTGGACGCAAACGGCGTTCCGGACTATGCCGATGGCGAACTGACGGAAAACACGCGCGTTGCCTACCCGCTGGAACACATTGCGAATGCGGTGCACCCGAGCGTGGCCGGACATCCGGCAAACGTCGTTTTCCTCACTTGCGACGCCCTTGGCGTTCTCCCGCCGATCTCTCGCCTAACGGTGGAGCAGGCAATGGACTACTTCCTGAATGGCTACACCTCGAAGCTCGCCGGTACCGAAGTCGGCGTGACGGAGCCGCAGGTGGTCTTTTCGACCTGCTTTGGCCAGCCGTTCCTGCCGCGGCACCCGCAGGATTACGCCGACTTGCTAGGTAAGAAGCTGGCCGAGCACAAGCCGACCGTGTGGCTGGTGAATACCGGTTGGACGGGTGGCCCGGTCGGAGTCGGCGAGCGCATCAAGCTGAAGTACACGCGGGCGATGCTGCACTCGGCAATGTCGGGCGAGCTTGCGAATGTCCCGTTCGAAACGGAGCCGGTCTTTGGATTGGCGATTCCGACCCAATGCGAAAACGTACCGTCGGAGTTGCTCAGTCCTCGAGGCACCTGGAGCGATCCGGCGGAGTACGACCAGCGGGCCCAAATGCTTGCGGCGCGGTTCGAAGAGAACGTGAAAGAGTTTAAGCGGGCAAGCTGACGCGAACCGTCGTTCCTTTCCCGACCTCGCTCTCTAGGTCCACGGTGCCGCCGTGGGCCTCGACAATTGCGCGGCAGATCGAAAGCCCAAGCCCGCTTCCGCCAGAATCGCGGGTTCGCGACTCGTCCACCCGGTAGAAGCGGTCGAAAACCTTATTGACTGATTCCGGTGGGATGCCAATGCCGCAGTCGGAAACCGTAATCTCGCCGACGCCAAAGGTCAGGAGCACCTCGCCCTCGGAGTAATGAAGCGCGTTCTCCAGCAGGTTTCGGATTGCCCGGGACATCTGGTTGAGGTCGACGTTTAGGGCGAGGTCGTCCGGGGCAATAAGGACGATTCGCGACCGCAATGGCTCCGGAATTGGGTGCATTGCTTCGTCCGCGAGTTCTGCGGCGGTGACGGATTGCTTCTTGGGCGGGCCAAGATCGGCAGAGCGGGCCAGGATGAGCAAGTCGTCCACCAACCGCGCCATCGCCGATACTGACCGGTCCAGCGACTTCACAAGCTCCTCGGTACCGGCGGCACTGGGCTCCCGCATCTTGGCCGCCCCGAGCCGAACTTTCATCGCCGTGAGTGGCGAGCGCAGCTCGTGCGAAGCATCGGCGACGAACTTCTTCTGCGCGATGTTCGCTTGCGTCAGGTCCGAAACGGCAGACTCTACCCGGTCCAAAACCGAGTTAAAAGCGCGCGCAACGCGCGAAAACTCGTCGTCGGACTTCACCGGGAGCCGGTCGCCAAGCCGATCGGCCGTGATCTGATTTGCGGCTTCGGCTAGTTCGCCGACCGGTCGCAGGGCGCGTGCGGTCATGATGAGTCCCGCCAAGCCGGTCAAGATGATTCCAAGCGGAAGGGCAGCCAAGAGGGTCTCTCTCAGGCGCCTCAGCTCGGCTTCGGTATCGTCGAGGTCCACCGCAAACTGGGCGACCGCGACCAACTTGCTGTCCTCGTAAACGCCAGCTGTTGCCAGCCGAAGGTGTTGTTTTTGCCCGCCGATCTCTACGATCGCGGTCGAGAGAACCGACTTCGTCGGCGTCACTTTCGTGAGCATTTCTGGTGCCCAAAGTGGTTCTCGTCCGGCAACAAACGCCTTACCATCTGGCTGCACCACGCGCGGAAAAAGCAATTGTCGGCGGCGCTCCAACCGTGCGAACTGCTCGCGATTGGGCCCTTCGCGATCTTCCACCGGGGTTGACGGCGGCTGCATCCTCGGCGGGCGCCGCCACCGGCCGGACTGCCAGCCTTGGGGAACGAGTTCAATCCGCTGCAAAAGTTCCCGGTCCACGGAAGCGTAGAGGTTATCGCGCGTGCGTTGGTAAACCAGTTCTCCCAACAGGAGGAGGACCAGGAAACAAATCGCCATGTTCCAAAGCGTTAGCCGCCACCGAATCACTTCTCTAGACTAGGCTCCTCAACGCGTAAGGAGTAGCCGATGCCGTGGATGGTGTGGATTAACTTGATTTCGAAGCCGTCGTCCAGCTTTCGCCGAAGGTTCTTCAGGTGAACCTCGACCGTGTTCGAGGTGCTGAACTCGTCCATCCAAACCCGCGACTGGATCGTATCCCTTGAGAGCACCTTGCCGTAGTTTGCAGCCAGGGCCTCCAGCAGGGAGAGTTCGCGCGGCGTTAGCCGGATCTCCTTGCCCATCCGCGTGACCTGCCGGGCGGCGGTGTCAATCTCCATGTCGGCGATTTTGATGATGCCGGCCTTGATGGTCGAGTCGCGTCGCAGCATCGCCCGAACCCGGGCAACCAACTCAGCAAAGTCGAAAGGCTTTGGCAGGTAGTCGTCGGCCCCGGCTTCCAATCCGGCCACGCGGTCGTCGACGTCACCCCGTGCAGTGAGCATCAGAATCGGGGTTGTCACCCGCTCCTGCCGGAGAGTGCGTACGATCTCTAGCCCGTTCATCCCGGGGAGCATGAGGTCCAAAAGAATCAGCGCGTGCGATTGCTGCTGGGCGACGCGCAAGGCTCGCGGGCCGTCGCGAACCACCTGAACGTAGTAGCCTTGATCTTCTAGGCCGTCGCGCACCGCCCCGGAGATATCCGGGTCGTCTTCAATCAGCAAAATGCGCATGGTAACAACCTATTTAGCCTCTCACGGGTGAAGAAAGGCTGAACCATGCAAACAATTTCCTCATAAACTTTCCGTACAATCTCGAAAACTCGTGCGACTCCTCCTTGTTGAAGACGATATTGTCATTGCCAGCGAGCTTGCGCGACTGCTCGAAAAGGAAAAGTTCTCGGTTGATGTTGCGGCGGAAGGCGACACCGGCCTTAGGTTTGCCCTTCAGAACACCTATGATCTGCTGATTCTCGACGTGATGCTGCCGCACCGTTCGGGCTGGGATATCTGCAAGGCCGTGCGAGACGCCCGTATCCAAACGCCGATCCTCATGCTTACCGCGCGGGACGCCGTCGAGGATCGAGTGAAAGGACTGGAGGGCGGCGCGGACGATTATCTGATCAAGCCGTTCGACTTTCGCGAGCTTCGCGCACGGATTCGGTTGCTGCTTCGGCGGGACATGGCGAACCGGCAGGAGACGATGACTTTTGGCGATCTCACGATCGACTCCAAGGCACGAACGGTGCGGCGAGGCGGCCACGAGATTCACCTCACTCGCCGGGAGTTCCAGTTGCTGGAGGCTTTGGCACGCAACGCCGGCCGAACCCTCACCCGCGCGGTGATTTTGGAGCGCGTTTGGGACGAGGAGGAGAGCCAGGAGGCCAGCGTGAACTTCCACGTCACCTCGCTCCGGAAGAAAGTCGACGCGCCGTACGACGAGAAAGTGATCCACACCGTTCACGGCGTCGGATACGTTTTTCGGTACGGAGCCGAATCTTGAAGTTCTGGCAGAGCATCCGGTTCCGGTTGACGTTGCTGAACGTGGCCGTGCTGTTTGTCTGCATGGCTTGTTTTGCTGTCGCTTTGGTGCAGTTCAACTTTCGCCAGGCGATCGCGGAGATGGACCGAGACAATGATCGGCGCTTGCTGCGCATGATCGACCGCCCGTTTCGTAGCGACCGCGGGCCGGACAATGGCTTTCGGCCCGGTGAAGATCGAGATGGGTTTCCTGGCCCGCCGGGCGGAAGGCGAGACGGCCGTCCCCCCGGTCCGCCGCCTGTTCCGGGTGCGCTCGATCCGCGCATGGTGGGTGAAGACCTGGCGGTGCGTGGACAGAACGGCCAAAAGCTGTACAACGACGAGCAGGGCAAGCTCGCGCTGGCCCAAGGGATGGCCCGCGCCACCCTCATAGTGGACGGCGAGCGGGTGCGGCTCTTGACGATTGCCCAGAAGCGAGACGATCGCGTGGTCGGCGTTTTCCAGACGGGCCGATCCCTCGCCGAACTTGAGATTCAGCAACAGACATTGTGGCAAACGCTGCTTTGGTTGTTGCCCATTGGGCTCCTGGCGGCGGGAGGAGCGGCGTACACGCTCAGCAGCCGGGTCCTGCGTCCGGTGGGGGCCATTGCCAACCAGGCCGAGGCGATGGGCGCACGTAACCTCGCCGAGCGCCTTCCCGCGACTTCCGCCGATGAATTTGGGCAGCTCTCCCTTGCGATCAACGGCCTGCTGGGCCGACTTGAGGTCGCCTTCGCCGAGCAGCGCGCGAGCCTTGAGAGGCAACGCCGATTCACCGCCGATGCCTCGCACGAGTTGCGAACTCCACTCACCAGACTGCGCTTGGCGGTGGATGGGGCAAACACCTATCCCGACGACGTGGAAGAACTGCGTCACGCGCTGAAAGTCACGGATGACGCGAGCCGTGCCATGACCGGTCTCATCGAGCAATTGTTGACCCTTGCCCGCGCGGACGGCTCGCCGACTCTGTCCGAACCGGTTCCCATTGAACTGTCGGCGTGGGCCGAGCGCGTTGCGGCAGGTGTTGCCCGGCCGGATGGAGTTGGCCTGGAAATCCATGCCGAAAAGGCAACCGCGTTGGGCGAGTCGAGCCTGCTTGGCGTGTGCCTCACGAACCTGCTGACGAACGCCTACCGGTTCTCGCCGGCGGGCACAAGCGTTCGGCTGGCGGTGCGGGTGGTCGGGAAACAGGTGGAGGTCTCGGTGCGGGACTTTGGGCCCGGCATTCCGGCTTCCGAGCGAGACAAGGTGTTCGAGCGGTTCTACCGGGTCGATATGGCCCGAAATCGGGGCGACGGAGGCTCCGGACTTGGGCTTTCGATCGTGAAATCGCTGGTGGAGATGCACGGCGGCACCGTTTTCTGCGACGCGCCCGAAGGCAACGGCGCGCGGGTTGGCTTCCGGCTGCAGCTGGTTTAAGCGAATTTTCGGGGACTTTTTCAAACAGGGGAAATCCAAATAATTCCCTCATGAGCGTCCCGTAAATTGATTCTTGTAAGACACCGCAGAGCGATCTGCGGAGAGGAACAAGAAATGAACCACACCAGAATCGGCGCTTTGATCGCCATCTTCGGCATCACCATGACGTTCGCATTTGCCCAAGGACCACAGGGCGGACCCCAAGGCGGGCCGCAAGGTGGACCTGGCGGCCCTGGCGGCCCCGGCGGTCGACAAGGCGGCCCCGGAGGCCCCGGCCAGATGGGTCCGCGACGCGGCCCCGGCTTCGACATCATCTTCTTGGCTGAGGTCCAGAAGGAGCTCGGTCTTTCCGAAAGCCAGAAGACCAAGATCAACGGTCTGAAGAAAGAAGGCCGCGGCGGCCGCGGACAGGGTGGCCCTGGTGGACAAGGCGGCCCTGGCGGAGATCGGGGACAAGGTGGCCCTGGCGGAGATCGGGGACAAGGTGGCCCTGGCGGAGATCGCGGACGAGGCGGCCCCGGCGGACCGGGAGGCGAGGAACGAAAGGCGATTGAGGGCATCCTCTCCGCTGGCCAGGTCAAGCGACTGAAGGAGATCGTGCTTCAGGCTCAAGGACCGGGAGCTTTCCGAAACCCAGACGTCCAGAAAGCGTTGAACCTGACAGAAACTCAGCAGGAGAAGATGCGCGCCATCGAGGAAGCGTTCCGCGAGGCACGCCGCCCCGACGAGAACAGCGACCGACGCCCCGAACCGCCGACCGAAGCCGAGCGAGCTCAGCTACTCGCGAAGTTGACCGCCGTTCTCGACGGTAACCAAAACGCGACGTTCAAGCAAATGCTCGGCAAAGCCTTCAAGCTTCCGAAGCCTCCGGCACGCGGCGAGTAACAGAACCTTCCGGTTCTAGCGGGGAAGACCCAGGTCCAATTGGATCTGGGTCGCCCGTGCGTCAACCCGCAAAATCACGTACGGGCTCGACATTTCCATGGTCCGTAACTGGCCGCGTTTTGGAGCAGTTTCCGTAGCCTTCACCACGGTGCGGCCGTTCGGGTTCGTGAAGACGCCGCGCACGTTGATGCCGTACCCACCCGAGTTGCGTTGCCCCAGCGTGACCACCACCAGCTTCTCCCGCTGCCAATTCATTCGGTCGGCGTACGACTCGTTTTGCGGAGTGAATCGGCCAAACAGCTTGGTGTAAACCTTTCGCATCTGGTCAGCGTTTTCGACCACGGTGAAAGACTGGCCCTGCACCCGGCAGTTTGAGCCTTCGTCTAGCCCGCGCCACCAAATTTCTTCGGCACCATCATCCAGCAGCGAGGGCGGATTGCCGTCGTTGTTGCCGTAATCGTATCCGTTGTTGTATCCGCCTCCGTAGTTGGGCGGGAACAGCACATTGCCGTTCTCGACCGGCTGCGACCAGTTGAGCAGGAAGTTGCCCGGATGCCGGTCGACGCGGACCAGAACGAAGGGAGCGGTGGCGCCTTTCGCCACGTATTGGCCCGGCATCGGCGTTTTCTCCGTGGCAGTGACGACGGTGGCGTTGCCGCTACCACGCTCAATCGACCGTACGAAAACGGAAAAGCCGCCGGTCTCGCGCTCTCCGAGCGTGATGGCCAGGACCTTGTTGCGAACCCAGTCGACGCCCTTCGGCGCGGTGCGTGCATCCTGGCCGGTCAGCCGAACCCAGTACCGCTCGAAGTCGCCGCCGGTCGTGATTTCGGCGATCCCGGCGGTTTTGATCCGCGACTTCACGCCACTAGTCAGCAGCTGCCAGTTGATCTTGTTCGGGTCAGACGCAACTCCCGGATAGAACTGCGCCGATGAGATTTGGGCCGCCGCCGCGCAAACGGCCGTTGCCAGGAGGATTCGCTTCATAGCTCTTAAGACGCCCGGTTACGGGCAGGGTTTCGCCGCTGGCGGCTATCATCGTGAGATGCGCGGTGGAGGCGGTCTTCCCACCTCGGAGCGCCTCCCGTTTCTGGAGGGCATTCGGGGCCTCCTAGCCCTTTACGTCACCCTGGGGCACTTGGGCACCCTCGCCGACCCGAGCGGCCTTACCGGGAAGCCATCCGCGGCTCCGGCCTGGATGCAGTCGCTCCTCATGCCGTTTGCGTTCGGGCACCTTGCCGTGGCCATGTTCATCCTGGTTTCGGGTTTTTGCTTGCAGTTGTCGCTCTACGTGGGCAACGCGGGTGACCTCCCGCATCCGACCCGGTTCTTTGCCCGGCGCGCCCGCCGGATCCTGCCGCCCTACTACGTCACGCTGTTTCTGTCCCTGCTGGTGTGTTGGGGGATTACCGACCGCCAGGTTGGCATGCCGTTCGAGCTTTACGTCCCGGTGACGCCGGCTGCCTTTTGGACGCATGTCTTCCTGGTGCACAACTTCAACGTCGACTGGATGTATCGCATCAACGGCGTGTTGTGGAGCATCGCGATCGAGGCGCAGCTTTACGTTCTGTTCCCGTTCCTCGTGATGCTCCTCCGCCGAGGCGGTCGGTGGTGGTTCCTGCTCTCAAATGCGGCGCTTGTGGGGGTCGTTTTCTTCGCAGTGCCGGGCGCGAACAAGCTGTACCCCTGGTATCTGCTCCTGTTCTCGATGGGAATGGTCGCAGCGGCACTCGCATACCGGCCTTCCGTCAGCATAGGCGTTCGTCCGGCACTTGGTGGAACGCTGACGCTCATCGGTCTTGCCGTTTTTGGGGTCGGTAGCGCGGTTTCGGCGCCGCTGCCGGTGCGCGATCTTCTGTTTGGCGCGTTCGGTGCATCGCTGCTTTACACTCTTACCGTGCGGCCGGACGGATGGCTGACCCGGCCGCTCATTTCCTTGCTTGCTTCGGCTCCGCTCTACCGCTTGGGTTTGTTTTCGTACAGCTTGTACTTGATGCATCATCCGCTGCTACAGGTGGGCTACGCGATTCGACCCTGGGGCTTTGATTCCCCAGATCAGAAGCTGGTTTTTCTGCTGGCGGTGCTGCCGTTGGTCGTGGCCGGCTGCTACGGGTTTTATCTCCTGTTTGAGCGGCGATTCGTGCGAGGAAGCAGCGACACGGCGCAGGAGGATCTGCGGGCCGGATTCCCGCTTGCCCTCCCGCTGAAGGGCTGGACCGACGACGCGGCAGCCCCTGCCTAGGCTACTGCGGGCATAATATTGGGACATGTCCGCCGTACTGATGGATTCCGGAGACATGCGGCGCGCCCTCGGCCGTATGGCTCACGAAATACTGGAAGCGAACAGCGGCGCAGAGGACCTCGTCGTGGTCGGCGTCCTTCGCCGCGGCTGGCCCATCGCCAAGCGACTCGCATTTTTGATGACCCAAATCGAGGGCACCACGATTCCGTGCGGCCGAATCGACGTTCGACGATTTCGCGACGACGGCAAGCCAGGCGCAGAAGACGGCACCGAAATCCCATTTCAAATCACCGGTAAGAGCGTGATCCTCGTCGACGAGGTCATCTTCACCGCCCGAACCGCCCGTGCCGCCCTGGATGCTCTGATGCAGAGCGGCCGTCCTCGGCGGGTTCAGCTTGCGGTTTTGGTAGATCGTGGCCACCGCGAGCTGCCGATTGAACCCAACTTTCTGGGCCGAAAATTTCAGACCGAACGGGCCGATCACATCGTGGTGAAAGTGAACGAATATGATGGAGAGGACGCGGTGGTGCTGGAGCGCGCCGCCGTCGAGTAGCCCCGATGCGAGAAACGACGATGCAACGACACCTTTTGGGAATTCGACAACTTGAGGCCGGGCAGATCGAGGCGCTGCTGGCGCTAGCGGCGGACTTCAAGCAGCGTGTCATCTCCGGCAAAGAAGTCCCCTCGGTCGGCAACAAGACGGTCGGAATGCTGTTTTTCGAGAACTCCACCCGGACGAGGGTGAGTTTTGAGCAGGCGGCCCACTACCTCGGCCTGAAATCAGTGAACTTCGCCTCGGGTGCTTCTTCGCTGAACAAGGGCGAAACCCTCAAGGACACGATCCTTACGCTTCGCTACGAGCGACTCGACGGACTGGTCATGCGGCACAAAATGAGTGGCGCTCCTTCGCTTGCCGCGCGGCACTTCGGCGGGCCGGTCCTGAACGCAGGAGACGGGATGCACGAGCATCCGACCCAGGCTTTGGGCGACGCGCTGACGATCTTAGAGCGCAAGGGCCGCATCGAGGGGCAGGTTGTTGCGATCATCGGCGACGTCGAGCACAGCCGCGTCGCCCGCAGCAATGCTTGGCTCCTCAGCAAACTTGGGGCCGAGGTTCGATTTGTGGGGCCAAGAACGCTGATTCCGCCCATCACGTCGATGTTGCCCGGAAAGGTTTTCTTCAATCTGCCTATGGGAATTGAAGGGGCCGACGTCATCATGTGCCTTCGCTTGCAGCGCGAGCGCATGAAGGAGGGCCTGCTTAGCTCTGTCGGCGAGTATGCGTCGATGTATCAGGTGAACCAGGAAACGCTTCAGTACGCGGCGGACGATTGCTTGGTGATGCACCCGGGTCCGCTAAATCGGGGCATTGAGGTTGACGATATCGCCGCCGACGGCGAGCGTAGCGCGATCACGGCCCAGATTGAGAACGGAATCTTCGTTCGCATGGCCGCCATGTATTGGGTTTTCGGCGGCGAACTGCCTAACCTCACCGCTTAAGAGGCGGCGTGGATTCGGCTTGAAGTGAACTCGCGAACGACCGACGCCGCAAACTGCACCTGCTCTGCCGAAAGGTGCGGATGGATCGGCAAGCTGAGAACCTCTCGGCTGACTTCCTCGGTGACCGGTAGCGAGCCGCGTCCGTCCGCGAAGCGCGCATACGGCTCGTGGAAGTGAAGCGGCACCGGATAGTAGATCATCGAATCGACTTCGTTGGCCCGCAGGTGCGCCTGGAGAGCGTCGCGCTCGGGCGTCGCCACCGTGAACTGGTGCCATGTATGGTGGTTGCCTGCGAGGGTTGCGGGGAGTCGGAGGTCTGAGTCGGCCAGTTCTTGGAAGTACCTTGCCGCAAAGGCCGCCCGACGCGCGTTCCACTCGGTGAGTTTCGTTAGCTTGACGCGGAGGACCGCCGCCTGAACCTCGTCCATGCGCGAGGTGTAGCCGATATGGTCGTAGTAGTACCGCTCGCGGCCCATCCCGTGAACCCGAATCGAGCGGCACCGCTGAGCGAGCTCATCGTCGTTCGTTACGATCAGTCCGGCGTCGCCGGCCGCACCTAGGTTCTTCGTGACGTAAAAACTGAATCCGGCCCCGATGCCGATGGATCCGGCGGGGACACCATGTTGGGTGGAGTCAATTGCCTGGGCGGCATCTTCCAGCACCAGAATCTCGTGCCGGTCGGCGATGGCCTTGACCGCGGTCATGTCGCACATCTGACCGAAAAGGTGGATGGGCAGGATCGCCTTCGTGCGCGGCGTGATCGCGGCTTCAATCTTCGCCGGGTCGATTTGGAAGGTGATCGGGTCAATGTCGACGAAAACCGGGCGGGCACCGGTTTGCACGATCGTCTCTGCGCTCGCAACAAACGTGAAGGCGGTCGTGATGACCTCGTCGCCCTGACCGATTCCGACCGCGTCCATCAGAATCCGCAAAGCGTCGGTGCCTGAGTTCACGGCGATACCGTGTTTGCATCCTTGTCGGGCGGCGATTTCGGCTTCCAGGGCGTTGTGGTTCGGACCCATGACGTACGCGCCGCCGGAAATGACGGCATGAACCGCCGCGTCGGTTTCGGCGGCGAGCTCGGTGTATTGGGCCTTGATATCGTAAAAGGGAACCTTCATTGCGCGATTCTTAACATTGTGACGTAGCGGGCGGCTAGCGTGGCTAGCCGCGCTTCTGCGGGACCGGGCCGGTGCCGTAGGGCGGAGCGTTGACCAACCGAGCTCGGAAAATCTTGGGCGGGTCGTTAGGACGATCTTCTTTACCGACCGGTACGGCGGCGATCTTCAGGACGGCTTCTTTGCCCCGCAAGAGCTCGCCAAACGATGCGTATCGGCTGTCGAGGTGCTTGGTGCCTTCCCGGCTGAGGGCGACAAACAACTGGCAGCCGTTGGTGTTCGGGTCCGTGCTACGAGCGATGGAAATCACGCCGAAGTCGTGCGGCAGAGCTGACTTCTCCAGCGGGTAAGCAAACCCTGGGCCGCCGTTTCCGGTTCCCGCCGGGTCGCCGCCCTGAATCACGAACGGACTGCCGTCGGCGCGCTTGGCCACGACTCGGTGAAAGATCGTGTTCTCGTAGAGTCCGCCCTTGGTGAATTCGCGAATCTGGAAGGCGGTGTTCGGGGCGCAGTCCGGCCGCATACGAAACTCCATCACACCCTCAGAGGTGTCGAGCACGAGGTGCTGGTCCACGTAGGCGCGGTAGCCCGCAAACGCCTGGTCTTCATCCGGGACGAACTCGACCGTTTTTCCGTCCGCCGCAAGACGAGAGATGGTCGGATTGGTCATCGGCTGTAGAACTACTGCCGGACCGACTTTGCGCCCTTCGGCGGTTGCCTGCAGGTACACAACCGTTGGTTTAGCGTTCTCCCAGAGCTTAGCGAATAGCTTCGAAAGATCCTGCTTGCCTGGCTTGGTCTCGGCTTCTTCGATCACTTTTCCGGTGACCGGGGCAAGGATCTGGAGCGTTACCTTTGCGCTGCCGTACGGAGCCGAAACTTTGACGGCGAACGGTCGTTTGGTTCCGTTGTACAGCTTGTTCGGGGTGACTTGGGCGGCGGCAAGGACCGGTAAGAGAAGCAACGGCGCGATCAGGAAACGCATGGGGAATTGTATGCCACTTGCCGCCATTAGTTCTCGCGAATGATGCAGGTGAGGAGGACGCCGTCGGTCGTAAGCGTGCTGCTGAGCGCGATGGCGGCGCGAAAATTGGAACCGTCCTTTCGGCGGGCAAGTGCGGTGATGTTTTCGCTCATCCGCCGCTGAAGGGGAGCATCTCCCGCCGCCAGGACCCGAATAGATTCCAGGCTGAGGTCTTCCAGCGTTTGCCCGGTCAGCTCTTCCTCGGTGTAGCCAAACAGTTCGGCGGCGGCCAGGTTTGCCAGTTCCACCACGCCGTCGGAATTCACGACCAGGATCGCGTCCGGCGCGGCTTCGACAAGGCCGTAAAACAGGCTGAGGCTTGCGCGGAGGGCATCGGCGGTCTCGACCTGGACCGAGAGGCTCGCCAGAAGTTGTCGGTTTTGTTCGCGAAGCTCGATGACGTCGCGCGCAGCGAGATCACGCAGGTAGTGGGCGACCAGCTCCGTCCGGTTGAACTGGCCGAGCTTGCCACGAATTCGAACCCAGTACGTGCTGATTGTCGCCAGACTGATCCCGAGCCGGTGGGCAATGCCCTGGTCTGTCAGGCCTTCGGCGGCCAGCTTAAGCAGTTGCCGCTCGCGCTGGGAGAGGGCATGAATCTTTGCCGCATCCGCGAAGGTCGGGCTAGCGGTTTCTAGGGGCACCGCGTTGCCCTCATACCGGCTCGCCTCCCAGCAGGTGGCGGAATCGGTTCTCCCGTTCCGAGCTTCGTTCGAACAGGACGGCTTCCTCTTCGAGGTCGGCCCACGGCTCATCCCCGGTCAGTTCATTGTAAATCGCTTGCAGCGCCGCAAGATCGACGGTCTCGAGCGCGGTGAGCTTTTCCGTCGCTTGGTTCGAGAACTCCAGCGAACCGGCAAGCACCGAGATGTGCTTGGTCGAGACGTAATCGCCATCGTAATCGATCAGATAATGGCGGTCGTCTTCCGGGGTTTCGCCGATCTCGCTAAAGACGGCACGCATCACGAACGGCGCCGAACCGAACTCGCCGAACGCACGCTTCAGTGGTCCGCTAACGGCATTCACGACGCGCTGAATGTTCACGTCGGCCTCGCTTCGGTTATAGCCTTCTCGGCTGGCGAACTCAAGCGCAGCGGTGCGGATCGTGTCGATGTCGGATTGCTGGCCGATCGCGGTGAAGATCAACCGGTCGTAGATTTCGAAAATTTTTCGCCCCTGGCGGCGGCGGGTGTAGGCCAATATTCCGGCCGGGGTGCTGGCGATCAGGACCGGTGCGCCGTGGGCGAGCTTGCCCTCAATGTAGGAAGCTCGGTTGCCGATGCCCTCTTGCCAGTCGTACGGGGTGATCATTGCTACTTCTACGTTCGGGAACGCCCGATTGGCGGTGCGCTTTAGCTTTTCTCGCCGAACAGCGGTTTCTTCTTGAACCAGCTTTCCAGCAACTTGCCTACTTTACCGAGCGACTCTGCGGAGCACTTGTCCGGCGTGTCTTCCAGCGTGTGCCAGCTTGGATACGTGAAGTCGATGAGGTCGATCATGGGGACTCCGGCGGCGTTCACCGCTAGGTGGTCGTCTGAGATTCGGGGGCCGGGCGTGGCCGGAAAGGTCTTTTGGAGACCGATCTTGGCGGCATGGGCGTAGAGGGCACGCATGAGGTCCGGGGCGAAGTCCATGCTGTTCGCCTCCATCGGGACGGTGAGGTCTTTGTCACCGATCATGTCGAGCAGAATGCCGTAATCGGGGCGCGGAGACGGAAGTCGGCTGGAGTAGCGCACCGCGCCGAGGAACATTTCGTCGATTCCCGGGCCTAGGTCTTCGCCGTCTACGAACACGTACTGAATTCCAAGGTCCGTATTGACGTCCTTCAGCACCCGCATCAGTTCCAGCAGCACAGCAACCCCGCTGGCACCGTCGTTGGCCCCCAGGATCGGCTGGACTTGTTTGTCTGGGTCGGCTTCCATGTCGGCCGTCGGTCGCGTGTCCCAGTGAGCCATCAGCACCACGCGGACTTTCGCGTTCTTCCAGTTCTGCTCCGCGATGATGTTCACCATCGGAACGGACTTTCCGGTTTGCGACCAAACGTGGCTGAACGGCTGCTTCTGCACCGAGTCCGCGAAGGGAGAAGCGGTCTCGATGATCCACTCGCGGCACTTGGCGGCGGTAGGTGAGCCGGGAACCCGGGTGCCAAAGTTCACCTGAGTGGTGAGGTATCCAAAGGCCCGGTCTTGGTCAAAAGCGAACTTTGTGGCTTGGGTGGGGGCGGGCGAGACCTTCTGGGTTGGTGCCTGGTAGGTGCCGACGGCGACGGCCGTCGCGATTGCGGCGGCCAGCGCGATGACTAGCCCGATTTTCACGACCCAGCGATCCACCGGGCGGACGTTTCGGAGAACTTCTTGCCCTTCAAGACGTCCTCAAGGGTCACGCCCTCAAAGGTTTTGGTGATCTTGTTCCGGTCCCAAATCTTAAAGAACCCAAGGCCACCTCGGCCGAGGCTGGAAGGCATGGCGACCGTGTAGGTTTTCGAATCTACGATCTTCGCGCCGTTGGTCGTGATCGAGGTGATGCGCGAGTTGGCCGATGCCGACTTGCTGAACGTGACCTCGAAGCCAGAGAGCTGGAGAAAACTGGAATTAGGCTGCGGGAAAAGCGACACCGAGCGCTCGAACGCCTGGCGGAGTTGCGCTCCGGTCAGCGAGACCACGACAAGACTGTCGGTTGGGTACTGAAGGATTGTCGACAAGTCGTCGGCGTTGTAGGTTGCCTTCACCAATCCGGCGGCAAGAAATGCCCCATCGGTCTGCGCATAGGCTTTGATGAAATCGGCGGCGGACTGCGCACCGGCATCGGCCCCAAGCTCGGCGGTGGCTCCGCTGGCGTTAGCTGCCGTTTGAGCATTTGCCATGGCAGCCGTGACGGCTAACAAGGCGATCCACAGACTTCGATTTCGAATATTTCGCAGATTCATGAGGTGCTCAAGCCATGTTAGGGACGGTTGGCTACCGGTCGGGTTACGTCCGGTAGCCGATTGGCCTATCAGTCTTCGATGCGGACGCCCATCGACCGAGCGGATCCGGCAACGATGTTCATTGCCATTTCTTCGTCGGTCGTGTTGAGGTCCAGCATCTTTAGCTTTGCAACGTCGCGAAGCTTTTCTCGGGTGAGAACGCCAGCCTTGTCGGTTTTGGCGTTGGCGGCACCGGTAGTGATCCCGGCGGCGCGCTTGATGAGGTCGGTCGTCAGCGGCTGCTTGATCTTGAACGTGTAGGAGCGATCCTCGAACACGGTGATCTCAACCGGCATCACGAAGCCAAGTTGGGGAGCGGTTTGCTCGTTGAACTTCTTGAGGAACTCCATCATGTTGATACCGGCTTGACCAAGCGCGGGACCAACGGGAGGGGCCGGCGTTCCCTTACCGGCGGGAATGTTCAACTTGATGTTATGCGTTATGCGTTTTGCCACGGAAATTTCTCTTTTGTTGGGTTTGATCGCCTGCGAGAGGGAAGCTTCGCGCGGAGAACGCTATATGGTACCCGGAGCGGCGAATCAGGGGTGAGAATCTAACCTCGAACAGGTTCCTGCCAACCACCGCACGAGAATCCAAATCGACAACCAGGATATTTGCGTCGAAGCCAACCAAATTTCCGGCCTGTGGCAAAATGGATTCATTCGGCCCGACCGCATGCCGGTGGCCGCGAGTGAGCAAATGGCAGTCGTATCCGTTCGAATTCCGCAAATTGGTGAAGGGCTTCAAGAAGCAAGGCTCGTCGCGGTGCTTAAGCAGCCCGGCGACAAGATCCGTCGCGACGAACCCATTTATCAGATGGAGACGGACAAGGCCGTTATGGATGTCGAGTCGCCGACCGAAGGCGTCCTGATCGAGTGGCTCGCGCAGCCGGATGACATTCTGCCGATCGGCGCGGAAGTCGCCCGCGTCGAGGTAGGTGCGGACGTCGCCGCCGAACCGGAAAACCCCGCAGAACCGGCACCGGAAGCCGCCGCGGAAGAAGCAACTGCGGCCACCGTCGGCTCGCGAAACGCGCTCATTCCGCCCAAAACCAAGGCCTACGCGAAGGATCTCGGCATCACCGACGACGAGCTGAACCACATTCCGTTCGCCGGTTCAAAGATGCTGCCTTCGGACGTGGACGCCTATCGCAATGCCTCCGCGACCCAGCCGACGTACTCGGACCGCCCACTTTCCAGCAAGCAGCGACTCCTCGCTTCGCGGCTTGTTCGCGGAAACCAGATCGTGGTCCCCGGAACGATGTCGGTAGCTTGCCGGTGGGAGGCGCTCGAAGCTCGACGCGCTGAATACAAGGCGAGCCGCGTCGATTTTCAGCCCAGCCTCTTCACGATGTTTGCCTATCTCGTTGCGCAGGCGCTCGAAACCCACCCTAATTTCCGAAGCACACTGGTTGGCGACGCGACGCTGCGGACGTTTGATGCCGCGAGTCTAGGGATTGCGGTTGCGCTACCCGAAGATGAACTCGTGCTGGCGGTCGTTGAGTCGGCGAACAAGCTAGACTGGCCGACTTTCGCCGCGCGAACGCGGGAGCGCATCGAACAAGCACGAACCGGCGTGGACCAGGTCAACGAAAAGGTGACGATCTCTCTCACGAACATGCAAGGCTTTGGCCTACGCGATGCGACCCCCGTCGTGGTCCCGCCGATGGTGGCGACCCTGTTCATCGGTGAGGTCTATATTGCCCTCGACCCACTGGCGGATGGCCTGAAAGCGGCCCGATTCGCCAACCTCGCCCTTACGTTCGATCATCGCGTGCTCAACGGAGTCGGGGCGGCCGAGTTCTTGAATTCCATCAAAGCCGCCGCCGAAGACGTCGACTCCTGGATTCCAGCCCCATGACAGAATCTGGCCCCATCATCGGGATCACGGTCGATCCTCGACATTCCACCGATCCGCGGACCGGCGGAATGATCTACCGCCTGAACGCGAATTACGCCCAGCGGGTGGCAGCGGCCGGAGGAATCCCAATTTTGGTAACGCCAGATACCGACCCCGTGGTCGTGTCGGAAATCATCGACGGGTGGCTCATTCCCGGTGGACTGGACCTTGATGCGGCCAATTACGGCCAGGACAACCACGAAAAGAATGAGCTTCAAGTGCCGGCTCGGTTCGCGATGGAGCAGAAGCTTTTCGCGGCTTTTCCGGCGGACGCCCCAATCCTCGGCATTTGCTATGGCTGCCAGGTCCTCAACGTGCTTCGGGGCGGAACCCTGGAGCAACACACCCCGGACCGCGTCGGAGGAGAGCAGCACGGCTCGGGCGAGCTCCAGGAGGCGGAAGTAGCCCCCGACAGCCTGTTTGGCACGATTGTTGGCCAGCCGCACGTTCGAGGCAAGAGCTATCACCATCAGTCCGTAGATGTGCCTGGCGCGGAGTTGAAGGTCGTTGCGACCCATCCAGACGGCACGAGCGAAGCGATTGAAGCGACCGATCGCCCGTGGCTCGTTGCCGTGCAATGGCACCCGGAGCGAACTCCGGAGGATGAGGCCACCCAGCGGCTCTTTGCAGCTTTTGTCGATGCAGCACGCGCCTATCGCGCGAATCGGAGGTCGGCATGAAGCTTTGGGTCAACGGAGTCGAAACGGAACTTGAATCCTCATCTGCGACGCTCGCGCAAGACGGACCTTTGTGGCAGGTTCACAGCGATTCCGGAACGCACTCGGCGGCGGTGCTTCGAGTGGGTGAGGATGTTCTGATCTCGTATCGAGGCCACACCTACGAGGTCCGGGAGCGGGCAAGTGCCCGCCGCCAGGCGGCTTCGGCAAAGAGCGGGGAGCTCACCGCGCCGATGCCCGGCACCGTCGTCGCGGTGCACGCGACCGTGGGCGATTCGGTCGAGGCCGGGTTTGTCGTGGTGGTGCTGGAAGCGATGAAGACCCAGATGCCGTTTGAGGCACCCTTCGCCGGGAAGGTGACCAAGTTGCCGGTGAGTGTAGCAGAAGCCGTGGCAGAAGGCGCGACCTTAGCAATAGTCGAACCAGGATGAGAATTGTCGAGGTTGGCCTTCGAGACGGCCTGCAGAACGAGGCGGTGCCGGTTCCGACCGAGGTGAAGCTTCGCTTCATCGAAAATCTGATTGCGGCCGGGCTCACCGAATTGGAAGTCGCCAGCTTCGTTTCGCCAACGCGGGTTCCGCAAATGGCCGACGCCGATTCGCTTTGGCCGCAGCTTCCGAAGGGTCCTCGCTTCCTGGCGCTGGTGCCAAACGCGCGTGGTTGGGCTCGGGCGCAAGCGGTCGGTGTGGAGGAGATCGCCGTTTTCACCGCCGCCAGCGAGACCTTCGTTCAGCGCAACATCAACGCCACCATCGCGGAAAGCCTGACCCATTTCGCCGAATTCACCCGGTCGCCGGGGCTAAAGCGAGTTCGAGGTTATGTCAGCACCGCGTTCGAGTGTCCATTTGAGGGCCGCATCGCGCCGGGCAAAGTCGTCGAAGTCGCCAATCAGCTGATTGCACTCGGATGCACCGAAATCTCACTGGGGGATACGATCGGCGTTGCGACGCCAAACGAAGTGAGGGCCCTTATTCGCGAACTCAAGGCGAGCTTTGGCGGCCAGCCGGATCAAATTTTTTGGCACTTTCACGATACGAACGGCACGGCCATCGCCAACGTGGCGGCCTGCCTGGAAGCGGGTGATTGGGCCGGTTTTGATGCCAGCGCGGCTGGGCTTGGCGGCTGTCCGTTTGCACCCGGCGCGGCGGGGAACCTGGCTACCGAGGACCTGGTGTACTTTTTGGATCGGCAGGGACTGCCGACTTCGGTAGACCTGGGTCGCCTGGCGCAGGCGTCGATGGAGGTCCTGGCCGTTCTTGGGCGCTCGGTAGCCTCGAAGGCGCAGTCGGCGGCGCTTGCGCGTTCACGCTGAAGCGCCAAAGCAGCAGGCCAACCGCAAGAATCAGCAGAACTAGCGAACTCCGCTTTTCGTCCGCCGTAAGACGAAACTCGGGCCAATTCACGATGAGCACCACGATGCCAATAGGCACGAGGGCGGGCAGAGCCCCAAGGCTGATCGGCCCGATCGACACGGTGGGAAAGGCTAAAACGATGACAAGGTAGCCGAGCAACACCGGAGCCATCACCCTTGCGGTCTGCGCGAGTCGCATCCCAAAGCGTGAGAGCGCGGTGAAGAACATCGAGAGGAAAAGCAGATCAGCGGGGCCAACATAGGCTTGCGCCGTTGCCTGGGCGGTCCGTACGGTGGCCACCGCCGACTCCACTTTCGGCAATGTGTAGGCCACGGTCGCCAACACCTGCGAACCGGATCGCTGTGCCTGGTTCACGAAGCCATCCGGCGAAAAGACGAGCCAGATGTCGAAAACGGCCAAAAAGATGGCCAGCGGAACCAGAAGGTTTTTATCGCTTAAGATCGAGCTTAGGAGTGCGCCGACCCCAAAGCACCAGAACATCAAGCCGGCCTGGGCAAGCGCCGACAGCACTACGCTTGCGGCACCCGCTTTCAGTTGGAACGCGGCAAAGGTCAGGCCAACTTGAATAGCCACGCCACCAAGAAGGAACGCCCAGGCGTAAGCCCGACTCCATACCGGCTCGGCGGCCCGAACAAGTGCCACGACCGGGCAGATCATGAAAACAAAGGTCGCGAAGACATTCGCGACCCCGGCGAACTGCATCGGAACCGGCACAAACGGGATCAACACCCGCACGACGGTCATGAAGAGCAACAGAATTCCCGCATCCCGGGCACCTTTTGTTTGGAAAGGATTGGCGCTAGCGGGCTTTGGGGCCGTACCCCGGGCGACAGCGGCGGAAGTCATCGATTCCCCGCCAGGTCGGCTGCGTAAGATGCCACGACGCCACGATAGACCGAAGTCACGGCCGAAGCCATCGGCCCGACTCCGGCAGCCAGGCCGGTTAGGCGGGCGTTTGCCGAAAGGCGCGCATATTGTTCCGGGTCGGAGAGCACGGTATGGACAGCTTCGGCCAATTCTTGCACGTCATTCTTAACCAACATTCCGTTCTCCAAGTGCCGGACGGCCTCGCCGGCCCCTCCGCCGGAAGCAACCACCGCCGGAAGACCTAGCTGCATGGCCTCTTGCACCACCAGCCCCTGCGTCTCTGAGATGCTGGTGAACAAGAAGAGATCAGCCGCCGAATAGTACCGGTCCACTTCGGCACGCGGCACAAAGCCGATCAGCCGGGTGCGGTCGCCGATCCCCAACTCCCGAATCAGTTCCAGGCATTCAGGCCGGTACGGTCCGTCTCCGACCATCCAAAGTTGAACGGCAGGATCCCGTTTCATCGCCATGCTGGCCGCCTCGATAAGCACTTCGAGGTTCTTCTCACGCGCGAGTCGGCCGACATAGAGCAGGATGCGCTGCTCCGGGGCAATCCCGAGTTCGGCGCGAATCGTGTGGCGGTTCAAGCTCGGGGGACGTGGGCTGCCGGTGGGAATGATGGTGACTTCCGAGGTGACCGAGTGCCGAAGAAGCCACTTCTTCGAAATGTCGGTCGGGGTGATGACGTGGTTCACACGGTTGTAATAAAAGTTGGTGTGCTTGGCGATGCGAAACCGAACGTAGCGGCGCGGAAGCATCTTGACGTAGTGCGCGTACCGATCGTAGAGCGTGTGGTAGGTCGAGACGATCGGGATCTCGTGCGACTCGGCCCAGCGCAACCCAACCATTCCCACGAGGAACGGCGTGTGGGTGTGGATGATGTCGTAGGTGTGCTTTCGAAAGCGAGCAAGCATGGGATAGACCGGCGGGATGAGCAATGGGTAGCCCCGCCAAAAGGGAAATTCCATAGAGGGAAAGCGAAACGTATTCGGGTCCGTGTCTCGATTGCCGGGGAACGAAGTGGCGTAAAGGTGGACGCTGTGTCCCTGGTTACGCAGCTCGTTGATGAGGGTGTCAACGCTCACGCTGACCCCATTTAGGATGGGAAACGCGCTGTCGGAAAAGATCGCGATTCGCAACGGCGGCAGCGAAGGTTCCGGCATCCACCCTAGCTTACGCGCTCGTTAGTCTTTTGGAAAACGGCCGTGCTCGTTTACAAAGTTCACGACGTCGCTCAGGCGGAACCGGCGCTGGCCTCCGGCGGTGCGATGATGCTTTAACCAGTTTTTGTTCGTGTAGCGTCGCACGGTTGCCGGGCAAACGCCCAGTAGCCGACTTGCCTCTTCCAAAGTGATTTCGGGGTCCAGCAGACGCTGCATCAGCTCTTGTCGCGTCTCGGCAAAGTCGCCACGATAGTAGTGGCTGGTGACTTCGTCATCGAAAAATTCGAAAAGAAAAGCGACGTTTTTGGGCAGGTTCTCCCAAACGGCCCGCAATGCGGGATCTATCGGAGATGGAGAACTTGCTACACCCTTGCGTCTTGGCCGCGGCGCACGCATCTCCGTCTTTTCAAACTTGCGTGGTTTGGCTTTCTCGCCGTTGGCATCAAGATATTCGCCTAACTCGGGCAGGGCAGCGGATTGCTCTTCCGCTTCCGGTTGATTATCGAGGAAAGCGTTCTCGATGTAGGCTAGGGGATCAAAGTCGGTCTTCTTCAAAGGTTTCCCATTACGTGTAATACGTTGGATTCTACACGACGGACGGCACGGATCATCGCTTTCCGGTGGGCGACCCTGGGCTGGAAGCGAAGGTAGAAGGTACGAACTCGCTAAAGAATGAGCATGCTATCACCGAAACTCAGGAATCGGTATTGTTCCTTGATCGCACTTTCGTAAGCCGCGAACACGGATTCGTGCCCGGCTAAGGCGGAGATCATGGCGAGCATCGTGGTGCGGGGCAGGTGGAAGTTCGTAAACATCCCGTCGATGACCTGAAACTCGTAGCCAGGACGGATGAATAAACTCGTCCTTGTTTCTCCGTTACGCACCCGGCCATTCCCTTCGGCAAACGATTCGAGCGTGCGAACGGTGGTTGTTCCCACGGCAATGATTCGGCCTTTGCAGGCGGAAATCGCCTCGGCCGTTTCTTCCGGAATCCGCGCTACCTCGCCGTGCATTTGGTGATCATCGAGCGATTCAGCGGTTACGGGGCGAAAGGTGTCGATTCCGACGTCGAGCCGGACCATCGCGATTTGAATGCCCTTTTTCCTGATCTCTTCCAAGATTTCCGGCGTGAAATGCAGCCCGGCCGTCGGGGCGGCGGCGCTTCCATTCTGGCGGGGATCGCCGGATGCGTAAACGGTCTGGTAGCGCTCGGGCGAGGCGAGGGCCGCATGAATGTAGGGGGGAAGCGGCGTTTCGCCGGCCCGCTGAAGCCGTTCCCAGAGGTCGTCCGTCGGGTTGAAGGTCAACTGACGGATTCCGTCGTTGCGAACTTCGGTGACGGTTGCGGTGAGATCCTGTTCGAATTCAACCCTTTCGCCGAGGCGAAGGCGCTTGGCGGGTCGCACCATTGCTTCGAAAGCAAATGGACCTTCTGGGCGCAACAGCAAAGCTTCGATGCGGCCTTCGGTTTCGGCGCGCTTGCCGAAGAGCCGGAGTGCCGTAACGCGCGTTTCGTTGGCCACCAGGAGGTCACCTTCGCGGAAAAGACTTGGTACGTCCCGGAACTGGCGATGCACGACGGCCCCGGAGAAACGGTCCAGGTGCAAGAGGCGCGAAGCAGCCCGGTCCTCAAGCGGAGTCTGGGCGATCAGGTGGTCGGGCAGATGGTAGTCGTAATCCGAAAGCTGGTTCACGGTTTCAGGGGAGATACGGCTCGGGCTAGCGCGTTCGGGAGCAGATCAAGGGACGAGATGGAGCTATCCGGGTCGGAATTGCCGGTTCGGTCGAGGAACAGTGCGGAAATCCCGGCGGCGTGCGCGCCTTGAATGTCATCAATCGGGTTGTCCCCGACGTGGATGACTTCGTCGGCAACAACGTTGGCCCTCTGCAACGCGATTTGAAAGAGTCCGGGGTCAGGCTTTTCGACGCCTTCTACCAGGCTGGCCAGAATGTGGTCGAAGTAGGGCGCGATGCCGAGGCGGTCCACGACGCGATGGAGCCCGAAGTCCCAATTCGACACGATACACATTTTGAAGCCGTCGGCTTTTAGCCGGTCCAGCGCCGGAACCACGTCGGGGTACAGCCGGAACTGGGTCTGGTCTGGGCCGTAAAGCCGTCGGTAAGATTCCGCTGAGATCGCTTCGGCTAGCTCTGGCGGCTCTCCGATCTCCTTCAGCCATCGCCGGGTGAACTCGAGCCACCATGCGTCGCCGAGGGCGGCATCGCGGGTTTGGTTCACGCGCAGGAAGTCCGGCTCCTCTGCCTGTTGCATCTTTCCGAGCTCGTACAGGCCGGCATCGGTAAGATTTAGCCCGACTGCCTGGGCGATCTCTCGCGTAAATCGCACCATGTCCCAACGCGTCTCGACGAGGGTCTCCGCACAGTCGAAGAAGAGAGTCATGCGCGGTGCCATCAGTTGGACAGGTGTACCACGCCAGGGATTTCAAGAAACATCGCCCGCAGTAGGCAGAAAATCCTACGACGACCGTGGTTCCCCGCTACAATCTCAGCGTATTCCTTTTTAGGTAAACGATGAAAACTCAAACACGATTGCTCGGCGTTGCGGCCGCTCTCCTCGCTCTCGGCGCAATGGCATTTGGCGCGATGGAATTCACCATCAAGCGAACGCCAAAAGAAGGCGAGGTCATTAAGTACAAGCTGAAGGCAGAACTCGACCTCAGCGGAACCTCCGTCACCGTCACCGGTAACGTCATCGAGAAGACGCTCAAGGTAGAAGCCGACGGCAAGTACACCATCGAGTCGTCGCAGAGTGACAGCAAGGTCACCTTTGGCGGCCAAGAAATGCCGGTTCCCGACCAGGGCGCCGACGTCAGCGTCTACAACGCGCTTGGCGAACTTCTGGAGACCCGTGGCCCGGGCGCAGAGAATCCGAACGCACGACGAATCTCGAACATGAACGAGTTCGTGCAGCCGGCAAAGGCCGTCAACGTTGGCGACACTTGGTCCAAGGAGATCAAGGCCGACGAGAAGACCGGAGCCGTCGCTGCATCCGCGACGTACAAGGTCGAGGGCGAAGAGAAGATCGGAGCTTTCGACGTTCTCAAGATCAGCGTCAACTTCAAGGAAACCGGCAGCGACCCGGCCACCCTCGAAGGTTCGTTCTTCCTGAACAAGGCAGACTGGACCATGGTCAAGTTCGTTGGTGCCTACAAGAACACGCCGTTCCCCGGCGCACCTGGCCCGGCTAACGCTACGTTCGAGCTTAACCGTAGCGAGTAATTAACCTCGGAGCCGGAAGCAATTCCGGCACCGCGCCTCATACGACTCGGTTGCGCCAATCAGCACAATCGGGTCGTTTTTGTGTGCGGGGCGACCGTCGATGATGCGCTGGGTGTGGCTGGCCGGCGCGCCGCATTTCATGCAGATGGCCCGCAGCTTGATGACCACATCGGCGACCGCGAGCAAATTCGGCATCGGCCCGAACGGTTTCCCGCGAAAATCTTGGTCTAGGCCCGCGCAAATCACCTGGACGCCGTCGTTTGCCAGCCGCACGCACAGCTCCGTGATCGAGTCATCGAAAAACTGAACCTCCTCGATGAGCACGACTTCCGCGGTGGGATCGACGGCAACGCGTAGATCGGCGACGTTGCGAACCGGCACCGCGATGTGGGAAACGCCCATGTGCGTCACCACCATCTCGCGGTCGTAGCGGTCGTCGACGGACGGCTTAAACACCTGAACCCGTCGCTTCGCGTACAGCGCACGCCGTGCCAATCGAATCAGTTCTTCGCTCTTTCCGGCGAACATGCTGCCGCAGATCACGGTGAGCTCGCCGGGCGACTTATGCTTCTTCATCGCTTTCGCCGTGCATGTCGGCTTCGAAAAGCTCTTCCAACTCGTCCGCGACGTCTTCATCCATTGCTTTGCCCAGTTCGCGAACCAGCCCTCGCATCTCGTGCGGCGATTCCGGCTCGGCCATGGTTTCCAAGCGGTCGGCCAATTCGTCGATGCGATCGTCTTCGTTTCGAACCCGTGCAAACCGGCTCACCAGCTTCGTCGTGTTCTCGCTGCGGCATTTGGGACACGTCGAGTCGCCCGGTTGCGCTACCATTCCCATAAGGGTGGAAAATTTTGTTTTGCACTCCTGGCAGCGAAATTCGAATACGGGCACGGTGGAAGAATACCGGTCCCGGTAAACTCGCGCCTTAAGGCTTGAGACCCTACATGGCAAGACAACGCATGGGGCAGGGACGTCGAACGTCTCGCCCGAAGAACGATTTTAATGAACCGCGCGGTGCATCCGGCGGAGTTACGAAAGAAATTATCGTCAACGTTTCCAACCGCGAAACGCGAATCGCCCTCCTCGAAGACGGAAAACTGACCGAGTATCGAGTGGAGCGCGAGGAGCGCGTGGTCGGATCGATATTTAAAGGCATCGTGCAAAACGTGCTTCCGGGCATGGAAGCCGCCTTCGTCGACATCGGCCTGGAGCGCAACGCTTACCTCAGCATTGCCGACATCCTTCCGGATGACGGCGGCAACGATGGTAGCCCGGCATCGATGCGTCGAAGCGAGCTTCGCCGCCGCAAGATTCGCGACCTCCTGGAGCCTGGTCAGCAGATTATGGTGCAGGTCACCAAGGGCCCGCGCGGCACGAAAGGCGCCCGCGTCAGCACACGCATCGCGCTTCCGGGCCGGTACGTGGTTCTGATGCCCGAGGCGAGCAGCATGGGCGTTTCGCGAAAGCTGGAAGACCGTGCCGAGCGCGACCGCCTGAAGAAGGTCGGCGACCGGATCCGGCCGGAAGGCTTCGGCCTCATCTTGCGGACCGAGTGCGAAGGCCGCACGGAAGCCGAACTGTACGCCGACGTCGCCTACCTGGTGACCTTGTGGCAAGACGTCCTGAAGAACGCAAAGGGCCAGCGCGCCCCGGCCTGCGTGCACAAGGACCAATCCTTGCTCTTCCGGACGGTTCGTGATATGTTCGGCGAGAACATCCACAAGATGGTCATCGACGATCCAGACGAGTACGAGAAGGTCCACCTCGTGGCGAACATTGTCGCCCCGAGCCTGCGCGACAAGATCACGCTGTTCGACAAGGATGCGCCGATCTTTGACCATTACGGGGTCGAGAAAGAGCTCGACCGCATCATGCAGCACAAGGTTCCGCTAAAGTCCGGCGGATATCTGGTGGTGGATGAGATGGAGGCTCTGACCGCGATCGACGTGAACACCGGCAAGCACGTCGGCTCTACTTCGCTTAGCGCAACGATCCTTCAGAGCAACTTCGAGGCCGCCGACGAGATCCTTCGTCAGCTTCGGTTGCGCGACATGGGCGGCATTATCGTTTGCGACTTCATCGATATGGAGGATGAGAATGACCGGAAGCGCATTCTTGACCACTTCACGAACGGTTTGACCCGTGACCGCGCTCGCACCCGCGTGGGACGAATCTCCTCGCTTGGTTTGGTTGAGCTCACGCGCAAGCGAACCGGCGAATCGGTGACCCAAGAGATTACGGAGATCTGCCCGATGTGCGCCGGAGTTGGCCGCATTGCCAGCAAGGACACGGTCAGCCTGTGGATTGAGCGCGACATGTGGCGCAAGATGAGCGAGGCCGGTAACGCGTTCCTCGTCGAGTGCCACCCGGCGGTCGTCGAGGCGCTCATCGGGCTGGACGGAGAGAACGTTGAGCAGCTTGAGCACGAGATGCGGCGCGGAATCTACATTCGCGCGAACTTCGACATGGAGTACGAGGAGTACGACATCCAGTCGGGGACCATCGAAGAGTACGACCGACGGTTTATGGGCTTCCGACGGGCCCAGGTCTTGGAGGCCAACGTTCGACGTTCGGCGTTCGAGAGCGTTCAGAAGGCGGTCGGTTGGACCGATTCGGGCTTCTTCGTGGAGCTGATCGAAGGTCAGGAGCACATCGGCGCGCGGGCCAAGGTCCTCCTACAAGACATCCGGCGCAGCTATGCGGTGGCGGATATCATCCAGACCGGACGTTAGGAAATTGGGGCTACTTCGGCGTAGAATATCTCTATGGCTGCGGTAGCTCCCACCCAAAAGCTCGACCGAGCCGAGTATCGGCGACGGTATGAGCTCGGCGAGATTCCGGACAACGTCTATCTCCTCGGCGGAGAACTGGTGCCAAAAATGCCGCAGAACAGCCCGCATGCGTTTGCCGTTTCGCAGGTGTCCGAGGCGTTGACGCTCGTTTATCTCGGCAACAAGGCCGTTCGGACGCAGTGCCCGATTGGGCTGAGCGAGGACTCGGAACCCGAACCCGACGTCGCGATTGCCTGCTTGCCGAATCTTGCTTTCCGAGACCATCACCCGACCCCGGCGGAGCTTCTGATGGTGATCGAGGTTGCGGACACCACCGCCCTGCAAGATCGGCGACTTAAGATGCCGCGATACTTCGCGGCCGGAATTCCGGAAGTCTGGCTGGTGGACCTTGCCGCCCGCATCATCCGCCGTTTTACGCCGGACCCCGCTCAGCTTTACTACCGGGAGTCGCAACACGCCCCTGGCGATGAGCTACCTCTCCCGGAATCCGAGGCCACCTTCGTGGTTCCGGCCGATCTGTTCGCCGCCCCGGCCTAGGTCGGCTCTCGGCTTCTTCAGCGTAGAATGTCCTTATGGCTGCGGTAGCTCCCACCCAAAAGCTCGACCGAGCCGAGTATCGGCGACGCTACGAGCTCGGTGAGATTCCGGATAACGTCTATCTCCTCGGCGGAGAATTGGTGCCAAAAATGCCGCAGAATAGCCCGCACGCGTTCGCCGTTTCGCTGTTGAATCGTGCTTTGGCGCGGGTGCTCGCGCTCGATGTTGCGGTTCGGTGTCAGTTACCGATCGCGTTGAGCGATGACTCCGAGCCGGAGCCGGACCTGGTGATCGCGCGTGGCGGGGAATCAGCTTTCCGCGACCACCACCCGACCCCGCCGGAACTTCTGCTGGTCATCGAGGTCGCCGACACGACCGCCCTTCAAGATCGGCGGTTGAAGATGCCGCGCTACTTCGCGGCCGGAATTCCGGAAGTCTGGCTGGTGGACCTTGCGGCCCGCCTGATTCGCCGTTTCACGCCGGACCCCGCTCAGCTGTACTACCGGGAGTCGCAATACGCCCCCGGGGACGAGTTGCCTCTCCCGGAATCCGAGACTCCGTTCATGGTGCCGGCAGAACTCTTCGCCGCCCCGGCCTAGGTCGGGTCACCGACTCTTCAAAACAAAGCCAAAGTTGGCATTCCGGACGACTTCGCTCCGGATCGGAATCGAGGTCGGCACAGCCCCGGATGGCGCTCTTTTGAACGTGAATCTCGCCGTAGCGTCTCGGGTTTTCGACGCCGCCCTCTGTGTGGAAATGTTCTGGAATACGAATAGCTCGATTTTCGCGGGGTCTGAACACACGTAGTCTAACCCTGCCACCTCAATATCAACGCGAACGATGTTTCGGTCGGTCGCCTCACCGATCAATCGTTCGGCATGTGGAACGACCATCATCGGCGGGTGCGGCGTGTTGTCCCGAACCGCCGGCTTAGCCGGGCTGCATCCCGTAAGGAGCAAGAGAGCAAGCACTACCGCCGCCAAGCCGCTACTTCTGTTTTCGTTTGCCATCTGATCTCATTCCGGGTGTACCGTATGGCCGAATCCCGGCCTGCTGAAAAGAGAAATAATCTCCGTCCTCACCAATAATGATGTGATCGATGACGTCGATGTCCATCAGAATGCCGGCTTCGTACAGTTTCCGTCCAATTTCGATGTCCTCGCGAGACGGCGTCAGGTCACCGGAGGGATGATTGTGGGCCACCACGATGGAAGCCGCATTCGCCAAGATTGGAGCTTTAAACACTTCGCGCGTGTTCACGATCGATGCTTCTAGCGAGCCGACGCTCACCGTATGGAGGCCGATCACGCGGTTTTTGACATCGAGCATCAGAACCACTACGTGCTCCCGGTCCGGGCTCTGCAAAAAGCGGGAGATCACTTTTGCCGCATCCGCCGGGCAGGCGGCTTCTTCTCGGATGCCCTGCCGTTCGCGAACCAGCTGGACCCGAAACACGGGTGGCATTCGGTCGCAATCGATCAGGTTAAGGCTGGCTTCGTTCTTGAGCATTTTCGGTTACCGCTTTCCAGGTGTTCTCCCCGCGAGTTTTTTAGAATTCGTTCGGAGGAAATTCCTCAATCAGCATGCGTACAAAAAATTGCGCAAGCGGTGATAAACCGCACGAGCGGCGAGGACTAATGGATAAGGATTAAACTGCTTCCCCTCGGGGGGTTGTCAAGCGTTAACTTTTGTCAATTTTGCACCCCGCGTAAAGTGGGCGACAGGTGGCGGGGTGGGATGCGAAGCCGTCGTGAACAAGGATCACGGCAGACAAACGAGACAATAAAAAAACACGTTGAACGCATAGGACGCGTCCAACGTGGTCATGCCAGAGCTATTCGCGGCAGCTTAGGCGGTCTTGCGGAGAGCAGCGATCCGGTCTTCAATGGGCGGGTGCGTGCTGAACAACTTCATGATGCCGCCTCCCCGGAAAGGGCTGGCAATGTACATGTGCGCCGTCGACCCTTGAGCGGTATAGCTTGGCGTTACCGTCGTTCCTCGCTCCAGCGAAGCCAGTGCGCCCATCATCGGCCTTGCATCACCCATCAATTCGGCGGCGGTTCGGTCGGCAGAAAACTCGCGAGTTCGCGAAATTGCCAGTTGGATGATTGTCGCGCCGATGGGGGCAAGAATCATCATCAGCAAGTCGACGAACGGGTTCCGGTCCTCGTTGTCGCCGCGAGGGATGAACCAAGCGATGTTCGCCAGAAAGCTGATGAAGGTCACCATGCCGGCGGTCACCGTCATCGTCAAAATATCGCGGTTCTTGATGTGGCCGATTTCGTGCGCCAAGACGGCGATCACCTGGTCGCGCGGCATCTGGTCTACCAATCCCTGATTGACGCAAACCACCGCCACGCTGGGGCTTCGGCCGGCGGCAAAAGCGTTCGGCTGTGGGTCGGGCGAAAGGTAGAGGTCCGGCGTGGGAATGCCGGCTTTCCGCGACAGTTGCTCGGCGGCCTGCTGGTACCAGGGCATCTCCCCCGACAGTAGCGGGCGCGCGCGCGCCATCGAAAGCGCAATTTTATGCCCAGCAAACAGCGAAAAACCCTGGAATCCTAGCGCGATGAGAAGGCCAAAAATGGCACCCATCGTCCCGAAGAAGTACCTGCCGATCGCCACTGCGACCACGCCGATAACGACCATCAGGATTCCCGTCTTAATTGCGTTCACGGGTTAATCAACGCTGGCACCCTCGGCGTGGTTTCGCCAGGAGTAGGAAGATTTCCAGCCTAGGTCTTTATACACCCGGCTGCAGTCAACGGTGGAGCCAAACTCGGCCAAATCGTCCGCGACGGCGATCCCCGGACCGAAGAACTTGGCCACGGCTTCGCGTGTCGGGAGCTGAACGGCCGAGTCTGCCGAGGCGACCATGTAGGCGTGGTGGCCAGGGATATCGGCCTCCAGGGCAAGGCGAAACGCGCGGGCAGTGTCGGCGGCCTCGCAGTATGCCCAAAGGTTGGCATGAAGGCCGGGCCAACGATGCATGTGTTTCAGCCACCACTCGATATCGTCTTCGCGCCAAACGGCGTTGATGCGCAGACTCGCAGAAGAGAGGCCTGGCGTCGAAGCCGTCACCGATTCTAGGATTTGTTCGCCGAGGAGCTTTGTAAGCGCGTAGGTGCCAATCGGCGTGCGCATGTGGGTCTCGTTGAAAGGAATCGCCGGCGGACATTCCTCTGCCGACGACCAGCCATTAGCCTGCTCCGAACTGGCATAGACGATACGCTTCACTCCGACGTCGGCCGCGCCCTGGAAAACGAGCTGGCAGCCGCCGGCGTTGTCTAGAAACTGGCGATGCCGGGCGACAACATGGGGTGCGGGATTCGCTGCCAGATGAACGACCCCTTCCGGTCGAACCTGCATCAAGACGTCCAGTACGTCCCCCGCGTTTTGTAGATCGGCGATGTACGTCCGAGTCCACATCTTTTCGCCGCGATGCTGGCCGGGCCGGTTGCGGTCTAGGTTAATGACCTCATGCCCGGCGTCTAACAACTCGCGGAGCACGTACATGCCCAACTTTCCCGATCCGCCCGTAACCAAAACTCGCATGAATTTCTTCCAAACCGGGCGACATTGCCAGACGTACAAGTATGGCTTCCTTGGCCGATTTTTTGAGACCGGCGGCTCCGCTGCCTCTTAAAGCGGTGGCATCCAAAGTCGGCAGAAAAAAAGGAAGGCGACAGAGCCGCCTTCCAAAAGTAGTGGCAGAGCCACCGCGCCACGCACTTGGCAAGAACCCTAGTTCTTTCCGCCGCCGCCGAGATCGCCGCCGAGGTCTTTCTCCTCGACCGGAGCCTTGGCCCCCGACTTAGCCTCTTCTTCGAGCGCAAGTTCCTTTTCGGACTTGTGCCCTTCCGGCATTTTCGTCACGTTATCGATGATCATCTTGTCGCCCTGGCTCATGTTGTACGCACTGTAGGCGGCAACGAGCACGGCGATCACGATGAGCACGATCAGCGCGGCTTTCTTGGTGTTCTCGTTCATCAGTTCTTGTAGCGATCGTCCCAGTGAATGAGATTTTTCGCGTTATTGGCGATCGCGTCGGCCGGAGCCGATGCCCATCGTGCATCCATGATGCTGTTTCGATTCATCGACTTGCTGTGGCCGTCGGCGAACCCGAAGTTCGTGTTTCCGCCGTAGTTGCCCAGGGAGATCCCGTCTTGGGTGTTGCACCATACGCCCGGGATCGAGTTCACCCTCGGCCAAAGAGCATGACCGGCAACGCCCGGGGTTCCCGGAGCGAAGGCGTACTCTCGCTGGTCGTTCCGGTGCTGCATCAGACCGTTCCAGTACGTCCACGAAACGTAGCTGGGGATGAGGTAGATGGTCGAGCCGACGTTTCCGACGGCGGTTCCGGATCGCGAAGGCGATGCGGCGGAGCTAGAAGCGGCGCCGGATGCACCGGTGCTATCCCAGCCCGAAAGGCCGAAAGCGTAGGGGCGCGCCTCGCTATGGTAGGTGAAGACGTAGCTAACAACGCCGCCGGTGGCATGGTTCTCGCTCGTCGAGTAACCGGTTGCGTTAGCGTCGCACCGACCCATCGTGTCGTTGGGCGAGCGCCACATCTGCTTGTTCTTGATGTACGGGTTCACCATGATGTGGCCGCTATTGATCTGCGGGCTGGTGACGTTGGAGGTCCAGAAAGTTCGGCCGTTTCGAAGCATGGGATAGACGTCATCGTTGTCGCCCATGTACATCTGCGATCCAAGAAGAATCTGCTTGTTGTTGCTGAGGTCTTGAGTTTTCTTCGCGGCTTCCTTCGCCTGCGCAAAAACTGGGAAGAGGATCGCGGCCAAAATGGCGATGATTGCGATGACGACCAGAAGCTCGATGAGCGTAAAGGCCTTTCGGATGCGGTGGACTCTAATCATTTTGTAAACCAGCCTTCGCGATGCGAACGCATCACACGACTTATCCGAACTATACAACTCCCCTTGCGTTTTGGCAAGGCAGACGCGATGAAGGTTTCCGATCGTTGGGCGACGCAGGGCCGTTAAGGAAGAATCTACTTTCGTCAGATCCGGGATAAGATTCAACGTGGCCGGAATCTTTGCCCCTCTCTTCTGCCTTGCCGTTGCCCAGGCGGCGACGGTTGCCGACTTGCCCGGTACGCGGCGGGAGGAAGCCGGTTGGGTCTACCTCAAACTCGCGGGAAGTCCGCGCCACATTGGTAAGGAATACGGTCGCCTTGCAAAGGTCGAAATCCAAGACGCCCATGCCGCGCTGAAACTCTCGCTGAAGGAGAACACCGGCAAGGACTGGAGCTGGTTCCGCGATACCTCCAAGGCAATCTACTGGGACAAGATCGACAAAGAGTATCAAGAAGAGCTTGCCGGTCAGGCGGAAGGGCTGACCCAGGCCGGGTTCAAGGCCGACACCTGGGACGTTCTCGCCTTCAACAGCTACATCGAAACCGAGGGCTACTATATTCCTTCGCTTCAGAATAAGCCGAGCAACAAGGAAGCCTGTAGCGCGTTCGTCTCTACCGGCAGTGCCACCAAAGACGGCAAAGTCGTGATGGGCCACAACCTGTGGTGGGATTACCGGATGGGCCAGCGGTTCAATTTCATCCTCGACGTTACGCCGGCCAAGGGGAACCGGTTTGTGATGGACGCGCTGGCCGGGTTCATCCACAGCGGCAGCGATTTTGCCATCAACTCCGCCGGCATCTTGATCACGGAAACGACCATTTCGGGCTTTGCCGGATTCGATACGAAAGGGATTCCGGAGTTCATGCGGATGCGGAAGGCGACGCAATATGCAAACTCGCTGGATGAGTTCGCCGCCATCATGAAGAAGGGCAACAACGGCGGCTACGCCAACACTTGGTTGCTCGCCGACACTAAGACCAACGAAATCGGAAAGCTGGAGCTTGGCCTCAAGAATGTGATCTTCGCCACCGCCACCGATGGTTCATTTGTGGGTTCGAACTTCCCCGAGAACCCAAAGCTGATCGCAGAGGAGATTCCCGGCGGCTGGGATTCGGGCGATTTGGCGAACGGATGCGAGCGGCGTCGCGCCCGTTGGAAGACCCTTCTGAGGGAGAACGACGGCCAGGTTACCGACGAGAAGGCGAAAGCCTTCTTGGCAGATACCTACGACGAGGTGCTGAAAAAGAACGTAGCGAGCGGGGGCGTTCTGTGCGGAAAGGGCCCGCTCAGCGGGGCGATCAATTCAAAAGTGGTCACCGCCGATCTGGCCGGGAAGATGAGCTTTTGGGCAAGAATGGGCGTCTCGGACGGCAGCGAGCGCAAGTTCGGCGCGAACCGCCCGGCGATGCTGAGAGATATTCCTTCGCAACCGTGGGTTTTCTTCCGACCGGAGAAATGATTCTCGCGTTGGCTGCGTAGTCACGGCTATGTTGACCTTTCTCGCCGCCGTTATCATGTTTCAAGACGCCAAAGTCACCGACCTGAAGGACGGCTTCGTCCGGGTCGAAACCGCATCCTATTCCTTGGAAGTGCCGAAGGGATGGGAGATCGGCGAGGAGACGTCGTTCGGTCAGCGCGAGATGAAGGCTCCTGTCGCGAAGAAAGGCGAAATGACCGCCATGACGGCGCCCGGCGGCGGCAAGCAAGGCTGGGACCGCTTGTACCAAACTTCGCTCTTTTTCATCATGCGAAGCAGCCCGGTCGGAAGCAAGGCAACTCCGTACAAGCTGAGCAAGACGAAGCAGGGCTACCAGGCCGCAAGCTTTAATGTCCTCGATGAGAAGGGCTTTGCCATCTCGCGCTACGTCATCTTGAAGGATGAAAAGGACTCGATTCTCGCCCTTTCGGTGAAGATTCCGGATGCAAAGAACGAGAAGGACTTGCTGGCCAAGTTCGACCGCTTGGTGAAGACGGCGCGACTTCTGTAAACCGCTTTGCTTTTTGGGGTGGCGGACCCTATAATAGGGCATGCTTTCTCTCCGCCGCCCGCTCGGCAGGTCGTTGCTCCCCGTCTTCGCGGCCGTCTCGGTCGGCCTTTTTGGATGCGGCGGCTCGGGTGGTGGTAGTAGCCCGGCAGTTCCGGTAACCGTCGTCGGTCCGGTGGAGCAAGGCACGGCGGCGTTCGAAGTTGACGTCAAAACCGGAAAGGTTACGGTGGCTTCGCTTGAGCCGGCCGCCGGTCGTGCCGTCCTTGGTGGCGGATCGGTCACCTTCACGACCTCGACGCTGCTCAGCGAAGGCGGCGAGGTCGGTCGGCGGTCCCTCAAGGTTCAGCTGAAAAACAATTTGACGGAAGCCATCGGCGGAGCCCGCCCGATCCGCGTTCAGTTCGGGGTCATGGGGCCATCGCTCGGCTACTCTTCGGATCTGCGCGCGTTGGCAACGGTAACCAGCCCGATTCGCGATGGTGGCCCAGGCGGCTACGCAGACGGGCCGGTGGGTTCCGCGATGCTATCGGTGCCTTCTGCGGTCGCCAGCGGTAACGATGGTTCGATCTACTTCAACGGAACCGACAATCGCATTCGTCGACTCTTGGACGGGAATGTTTCCACCGTCGCGACGGCAGTTCCCGCGACGAGCCTCGCCTACGCGCGGGACCCGGCGAGCGGCAAGGAGTACCTGATCGCGCCCTGCTCCAGCCTTCACAGCATCAAGCTGATCGCCATCGACAGTGGCCAGGTGAACACCTGGGCCGGGCTGGATAACACCAGTGGAAACGTGCTTGGAGCGGCGGCGGCGGCCCGGTTCCTCAACCCGAGCGGCTCATTCGCCGATACGAGCGCCGGCCTTATTTGGGTGACCGACACCGGAAACAACTTGGTGAAGTCGATTGCCTACACTTTCTCGGCCGGCAACATGGTCGCCGGAAATGTAACTACCCGGGTCACCGGGGTCGTTGATGGCCAGGCCCTCGCCATTTCGTCGAATAAGAGCATCGGCGTGGTTGAGCGGTCCTTGCATCGCGTTCGAATCTTTAATGCCGGTACATCCCGCTCCGCAGTGTTCGGCGGCGTTTCCGGCAATGTGGTTGGCGACGGCGACGTCGCGCGCTTCAACCTGCCTACTTCGATTGCTGCCGTCGGTGACGTCTTCATCGTTGGCGATAGTGGCAACAACCAGCTGAAGCGCATCTCGCTCAAGAACAACTCGGCGCCCGCGCAAAGCGTTAACTGGACGGTCGCCGTACTTGCCGGCCAAGGTAATAGCGGATGGGTAGACGGCAATGGTGCCACTGCATTCTTTGGCGATATTCGCGCTCTCGCCACCGACCGAACGAACCGAATTCTCTTGGCAGACGGCGGTGCCAACGGCATCCGGCGCGTGGTGAGCGAAGGCTCGTTTGACTTTGGAACGCCCGACGGAAGCGGAACCGGCGAGGCCACCTTGGTGAACCCAACCGGCTTTGCCGACCTGAACGGTTTGCAACGGCCCTACATTGACGTCGCCCAGCGGATTGAGCCCGGCGCAACCGCCGAGATCGGCGAGTGGCAGTTCACGATTCCCTCCGAGGTTCCGGCGTTTCGATTCACCGTAACCGTCGAGGCACCCACGAGCGTCTATGCGCCTCTGGAAGCGGTCCTGAATGCTTCGGCTGGTCCCGGATCACCGAACGTGGTCGGGCAGTTCCTCTCCCGTGCCACCTCAACCTCCGCCTATACCGGTCGGCTCGAGACCGTAGCTTTCGACTCCACAACGACGTACTTCGCGTTTGACAAGCAGGGCGTGATCTACGCTTCGGACGGCGTGGCCCGCGTAATCCGACGCATCGACCCGGACGGGACGGTGACTCTCATTGCGGGCAAGGTCGGATTTGCTGGATCGACTGACGGTAGTGGAATCAGCGCGAGGTTTGGCTACCCAAATGCGATCTCCGTGAATCCTGCCGGAACAGAGATCATCGTGGCCGATGAGTCGAACCACACGGTTCGCCGGTTGGGGCTCTATTACGAAGGCGCCAATGCAAAGGAACCAGGGAACTGGAACGTGACGACGATTGCCGGTACGGCCAGTGGCCCAGGCGACGTTAACGGCACCGGCGATATTGCGCGCTTCCGCGGGCCGGTTGCACTTTGCGGGCCAAGTAACGACAACCTATACATGACCGAGTTCACCGGTGCCCGTATTCGTTTCCTTCGGTACATTGGCGGGCCGCGGGAGCTATCGACCTCCTGGTCGGTAGACACGGTCGCGGGAACCGGCGTCGGCGGTTACGCGGATGGGTCACCCTTCAGCGCACGGTTTGGCAACTGCGTTGGCGCAGCGTACTCGCCCTCCGGAAAGGTGTATATTGCCGACCGAAGCAACAACCGCGTTCGGGTGCTGGACACGCTGACGAACGTGGTGTCGACCCTGGCAGGAAGCGGAGCTTTCGGCGGCGCGGACAGCACGAATGCCCTTGACGCTACTTTCAACAATATAAATTCTATTGCTACGGATGCGTCGGGTGCCGTCTACATCGGCGACGGCACCGTGGTTCGGCGAATCTTGAATGGCTCGGTGAAGACGGTTGCTGGCCGCGGGGACGGTAGTGGAACCACCGGCGACAAGCTCTTGCTTCGGAATGTTTATGGCACAGCCATCAACGCTCAGGGAGACTTGCTGCTTAACGCCAACGGGCGGCTTGTGCGCCTGACACGGAGACTGGGTCGCTGAAAAGAAAGTAGCCTGAACGGGTGAAAATGTCGCCGGAGTTGCTACGACGGTTGGGGGTTCTCGGCTCGTTGGCACTGTCCGGCGTGGCATGCGCCATTCCGGCGGTGGGAATGGAGCCGTATCAGCCGGAGGCAAGAGGCATATTAGGCTACGAGTGCCTTATCCTCGGGTTGTACGGAATCCTGGTCGGAGGGGCGCCGTTTGTCGCCTGGCTGATGAACCCATTCGTGTTGACTTTGTGGATTTTCCGCTTCGGGCGATTACCCACTAACCGGAACATTCGGTGGATCGCCGGTTTTTGCGCGGTCGGGGCGGTGCTCATCATGCTGCCTGTGGCGAGGCCGCTTCCCGGCGCCTATCTATGGGTGGCGTCAATCGCCCTCGCAGGAATGAGTTGCACCCCGAAGGAACCTTCACCCGGGCGGAGAGATTTTCTGCGGCACTTTCGGTATCCAAATGGACGTGAGTGACGGGAAAGACGGCGGAGGTCGCCGCCTTTCGATTTTCGGTAGGGGGGCATGGGTGGAAAGTCTCCTTTGTGGACTGTCCGCAACCTCTCCCTCTCGCAAGCGAAAGGGAGAGGCTTTTGCTGTTATGAAAATATGAGGTCGTCCAAAATGCCTAGTGAAAGCGTCCCGAATGTCTTACCCTAGCAGTGTCGTGTTCTCCATGCCAACGCCCCGGACTTGGGGAATGCTCGCTTCTGTCGCTCTCTATGCGGCGGCGTGCGTGCTCCCCGCGATTAGCTACACATTTGTCGGGCCGGATGTGATGATCGCACCGGGATACCTCTGCCTCATCGTCGGCCCCATGCTGATCGTCGGTGGGCTGCCGGTTCTCATGTGGGTTCCCAATCCGCTGGTCGTTTACCTCTGGATTTGCGGATTTCGGCAGGTCCCGGTTCGGAACATCTTCCGATGGCTGCCCGGTGTGCTCGCCGTTGGCACTTTGATCTACCTCCCAAATTCGTCAAACCCGCTACACGGCGGGAGCTTCGTCTGGGCCGCTTCCGTCATCATCGCCGGCTTGTACAGCACCAAAAAGCAGGCAACGCGAGACCCGGATAACGCTTTTATGATCTGGCGGTAGAGACTCCCACGCGAAAACGTCGACCCGGAACGGTAGGCTGCTTTCCTCGAACGCCTCGCGAAGCGCACCGATAACGGCCGGAGATGCTCCTTCTACAACCAGATCCAAGTCCGAAGTCGGTCGTGCGCGGCCGGTGACCCGAGAGCCGTACGCCCAAGTGGTTGTGCCGGGCGCGAGTCGAGCCAGGATCTCTTCAATTTCGCGCCGCTCGCGGTCGGAAACCGCTACGATTGTGGCCCTCCGATCAACTTCGCAATCAGAGGCTCGGCGAGGCGATGGAACTCGTGGGCGGCGAGAACCGTCTGTTCGGCCTTGGCAAGGTCATAGTCGTGTGCCGTCGCGGTTCTGGCGTCGGCCAACGCAATCCACTCGGCAACCGATCCCGGCAGAAGTCCGTTCTCACCCGCAATCCGCAGGATCGGCTTCGGACTATTGGGCAGCTCAGGGACGCCGTACTGCTCGTTGAGCACCCGACGGAGCGTCTTCCAGGTCACGTCGTAGGCTGTTTCGAACCGTTGGATTACGGACTCCCGAATCGCCTCCCGATCAAGATCCGATAGCTCAACGCGGTTTCCAGCAACCCGCAGGTTTTCGAGTTGCCGCCCCAGATGCCCGATCGCCAGGCCCATCTTCGTGAAGTCCGTCACCTCGCTCACGTCACCATCGCTTCGATCCGGCGGCTGAATCGGTCGACCGCCGCCTGCGCGCCGTTGGGGTCGTTCGATTCGGCGTAAAGGTGGAACTGCGGCTCGACGGCGTCCGGCAGAATGAGCACCCACTCACCGTCCTCAAAGATCTTGATGCCATCCAGCATTTCCACATGGCGACTCGACTTCGCTTCCTCCGCGACGCGGCGCATGATGGTTCCCTTCTGATCGAACGGAACCCGAACGTTCGCGTGGGCCACGCGAAATACCGGCAACTCGGCCGTCAGATCCGCCAAGTCAATCGCGGTGCGCTGCAACATCGTCACCAGCATGCCAAACGAAAACAGCGCATCGAAGCCGGGGTGCATGGCGGGGAAAATGAAGCCGCCCATCTCGTCGCCCGCCAATGCGATATCGTGATCCAGCGACGCCGACATCAGCGAACGCACGTCCGACTTCGTCCGAATCACCTGGGCGCGGTGACGGACCAAAAACTCCTCAAGGGCGGTCGGCGCGGTCACGCTGAGAGCGATTTTGCTCTCCGGTCGGGTTTCTGCCAGCAAGGTCCCGAGCACAGCCAAGAGCGTGTGGCCCTCGAGCTCGTTCCCGCTGCCGTCGATCACGGTTAGGCGCTCGCCCTCTTGAGTGAAAAGCACGCCCATGTCGTAGCCCAGCGTTCCAACAATGTGCTTCAGGTTATCGACGTGCCGCTGAACTTCTAACTGGGTTCGGGGCGCGAGTTTGGCATCGTTAAAGCTGTTAAGCGCGATCGATTCCACGCCAAGGTGCTCCAGCATCGCGGGAAAAATGGACGCTAGCGACGAGTAACCGTAGTCGCAGACGATGCGCATTCGACGGGTTCGGTCGACCTCGCCCAGCTCGCGGAAGTAGTCCTCCTGGTACGCCTCGATGGCTCGGCTGGCAAACTGAATCTGGCCGAGATCATCCGGATCGGTCCGCTTGAAGTCCTCCCGGAAAAAGGCCGACTCGATTTTACGCTCAAGTTTCCGCGCAAGGTAGGCCCCGCGCTCGTCGAACATCTCGATGAGCGTGACGCGCGTGTTGCCCGGCAACTTGCGAACGTTCATCGCTCCCGCGGCCCCACTCGCCTTGATGAAGTGCCGGGTGATCGGCAGGGCCGAACTCCGAAGATCCAAAACGTCGCAGCCAACGCTGAGCAACGACGAAATCAGGGCCCGCTTGATCATTCGCGAGCTTCGCGTGCTGTCCCGGCTCGTGACGATACGAACGCCCGGCGAGAAGCACGAACCAAACGCCGAGCCCAACCGGCAGGCGAAGTCCGGCGTGATTTCGATGTTCGACAGCCCGGCCACGCCAAGCTCGCGGAAGAGGTTTCCGCGCCACTTGTTGCCCCAAACCAGCGACATCGTCACCGTGGAGCCGCGCTCGACGATCTTGTCCGGCCAAATTTTCACCCGGGGCCGCACGGTCGCGCCGACGTCCACAAGGCAGCGATCGCCTACGACCGCATCCTCGTTGATGACGGAATCTTTTTTCAGCGTCACACGGTTGCACACGATGGCGGAGTGCACGCCCACGCTGGGGCCAATGTAGGTCGAGTCCCATACGACCGATCTACCGACGACCGCGTTTTCTTCGATGACGCAGTTATCGCCGATGCTAGTGAACGGCCCTACCCGCGCGCCGCGCTTCACCCGGACGTTGCGGCCCATCGTCACCGGGGCAATGATTTCGGCCCCGGCGTCAATCGTGCAGTTCGCCCCAATTTCTGGCACCGGCAGGTCAATCTTGCGCGCCAGCAGATCGTGGTGGGCTTCCCGGTATTGCTCCAACGAGCCCACGTCGGCCCAATAGCCATCCATCACATAGCCATAGATCGGGCGGCCGTCGGCCAGGAGCTTTGGGAAGATATCGCTGCTCCAGTCATACACCTGCCCCGGTTGCATCGTATCGAAAACTTCCGGCTCCAGGATGTAAATTCCAGTGTTCACGGTGTCGGAGAAGACCTCGCTCCACGCCGGCTTTTCAAGGAATCGCTCGATGCGGCCCTCTTCATCCGTAATCACGACGCCGAACTCCAGCGGATTCGGTACGCGGCAAAGCACCAACGTCGCAACGCTACCTTTCTCGCGGTGGAACCGCACCGCCTCCGTCAGGTTGCAATCGGTCAGAGCATCGCCGGAGATGATGAGGAAAGTATCCTCGCGTAGCTGCCCCTCGGCCTTTTTCACCGCGCCAGCGGTTCCAAGCGGATTGCTCTCGACGCTATAGCTAAGACGTACGTCGAAGTCTGAGCCGTCGTCAAAATAGCCCGTGATCTCGTCGGCCAGGTAGCAAACGGTGGCCAGCACGTCCTGAATTCCGTGCCGCCGGAGCAGCGTCAGGATGTGCTCCATCAGCGGTTTGTTGCAGATGGGGGCCATCGGCTTGGGAATGTTGGACGTTACGGGACGCAGACGCGACCCTTCACCCCCCGCCATCACCACCGCTTTCATCACTCTAGGTTACGCCCCTTCTCCCCCAGAAATGGAAGTGAAACGGGCCAATTTTTGCTAGTTGTTAAGAAGGGCCGGTGTCGCGACGATTTCGGCAAGTTCGCCCGTTTTTGAGCCTCGGTTGACCAACCGAATATAGCGCACCCGCGCGGTGAAGCCGCGATACGGAACCGCCCCGCCTTCGTTGCGGAGCCGACTTGTCCAATTCCAGTCGATCTCGCGGGCCAGCAGCGTGCCGTCGGCAGCGGTTTGACCGGTGCCATATCCAATGATGTCGAACTTGTCCCAGAAGCTTGTGCCCGCCGCAATTCGGATTTCGCCGAGGGTGCGGTCTTTGCCCAAATCAAGTTCGACCCAGCCCTTCTCACCGCCGAGTTTGAGCGCCGTTGCCGGGTTACCGTCCGTTGCCTTCAGCAGCTCCACCGGCAGGCTGCCGACCATGTCATTCGCCAGTTTGCCGGAGGCTAGGTTAACGGCGCTATCCAGGGCCGAGCCCGGGAGGTTAAAGCGCAACTCGAAGAAAGCCGCTCCCGTGCCTCGTCGGGCGGCGTCGAGCAGTTGCCATTTTTTCAGCGCCGTCCAGTCGGTAACCCCAAACCGAACGGCTCGAATCGCGTAAGTCGTCGGCCGACCGTCGGCCCAGAGCGGTCCGGTGGCGTCCTGCCCGGGTAGAAGTACGGTACCGGTCGTTCCGGAAGAAACCTTGAAGGCGGCTTCCTCGGCCACTTTGCCATCGACCACGGGATAGAAGCCAAGCTCCTGCGCGGCGATTGGCCGACCGGCCAAATCTTGAACTCGCAGTAAGCTGGTTTTGGGTACGGTCGGCGTTGTTCCGGCAAGCTTTGCGTTAAGCGCGGCGACGTCAGAAGATGACAGCAAGCCGCTTGGCACCAGCGGGTTCACGTCGAAGATCGGCGACGAAAACGGCGCGTACGGCAAGGCGAGCGATCCCGGTAGGTTCGATTCGTTTCGCGTATCCCCGTATCCGCTGAGGCCCGAGAAGACGTCGGTTGGCAAGATGCGCCCGTCCGGCGTCTTCAACTCGATGTTTTGGGCGGCGAAATCGGGAGCTCCCATTGCAGTGAGAATCTGCCGGATCGCCGCCTCGCGCGGCGATAAACCGGGCCGCAAACCCAGGGTAAGGCCGGTTTCGCCGATCGCCGGGACCAGGTTCACCCGCGCAATCGTGCCTTCCGGCGAAAACGAGAAACGGCTGTAGGGGAAGATGGAATCGTTCAGCTCGTTCGCCAGATTCGAGAGCCAACTCGCCGGGCGAACCGCGACCGCCGCCGCAAACTCGGGCGAAAGGGCGACCGGCAACGTCTGCCCGCTGGCCTGATAGGTCGCGGCGTTGTTGGTTGGGTTGGCTTCCGGCGCTTCCGGAGTCACCGTAAGCGTGATTGGATGCAGGCGACCGTCGGGCTGCGTGGTGCCCGAATCTTGCAACGTCACCGTGGTCGAGCCGCCGGCCGGCAGAGACTTGCCGCCGTCGCGTATCGAGCCCACGCGCTCATCCACCGACCAGACGGTCGAAAAGGCCGAGCTTGGCGCATCGCCGATGTTTACGATCGTCGCCGTAATGGTGTCGGGGGCAGTTCGGACGATCGACTCAACCGCGAGGTCGGCTCCCGCCGACGCGACCGATCCGCCGACTTTCACCGCGAGCACCGGTCGGCCCCGCGAGGCTTCACTGCTGGAGAACTCGACGGCAGTCTCAAAATTAAGCAGAAAACCGTAGTTCTCTTCCGGCCGATCTCGCATTTCGGTGACGGCTTTTTCCAGCCCGGTCAGCGTCAAGGTGTCGGCGTCGGCCTGGAACTTCACGTTCGGAACAACGACCGCGTCGGCGGCTCCGCTGGCTCCCGCGCGTTGCCATGGCGCACGCTGGCCGCGTCGCTCTCGCCAAGTCGCGGCGAGCAAAGGTGCCGCCGCTTTGCCCGTTTTGTCTAATCCGACAAGCGAGCTTCGAAGGCTATTGGCCGGGCCCTCGCCCCACGGCACCTTAACCACCGAAACCGACGCCAATTTCGCCGGACCGCCGCCCGCCAAAGTAAGCCGAAGCGAAGCTTCCAAGATGGGTTGATTCGCCGCTACCGCCCGTCGCAGGGCCCCAAACCGAATCAGAATCGCCTTCTGGGGCCCAGCGGCCAAGGTCTGGTCTCCGCCAAAGCTTCGGTCCGGCTCGCTCGATGAGAGCGTGGTGTCGGCAACCTCAAAATCGCCGCGCGCGCCGCGGGAGATTTCGATGACGCTCGGCTCGGCTTGCCGCATGGGGATGGCCCCGGAAGGAAGCACGGCCAAAAGGAGAAAGAGCGTCGGCACAATCGAAGTGTACCGACGCCCCAATAGGCCCTAGGACCTCAAAGCCGAACCGGCAAAACCCGGATGCGGCGGTTCGGCTCTTCGCCGACGCTTTCGCTGGCCAGCTTCCTTGCTTCGGCCATTTGATGCTGGATCTTCCGGATGGGTGCCGGGGCTGGAGAAAGCTCGAACGCCTTCCCTGTTTGAGAGACGGCTTCGACCGCCATCTCGATCTCCTCGGCGGCGCGGGCGTGCATGTCCGGCGTCTCCGAGGTTCCCCGAAGCAGATCATCCAGAGCCATCGCGATTTGGTTGAACGAGTTCGACTTCACGACCACCGTCGGCAAAGGCCGTCCGGCGATATCTCGAATCTTCTTCGGCCGACTTTGGTAAGTCGACCGAATCGCCATCACCGCGTCCGCTTGGCTGACGTCGCCGGTGACCACCGCCGGCGCTTTCTTTTCCCGGATTGCCCTTTCGAGCCTTGACCTTGCGATCCCGTAGGGAAAGATGCGAACGTAGCCATTCTGGTTTTCGTCCGTCACCTCCGTTTCTTGAGAACTCGGTAGCTTGGGCGGGGCTACGGGCAATGTCGGAGAGGTGCGTGGCGGGGTTTGGTTCCCCTGGCGGCCTTCGCGAGCGTTCGGCTCCCGTTGCTGGCCGTTTCTTGCCAGCGAGGGGAACCGCTCGTTGAACCCTGGGTGATTGAGTTCGGCGGTTTCCTCGTCCTGAACGATCTCGACCCCGGTCCCGGTTCGAAGCCGAATTTCGGGTCGCGGGGCGATACCACGCAGGATCATGTCCACCGTCTTTTGCACGTTGTGGTGAACCGCGCATCGGTCGTAATCGAGTAGCTCGATGACGACATCGAACGTCGGTGGTGCCTTGCGCTCCAGCACGGTCTTTTGGGTTCCGCGGCGCTGGGCTTCCATGTCACTGAGCGTGACGGCCTGAATCCCGCCGATGAGATCGGCCAGGGTCGGGTTCAGCATCAGGTTCTCCAGCGTCTGGCCATGGGCGGTTCCCACAAGCTGCACACCGCGCTCGGCGATGGTTCGGCTGGCGGCCGCTTCCATCTCGGTACCAATTTCGTCGATCACGATGACCTCGGGCATGTGGTTTTCCACCGCCTCAATCATCACGTTGTGTTGATCGGCGCTTTCGCGAACCTGCATGCGGCGCGAGTAGCCGATTCCCGGGTGGGGCACGTCGCCGTCTCCGGCAATTTCGTTCGAAGTGTCCACGATGACCACGCGCATGCCGACTTCATCGGCCAGCACCCGCGCGACTTCTCGTAGCTTGGTAGTTTTTCCGACGCCCGGCCTTCCGAGGAGCAGAAGGGATTTGCCGCTTCGAACGATGTCATCGATCATGTCGATGGTTCCTTCGAGGGCGCGGCCCACGCGGCAGGTAAGGCCGATGACCTTTCCGTGGCGGTTCCGGATGGCGGAAATTCGGTGCAGGGTGCGTTCGATGCCCGCCCGATTGTCGGTTCCAAACGTTCCAATGGAGCGACTGACGTGCTCCAGATCGAGCTCGGTCACCACGATTTCGTGGAAACGTTCGACCCGATCCCGGTAACGGGCCTCGGCGGCCCGGCCGTAGTCCAACACAACTTCGATGAGGGAATCCAGATCTCCCGAGCGCTCTAGCCTCGCTCGAACGACGCCCGGCAAGACGTCCAAAAGCTGAATTAAGCCGTCTGAGTGCAGCGACATGAGGTTTTTCGGTTCGTTGAGTGTCCCGCAGAACCGTTACTTATAATACGGGCTGGCGACGCTGGAAGGCTTGCCGGAGTTTACGGTTTTTTCTTGCGAGTGCCGGAGGCCTTCCGGCCCAGGGCAATCGCTTTAGCGACGGCACGGAGCCGTCGGCTACAGCCCTTCGGGCTAACCGGGATCGAACGCGAAGGCTGTCTGAACCCTTCTCCCTGGGGAGAAGGGAAGGGATGAGGCTTAAATAATAAAATTATAGAGTCATTATAATTGCAACTCAACGTAAACGGTTTCCCGCCAAACTCTGTGGTAGGGAGGCCCAACCTTTTGCCTCACCCCTGCCCCTCTCCAACAGATTGGAGAGGGGTTCAGAGGCGCTTCAGGCTTTCTTCTTTCGTCGCAAGAGGGCGAGGGCGCCGAGGCCGAGGACGGCCATGCTCGCCGGTTCCGGTACGGGTGGTGCAACTCCGTCGCTAAATTGGAATGTAATGTCTACAAACACATCGTTGGCATAGTCGTAGGGATCGTCCGAATCTTCAAAAACATTGGTCCCAGCATATAGGCGGTAGGTCCGTGTTTCTCCAGCACTTGGAAACACTGTGGCTTGAAACACGTGTCGGACTTCTTGTCCGCCTTGGCCGAATGAGTGCTCCCCCTCGCCCTCAAACAAGGACTCAGTTCCAGCGAGGAAGTACATTCCCCTGTCGTAGTCGTGAGGGAGAAGATTTCCACGCCCGTCAAGTTCGAACGCGATCGGCCTAGCGCCAATTTCGCCCGCCTCTAAAGTAAGGCGGCCGCTGGCGGGTGCTGACCAATCGAGGACTGCAGAGGGTCTATTCAAGTAGACGTTGAAGTTCGTCTGGTCGAGATGGATCATAGCTGCCTGGCTACTGGCAGCCATGCAGCCGAGGGCGGCGATCGAGAAAATCGTTAAGGAGGTGTTCATGAGTTATCGCAGGATCCAAGAATCGGGAGATGTAGTAGTTGTGGAGATGAGATCGAGGCTCGTGCCCGTTGGTACGTCCACTATGCGAGCGTCCACGCCGTCGGAAATCAACGGGTCAATGGTTTCTTTAGACAGCATTGCTTCTTTTGCCTCACCCCTGCCCCTCTCCAACAGATTGGAGAGGGGTTCAGAGCTGATTCAGGCTTTCTTCTTTCTTCGCAGAAGCGCAAGGGCGCCGAGGCCGAGGACGGCCATGCTCGCCGGCTCCGGCACGGGCACGAAGTGCAGCGTGATGTCCACATAGGGACTCTGCAGATAGTCGGCCGGATTTCCCTCATCTAGTGGCGGGTTCACACCCGCATAAAGTCGGTACTGTCGTATATCGCCTGCCAATGGTTGCGATAGGGAATTGAATTCAAGTCTGGTCGTCCCATTCCATCGATAAAACTTGTGCGTGCCCTCACCGATAAAGTTGGGACGGTTCGCAGCGTTAAAGTAGAGGATTCCTCTGTCAAGATCCCACGGTTGGGGTTCTTCGCCGACTAACTCGTAAGCGGACGGTATGGCGATGTCCGTTTCATGGTCAAGCGTAACTGATCCAGCGATTGGGACGGACCAGGAAACTAGCGAATACGCCGGGTCGTACTTCACGATGAACTCGGTGTGTTCAAGGTGAATTAGCGCGGCGTGGCCGGTGGCGGAAAACCCGATCGCGGACGCCACCGAGATGACAAGAAGGTGGTTTTTCATGAATTATCGCAGGATCGGTAACCGGGTGAGGTAATGCCGGTTGAGATGACGTCGCGGCTACCCCTTCGCCTCACACTCTGACGTACACCGCATTAGGAGAATACTCTTTCGATCACGCACCTACGGGTCACGAAAAAGCGTGACCCAACACCCGCGTACTACCGACGCCGGGCTTCTTGCAGCTTAAACCGGACCTTCTTCGCCTGGCCGCGCGACCAAACCGAAACCTCCACCTGGTCTCCCGGTTTTTTGGGGACCAAGGCACGATTCAGATCGAACGTTCCGTCGGTCGCAACGCCGTCAATCGCGGTAATGATGTCCCATCGGTCGATGCCGGCCCGCTTGGTTTCGGGCGAGGCGTCCATGACGATGATGCCGCGCATCGGCACCTTGCTCGCGTCCTCCTGCTGGGCCAGGCCGGCCAACTCGCGGCGCACGTTCGTATAGGCAAGGGCACCGTCGAGGCGGCGTCGGGTGAGGATTCCCAGGCTTGCGTACCGCGCATAGCCAAACTTCAGGATGTCGCTGGCGACCGACCGCACGCGGTCTACCGGCACCGCGAAGCCGATGCCAATGCTTTGGCCGGTGCTGCTGGCGATAGCCGAATTGATCCCGATGAGCCGTCCCTCCGCGTCACATAGGGCACCGCCCGAATTGCCCGGATTGATCGCCGCGTCGGTCTGAATCGCATCGACCAGCCCGTTGCCCTGCCGGTCGGTGGGCAGGCTGCGCTTAAGCGAGCTAACGACGCCCACGCTGACCGTGTTATCGAAGCCAAGCGGGTTGCCGACTGCCATGACCCACTGCCCGATCTCGACATCCTTTGAGGCCGCAAACTGGATCGGCGAGAGATTCTTAGACTCGACCCGCAGGACCGCAAGATCGGAAGTCGGATCGGTTCCGACGACCTTCGCGTCGACCATCTTTCCGTCGCCAAAGCGGACCCTCACGCGGTCGGCATCGGCTACCACGTGGTTGTTGGTGACGATGATTCCATCCGCCGAGATGACGACGCCGGATCCCGTTCCGGTCTCGGCTTCGGCCCCTGGCTCGCCGAAAAAGTTCATCTGCCGCTCGTAGCGGTCGACGCTGACGACCGACGGGGTGACGCGCCGGGCGGCGGAGCGAAAGTCCACGCTCCCGGCGGGTAGCGGCGCGCTGGGCTCATAGCGGACGGGCTGTAACAACTGTTCGGCAGCTCGATTGTCCGCTGCCGGACGGCTTTGGTCCAGGAACTTGGAAACCTGAAATGCGCCGAACGCACCCGCTCCGGCGGCCACCACCAAACCGAAAAGCATCGCAACACCGTTTTTGGCCATGAAACTCTAATTTATCGCATCCCACGGCGCCGGTAGGCCAAAAGAGGCACAAAAAAGGCCGGAAGTCTTTCGACTTCCGGCCTTCGATTGCGATGAGCCGTTAGGCTCGGACGCGGAAGGTTCCGTTGATGGTCTTACCGTTGTAGATGACCTTGAACAGAACGGCGCCGACCGGAGCCGACGCGGTGGTGTCGATCATGAACGGATTCGACGTGGTTGCGCCCTCTGGCACGAATGCGAACGCCGGAACCGTGATTCCGGTGAGCGGGCTCGTGAGCTCCAGAACGAGGTTCAGGCCGCCGATCGGTGCCGGAGCGCTGATCGTAGCCGTACCCGAGACCGAGTTGCCGCGAACGACGCTGGTCGGGGAAACCGTAACCGAGACCGGCTGCGGAGCGAAAACGGTGAACGCCTTCGAAACGGCGACGCCGTTTGCGTTGACTTCAACCGCACCGACGGTGTTCGCCATGACCGATCCGGCCATGAACGTGAACGTGCCGATCTTCGTACCGGCGGGAACCGTCATGGTTGCGGGAACCATGATGGCGCTGTCGGTGGAGTTCACGGCAACCGTGAGTCCGCCAACCGGAGCGTTAACGTCGAGGTAGACCGTGCCGGTCATCGAAGTACCGAGGCCGCCGAGGACGCTGCTTCTGCTGAGCTGCAAGGTCGTCGGAACCGGAGCCTTGATCGTGAAGGCATCGCTCATCACGTTCTTGGCGCCCTTAACCTTAACCATCATGTCCATCGGAACGGACCTGGTGGAGATGGTGAAGGCAGCCGTGGTCGAATCGACCCGAGCCGTTGCCGGAGCGATCGTTGCGACATCGCTGGAGATCGCGTCTCCCGTCGTTGCATCAACCAAAGTCAGCGCAAGCGGCGTGAGAAGGAATCGCGAGTCGAGGTTAACCGTGCCACCGAGAGTTCGGCCGCCGGCAACCATGTTGCTTGCCGTGGTGATCGAAGAGATCATCGGCGCTGCGAGCATGAACGGAGCTGTCCGGGTCGTGCCATCCCACATTGCGGTGATGGTTCCCATTTCGTCCATCCAGAGCGGGCTAACCGGCGACTTCGCGAATGCGTAGCTGAGACCGGCAGGAACCGTCATGGTCGACGGGATGGTGACAATCGGGTTGTCGGACATAACCGAAACCGTTACGTCGCTGAACGGAATACCGTCCAGCTGAACGTAAACCGGAAGCTGGTAAGGGTACATGAGGCCGCGGTGGTAGGTCGAGCGAAGCGAGACCGGAAGGTCCATCTTCAGCGCGAAGCCATCGGCGAGGCCATTGTTGGTTTCGTCAACCGAACCAACCGTGGTCGGGAAGCCGGCGTTTGCCTGGCCAACCACGGTAGCGATACCGGTGGTCGAGAAGGCAAGTCCGTTGGCGTTGTCGTTTGCGACGCCGCCGATGAACGAACCGTAGACGTAGCCGCCGGTCGGGCTCAGTCGAACGATGTATCCATCGCTCTGGCCGACGAGCGTCTGCTGGGCACCCTTACCGCGGAGGGCAATTCGGGTAGCGCTGGTGGAACCAACGAGAACCGGGCCGCCGAAGCGGTCGTGGGTGATATCGCTGGCCGTCGTGCCGCCGTCGCCGGCAGCAGCCTGTCGGCTACCGTGGTAGCTGCTGAAGTTGATGGCCGTGGCATTGGCCACGAACTGCGTCACGAACGCGTTCGGCGCGGTGGTCGTGAGCTGGAATGGCTTCAGGAGCGGGAAATCGGTCGATTGCGTGTTTCCAGCAACCGTGAAGTCTCCGTTCGGCTTGACCGCAATCGTTCTTGCGTCGTCGAATCCTGCGCCACCGAGGTAGCTCTTGTAGCGAAGCGCGTTTCCGCCGCCGGTGATACCGATGACGAAGCCGTCTCGGCCGCCGTTGTAGGTCGTGTCGAATGCCGTCGGGTAAGCCGTCGTGCTAGCGAAGTCCGAAGACGTCGTCCAACCGGTGACTACCGGGTCGAATACCTGCGTTGCAACGTCGGTTGCAACTTCGTCGCCCGCTCCGCCAAGGAACGTCGAGAAGACGATGGCGCCGGTCACGTTGACTCGGGCCAGCCATGCATCCTGTCCAGCGCCCTTTCGGAACTGGAACGGTCGCTCGCTGAACGCCGGGTTGGCGATCGCGGGGAAGTTGGACGACGTGGTGCCGCCAACGACGTAGACCTGCGAACCGATGGCCGAAAGGCCGGTTGCGAAGTCCGTGGAAGCACCACCGATTCGCGACGACCAGAGCACGCTGGCTCCGTTCGCGGAAAGGCTGGTGACGAACGCGTCTTGAGAGATCGTCGTGGTTCCGAGGTCTCGCGGAAGCTTTGCGCCGACGGCGGTGTAGTTGACCGAGGTCGTTGCACCGGTGATGGCAAGGGATCCGGCCGAGGTGAACGCGATGTCGTTACCCATATCGGCCGAGCTACCACCAAGGTAGGTGCCGAACAGGAGCGACATGCCGTCTGCGGCGATTCCGGCAACATAAACGTCCGTTCCGCCGTTTGCCGACTCGTCGTAGGCTCCAGCCGTGGTCGGAAGGTCGGTCGAGAACGAAGTTCCGACAGCGAAGACCTGACCGGCTGCGTTCTGGGTTACCTTGTTGAACGCCTCATCTGCCGTGCCGCCACTGAAAGCGGACCAGATGATCGGGTCGATGACAACCGGCTTCGACTTGTCGTAGCTGCCGAGCTTGAACGACACGGTGCCGTCCGGGTTGATAACGTGGCCAGCGGCAACCGGCTTAACGGTTCCGTTGATGTTCTGGTAGACGAAGAGACCCTTCTCTTCGACCGTTCCGACGGTCGTGTCGAACTTCAACACGCCGTTGGCTCCGATTCGGAGGTTCTCAGCGCCGTCGTAATTCAGCTTCACCGTGCTCGGGTCCGTTCCGGCGCGGACGATCAAGTCGTATCGCGGTCGGCCGTTCTCCGAATAGTATCGAGCGTCGACGCCCGAAATGAGGTTTTGGGCTTTTGCTTCTTGGAAGCGCGGCACATCCGTCACCCACCCAGAAGCTTCTCCTTTCAGAAAGTTGAGATTTCCTTGAACCTGTCGAACTCCAGACGTATCGGCCGCACCCCTAGAGCCGACAACCTGGACTTTCACTACGTGTCCGATATGACGCGATCCACTTTCTCCCGCAACGGCCTTTTTGAGGTCGAGCGTGAAGCCAGTCTCGGTAACCCAAAAGTTTAGGCCACCGGTCTTAGCAAGAAATCGCGCCTGCGGATCCCACTGGCCTTTGTTTTCCACAAAGGCGTTTAGATCAGGAATCGAATTAGCATTTGACAAGGGGGTCGGGGTGCCGACAACCATCATCATAGCCGCAGTTAACGCAAGCATCATTGCATGTCTAGCATGCCAGCGACGGGCAGAACAACACGTCTTTTTGCTGGGTTCCCGAAGCTTGAACCTGGGACCCCCTTTTCCGTTAAGAAATGCTAACAAAACTCGGTCAAAAACTTGGCCCGAGAGGTCGATGGCGGGGCCCGCCTCCCCCGTCCCGGTAAACTCTAGCCAATGAAGATTGGGGAAAACCAAGAGAAACTTCCCTGTCTAATCGGGCTTAGTCAGAAGGAAATTCAGGCGGTTCTTGGCGAGCGAAGCGACGCCAGCATGAGGTCGAAACAGCTTGCCTGGCACCTCTACCGCCGGCACGAGACGAACCTGCAGGCAATGGGCGACCTTCCGCAAGCTCTTCGCGACGAACTGGAACTGTGCTTCCGAACCCACCCATTGGAGACCGCCGTTCGCAAGCAGTCGACCGACGGCGTGGACAAATTACTCGTCCATCGCGGCGACAATCAGGTTTTCGAGTGTGTGTTGCTTCCGTATGAAGACCGAGTTTCGTGTTGTTTGAGTAGCCAAGTCGGTTGCCCGATGGGCTGTAAGTTCTGCGCGACCGGCCTGGGCGGCTTCCAGCGAAACCTGGACGTTTCGGAGATCGTGGGCCAGTACCTCATGCTTCAGCAACTCAGCGAGAGGCGCATCTCGCATGTCGTGTTCATGGGGATGGGCGAACCGCTTCTCAACCTTCCGAACCTGATCAAGGCGATGCGGATTCTGCATGACGAGGTCGGCCTCAGCTACCGGCACATCACGGTCTCTACCGTCGGCATCGTTCCCCAAATCGAAAAACTCGCGGAGGAAAAGCTTCCGATCCACCTGGCACTTTCGCTCCACTCGCCGCTGGACGAAGTTCGCGATCGCCTGATGCCGGTCAATCACCGGTGGCCGGTGCAGGAGGTCTTCAACGCGATGCGCGAGTATCAACAAGCGACCGGCCGGAAGATCACGCTGGAGTACTTGCTGATCCGCGACGTTACGGACACGCCGGACCAAGCCAAAGCTTTGGCCAAGCTCATTCGAGGTGTTCCCAACGTCGTCAATTTGATCCCGTTCAACTACGTGGATACGGAGCAAGGCTTTGCCCGGCCGACCCGGCAGGCCGTCCGCCAATTCCGGCAAATTCTGGAGCAGGCGGGCGTTAACGTCTCGGAGCGCATGGAGCGCGGCCACGACATTGCTGCGGCCTGTGGCCAGCTTGCCGGGCAACACACCGGGCGGATCATGAACCGGGCGTCCGTTGCCGACCTGCCGGTGGCACGTTAAACCTTTGTCCGATGCGGTACCTGCTCGTATTCCTGGTGGTGCTTGCCGGCTGCGCCGCTCCGCCTGCCGCCAAGCCCGCGAAGCCGAAGCCGGTAGAAAAGCCAACCACGATCCTGAAATCAAACTCGGGTGAGACGGTGGCGTTCGCCCCGGACAAAAAAGAGCGCATGTGGAACGTTCGTTGGGAACGAGCCGAAATACGGGGAGTAGAGACGAAGAAGTCCGTCACCGATCTTGAAGTCGTGAACGGCGAGTTTTTCCGGGGCGACGCGGTCCAAGGGACCTACAAAGCGGATTCTGGGCGGGCCGAGCAAGAGGCGTCGAAACTGTATCTCTCGGGAAACGTCTCGGTCACGGCGATCCCGTTCAAAGCGGTTCTGACTTGCCGTTCGGCAACGTACGACGGGGTGAAAAAGGAGCTTCGGGCGGTTGGAAACGTGGTCGTCACCTTTCCCGACGGGCGAATCGAATTGGGCGAAGAGATAGTGGCGACGCCAGACCTAACCCGCATCGGAACTCCGGAGACCTTCTTCCGGCCAAAATAGCTTTTGTCGATCTGTTATGAAACTTGACCTTCGCCTTGCCGCCCTGCCGCTCGCTTTGTTGGTGCCAATGGCACTGGTTCTGACGGGTGAAGCGCGCGCTCCGGCTCAGACTGACCGACCGTTCAAGGCCGTTCGAAACGAGGGGACGCTGGTGCTGGAAGGCTTTAACGTCCTGTTCACCCAGGTGGTCAACGAAAGCACCCGGCTTCGGTTTGATGGAGTCGCGGCTAAGCCGGCCAGCATCACCGCGAGCGTCGAGGGCTTCCGACTTACCGCAACCCGCCAGATCGACACGACGTTGGTCCCGCGAAAAGAGAACCCGAAGAAGCAAAAGGTTCAAGTCGCAACCGCGACCGGGGCTACCTTCTTCGCGAAGGAAGACCTGAAAGGACGCGTCGAGGCGACTGGCCAGAAGACGACGTACACCGACAAGGGCGAGACCGGCGACGTCGTCATGGCCGGGGCCGTGACCCTGAAGAACGCAACCGCCGACGGGAAGCAGGCCAGCGTGGCCACGGGAGATTCGCTTCGGCTGACCGTTTCGACCGCCGAGAAGGAAAAGGACCCGGTTCGAACCGCGATTCTGGAAGGCAAGGTTTCGCTCAAGGTTAACCAGAAGCGGCCGCCGGGTAAGCCAGACGGAACCGAGACCTACACCGCGACGGGAGACCGCCTGGAGTACCGACTGAAAGGAACCGGCGCCGAAGCCGTGCTCACCGGAACCATCAAACTCACCGGGACTGCCGAGGCGGACCAGGGCGAGACCACCGGCATCACCCGCGTGGTCATCCAGATTAACGAAAAGCAGGAGGCGGTGTCGATCGCGGCCAGCGGCGAACCCGTCAGCACGACTCTCAAACTGGTGCCGAAAAAGAAGAAAGGCGGTACCGCGAAGCTTTGACGATTCGGGCCGAGGACCTGCAGAAGTCGTACCGCGGGCGTAAGGTAGTCAACGGGGTTTCCTATGAAATCTCGCAGGGCGAAATCGTGGGCCTTCTCGGGCCGAACGGAGCCGGTAAGACGACGACCTTTTACATGACGGTTGGCTTGGTGAAGCCAAACGGCGGTCGGGTGAAGTTCGATGCCGAAGTCGTGACGCGCTGGCCCATGCACCGCCGCGCGCGCGCCGGCGTCGGCTACTTGCCGCAAGAGGCCAGCGTTTTTCGAAAGCTGACGGTGGAGGACAACCTGCGCCTCGTGATGGAACTGGCCAAAAAGAGCCGAAAGGAGATCCGCGCCAAGGTCGAAGAATTGGCAGAGGAATTGCACATTGGTCGAATTCTGCAGAGCCAAGGAAACGTGCTCTCCGGCGGCGAGCGCCGCCGCGTCGAGATTGCCCGCGCCCTTGCCACCGATCCGAAGTTCATCCTCCTGGACGAGCCGTTCACGGGAATCGACCCGGTGACCATCGAAGAGATTCAGGCCATTATTTTCCGATTGAAGGCCCGGGGCATCGGCATCCTCATCACGGACCATAACGTGGCGGCCACGCTTCGAATCACCGATCGAAACTACATCCTCATCGACGGCAAAATCATCGCGGAAGGCAAAGGCGCGGACATCGCCGCCGACCCGATGGTGCGGAAGTTCTACCTAGGCGAGCAGTTCAATACGGACCCGTTTGAAGCTATCCGGCTGAGGGAAGAGAATGCGGCAGACTGATCGGCTGATCTTTAAGGAGATCGTCGGCCCGTGGACCTTTGGTGTGGGCATGTTCACCGCCCTTCTCATGGCGGCCACCTTCCTTGGCCGACTCACCGGCTATGTGGTGGACGGCGTTCCGTTCGGTCAAATCGCGGAGCTTTTCATGCTTTTGCTGCCCAGCATGCTGACCAAAACGTTCTCGATGGCGGTGTTGCTGGCGGCGCTGCTGAGCTTTGGTCGCCTCAGTTCGGACAGCGAGATTGTCGCGATGAAGGCCGGTGGAGCGAGCGTCTACCGGATTGTTGCCCCCGCTGGACTGTTTGCCATCGCGGTTGCGCTTCTCACTTTTGTTTTCAACGAGACGATCGTTCCGTCGTCGGCCCGGGCGTCACTGGCGCTTGGCGTCCGCATCGTGCAGGCGAAAAAAGTCACCGCCGCCATGCCGGTATCGAAAACGCAGATCGAGAACGGAAAGCTCCGGCTTGGCATCTTGGCCAAGAACGCAAACGCGGCCGACGGGAGTCTAGAAGGTGTGACTGTCGTTCAGTACGATGATGCCGGAAAGGAAAGCCTGATCATGCTTGCGAAAACCGTAACGTTTACAAGCCTGGATAACTGGCGGGTGCGCGGCGGCGCGGTGTTGTTCACGCCGGACTTTCGGTTTCGGACGACGCTGGACGGTGATGTTTGGCCGGAAGGAATCGCGCAGCCGCGCGGGAGCTTCACCGACCTGCTGAAAGAGCGCGACGACGACTTCGACTCGATGTCGATGTCCGAGCTTGCGACCGTAATTCGGAACCACCGCGTAAACGGAACGCGAACTTCCGCCCAAATTGCGAACTATGAGTACGGTTATTGGAATAAACTTTCCATTCCTCTGGCCGCCGTCGTGTTCGGCGTTTTAGGGGCCGTTCTTGGCATTCGGAACCATCGCACCGGCACCGCCGCTGGGTTCGCCTTGGCGGTCGCGATCATTTTTGGATACTACATGCTGGCAAACTTCATGGCGGTTTGGTCTCAAAACGGTGCGATTCCGCCGTGGGCAGCGGCCTTCGGCCCGATCGTCATCGGGGCCGTTTGCGCCGGCTTTTTGGTGCACCAAAGGAACCAGTAATTGGACTTTCTCACCACTGGTTTTCTGCTTCTCATTGTCCTCGTTAGCGGCGGCATCGCCGTTTTCGCCGACAATTTGGGCCGAAAGCTGGGCAAGAAGCGGCTGAGCATTGGCCGAATGCGGCCGCGCCACGTGGCAAACCTGGGCGTGTTTCTTTCTGGGGTGATCGTGTCGATGCTCACCATCGGCTTGGTGGGAGTTTTCAGTGCCGACGTTCGTCGCTGGCTACTTTACGGCCGACGCGCGATTCAAGAGCTGAGCGTTGTCACTGTCCAACTCGGCGAATTGAAGGCGCAGTCGAGCAACTTGGAGCTCCAAAACAAACTGCTAACGATAACCAACAAGGAGCGGGAGCAGAAGGCGAAAGAGCAGCAGAAACTACTGGACGCGCAAAAGGCGGAGATCGTAAAGCGAAAGCAGGAAGTCGGGCGGCTTCAGGCATCGGTCGCGTCGTCGCAGCGCCGAATCGATCAACTCGACGCGCAATTGAAGAGGAACGCGGCCGAGTTGCAAAAGAACCAGTCACAGCTTCAGGCGGCTCAGCAGCAACTGAATCTGGCAAAGGGGCAGCTGAGCCGGGTTCAGGCCGAAACGCGCAAGGCGAACGAAACGCGGAACGTGGCGGTTAAGGACGCCAACGAAGTCAACTTAAAGAACATCAAGCTGGAGTCGGATAACAGCGCGTTGGAGCGACGCATTGCCGGGCTGAACAAGACGCTTGCCACCCTGAACACCGATACCGAAACCCTCGTGAAGCAGAAAGAAGCGGCGGCCAAGGAACTGGCCGAATCTGAGAAAAAGATCAACGCCGTTCAATACGAACTGGACAAGCTTACGGCCGAATTGAGCAAAGTTCAAAACGACTTTCAGCTCAGCCAGGCGTTCTCGCAGACAATCAGTTCCACCTTCGAAAAGACCCGGCTGAACCCGATGATCTTTCGGCGGGGCGATGAAGTGGGTCGGTTGGAAATTCCTGCCGGAGCTAAGGAAGCCGAAGCTGCGGAAGCGTTCGACCGATTCCTGGCCACCTGCCGTGTAGCCGCTTCCGCGCGCGGGGCAAAACCGAACGGGCCGTTCATGGCCGCCGACATCATGGGCAAGACCGGCGGGGTGCTCTCGACCGAAGTCACGCCGGCGCAGATCCGTGTGGCCGCGGTTCGGCAGCTAACCGACAGCAAGACCGACCTCGCCTTGGTGGGATACAGCACGCTGAATGCGTTTGCCGGAGAGCCGGTCAGCCTGGAACTTGGCCTGTTTCCGAACCCCGTGATTTACCGAGACGGCGAAATTCTGAGCCAAACGATGGTCGAGGGTCAACGAGAAGCTTCGGTGGTCTACCGGCAGATCTCCGAGTTCCTGGCGACAAAGCTGAGCGAAAAGGTGCGATCCGACAAGCTCATTCCAAAAGTAGGCGAAGAAGGGCCCTTCGGGTCTGTTTCCACCGACGAGATTCTGGAAGCGGTAATCAAGGCGCGCCGCCTGAACCGAAAGGCATTCGTTCGCGCAATCGTAGTGAAGGACACGCGCGCGGTAGGTCCGCTTCGCATCCGATTGGATGTGCGCTAACGGCGTTAGGACAGTAGAATCATGCGGCGAGCGGGCATGGACAAAACGGTACTAGCAATCGACCCAGGACGCGTGAAATGCGGCGTCGCGCTTGTTTTTCGTTCGCAAGAGTCTGGGCTGAAACTCCTTTGGCACGACATCGTTTCGCCTGACGAGCTCGTGTACACGCTGTTTGAGACCTTCGCGATTCAGCCCTTCGAAACCATCATCATTGGCGGCGGCACAAACTCCGGCCCGGTGGTGCACACGGTTCGTGAGGCAATGCCTTCGCTTGGAATTTTGGTCGTGGATGAGCAGGACACCTCGCTGCAGGCCCGCGAACGCTACTGGGAGTTCAACCCGCGAAAGGGCTGGCGACGATTTCTGCCGGCGACGTTGCAGGTACCGCCGGTGCCGGTGGATGACTACGTGGCCTACATCCTGGCCGAGCGCGTTTTGCTAGGCGGTTAGACCCTTCTCGCACTTTCCGTCGGAATTTTCTTAACAACCCCTTGACACGAATCACCCAAAAGGCGTAACGAACTGTCCCCCTCAAGCCGGTAAACTGACTGAATGCCTTTGAAAATTCGAAACGTCGGCATTATTGCGCACGTTGACCACGGAAAGACCACCCTCGTGGACGCGATCTTTAAGCAAGCCGGCACCTTCCGCGAGAACCAGCACATGGGGGACCGCGTCATGGACTCCAACGATCTGGAGCGCGAGAAGGGCATCACGATTCTTTCTAAGGTCGCCAGCATCCGCTTTAAGGATTACAAAATCAACATCGTCGACACCCCGGGTCACGCTGACTTTGGCGGAGAGGTGGAGCGCGTGCTCAGCATGGTTGACGGCGTTCTTCTCATCGTGGACGCGAACGAGGGCCCGATGCCGCAGACGCGCTTCGTGCTGAAGAAGGCCTTCGAGAACGGCCTTAAGCCGGTTGTCTGCATCAACAAAATCGACCGCGAGAACGCTCAGCCGCACCACGCCTACGACAAGACGATCGACCTTTTCATCGACCTTGGCGCCAGCGAAGAGGACCTGTTCTTCCCCCACCTTTACACGAGCGGAGCCAGCGGTTTTGCCCGATTAACGCCGGAAGGCACCGAGATGGACATGCGTCTCCTGCTCGAGACCATCGTGAACTCCGTTCCTTCGCCGAAGGTCGAGGTCGACGGCTCGTTCCGACTGCAGGTCAACAACTTGGATTATTCCGAGTACCTCGGCCGCATGTTTGGCGGAAAGGTTCTTCGCGGAACGGTGAGGGTCGGCGACCGCGTTGAGATGCTCCGCGAGGATGTCGTCAAGAAGGCAGCGTTCAACGTCACCAAGCTCTGGACCTACGAAGGCATCCAGCTGAAGGAAGTTGAAGCGGTTTCCGCAGGTGAGATCGCCATGCTTGCCGGCTTGGACAACGTTCTCATCTCGGACACGATTTGCCACGTGGACACCAGCGAGGCACTCCCGGCTATTAAGGTCGAGCCCAGCACGCTGTCCATGAGCTTCTTTGCCAACAACTCGCCGCTTGCCGGTCGAGACGGCGGAAAGTTCCTCACCATCCACAAGATCCGCGAGCGCGTTGAGAAAGAGCAGGCGGTTAGCGTTTCGGTTAAGGTTGACCCCGAGGCACCGGCCGACACCGTGAAGGTGCAGGCGCGCGGCGAACTCCAGCTTGCCATCCTCATCGAAACCATGCGACGCGAAGGCTACGAAATGCAGATCGCGCGTCCGCAGGTTATCTACCAGCGCGGCGAAAAGAACCAGATTGAAGAGCCGTTCGAGCTCGCAACGCTTGAGCTGCCGGAAGAGTCGGTCGGTGGCGTTATGGAAGACCTCGCACGACGAAAGGGCGAGTTGGTCGACATGCGCAAGAACGACTCGGGCACGACGACGCTGCAGTACATGATCCCAACGCGTGGTTTGATCGGTTTCCGGTCGAGCTACCTCACTCTGACGCGCGGCCTTGGCATCATGGGCTCGCTGTTCGATGGCTACCGTCCGTACGGCGGCGAAATCGAAAGCCGAACTCAGGGCTCGCTCATCTCGAAGGATCCGGGCAAGCTGACGCGCTACGCCTACGAAGACGTTCAGGAGCGCGGCACGTTGTTCTATCCCATCGGAACGGAGCTCTACGGCGGCATGATCGTTGGTGCTTGTAGCCGAGACGAAGACATGATCGTTAACGCCACGAAAGAGAAGGCAGCGAACAACATCCGGAGCGCGAACAGCGAAGCCACCAGCGTTTTGGACTCCCACAAAGAGTTCTCGCTGGAGCAGGCGCTCTCCTGGCTCCGAGACGACGAGCTGCTCGAGGTAACGCCGAAGCAGTTGCGCTTCCGCAAGAAGGTCCTAGACCACAGCGAGCGCCGCGTCTCCGAGCGAAAGAGCGAAGTCTTCGTCTGACCGCATCACTCCCCTCCTTTCATTTCTCAATGAGAGGAGGGGCTGGGGGTGGAGAGCGTTTCTAGTCTGCTACTCCAACCGAGTCGCAATCAGCCTCGCAACCTCGGCCAAGGAACGCTCATCGGACTCGTCGAAAGCGCCAACCGTATGGCCGTCGATGTCGATCTGGCCCCAGATATCACCAGCCGCATCAAAAATCAGCACGACGATTTCGCTGCGCGTTGTCGTCGAACACGCCAGATAGTTCGAAATCTCGCGGACATCTGAGATCACCTGGTTCGCTCGCTCCGCGACCGCGGTGCCGCAGACGCCCCGTCCAACCGGAATCTCGGTGTGCTCCGTCGGCTCACCCACGAACGCGTCGAGGTGCAAAACGGAGCCCTCCAGGCGATAGATTCCGCTCCAGTTGTAGCCCGGCAGCGCAGCCAGTTCGGCCATCGCGGCCTCCCGAAAGGCAAATCCGCTAAGGGAAGATACCGAGAGGCGCTCCAAGATCGAGTCGGCAACGGATGGGGAGATCATGCGGAGAGGATACAATGCATGTCCGATCTGAGGCGGCGCGGCCCAGACCAAACGATGGGCTACACGCCGGGCAACGATGCCGAAACGTAGAACGAAGCAATGAATCAAGTTGACGTGACGGTGATTGGCGGCGGGCCGTGTGGCCTTTTCGCGGTGTTCTATGCCGGCTTGCGCGGGATGTCGGTCCGGCTGATCGACTCGCTGCCCGAGCTCGGTGGCCAGCTCATGGCGCTTTATCCCGAAAAATACGTCTACGACATGCCCGGTTTCCCGAAGGTGCTGGCCAAGGACCTCGCTAACAACCTCGCCGAGCAGGCGCTCCAGTTCAACCCGGAAGTCATCCTGGAAGAAACCGCCGAAACCCTCGTCAAAACGGAAGACGGCTACGTGATCATCACGGCGAGCGGAAGGGAACTTCCGACCAAGACGATCATCATCTCCGCGGGAATTGGCGCCTTCACCCCGACCCGAATCGGCGTCGCGCGTGAAGAGGATCTTGTCGGCAAGGGCATTTTCTACGGTGTCAAGAGCAAGGCTGAGTTCGCCGGCAAAGCCGTGACCATCGTCGGCGGCGGGGACAGCGCGTTCGACTGGGCGCTAAACCTGGAAGACGTTGCCGGGCCGATGACACTGGTCCACCGCCGGGACGTCTTCAAAGCGCACGAGGACTCGGTTGAAAAGGTGCGCGGAAGCCGCGTCGACTTCAAGCTCTTCTACACGGTGAAGGAACTGCACGGCTGGGAAAAGCTAGAAGGCATCACCCTGGAGCACACCACCACAAAGGAGACGCACTATCATCCTACCGATGCGGTTGTCGTGAACATTGGCTTCAAGTCGTCGCTCGGCCCGCTGATGGACTGGGGGCTGGACATCAGCAAGAACCAGATCCAAGTCGATTCGAAGTACGAAACGAACCTGCCTGGCATCTTTGCCGTGGGCGATGTCTGCAACTTCCAGGAGAAGCTGAAGCTCATCGCGACGGGCGTTGGCGAGGCTGCGACTGCCGTTTGCTTCGCGAAAACACGGCTCGACCCTACCGCCAAGCTTTATCCTGGGCATTCTTCCGATCGCGACAAGTGAAGCCGTCCCGAGAAGTGTTAAAATTTAGCTTCAAAGGATTCAACATTGGCAAGCGCATACACCCCCGGCTTAACCGTTAGCGGCGACATCGTCGTTCGTCGCACCCGACGCCTACCCATCGAAGGTGACGTCCTGGTGAAGGTCGGCGACGCCGTAGGTCCAGACCAAACCATCGCCGAGGCGGTGCTTCCGGGAGTGCTGCAAACGATTAAGCTCTCCGAAAAGCTGGGCGTGGAGCCGCGCGACGTTACGGCAATGTCGAAGCTGAAGCCGGGCGAGAAGATCGAGAAGGGCCAGATGATCGCCGAGACGAAAGGGCTCTTCGGCATGTTCAAGAGTTCGGTTACGTCCGATTTTTCCGGAACGGTCGACTCGATCAACGAAGTCTCGGGCAGCATGTACATCCGCGAACCGGGAATTCCCATCGGAATCACTGCCTACGTTCAGGGTCACGTCGTCGAGACCATGCCGAACGAAGGCGCGATCATCGAAACGCGTTGCGCCATGATTCAAGGAATTTTTGGCGTGGGCGGAGAGCGCACCGGCGTGATTCGGCTTGCGGTTAAAGACGCCAACCAGGTTTTGGAGCCGTCCGACATTTTGGCCACCGACGCCGGAAAAGTTTTGGTAGGCGGGTCCGGGATGAGTGCCGGAGCCATTCGCCGCGCCGTCGAAGTGGGAGCTGCCGGCATCATCGCCGGAGGCATCCGAGATGAGGACCTCATCGCATTCCTCGGCTACGACATCGGGGTCGCCATCACCGGTTCCGAGCAGATCGGCATCACCCTTTTGGTAACCGAGGGTTTTGGATATCTCGGGATGGCCGACCGAACCTTCGCGCTTCTCAAGTCGCTAGAGGGCCGAGAATGCAGCCTAAACGGAGCGACCCAGATTCGCGCGGGCGTTATTCGTCCCGAGATTCTCGCTCCCATCGCCGCCGACACGGTGAGCGAATCGCGCGCGCAAGACATCTTTGAACTGAAGCCCGGCGCGGCCATTCGAGTCATCCGAGAGCCGTATTTTGGAGCCCTCGGTACGGTGACCGGTCTGCCTTCCACCCTTCAAGTGCTGGAAAGCGGCACGGAAGTGCGCGTACTTACGGCGAAGCTCGCCGACGGCCGCGAGGTCACGGTGCCCCGCGCGAACGTAGAAATTACGGCCTCGGCATAGGTTCCTTTACACTCTCTTAACCTGGATAGACCTTAATCTTGCTGGGAAGCGGGCAACAAAATGCCCGGCGTCACGGAAAGATGGTAGAGGCGGATACAATTCAAGTCGAGCAAGGGGGCAACTTCATGAAGCTGCTCATCGTGGATGACGAGCCGTCGATCGTAGAGACTGTCGAGACTAAGATGCGTAAGGAAGGTTTCACGACCTTTACCGCCGATTCGGCGGAGGAAGGGATGCGCCTCTTCCGGCGGGTGAAGCCCGACCTCGTGATCCTCGACATCATGCTTCCGCAGCGGTCCGGCTTTGATTTCTGCAAAGCCATCCGCAAAGACAGCGGAACGCCGATCATCTTTGTCTCGGCCCGCGCCGATGAGTCCGACCGGGTGCGTGGTCTGGAACTTGGTGCCGACGATTATGTAGTTAAGCCGTTTAACTTGGGCGAGCTTGCTGCCCGCGTCAAAGCGATTCTGCGGCGATCGACCGGCGAGCCGATCCGCGAGGTCATCGAGCGCGGCAATCTGCGCGTCGACCCACGCAGCCACGAAGCCTGGATGAACGGTGACCCGCTGGAGCTTTCTCCGAAGGAATTCGCGCTGCTTTACTTCCTTGCCCGCAACATCGGCCAGGTTTTCTCCCGCGAAACGCTTCTTGACCGAGTTTGGGGTCGCGACGCGTTCGTCTCGGCAAGAACCGTCGACGTGCATATCCGCTGGCTTCGGACCCGCATCGAACTCGATGCCCAAGCCCCCATCCGGCTGCAAACCGTGCGGGGCGTGGGCTACAAGTTCACGGGCTAGCCGTTCTTCCGGGCTAGCCGGAAGGCCTGCGTCTTCGGGTAGATCAGCGCAAAGATTGGCGACGCCATGAGCGTGGTGACGATGGCCATGATCACCATAATCGAGAAGAGCGTCGGCGTGATAATCTTCTGCTGCAAGGCGATGTTGAGGATGATTAGCTCCATGAGTCCTCGCGAGTTCATCAGCGTGCCGATCGCCCAACTGTCGGCCCAGGGCTCGCCGCTGAATCTGGCCGCGAGTGTGCAAGCCACTCCTTTCCCGACGATTGCCGCTGCCAAAACCAGAAGCGCGATCTCCCAGAGATACGCCGAATTGATGAGGCCCAGCTGGGTGTTCAGGCCACTGTAAACGAAGAAGAACGGCAGAAAGAATCCGACGGTGAAAAACTCTAGCTTCTCGCGGATGATCTCAGCGAACTTGCCACGGGGCATGGCGGCACCGGTGAGAAAGGCTCCGAACACGGCGTAGATGCCGATGGCGTCCGTGATGTAGGCACCGGCGACCACGCTCAAAAGGACTGCGGTGAACAGGGCGTTCGAGACCTTGCCGGTGGCTTCCACCGACTCGCTGAATCGGGCCATGAGCCTTTTGCCCACCGTGAGTACCAGGATGGCGAAAAGCGTTCCGCCGCCGATCGCAAGGATGGCGATGTTCGGGTCCCCCTTTGAGGAGGCGAGAACAACCGCTAGAAGCGACCAAGCCACGGCGTCGTCCACGGCCCCTGCGCCCAGCGAGAGGGTGCCGAGGGCCGTTCCGGAGATCCCGCGCTCATAGATAATGCGGGCAAGCATCGGAAAGGCGGTAATGCACATGGCCGCACCAAGGTAGAGCACCTGGTTTGGAAGCGTGATGTTCGGTCCGAAGAAATCGTTGTGGCCCTGCATGACGGTCGCGGCGATGATTCCACCCAGGATGAACGGCGCGACGATTCCCGCCAAGGACACGCTGACCGCGCCGCCGATCCGGTCCGAAATGAGCTTCATGTCGAATTCCAGCCCGACAAGGAACATATAGAACACGAGGCCAATCTGCGCGACGACATACAGGATGAACATCGACGGGTGTTTGGCCGTGGTTACTTGGCCGTCAATCACGTACTGGATCGTCTTTGGGAAGAGCTCGTTCTGAATCTGCGGGGCGAGCCAGCCGAACAGAGAAGGGCCTAGCAGGACGCCGGTCACCATTTCCATGACGACCTGGGTTTGGCCGAGAAACTTCACACCGATCCAACCGACGATCTTGCACGCCCCGAGCAGGATGAATGCCTGCAGGAGGAATCGGATCATAAGTTCAAGGTCGGTCATGCGATCTAGCATAAACGAGATCGACCCTGGTTGTAAGTCTCAATCGTCTCGAGTGATCCGGAAAGCGGTGAGTCGGCGCGGGCGATCGGTGGCAGAGCTACCGCACGCCGAAATCCGCAAGCATTCGCAAAATCTTAACAAAGCGTTAATGATCTCTTAACCTTGTGCTCTATAGACTGCGATGTCCTTGGGAGAAACAATGAAACGCGCTTTTACGCTTATCGAACTCTTGGTGGTCATTGCGATCATCGCCATTCTCGCGGCCATCTTGTTCCCGGTTTTCGCCCAGGCGAAGCTTGCCGGCAAGAAAGCCGTTGACCTTAGCAACACCCGCCAGCTCGGCACGGCAACCATGCTGTACCTCGGCGACAGCGACGACAACTATCCGCAGAGCCTTTATGCAACCGCCGGAATCTTGGCCAGCCCGAGCTGCCAGGTTTACGTTCTCGGCAGCATGGCCAATCAGCCGATCTTCACCCTTTACGATGCGCTTGTGCCGTACATGAAGAACGTTGAGATCCTTCAGAGCAAAGTCGACGCGCCCGGCGAAGACTGGAATGCGATGCTCGCTCGGCTTGGACCACTCGGTCTCTCGGTTCGGTCGACCGGTGCCTACCGGTACTCAAGCTTCGGCCCCAACTTCGCGGTCTTCCAGGACCCGGGCGTCGGTTCGCTTTGCGACGGCGTTTTCAACCAGGGCGACATGCAGGACATTGCTGGCACCACGGTTTTCTTCCACTCGAAGTATTACGACTTCACCGCTCCGGCCACCCCGCCGAAAACGGAGTTCTACCAGACGGGAACGTACTGCAACCAGATGTACAACCGCGCTCGTGCCGGCGCATTTGAGTGGATGAATTTCCACGGCAACTTCAAGGGCAACGACGGCATCACGGTGAACTTCGGCGACGGCCACGCAAAGTGGATTCGCGGAAACGGCTCGCTTCCGGGTCGCTCCACCTCGGACTGCGATTTCTACCCGGATCGCAACGATTGCCAGACCTATACGCTTCCGTGCGACCTCAGCGGCGTCCCCGGCGGCAAAGCTAACACCTGATCTATTCGGTGTGACTCACGGTGCGGTGGCTGTGCCACCGCACCACGAATTCCCCTGCGAAGGATAGGGGTCTCCGGTACCCTAGGCCCATGCCTGCGAGCCGTGAAATCGAAGTCCTGATTCGGGCGAAGTATCCGATCATCTACCTCGTTTCGTGGGAAGAACGGCGCGTCGAAGAGGCCGTCGCTTCGGTGTGCAAAACGCTGTCGCGAACTCTGCGGACTTGGACCGTCACCCAGGGCTTCCGGCCGCCGCTGGAAAACGCCGGAAGCAAGCTCTCGCCGGAAATCGAAGCCCTCGCCCGGGTCTTGGAAGCCGACGATAACACCGTTTTCTTACTGCGGGACTTCCATCCTTACCTGAAGGACTACCGCGTCGTGCGGCTTCTGCGGGACGTCGCGGCCCGCCTGCGCGCCTCCAGCAAAACGCTCATCCTCAGCGGACCGGTCCTAACGCTTCCCGCCGAACTGGAAAAAGACATCACCGTCATCGACTTTCCGCTGCCGAACGTGGAAGAGATCGAGGGCATTCTCGACAGCCTCATCCGGTTCGTTGGTACGAAAGAAGGCATATCGACCGCACTCGAACCGCTGGAGCGCGAGCTACTCGTGAAGTCGGCGCAGGGCCTCACGAAGGACGAGATCGAGTCGACGTTTGCTCGCTCCCTCGTCGAGCGCAAAAAGTTTGACGTGGACGTCGTGCTCAACGAAAAGAAGCAGATCATCCGCAAGACGGGAATTTTGGAGTACTACGCGCCGGACGCCGCCCTCCGCGACGTGGGTGGATTGGACCTTTTGAAGGAGTGGCTCGACCGCCGCACCAGCAGCTTCACCGACCGCGCGAGGGAGTTCGGAATCCCTTCGCCTAAAGGAATTTTGCTCCTCGGCGTTCAGGGTTGCGGAAAGTCCCTCACCGCGAAAGCCGTGGCGGCGCAGTGGAACTTGCCGCTTCTAAAGCTAGACGTGGGCCGTATTTTCGGCTCGCTTGTAGGCCAGAGCGAAGAGAACATCCGCAAGGCAATCAGCACGGCCGAATCGGTCGCTCCCTGCATTCTTTGGGCAGATGAGCTTGAGAAAGGCTTTGCCGGCGTCAGCGGGGGTTCGGTAAGCGATAGCGGAACAACCGCCCGCGTCTTTGCCACCTTCCTCACATGGATGAGTGAGAAGACCTCGCCGGTCTTCCTCATCGCGACCGCGAACGACGTCTCGGCGCTGCCGCCGGAAATGCTGCGGAAGGGTCGTTTCGACGAAATCTTCTTCGTCGACCTGCCCGATGGCCCCGAGCGACAGGAGATTTTTCGCATCCATCTCGCCAAGCGAAAGCGAGATCCCAAGAAGTTCAAGCTGAAGGCGCTCTCTGAGGCGACGTCCGGGTTCAGTGGTGCCGAGATCGAGCAGGTAGTCATCGGAGCCCTGTTTACGGCATTCCACGAGGAACGAGAATTGGCGCAAAAAGACCTCATTGGCGAAGCAAAAGCGGTTGTTCCCCTTAGCGTCATGATGGGTGAGGAGATCTCTAATCTGCGTGAATGGGCGAGCACCCGCACGCGACCGGCGAGCAAGAACGACGGGGACTAGAAGATCGTTCGCCGGAAGATTTCATAAAAAGTGTTAAAAAATGCGCAAGAATTGGCACCTTTTGCGCTGGCGGCTGTTAGAATGGATGCAAGCACTTCGGTGAGTCGCTAGAAATTCCGCCCACCGGCCCTAGCCAGTGGCGCGATTTGGATCGACGAAGCGGGGTGGTAAGGGAACCCTCCCTAAGGAATTCACCGATGCATCCAGTAAAGATCCTATTCTCTGTTGCTTTTGCCGCGATGGCCGCTCCGGCGGCCTTCATCGGCCAGTCTCAAGCCTCGGACCACGCGGACACGCCCGAAATCGCGGCTAACCCGGGGACCGACCTCACCGATGTTTACATCTTCCCCAGCACCCGCCGTCCGAACGACGACGTGGTTTTGGTGATGAACGTAAACCCGCTCATCGCGAAGGGAACTTCGCTCAGCAAGTCGTTCGACCCGGGCGTCTTGTACCAGTTCAAGATCGACACCAACGGCGACAACGTGGAGGACAAGGTTCTCCAGGTCAAGTTCAACGGCACCGGAACGGCACAGACCGTCTCGGTTGGCTTCCCGCAGACCCCGGCACTTTTGGGTGCTGCCAGCAAGCTCGGCATGTTCTCGCCGGTCGAACGACCGATCAACAAGAGCTTCACCCCGCGAGCAGGCTACAGCGTGTTTGCTGGAGCCCGAGAAGACTCGTTCTTCTTTGACCTCGAGCAGTTCTTCACGATCTTCCCGGACCGCGCAACGCCGATCAACGGCATTCCGGTCTCAAATCCGAACGCTCCGCAGTCCACCACCTGGCGGTCTCCGGGCGTTGCAAAGGACTTCCTGTCGGTTAACCGATTCAGCGTCCTTTCGATCGTCATCGAACTGCCGAAGCGAGAGATCTTCGGCGATATGCCGCTCGGTGTGATCGGCGTTTGGGCGACGACCAGCGTTCAAGATGGCGACCAGTTCGTCCAGATGGATCGCTTGGCCCGCCCGGTCATCAATGAAGTTTTTGCGACGGTTGCCAACAACCGACACAAGATCAACAACGAGATCAGCCCGATCGACGACGCAAGCCAGATCAAGAAGGACATCGAGAGCTTCATGGTCTCGCCGGCGGGTCGATCTGCCGCCATCCGAAACGTCATTAAGGCGGTTCTGGTGCCGGACGTCCTGAAGGCAGACCTCAGCAAGCAGGGTAACGCAACTTACCTTGGCGTTGAGACCGGCGGTGCAACCGGCGGACTCTTCGGCGGACGAGCCCTCACGGATGACGTGGTGGACCTTTCGCTCGGCGTCGTGTTCGGCACGACGATCTCGGACCTGGGCCTCGCTCCGGCCGATGGCAACGACATCCCGACGTTGACCAGCGATAACGTGACCTCAAGCGGCAAGCATTTCAAGACGGTATTCCCGTACTTGGGCAACCCGTACTGACGCCATAACCGTCCGGCACTTCGGTGCCGGACCCCTTCCTTCGGGAGTTGCCAATGAAGCTCATCCTTTCCATCGGTCTTGCCGCGATCGTCATCATTAGCGGCTGGCTTCTTGTCGCGAGTTCCTACCGCGCCCCCGCCCCGGTCGCCGCCAAGACATTTTCCCGCGCCCCCTACGACTCCTCATTCATTCCGGCCCGCATCACCGACCAGGAACAAGCGGTCCTTCGCGATCCCGGCGGAGCGATCGGATACTCCCTTCTTGCCACGGCCTACCTTGCGAAAGCACGTGAATCTGATGACAACGACGCTGCGGTGAAGGCCGAGGCCGCCGCCCGCCGAAGCATAAAGATTCGAACCGCTGGAAACGGCACCGCCTGGAACAAGGTCGTGCGGGCCCTCCTTGCCCAGCATCGGTTTCGGGATTCGCTTCGCGAAACCGAGGCCATCCAGAAAGCGAAGGTTTCAACCGACGAGACAATCCGGCTTAGGGCCGAGATCATGATCGAACTTGGCCGCTACGCCGATGCGCAGTCCATTTTTCAGAAGAACCCTAACGCTTTTTCCAACACTCCCGGCAGTGCGATTCAGGCCAGAATGCTTGACCTCGAAGGGAAAACGGAACAAGCGCTGGCACTCTACGAAAAGATCGTACGGGATTCGGAAGCCCGATATGATATCGAAAGCAACGATCTCGCCTGGTTCCACACTCGCCTTGGTCAGCAGCAACTGAACATGGGCCGCCGAGCCGACGCACGGAAAACATTCCTACGGTCGATCGAGCTCTATCCAAGGGGATACAAGGCACTTTTCGGCATGGCGAGACTCGCGGCGGGCGATGGTAACTGGCAAGGCGCGCTCGATTGGGCAGCCCGGGCCGATGCCATAGCGACGCTCCCCGAAATCGTAACCTTGATGGCGGAAGCCCACAAACGCCTTGGTGAGCCCGAAAAGGAGAAACAACTGCTCGCACGGGTGGTTTCACTGACCGGTTCGCACGAAAGCGCCGGCGGGATGCACGAAAGCGCTCATTCCCATGGCAAGGACGGAGCTCACTCCCATGCCTCGGAAGAGCCGCACGGTCACTCTCTTGACCGGCAGTACGCCATGTTCTGTGCCGACCGGAATCAGGATCTCGACGGTGCGTACGCGGCAGCGGTCCGAGATTTCGAGGAGCGGCCGGATATCTACGCCTACGACACGTTGGCGTGGGTGTATTTCAAACAGAAACGGATCAAGGAAGCCATCGTCGCCATCGACCGTGCGCTGGCCTTGGGCACGCAAGATCCCAAGCTGCTCTATCACGCGGGCGAGATCTATGCCGCCGCGGGAAAGAAGCCAAATGCGGCCGACTTCCTTCGCCGTGCGCTAAGGATCGACGACAAGTTTGATGCCGTGCATGCGCCCCGCGCGCAAGGACTGCTTGCCAGGCTGGAGGTTGGTCAGCCCTAATGCATATTCCCGACGCCTACTTAAGTCCGGTGACGCAGGCGGCGGGATTTGCGGTCATGGCCCCGTTCTGGGCGACTGCCATCCGCAAAGCGAGCCGCGAACTCACCAAAAAGCAGATTCCGTTGCTTGCGATGGGCGCGGGGTTTTGCTTCGTGGTGCAGATGTTCAACCTGCCTGCCCCCGGGGGAACGACGGCTCATGCTCTTGGCATTGCCCTTCTCACCGTTCTGGTGGGGCCGTGGGCAGCTCTGCTGGGGATGACCCTCACCCTCGCCGTGCAGGCGATTCTGTTTGGTGATGGCGGCATTCTGGCGCTTGGCATCAACTGCTTGAACATGGCGTTGGTCGTGAGCTTTAGTGCCCATGCGATCATTCGCGCCGTCGCCGGAACGGCGACTCCAGGGTCACCTCGCCACTTGGTTGCGGTGGCGATCGGAGCATTTGCCGGTTCGATCTTGGGCTCTCTATCGGCCGCGCTGATTCTTGGTTCGCAGCCGCTACTCGCCTCGGATGCCATTGGGCACGCGCTTTATTTTCCGTTTGGCTATTCGGTTGCCGTTCCGGCGATGCTGATTTCGCACCTCGCGGTTGCCGGGCCGGCCGAAGCCGTTGTCACCCTCTTTGCGGTTGCATTCCTGGCCCGGAATTTCCCCGAGTACTTCAAGGGCGGCGCGGAGCGGATCGGCACAAGATTCCGACTCTCGACCGTGCTCACCGCTTGCTTCGTTCACACCCCGCTCGGCCTGATGGCGACCGGAAGTGCCTGGGGCGAGTGGGAGCTCGACACGCTGAAGCAGATGGTTGGGTACGCCCCGGCGGGCATTGCAAACGCGACCGAACTCGCGCGGCCCGCCATGCCGGACTATGCGTTCCACGGGGCCGACGGCAACTTCCTCGCCATCCTTGGCTAAATTTTTAGTGCGGCGGTCGGGGCGACCATCGTCGGCTCGGCGCTCCGAGTTGCGCTCCGGCAAGTGAAGTCGCCTGCGAGGCAGAGCCAAATGCCTTTGGCGCCAAGCCTTGCCGTTCCCGATTGGATGAGAACTCCGAATCCAGTCGTCGCCTCCGGCCGAGCTCCTTCACGCTGGCTTAACCAGACCGTGGCAAAGATTCGACGGACCTACGCAAGAACCATCGCGTTTGAATCCGTCGCCCGGGCGAGACACGGCGTATCGCAAATGAACCCGGTCGCCAAAGCGATCTCTTTTCTTAGTCTTCTGGTGGCGGCCAGTGTTGTTCGGTCACCGGAAGTCTTGGCCGCCGTCGCGGGGCTGGGCTTGGTCTCGGCTCTCTCCGCCCGAATGCCACTGATCAGCCTTTTGAGCCGGGTTGTGGGCAGCGCCGCATTCTTTGGCCTTGTTTTGGCGATCCCGGTTGCGACGGCCTGGGTGACGCCGGGCATTGAAGCTGCGCGACTTGGCGAGATTGCGGTCACCTGGCCGGGATTGGAGCGAGGTGGCTGTCTTCTGGCTCGGCTCGCAACCGCGATCCTCATCGCCTCGGTTTGGCAATCCACCACCCGCTGGAACGACATTTTGGGTTCGCTGGCGCGGCTTGGCGTTCCCGAAATCTTTATCACGATGGCGCAAATGACGTACCGATTCCTCTTTATCCTGCTCGAAACTCTTGGCGATATGACCCAAGCCCGCGAAGCCCGTCAGATTTCTGGCTATCGTGCACAGGGAAGTCGTGCCTATGCCGGCGCGGGGTCGGCGATTCTTTTTGCAAAAAGCGCGACCACCGCGCACGAAGTCCAGATGGCGATTGAAGCCCGGGGCGGCATGGCGAAGTCCGTGCTCCTCCGTAATCCCGGCTGGTCGAAGACCGATTTCGTGGTTTTGGCGGTCTGCTTAACGTTTTTGGTGCTCTCCATTGCTAGCGGGGTGACCCATGCTTTTTGAGCTGCGCGACGTCGCCTTCCACTACGAGGACGGAACCCCGGCTCTGAACGGCATCGACGCCAGCATCGCCGCCGGCGACCGGCTAGTGATCCTAGGGGCGAACGGCAGCGGCAAATCCACCCTGCTCCGGATTCTGGCCGGGCTCGAATTTCCGACCGGTGGCAGCATTCGCTGGGATGGGACCGACCTATCCGAAAAGTCACTTCGCGATGCATCCTTACGAACGGACTTCCGCACGCGGGTTGGTTTCGTCTTTCAGAACGCGGATGCCCAGCTATTCAACGCGACGGTGCAAGAGGAGATCGAATTCGGCCCGCGCCAAATGGGTCTGCGCGAACCCGAGGTCCGCGAGCGCACGACGGACATCATGCGGATGCTGGGAATCCAGCATCTTGCCGAACGACCACCTTTCCGCCTCAGCGGCGGCGAGAAGCGAAAGGTGGCCATGGCGTCGGTTCTCAGCATGAATCCGGACGTGATTCTAATGGACGAACCGTTCTTGGGTCTCGATCCCCGCTCACAGAGCTGGCTTCTGAAGACGCTTCAGATTCTGAGTGCATCCGGAAAGACAACGATTCTCGCCACCCACACGCTGGATCTCGTTCCGCAGGTATCAGACCGCACGTGGGTGCTCGACGAGACCCATCATCTGATCGCCGACGCCGCCTCGGTCGACGTACTCCGAGACTTGGGCCGCCTGCGCCGGGCGAACTTGACCGCGCTTGAAGAGGCAACCGTATGATCCTGGCTACCCTCATTTCCGCCATCGTCGTTTTGCAGCCGGCCGAAACGGTTCGGGCCCAAATCCAGCGGCAGTACAACCGTTGGGGCAAAGCCGCCAAGACCAACGACGTCGAGACGATTCTCGCGATTCTGACCCCCGACTACACCTTGAAGCCGTACAGCGGTGCCGTCATCCCCTTAAAGGCGTACGGAGCCAGCCTGCGAAAGCGGAAGAAGGAGAACAAGCCGGTCGACGCCTACGAGACGAAGATCTTGAACCTGACCGTGAGCGGAAAGACGGCCCGGGTGACCTCCGACGAGACGTCGCGGAAAGCGACCGTCGATCCCATCACCAAATCGCGGGTGAGCATCGTACACATCCACCGCTATCTCGACACCTGGGTTTTGATGGGCGGCAAGTGGAGGCTTCGATCCACGGTCACCCAGAAAGAGATCACAAGAACCGAAAAAGCTTAAACAAAAGAGAGCAATCCTATGAAACGAGCATTTACCCTTATCGAGCTCCTCGTTGTTATCGCGATCATTGCCATTCTGGCGGCGATCCTTTTCCCCATGTTCGCTCAAGCAAAGGCCGCCGCGAAAAAGACGGCCGACCTGAGCAACATGAAGCAGCTCGGCGTTTCTACGGGTCTTTACCTGAACGACAACGACGGTGCCCTCTACCGTCACCACGAAGACTGGGTGCTGGACGACGGCTCCCTCACGTTGAACCTTCCGGCGACGGAAGCGGAGTGCGTTGGCGGCGGATTTGGCAACAGCCAGGCCGAGAAGCCCTGGGCCATCTTCTTCCAGCCGTATCTCAAGTCGCGCGAAATCCTGTTCTCGCCGTCCGACACGGCCCCGCGTTCGCAGTTCCTTTCGACGAACATTAACGACTACAACGGCGGGATCGAGGAGATCGGCACCGAGTGTGAGGCGAATTCTAGAAGCGAGCAGTGCCTTGCCGAGCAGAACGGCTGGAACATGTGGAGCTACTTGCTCAACTCGATTTTTACCCACAAGTCGTGCCGCTACGCCGTTGAGGGCGTCCTTTCTGGTTTCGCGACCGAGAGCGTTTTGACGAGCCTGCCGGACCCGAACATCATCATGTTCTCGCCGCGCAACTCCGAGGGCTTTCTGGATAAAGAAAGCGACTTCCACTACATTCCGCAGGACGACTACGACACGTGGTCGGGCGAGGCCGCGTTGGTTCGATGGGGCTCCGGCAGCCGACCGAACGAAGGCTGGATCAAGTACGACCGGCACGGCAACGGCGCGAACTATGTCTATGCCGACACTCACGCGAAGTTCGCAAGCTGGGGCCGCGCGCGGCTGGACCAGTACCCGGACCACGTGGTTCGGTACCCGCTCGCCAACCCGCCGAAGTAAGCGGAGTGGATCAGAAAATCCCGAAGCGCTTGCGCTTCGGGAGGCAACTCTTGCGGTGAATGTCGATCGGGCCGCAAGCCCCGGAGTCGCCCAGCATGTCGAGCAACTCGTCCGATCCATGCTTTAGCTTGTAGGCCATCTCGTCCGGCAAGACCGGCACGACTTGCCAGAAGTTGATCGGCCGGCCATCGGCTAGTCGCAGCACGGGAAATCCCTCCGGGTGGTCGAGCGGCAAGGCGATGATAAATCCGGTAAATGGCGTGTTTTCGATCGGCTGCCTGTCGAAGCTATGGATCGTGTGGCCCTCGAAAAAGTAGGATTCTTTCTCGTGAGGAATCCGCGCGAGAATCGCGAGCCATTCCAAAGGCCAGCGGAGCTTAGGGTCGTGAAACGCCTCGTAAGAGACCGGCCATTCGGAAGGCAGGATCATGACCAGTTCGGCCAGCCGAAATGGCTCGAAGCCTTCGGGCACGTTCATGGGCATTTCGCTCATGCCGCTAGTCGCAAGAGTTTGGAACGGGACCTGCGGCGTGGAGGCCACATGCAACACGTCTAGATGCACCAGGTCGGATTGCCGCTCGTGGAAGTCGAGTCGCTCCCCGCCGAGATAGCGATCCAGATGGGCCGAAATCGCCTCCAAATGAATCGCCGGATTCACCGGCTCCCTTAGCTCTACTTCTTCATCATCCGGTGGAAAAGGAAAGTCATTCGGCATAGGCTTGGTTCCACTACGAACGTAGGCAGATCTCTTAGAAGAAGCCGAATCGCTTGCGCTTTGCGAGGCAACTCGGGCGGTGAATGTTCACCGGACCGGCACCGCCCGCCAGGACAAGCTGGTCCATCAGGGCGTCCCCTCGCTTCTTTCGGACGAGTTCCATCTCATCTTGGTAGATCGGGATCACCTGCCAAAACGCAATCAGGCTGTCGTCTTCAAGCTCCAGTGCGAAAAAGTCCTCCGGCAAATAGTTCGGCGGCCACAGGATAAAGCCGTTGAACGGCGTGTTCTCCAGAGTTTCGCCGGGGCTTCCGCTCGCAATGGTGTGGCCACCGGCGAGGAACGTTTCGTTTTCGTGTGGATAGCGGGCGAGGGTCTTCAGCCATCGTATCGGCCAATAGTGGTTCGGGTCTTCAAAGGCCTCCGTTGAAAACGGCCACTCGGACGGAAGGTGCATGACCAGCTCGGCGCGGCGGAAAGATTGGGCCGATTCCGGCGCGTTCATCGGTAGCTCGCTCATCCCGCTCGTCACCAGGGTGTGGAAAGGAAACCGCTCGGACGGCTTCACGTGAAGGATGTCGACATGGACAATGTCGGAGATGATTTCGTGATAGTCGACTTTCTCGCCATCTAGGAACTCATCCAGATGTTCGCTGATCGCTTCCAGGTGGATACCCGGGAATTGCGGTTCTCGAAGCCCATCGCCTTCATCGTCGAATGGGAAGCTGGTCTCTTCTGCCATCAGTATTTAGATGCGTTCTGATCCTATTTGGATTCATAGAAGTGGAAATTTTCCGCAATTTGGGAGTAGGAACGCTTGAAATGCAGACCGAATTCCTTAACGTAACGATCACTTTTGTCAGCGGTGAAAAGCTAGAGCTGACCACCAGCCTTGATACGACTCAGCAACTGGTGGGCGCATCAAAGGCCTCCGAGATGATGAACTCGACGTTGCTGCCGTTCGAAATCGACGGCGTGTTGCACCTGTTTCCCACGTCGTCCATCCGCTCCATCGCGATCGATCCGTCACCCGGCGTGGCGACGACCCACATGTTCGGAAACTTCCACTTGCGGGCGCGATAGAGACCTCGCCTAAGTTGGAACTCCGAGCCCATTCTTGTTCCAACTTAGGCCGCTGCCCGTCGGAGAGCTAGAGATTAACGGGTCCCCGGTAGCGTTTACTCTTATCGTAAGCGCTTAAATCGGAAACCAGTTATGAAAGCATCATTTCACCTTCTTAAACTCTCGGCCCTCGCGGTTCTCGCGACCGTTGGGGCAATCGCATCGGCGGCGTTCCAGCCGCTTCCGGACCTCGGAGCCGGAGCCATCGCTAACGACATCAATAGCAGCGGCACGATCATTGGCGCCGTTGTCGAACCGGCCACCTACCGGCTCCTTCCCGTGAAGTGGGAGAACGGAACGCTCGTTCGCCTCTCGGAGGGCATCTACGATTCACTCGTCCCGCAAGCCATCAGCTCGAACGGAATTATCGTCGGCGGAACCCTCGGTGTCGGCGGAAACCCGATTGTGTGGGTTAACGGCGAACCGGTCCAGCTTCCAACGCTCGGCGAAGGCGGTCAGGCCACCGACGTCAACGCAAACGGGTGGATCGTTGGCGACGTGAAGGACGGAGAGAACAACCGACCCGCTCTCTGGATCAACGGAAATCTGACCGTGCTGGATACTCCTGCATTCGGCGAAGTCGGAGACATTCTCTACGGCACCGCCCGAAGCATCAACGAATCGGGCGAAATCCTAGGCACCATCAAGGTCGCGTTCGGGTCGGATTCGACCGTTCTTCGCTGGACCAACGGCACGTTGAACCCGCTCAACCTCACCGGTTTCCTCGAAACCCAGGCGAGCAGGGTCAGCAACGATGGCTCGGTGCTCTTCTTCGGCTACCGGGAACCGGAGTACAACCGCGGCGTCTTCGTGGCAAGTCCGAACGGCACGATTACGCAGCTCGGCCTGCTTGAGAACTCGATCACCACGATCCCGATGAACATCTCGGAGGGCGGCACGGTCATCGGTTACAGCTTATTCTTCGATTCGAACGTCGGCCAGAACAGCATCATCCCGACCGTTTGGAAGAATGGCGTTGCCACGGCGCTCCAAATGGACGCACCGTACCGCTACGGCATCCCGACGGCGGCAACCGACGACGGCAAGATTGTCGGCTACATTTCGGATCCGAACACCGGCGCCTCAGTAGCCGGCGTCTGGAGCGAGGGAGTCAGCGGCTTTAACGTTCCCCGAGTCAAGGGCAAGCCCGGACAGAAGGTGAACCTCACGGCCTCGGTGCTTGAGAACGGCCGAGCGGTCGCCGGCAAAGAAGTCAAGTTCATGATCCAGTCGAAGCTGGTCGGAACGGCAAAGACGGACTCGCGAGGCAACGCCAAGCTTCCGTTCACGATTCCGGACACCATGCCGAGCGGATCGATGGAGCTGATGGGCAACTACAACCGAACCCGCTACGCCAAGTCGGCACTAGATGTCGAGCATGCCACCGTCACCCTGACGGCCCGCGGCGCAACCGGTGCGGCCGGAACGCGAGTTTCGGTCACCGGAACCCTCCGCAACGATGCCAGCGGCCTTCCTCTGGCTGGACAAACGCTTCGGCTCAAAATTGGCATCGGTAACGGTGTCGTGAAGACGGCAACGAACGGCACCTACACGGTGCCGGTCTCGATTCCGGCCAGCGCGAAGCGAGGCAGCATCATCAAGGTGGAAGTGAACTTCGCCGCGACCTCCTCCTACAAGGCGGCTAAGGTCACAGTCAACGTCACGGTCCGGTAATTTTCCTGATCGCGAAGGGGTATCTGGCAAGCCGGATGCCCCTTTTTTGTGCCTGCCAAACGGCTCGAAATGCTCCCACCATCCAGTGATTTTTCGTGCAGGCAGGTACCTTGCAGGATGTGAGCTTGCCGATCGAAGACCTGACCCCACGTGAAATCGTGGAAGCCCTGGACGTTTACATCGTGGGCCAAAATGCCGCGAAAAAGGCGGTTGCCGTTGCCCTGCGAAACCGATACCGACGGCAGCAGCTCCCCGAGGCAGATCGCGAAGACGTGATGCCGAAGAATATTCTCATGATCGGCCCCACGGGCGTGGGCAAAACCGAAATCGCCCGCCGCCTGGCCCAGTTAGCCCGAGCCCCGTTCGTGAAGGTCGAAGCCACGAAGTTCACCGAAGTCGGCTATGTGGGCCGAGACGTCGACTCGATGATTCGCGAACTGGTGGCGAACGCGGTTCGGTTGGTCGAGCGCGAGATGTACGCCGAAATCACGCCGGAAGCCGAGAAGCGCGCTTTGGATCGACTGGTGGAGCAGCTCTATGAAGGCCCGTCACCGTACAGCGACTTTCGGTTCCTGCCGGTTTTTCCGGACGACGAGCCCGCGGAAGAAGAAGCGTCACCGGCGATCACGGAAGAAGAGTATTTGGCGGCGCACGAGAAGCTTCGGGTCAGTATCCAGGCCGGCGAGTTCGACAATCAGCTGATCGAAATTGAAGTCGAAGAAGCGAATAACCCGTTTGTGCAGGTGTTCTCGAACCAGGGCATCGAAGAGATGGGCATCGATACGAACGCCCCGGGCGGACCGTTCGGCTCCCGCCGCAGCGTGCGGCGAGTACCGTTGCGCGAAGGCCTGCCGATGATGATCGAGGAAGAGAGCAAGAAGATGGTCGATCGGAGCTCAATTCAGCGCGAGGCCATTCGCCGCGCCGAGCAGACCGGAATCATCTTTCTGGATGAAATCGACAAGGTCGCCATTAAGTCGTCGGGCTCGGGTCCGGACGTTTCGCGCGAGGGCGTGCAACGCGACCTCCTGCCAATCATCGAAGGCTCGACCGTATCCACGAAGTTCGGACCGGTGCGAACCGACCATATCCTGTTCATCGCCGCCGGTGCCTTCCACATGGCGAAGCCGAGCGACCTCATCCCCGAGCTGCAAGGGCGCCTGCCCATCCGCGTGCAGCTCGATGACCTTGTGGCGTCTGACTTCAAGCGCATTCTCTCCGAGCCGCGCAATGCCCTCAGCAAGCAGTACACGGCCTTGTTGGCGGTCGACGGCGTTCACGTTTCGTTTACCGACAGCGCGCTTTCGGAGATTGCCGACCTCGCTGCCGTGGTGAACGAAAAGACGGAGAACATCGGCGCACGACGGTTGCACACGATAATGGAGCGACTGTTGCAGGAGCTTCTGTTTGAAGCGCCAGATTCGGCTCAGGGTGAAATTACGTTCGACCGCGAGATGGTGCGCGAGAAGTTGGAACCGTTTGTGCGCGACCTGGAAACAAGTCGGAAAGTTTTGTAAAGAATTCGCTAACGTCTGCCTATAATAAAGGTGGAAGTAGCAGGATGCTGAATCTTTCCGCGGTCGCCGCGCTCACGATGAGCCTTGCGACGACGTCCCCCGGTTTAAAGGGGCTGGGCGTCGTTGATAAAGTCCGGACTCCGGTTCAGGAGTCGGGGCCCAGCTTCTCGGTGGATGAATCGGCGAAGATTTTGGCCTTTTGGGCAGAGACCGACCGTTACGCAGTTCAGCCGGGCAAACCGGCAGTGCGGCCGACCTCCGCCGCCTCGCGCTGGCTATTCGACTATAACCGCCTGCCGAACGTGCCCAAGGCCACCCGAACGGTTTGGGACGCCTGGATTGAGCGCGACATTGCCAGGTGCAGGGCCGCCGGAGAAGCTCTCCTTATCGGTGGCGCCCCTGTGGCATCCGTTCCGCCGGTTGGCGAACCACCCGTTGCAGACCCGGCTTCGACCCCCGGACTCCCGGAGCCAGTTACGAGCAAGCCGGTTGTTGACCGCCGGTCGGACCCGATTCCGGCGGACCTTCTGGCGCGCTGTGGGATGCCGCCTAGTTTCCTGGAAGTCTGCGTCCCGAACGAGTACGTGGTGCAGTTCGAGGATGGGCCGTACCGGTACCAAGACCGCGTGAACGTCCGGCACCGGTACCCGTCGCTCCGGGCCGATAACGGCGTCGTCTTTCCGGGCGTCCCGCTGAAAAAGCTGGACGACGCCGAGCTCAATGTTCTGCGGACCGCCGCCGGGCTGGAAGAGAAGGAGATGCGCGTATTCCGTGCGGTCTCGGGGCTCGAGGGCGGCTTCGATTCGGTGAACACCTACGATACGGGTTTCGTCAGCGTCGGGTTCATCCAGTTCGCCGCCCGAACCGAAGGTGGCGGATCCCTTGGTCTCGTATTGCTTCGGCTGAAAACCCTCGAGCCAGACGTTTTTGAGGAAACCTTTCGCCGCTACGGCGTGGACGTCTCGCCGGAAGGCAAGCTCCGCGTCGTGAGCCCGCGTACGGGGGTTGAGTTGTCGGGAGCAAAGGCCAACGCGGAAGTCATCGAGGACAAACGACTGATCGCCGTATTTCAGCGCGCCGGAGAAAAGTGCGCTGGGTTCCGCATGGCGCAGCTCATGGTGGCGCAGGAGATTTACTGGCCCGGCAAGCGGCCGATTACCGTCCGGCTGGCGGATGGCCCGCCGCTTACCGGGACCGTGCAAGACGTCATTCGCAGCGAGGTTGGCCTGGCGATCCTACTGGACCGAAGCGTCCATACCGGCAACATCGAGCCGCTCACGGCCGTGCTGAACCGGGTGGCAGCCGCACGGAAGGTTTCGACCCTCGACGGCTTGGCCGGGTACGAGGCGGAGATTTTGGACCAGATGGTGCACCGCCGCGACTTCCGGGCCGACCCTACGCTGGCCGGAGGGACCAACAGAGTTGGCACCGACAACCTCTCGCGCGGCACTTCGCCTGGGGGACGGGGAAGTCGCAAAGGCGGAAAAGGGTCCGGCGGGAAGAAATCACCCGCGCCAATTCCAAAAGGCCGATAGTCCTTAAAGACTTTCTGCCCGGTGCCGATAGTATAATGCGGGCAACTTTGAACGGGAATGACCGTTAAAAGCCTTAGAACGGGAGATTCTTCTTCGCCTCATGAACCGATTTTTCAACTGGATCCGCAGCTTGTTCAACCGAACCATGGACCGTCTGGAGGATCCGGAAATGATGCTGGATCAGGCCCGGCGCGACATGGAGGTCTCGCTGGTTGCTAACCGCGAGCGTGCCGTTCAAGCGATCACCCAGAAGAATCGTCTTCAGGGCATGCTGGAAGAGGCGAAGAAGAAATCGGCCCAGCTAGAATCGCAGGCAGCAACGGCTCTCAAAACGGGCAACCGCGAACTCGCGACGCAGTTCATGCGCGAGAAAATGAACCACGACGCCAGCGTCACGACGCTGCAGGAATCCTACGATGCCGCCGTCCAGACCGTGGAGCAGGTGAAGATCGCGATGAAGCGCCAAGAGGAGGAGGTCCGAAAGAAGACCGCCGAGGCCCTCGCGATGAAGGCGCAGTGGAAGCAAGCTCAGATTCAAAATTCGATCTCGAAGGCGCTGGATGGCCTTACTTTCGAGAACCAGTTCGAGGGTTTTGGCGCCGCGCAGGAGAAGATTCGAGAAGCCCAGAGCGAAGCTGCCGCCCGGCAAGAAATGCTCGGCACGTCGTTGCAGGGCAAGATGCTCGCGATGGAAGACCAGGCGCGAGACATGGAAGCCGAAACGGAACTCGAAAAGCTGGAAGCCCGGCTGGGGATGCGGCAGCAAACGACGTCGGCTCCGGCATCCACCGTCTCGGTTGGCGTGGGTGGCGCCCCGTCCCTCGACGCCGCCAACGAAGCCGTTGCGAAGTCGGAAGCCGAGCGCGAGCTTGAAGAGCTTGAGCGCCGTTTGAAGGGCGCCTAGTTCGGTTTGTATCGGAACGAGTCGGCAACCGCCGCCTCGATCTGCGTGACCGCCGTCGGATTGTTGGTGGCGATGAATCGGATCGTGAATTGCTTCTTTCCGTCCACCAGCACGTAGCTGATGTGCGTTTTCTGGTCGCCGATCCGGTTCTTGCCGTCGGCGATCAAACGCCAGGCTTTCCCAACGGCGAGCTCCACCGCCGCACCGGCGTCCTCTCCGGTCATCTTGCCGCGCTCGTGCGCGACGGCTTCGTCCAGGGTTAGGTTGCGCGGGGATTCCCGGACCTCAACCTGGTACCGGGTGTAAAGCTCGCCGGGTAGCGGCCGCGAGGCGTCGACGAGGTTCAGCACGATGCCCTTCTCGCGGAGTCGCTCTAGGGCTTCTTGCTCCTGCTTGTTTTCCTGCCGGGCGAAATCCTTTAAAACGTCCGACATACCGCTGCCGGCTGACGCGTCGCCACCCATTGAGTCCATTCCAGGGATCGAGACGTCGCTGCGCGGAACGCCGACCCGCCAGCCCTGGGCGGTAGCAATGGAAACGCCGGACTCGCCGTCGTTCGCCGTGGTCCATCCGGCCGGAAGTTGGGGCTCGGCGGCAGCCTTAAGCTGCAAAGCCTTGGGTTCGCAACCGAAGGCAACCATCGTTGCCAGAAGAATCAGAGATGCGTGGCTGATTTTCACGCGGACAAGGTAACTCGGTAATGTTAAGAGACTTTGCGTTTCCGCGAAAAGTCCCGTTCGCCGGAAGGATCGCCGCTGCGGCGTGGCCGACCCTCGATGAGCTTTTGGTAAACGTCGGCGGTGGCGCGCTCCATGGCACGCGCGCTAAACACGTTCTCGGCCCGAAGGCGAGCGTTGGCACCGAAGGCGACGCGGCGCGTCGAATCGTGCAGCAGGTCCCGGCAAGCTTGCGTAAATCCGGTGACGTCCCGCTCTGCGCAGAGGAGTCCAACGTCGGCGGAGATGACCTCCGGAATGCCGTCCACGCGTGTGGCAACGGTCGCCAGCCCGGCGGACATCGCCTCGACGAGCGCGATCCCCATCGCCTCCTTCCGAGAAGGAAAAAGAAAGAGATCCATCGCGGCAAGAAACGGCCGGACGTCGGCCTGGTAACCAGCAAATTGGATGGCGTCGAGCACTCCGAGGTCTTTTGCCAATGCCCGGCACGATTCGACCGCGTCGCCGTCACCCACAAGCAGGTAGCGGAGCCTCGGAAACTCGGGTAGCAGAGCGGCCACCACCCGGATGCCGTCGTCGATTCCCTTGGAGGCGGTGATGCGCGAAACGGTTCCGAGGACCGGACCGGCGGCAGCCAGGCCGAGCTTCTCGCGGGCCGCGTCGGCGTCGAGCGTCCAGGCGGCAAGGTCGATGCCGTTGTAAACCACACTCACTTTTTCGGGCGCGACGCCCTGGCGGATCAGGTGGGTCTTGACTTGTTGCGAAACCCCGATCAGGTGATCGGCAAACATAAACGAGAGCTTGCCGCTCATTCCGTGCACCGTGCTCACGACGGGCAAGCGCACCAGACGGGCGGCGAGGCCGCCGTTGAGGCTCGACGTCGAGAGGTGCGTGTGAACGACGTCGAACGTGCCTCGTCGCATAATGCGCATCATCTTGCCGACGGCGCGGAAGTCGACCTTGTACCGGTGGCTCACTTCGTGGGTGCGGAATCCGCGCTCGCGTACTTGGTCGCCAAACGGCATTCCCTCGAACGTACAAAATTCGACCTCGTTTCCGGCTAAGCGTTGATGCTCGGCTAGGGTCATCAGGCTAACTACCGCCCCGTACACCGCCTCACGGGCCGAGCAAACTTGCAGAATTCGGCGCGCGGAGGTGTATCGGCTGTCGTCGCCGGAGCTGGATGCGGGGTTCGACCGGGATCGGGAGAAGGACATGAAAAGAATCTAACCGTGGCAGAGTCTGAGTTTCTTAGTCGTTGCGGACGCGGTCCCTCAGCAGCTTCAACGCGAGAACGATCGCGCTGGTGTCCGCCCGAACGTTGATTCTTCGCAGGGCAAACCGATCGGTCTGCGGTGAGTTCGCCCCTTTGCGAGTGCTACACGCCCAACCGTACCCTGCCGCGATCACCGCCTGACGGACGCCTTCGTGGTAACGGCCATAAGGATAGCAAAAGCCGGTCACGTCGCGGCCAATGAGGTCGGCGAGCTGTCGCCGGGAGGATTCAAGTTCCACCACCGCGGTGGCCTGGGGCACGGCGGTCAGGTCGGCGTGGTTCACCGTGTGGGAGCCAAAAGCCACGCCTTCCTCTGCCAGTTTTCCAATGGATTCGGCAGTGAGGAGCGGCTCCTGGCCACCGTCCCATTCGTCCGTTTTTCCGAGAAGCCCGGTCACGACGAAGACGGTCGCCGGGCGATGAGTCGCCTGTAAGCGAGGCCACGCTTCCGCCGCAAAGTTTGCGTAGCCGTCGTCGAACGTGATGGCCACGCCCCGTCCGTTCGTGTGCCGGTCCAGGTCATCGATACTCGCGGCGGGAATCCGCATCAGGTCCAGCAGCCGGAGTTGACGGGAAAAGCGGTCCGGGGTGACGTAGTGCCCGCGAACCTTCGCGTCCGGCCCCGGCCGCGCCACCTTGTGATACATGAGGATCGAGAGTCCGCTCAATGCCGGTCGAACTCTGGGCCATCGAACTCTAAACCAAGATGATGGAGGTAGAGGTATGCCTCGGCGGCGTGCCAGGTGTGCGGTTCGCAACGTCGGTGGGCGGGGTCGGGATAGTTGGCGTGCGAGGCTTCGGATTCCCACGTCAGGTTCGGTCCTTCGCTGAGCAGATCCCACCGCGGGGCTTCTCGGTAGAAGTGCGCCTCGGCCCATTGAAGGTACGGATAGTTGCCGTCCATGGGATCAAATCGCGGGCCTTCGACGTGCGGGGTGCGGCTCATCCAGAAGAGGGAGCCGTAGGAATCGAACACGTTGGGCACCGACCAAGTGTCCGGAAGCCCTAGAGCGCCGAGGCCGAACTTCATCCACTTGGTTTGGTAAACCGGATGCGGCGCGAAGTCGGTGCGGCCGGTGAGGTGGGGGCCGTCGGGACCGGTTTCGACGACCCGGGCGGCGGCCTCGAGAATCTTCGGCACCAACGGATGGTCGGCGTCGGCGGCCACGGAGAGCAAATAGAGCGTCTGGCCGAGGTTGTCCGGCTCCTCGATCCCCGCATTGTTACGGTCGAACGGGTCGTTTAGGCCAAGGATCCAGTCGCGAATGCGGTGCGCTTCGCCGCGCGTTTCTAACGCGAGGAGCATCATCGCGGCGTCGCGATGCCACGGTCGGTCGTATACGTCGGCGTTTGGCAAGGGGACGCCATTCACGATGCCGGACAGGATTTCGTCGTACAAGCGGTCCTGCAAGGCGGGCAAGGCTTCGGGTGCGATGGGGTTCATGGTCGGCTCTTTCCTTCGGCGGGCGCGTTCGCAGATTCAAGCGCTTCCCGTTGCGCCCGGCGGCGCAGCATGTCCTCTTTTCCGATGGCGTGCGAGACGATGGCACCGAAAATGATGAAGCCGCCTACGAGCAGGAATCCGGTGAGGATGGCGAAGAAGCCAAAACTGTTTTGCAGTCCGATGAATCCCTGATTTGTGCTCACGGCTAATCTATGATACGTAATCAGGGGTCAACCGGAAGAAAAACGGCCCCCCGCCAACAAGAAAATGATGCCCGTCGAGGTTTACGTCACCGAATCCGAGAGCGAGACCCAGGCGCTCGGCGCGGCGTTCCTATTGCGATGCCGTGTCGGCGACGTCGTAGCCCTCTCGGGTCCGCTCGGGGCAGGGAAGACGGCGTTCGTCCGCGGAGCGGTTCGCGCGGCTGGCGAGCGGGGAACGGTGCGCTCGCCGACGTTTCAGTTGATGCACCGGTACGAGAGCGATCCGCCGATTTTGCATGCCGACCTTTACCGGCTTGAATCGGCGGTCACCGGGGGCGAGTTCGGCCTGGAGGATGAGCTCGACCTCACGGTCGCGTTTATCGAATGGCCGGAGCGTCGGCCGGCGCTGTTTAAAGGCGAGCGGGCGACGTGGTGGGTCGAGTTTCGATTTGCCGGAAATGACGCCCGCGAGATCGAAATCCGTCCCCCGTCCGACACCGATAGCGGCCCATAATCCCATATGGTTCAGGTTGGCTTTGTTACCGCGGCGCACGTTCACGTGCCGGCCTTCGTTTCCGGGTTAAGAGCCGCCGGTTTACGGGCGACCGCGGTTGGACTATGGGATCACGACGCTGCGCGCGGAGCGGCGTTTTGCGAGCGGTTCGGCTTGACGCCATTTGATAGCCGTTCGGCCCTGCTGGAGGCGTGCGACGCGGTCATTATCGGCAGCGAAAACGTACGCCACGGCGAAGATATTCTCGCCGCGTTGGCGGCGGGGTGCCACGTGCTTTGCGAGAAGCCGCTGGTGATCAGCGAGGACGATGCGGCAGCGGTGGGTGAAGCGGCGCGGCAAACCGACCGCGTCGTGATGACGGCGTTTCCGTGTCGGTTTTCGCCCGCCTGGGCGGCTCTTAAGGAACGGGTCGCGGCCGGCACCATCGGTAAGGTTCGGGCGATCTGCGCGACCAACCGGGGCACCTGCCCGGGCGGTTGGTTTACGGATCCGGTGCAGTCCGGCGGCGGGGCGATGATCGACCACACCGTGCACGTCGCGGACCTGCTTTGGGACCTGCTGGGCCAGCCGGTGGTACGGGTGAACGCGCAGACGGGGAGCAACGTCTATGGCCAAGCCTGGGATGACACCGCGATGCTGACGCTCGAATACGCCGACGGGACGTTTGCGACGCTGGACGCTTCTTGGTCGCGCCCCGGTAGCTACAAAACTTGGGGGGACGTGACGATGACGGTGACGGGAGATTCGGGTACGATAGAACTCGATATGTTTGGACAGGAGATACATCGGTACGGTGTTGGCGGGCATTCGGTAGCGGGCTACGGGACGAACTTGGATGCCGCGATGATCGACGAGTTTTTGTCGGCCATTGAAGATCGGCGCGCCCCCCGGGTGACGGCCGAGGACGGCCTCCGGGCGGCGGCGGTGGCCCGGGCTGGGTACCGAAGCGTTCGGACCGGGCAAACCGTCTCTATCGAGTAGGCATTCGATGGGACGCGGCATTTCTTTCGGCCGGTCCTTTCGATTTCGGCAGACCTAGCGATCCCCATGCCCCAAGTTCTTCAGCTCGACCCGCATACCGTGAACCAAATTGCGGCCGGAGAAGTGGTCGAGCGCCCCGCTTCGGTCGTGAAGGAGCTGATCGAAAATGCGCTCGACGCGGGTGCCACGCGCATCGAGATTGAGCTTCGCGCCTGCGGTCGCGAGCGGATCGAGGTGAAGGACAACGGGTGCGGCATGTCGCCAGAGGACGCCGCGCGCTCGCTTTCCCGGCACGCGACGTCGAAAATTCGGTCGGCGGACGATCTTTGGCACGTTGGGACGCTCGGATTTCGGGGCGAAGCGTTGCCCAGCATCGCCTCGGTCTCGCGGTTTAGTTTGGCGACCGCTGAGGCGGACGGCGCCCGCACGCTCTTGCGGGTCGAGGGCGGCCAGGCCGAGCCGATTTCGCACGATGCGGGCCCGCGCGGGACAGTGATTTTGGTGGAGGACCTTTTCTACAACGTTCCCGCCCGCCTCAAGTTCTTGAAGAGCGATACCACCGAGCTGGGGCAGATTCTGGACCACGTTTCGCGCTATGCAGTGGCCTATCCGGCGGTCGCGTTTCGGCTGCGGCACAACGGCCAGGAGGCGCTGATGACGGCAGGCGACGGCGACGCGCTCGGGGCGATTGCGGCGGTTTGGGGCCGCGAAGTGGCGCGTTCGCTGGCGGAGGTCCGGACGACGGTGGGTGGGCTTCGGTTGACGGGTTTCGTCAGCCCGCCTCACGTTACGAAGGCCAACCGATCGTTCCAGTACTTGTTTGTGAACGGTCGGCCGGTGCGTTCCCGGCAGTTGACAACGGCGGTGGACGTTGCCTTTCGTGACCTGACGCCGGACCGCCGGTTCCCTTTGCTGGTTTTGAATGTCGAGGTCGACGCGGACCGGATTGACGTGAACGTCTCGCCGACGAAGAGCGAGGTTCGGTTCCAGCAGGAGGGGCAGGCGTTCGACGCGATTCGGATCGCGCTCAAGGGTGCCCTGATGGAGCACGGCATGTTGCCTTCCGCGGAGCAGATTGCCGTGGTGAACCGCGCTTTGGCCGAATCCGGGGCCGGTTCTGGCTATGGCTCTGCCGGAGTTGGAGCTGGGTTTAGGGGTGGCGGTGGCGGACGGTATGCGCTGGGGGATGCGGGGGCAGGGGCGCGGCTTGCCGAGCCGCTGGCCCCGTTTGACGCGTCGTTGGCGGGTCCTTTTGGGGTTCCGGCCGGTGTTTCACCTCTGGATGGCCAGCGGCGGATGCCGGGGCTAGAGCTGGCCGGTTCCCCATTTGGTGGCATTGCGTCCGGAACCCCTGGCCTCTATGGCAACTCGGCGGGCGGATACGCCGATTACGGTTCTGGTCGTTTAGGGCCGGGCACGGACGTCGTCGCGCCTCCGGCGGAAGATGGAACCTCGTCTTTCGGCTCGCCCGGCCGCGAGTTAGGGGCCGACGGAGCGGTGCCGTTCTCCGATCTGCTCGATGGCCTTCGGATTGTTGGTCAGGTGATGAAAACGTTCATCGTCGCCGAGACGCGCATCGGCATGATCTTGATCGACCAACACGTGGCGCACGAGCGCATTTTGTTTGAGTACTTGTGCGGGGTTCGCGGGCGATCCGCGATCGAGAAGCAGCGGTTGCTGGTCCCGCTGACTTTGGAGCTCGACCGCCGTAGCGGGGTGTTGTTAGCCGAAAAGCTGGATGAGATTCGGGCGGTTGGGTTCGAGATTGAGCCGTTTGGGGGCGACGCCACCGGCGGGGCCAGCTTCGTCGTGCGGGCGGTGCCGGCCGCGCTTCGCGGCAAAGATCCGATTGGCCTTTTGAAGGACCTCATCGACGAGCTCGTCAACAGCAGCGTTTCGCGCCGACTCGTGCCCACGCGCGAGCAGATCTGGATCACCTGTGCGTGCAAGATGTCGATCAAAGCGGGCGACCACCTCAGCCAAGCCGAGATGGAGAAGCTGGTTTATGACCTCGCGCAGACGGAGAATCCGTACTTGTGCCCGCACGGCCGCCCGATCACGGTGACCCTCGGGAGGGATGCGCTGCACCGGTTGTTCAAGCGCTGAAGCGTGCCGGGAGAAGCGAGGGAAAGTTGAGGAGGGGAGGATAGGTGGAGGAGAAGGGAGGTTAAGTTGAGGTTAAGTTGAGGTTGAGTGGAGGAGAAGGGAAGAGAACCTCGTTTCCCCTCGCCTCTGCTCAGCTCTACGATCCTCTACTTAACCTCCTCCCCTCTACTCAACCTCAACTTTCCTCCATCTATCCTCGCTTTTCTGCCGCCACTTCCCGGAACGCCGCCTCGAACGCGTCGATTTCCTCCGGAGTCCCCACGCTCACGCGCAGGCAATGCGGGTGCCCGACATGGGCACCCGCGCGGACGATGATGCCCCGTTGCATCAACGCCTGAAACACCGGACCGGCGTCGTAGCCCAAATCCGCGTAGGCAAAGTTCGCGAAGCTCTCGACCGGCACCGCGCCGACGGAACGGAAGATCGCGTTCAGCCGAGCCACGCCTTCGCGGTTCGCCGCCGCCGTCTTGGCCACGTGCGCGTCGTCCTGCAGGGCGGCCACCGCCGCCGCCTGCGCGAGCGAGTTCACGTTAAACGGCTCGCGGGCGCGATGGAAGGCGTCCGTGACGGCCGGCGGCGCGAAGCCAAAGCCGATGCGAAGTCCCGCGAGGCCGTACGCCTTCGAGAAGGTGCGAAGCCCAACCACGTTTCGCCCTTCGCGAACGTAGTCGAGCGAGGTCGGATAGTCCTCGATGTGCGCGGCAAACTCGCCGTAGGCTTCGTCCAACACGACCAACACGTGCGGCGGCAAAGCGTCCAGGAATCGCTCAAACTCTGTGCGCCGAACGATCGTGCCGGTCGGATTGTTTGGGTTCGCGACGAAGATCAGGCGCGTAGCTTCCGTCACTTCGGCGGCCATCCGCGAGAGGTCGTGGCGATACTCAGCGTCCAGCGGGACCTTCTTCAGCCTCGACGCGGCGAGAAATGCCGAAGCATCGTAGCGCGAGAAGCCGGGGTCCCCCATCATCAGCTCGTCGTCGTCGCCGTCCAAAAACATCACGCCCAGCAGGTGGATGATCTCGTCGCTCCCGTTGCCCAAAATGACGTTCTCTTCGCCGACGCCAAACTTGGCGCAGATGGCTTCGCGCAGTTCGCGTGACGAGCCGTCCGGATACAGGTGCATGTTAGCGGCGGCCTCGCGCACGGCGGCGACGGCGAGGGGGCTTGGTCCAAACGGGTTTTCGTTACTCGCGAGCTTCACGACCCTCTCCAGACCGAGTTCACGCCGAACGTCTTCGATGGGTTTTCCCGGCACGTACGGCGACATTGCCAAGACGTTCGCGCGAATGCCGAGCCCGGCGTTTGCTTCCATGCCTCTATTTTGGCCTAGCCCGGCCGCTACGGACGAAACGTGAACTCAGCCGTGTCGGTGGTACCGGAGAGAAGCTCCTTCACCTGCAGCCGATATTTCCCGGATGGCTCATTTTTGCTGAGGGTGACGTCCAGCCGAACGCGGGCGGTTTGGCCGGCGATCACGGTGGACCGGTGGGCCTCCCAAACGGTTCGGCCCACGGGATCGGTCAGGGATGCCCACACCGGAACGGCACCGACGATCGGCTTCCCATTTCGGTCGTTCACCGTCGCGGTAAACGTTGCGGTAGTGCCTCCGCCGAGGGTCTCGGCCCCGTCAGATAGCCGGATCGCGCCCACTGGAGTGGGCAGCAGAGCAAAAATCTTCAGCCCGACCGGGGGCAAGTCCAGCCCGACCGGTTTGCCAGCAACCGCTTTGTTTTCCAATACGTCGTAGACGGAACCGGCTGGCAAGGTGAGCCGACCGAACGTGGCGACCCCGGTCTCGCGGAACAGCTTGGCCGCGCCGTACTTCGGCCCGAAGTCGAATTTGCCGTTGAGGGCCATCACATAGCGAACCGAGCCGCTGGAAAGGCCGGTCAGTAAAATGTCATCGTTGTCTACCCGCGCGTCGGACAGATTTTTCGGCAGGGCACCCACGAGCGCATCGGCAACCTCGGAAAGGCGGGCGTCGTAGTCTGCGAGCGAGATGCCGATGCCTTTGCCGGCGGCGATGCCGGTCGCCTTCGTGGTGAAAGACCAATCCAGATCGAGCACCTTAGCTCCTCGGACCACCGCGGGAGTCTTCTGGGTGAGAATCACTGGGTTGCCCGAGGCGACCAGCTTTTCTAACTGCCGGATGCTGCTTTCGAGCAAGGCCACCGGCCGGGGCACGATCACCGCGTCGAAGCGCGCCGCGCTGGCGAGATCGGCGTCAAAAATAACTTCAAACGGGATGTGCCGGAGCGAGAGCGCGCAGAGCGTCGGAAGGATGTATTCGTTCGGATAGCCGTACTCCGCGGCGCCTTTGCCAAACCATTGCGTGCTGGGCGAAAAGAGCACTGCGACCTTGGCCGGAGTCGGTCGGGTCTGCAACAGCGTGTCGCCGAATGGAATTATCGCCTCGCGGTGGAAGGCACCGACGGCGGTCAACGTTGGGGCGAGTTCATCGGCCACTGATTGCGACCAGTTGTAGTACTGGAGCGCGTCCGGCCGCTGCATCCAGGCAAGGCTTGCTTGGAAGCGCGCGACATCCGGGGGCAAAACGCTGAGCTTGGTGCCGGCCGCGCGGTCGTCGGTTGCCCGCCGAATCTGTGGCTCGGTGAAGTACGGATACATCGCGAGCGAGATCGTCTGCCGACTCTTCATCCCGCCGATGCGGGCTGCCGCGGCCAACACGGAAGTGTAGAGTACGCGCCGGGGGTCCGGGGTTCCGTACGTCCATGTTGAAATAGCGTCCGAGCCGGCGGGCGGAACTGCGCCCCAACGGTACGGGTCGGTCCAAGTCTCGACGTCGGGCCGGATGGCGTGGATCGCGTCCGTCATTTTTTGATTGGCCGGATACAGGCCGCTGCCTTCTGTTTGCCACCAGCGCATGGCCTGGAAAAGCGGCGAGTTGTCGGGAACCATCGCATCGTCCATCCGAATCGAGCCGGGGGCCCGGGCGGGAATCGCTCTTGAGCGAACCGGGTCAATCCAAGTTGCGTCTAGAACGGACGTCAGCGATTTGCCGAACTTCGCCTGGAACGCCGCCTTCACGGCGTCGGTCGCGGCGAAGGTGGCTTCGTTTTCGCTGTTCAGCAGGGTGCTTTTCCAGGCGGGATGACGGCCAAACGTGTCCGCGAGCGACTTTGCCGCGGCGACCGCAGTGTCGGTTAGGCCGGGCACGTTTGGCGACTGCTCTTCGGAGCCCATCAAAAATGGGTTGATGTAGAAGTTAAAGTCCGCGCCGACGGCCAGTGCCTCGTCCATCTTGGCGGTGAAAAGCTTGTCGAAACGGTCGCCGGGCACGATCGCGGTTCGAAGAGCGGCGGTCGAAAACACGTTGAATCCGTTCTCCACTTGCGGCGCAATCGGGGTGCGTTCGCTCGGCGCTAGGCGAACCACCGGATAGTTCGACCGCTTCACGTACGGGCCGATGGTCAGAGCGGCCGGTGATCCGAGCGGCTTGCCGTCGGCCCCCTGCAGGGCCACCGAGTACTTTCCGGGCCGGAGTCGATACGCGGGAAGCTGCACAACGGCGAGCTTTCCGCTGCGTTCGGCAGGAAACTTCTCACCGTCGATCACGGCGGTTACGGGGCCGGTTCCGGACGCAGGAACCGAAAGCGTGATCGCCTCTCGCGGCAAAAATGCCGTTCGGGGCGTCGAGACGTCCGGTGCCGAGGCAAGTAAGGTGAGAATCAGCAGGTTGAACGGCATCAGATGTTGCGTACGTCGGTTCGTCGGCGCCGACTCCCAATTGTTCGGGCAAACCGACGAAAACTACTCGATCCGGGTGAAGTCTCCGGCGGCCAAAAACTGCAGCGAAACCGCATGCAGCAAGGTTAGACGCGCGAAGCGAACCGCCTCTTCGTCGACCATGATCATCGTCCCTTCAAGGAACGCGTTCACCGGTTCGACCAAGCCTTCGATCAGCGTAGCGAGCCCGGCCACGTCGCGCTCCCGGGCGGCGCGAAAAACGGCGTCTTCCTGCCGGGCGGTGAGTTCCAGCAAGGCGTGGCCCAGATCCGAATCGAGCGCATCCGGGGTCACGTGTCGCAGCGGGTCCTCGAAAGCGTAAGCCAGCCCCTTCTTCTTGGCGGCGGCCACGAGGTTCAGCGGTCGGGTTGCGGTCTGGACGAGCAATGCGTTCCCGGCAAGCTGCGCCAGGACCTCGGTGCGGAAGCGCACGCCCTGCGGCAGCGTCACTTCCCAAGGGTGGTCCGGCAACTTCGCGGCTTCAAGGATGTCAAAGCGAACGTCCGGCAGAAGCGAAGTGTAGCGGGCGCGAAACACGTCGGCGAAGGCGGCCTGGGCACCGGCCGCGTCGAGGGTCAGACCGGCGTCTCGGTAAATCCCGAGCGCGGCGTCGAGCATTTCATCGTACGGCGGCAAGGCTCCGTTCCACCGCCAGGCGGCTTCGATGAGCACAGTCGCGCATCGGCGCAGCCCAAACGGGTCGCTGGACCCGGTCGGCTCCAGACCGCTGCCGAGATAGCCGGCCAGCTTATCGAGTTGGTCAACGATGGATAGCCGGAGCGCGGTGCGCGTCTCGGGCGTGTCTTCGGCGGGAATCTTCGAAAGGTCGTACTGGGTAGCCAGCGCCAAAACCACTCCGGGAGCGAATCCTTCGCGAGCGGCGTACTCCGCGCCGATGGCTCCCTGGAGGCTGCTCAGTTCACTCACCAGACCGGTTGCCAAGTCGGCTTTCGCGAACTTTGCCGCCGTCTCGGCAAGGGCGCGTTCTTCGGAGGAGGCTCCGGGGGCGTCGGCGACCCATCCTGCAAGCCGAACCAACCGGTCGGTGCGGGCGCGGACGGTTCCCAGCTTTTCCTGAAAAACGATCCGCTCGGTTTGGGCGAGGAAGTCCTCCATCCCAAACTTCTGATCCTGGGCGAAGAAGAACCGGGCGTCGTTGAAGCGGGCGTTGAGCACCCACTCGCTGCCGCGGCGGACGGTTTCGTCCTCACCGCTGTTGCGAATGAAGACAAATCGGTTGGTGAGCTTGCCGTCCTCGGATCGAACCGGGAACATGCGCTCGTGCTTTGCCATGGCGATGATCAGCACCGGCTCCGGAAGGTTAAGCAGGCTCTCGGGGAACGTGCCTTCGATGGCGGTCGGCCACTCGGTCAAGAACACGTTCTCGTCCACGAGGTCATCTTCGACGATGGGCACGCCTTCGGCCGCGTTCGCGATTCCATCTCGAATCATGAACTCGCGGACTTCCGGATCGGGTTCCACAAACCGATCGCGCAGGCCAGCAATCAGGTCTTTCGCGGTGAGGGCGGTAAATGGCGCCGGGGCATAGAATCGATGTCCGCGACTTTCCGTCCCGGCGGCCACGCCTTCGACTTCGAACGGGATCACTTGGCCGTCGAACGAGGCCAAAATCCATCGAATCGGGCGGGCGAAGCGTTGTCGTCCGCTGCCCCAACGCATCGCTTTATCGAACGTCAGGCCGCGAATCGCTTTGGTAAGAATTTCGCCCAGCAGCTGGGCGGCGGGTTGGCCAGCAATGTGCTTAGAAACCCAAACGTAGGCTCCGTCGTTGCGGATGTTCGCCAGATCGACACCTTGCCCTCGGCAAAAGCCGAGCAATGCGTTCGTCGGCATGCCGTCAGCCCCGAAGGCTCCCTTCACGGCCGGGCCGCGCATCTCCTTGGTTTCGTCGGCCTGCCGCTCCTTCACGTCGGGGAAGGAGACGATCATGCGGCGCGGAGTTCCGAACGCGACTTCTTCGGCACCGCTGGCCTCGCCCAGTAGCCCGGCCTCGGCAAGAAGCTCGCGGACGCGGGTTTGAAGCTGGGCAACGGATTTGCGCACGAAGGAAGCGGGTAACTCTTCGCATCCCACTTCGAGAAGTAGCTCGGGCATCGGGCGAGAGAATACCGCCGGTTAGCGGTTAGGCCCGCATGCCAAGCTGGCGCTCGGCTTCTTCCTCCAGCCGAATCATCTCGTTCTGCAACTCCAAGCGAAGGGCCTCGACCTCATCCTCGGTCGCGTCGGTAGGCACATAGATCGGCGGGCCGACCAGAATGCGGCCCTTACCGAACGGCCACGGAAGGAGATATTTGTCCCAAGACTTGAGGATCGTCCCCGGGGTGGCGGCCATGCCAACCGGAACGATCGCGGCCCCGCTCTTTTGCGCCATCAGCATGACGCCGCCCTGTACCTCGTGGTACGGCCCGCGCGGACCGTCCGGAGAAACGACCATCGTTCCGCCGGCTCGCAACGCCCGGATGCTCTCAACCGCCGCGCGAACGCCGCCCCGGCCGGTGCTGCCCCGAATGATTTGGTAACCGAGCCGGGTGAACAGCCGATTCTGAATTTCGCCGTCATTCGAAAGGCTAACGAGAAGCCAAATCTTGCGGCCACGCGCATAGTTGGCAAAAATGAAAGACCGACCGTGCCAGCCGCAATAGATGGTTTTGGGCTGAATTTCGGTCAGGCCCTGAACCTGCAGGCGCATCGTGCTGCCGATGAAGCGCACCGCCCAGTACAAAATTCCGGGCACGACTTTCGGGCGAAACGCCCGCCAGCGGTACTTCATCCGCGACATCCACTCTTTTGGTCCGACCATTTTTAGTTTGCCCATCCTTTCTTGTGGGCGAGATCCGTTGCCGTGCTCAACGGATAGCGCGCGAAAAGTTCTTGTAGTAGCAGTTGCGCGTTGGCTTCGTTTCGGCCGCGCTCAAGCCCGATGAGGGTCAGCAGGGCATCCGGCCGCTGGGCTTCGGTGGCATCCTGCAGGCCACTCTTTGCCAGGCTTGTGGCGAGATCGCGGTGGCTCTCACGGTAGCGGTCGGCCAACTTCAGCCGCTCATATACGGAAAGTGTGTCCAGCTTGCCCAGCGCGACCAAGCGTTGCAGCAACGTGGGGTCGTTCTGGTCCGGCGAAAGGTCAAGAATTTGGGTGATCGCGCGGGATTCCGTATCGGCGTCGGCGAGCTCGCGGCAGGCGTCAGCCAGTTTGCGCCAGCCTTCGGGATCTTTCGGAAAGTTCTTGATGTGCTGCTGGGCGGCAATCTTCACCGCGGCCGGCCCGCGAATCTGCATTTGGTCAACCGTCTGCCGTCCAAACTCGGTCTGCCCGAAGTCCGGCGTGTGAAAGACCAGCGAGAGGAGAACTCCGGTTCCAAACCCGCCAAGGTGCGCCCAATAGGCCGTTCCGCCCGAGTCTCCTAAACGCACAAACGCCCCGATGACCTGCAATAGAACCCACAGCCCGGTCAGGGTGAGCACGGGCAACGCCAGTCGAGGCACGACCGGAACCCGGACCGCCTGGTACCGCAGTGCGTAGTAGCCGACCAACCCGGCAATGCAGCCACTCGCCCCGATCAAGGGAACCGCGTGCGAGACGTTCCGCAGCAGAAGATAGTGTAGGGCCTCGCCCACAAATCCGCTCACGAAGTAAACGAGCGCAAACCGCAACGTTCCGGTGGCCGCTTCCACCGCCGCGCCGAATGCCGCCAAAAAGAGCATGTTCCCTAGCAGGTGGAGGATGTTCTCATGCAGAAACAGCGCGGTGAAAAGGTTCCGGAACTCCGGCGCATCGGCCCGGAAGCCGAACTGAAAGGCAAGATCTGGATTTACGACAAGGGCAAAGGCCGCGAAAATGTTTCCGGCAACGAGGAGCAGCGTTAGCAGCGGGGGCCGGGGAAACTCCTTCACTCTTCTTCGAGGGCATCCTCCGAAATGTCCACGTTCACGTAGGTTTCTTGCACATCGTCAAGATCGTCCAAGGCGTCCAGCAGGTTCAAAAGCTTGATCTGATCGGCTTCGCTGAGATCGGCCTTGTTGGTCGCCACGTAGGTGAGGCCAACTTCGTCTGCCTTCACGCCGGCTTTCATCAGCTCGGAGTTCACCCGGTGCAGCGCCTCGCTTGCGGTGTAAATCGTGAAGCCTTCTGGCTCGACGAGCACGTCGTCGGCACCGGCATCGATGGCGAGAAGAGTCAGTTCGTCTTCGTCCTGGCCGGTGTTCTTCACCTGGATTTGGCCCACGTATTTGAACTGCCAGCTCACCGAGCCGTTCTCGGCCATGTTTCCGCCGTGCTTGGCAAACGCGTGCCGAACCTCGGCAACCGTCCGGTTTCGGTTTTCAGAGTAGCACTCCAGGATGATCGCCGCGCCGCTGGGGCCGTAGCCTTCGTAAACGATCTCTTCGTACTGGGCACCTTCGATGACGCCGGTTCCCCGGTCGATGGCCCGCTTGATGTTGTCGGCCGGGACGGAAGCTTCCTTCGCCTTGTCGACCGCGACGCGGAGGCGAGGGTTCATGTTAACGTCGCCGCCGCCCGCGCGGGCCGCAACGATGATCTCACGGCTCAGCTTAGTAAAGAGCTTCCCACGAATCGCATCTTGCTTTCCTTTTCGGATGCGAATGTTCTTCCATTTCGAGTGGCCCGCCATTGGATGATTATTTTGGCATGGCCGCGCGCTTTAGGCACCGTGCGCCGGAAGCCAAGCTTGAACAACCCGTACGCTGACCGCATCGAGCCCGTGCCCGCCCGGGTGCCAATTCACTTGCAGGTCGGCCCCAGCGGTTTCGAACATTCCGGCCAGGGTCATCGCGTTCATGCGCGGCACGATGGGATCGACCTCTCCGCAAACCATGAGGATGGGCTTGGCTTCGAGGTTCGGAAGGCTGGCCGGGGTCAGCGGCACCATCGGCGCGAGCAGGACGGCGGCGTGGAACACTTCCGGCCGGAGCAGCAGAATCGCGGCGGCAAAGTTCGCCCCGTTGCTGAATCCCACGGCGACACGGTGGTCGTTCGGGCGTTCCGCAAGCAGCCAGTCGGAGAATTCGTTCGCCCGTTCAATCAGGTTCGGTTCGTCGAATACGCCTTCGGCGAGGCGACGGAACCATCGGTTTTGCCCGTTCTCGGGTTCCTTGCCTCTTGCGGACAGCAGATTCGCGGTGGGGCGAAGGGTCTGGCCTAGCCGCATCATTTCGACCTCGTCTCCGCCCGTGCCGTGAAGCATCACGAGGGTTGGCGAATCTGGTTTTGCGCCCGGTGCCGAGAGGTGGGTGAACACGGTTGAAGTATGCCCCTGGATGACGGGCGAATGATCTTGTGACAGCAATCGGAGCGTTTCGGGCGTAAGCTTAAGCCTATGCGGCGGACCGATTTGATGGACACCAGCCTCGAAATGCACTTGCTGCGCGTCAAGTTGCTGCGCGAAAAGGGCCCGGTCTGGCGGATTCTTAAGACCTTCGAAATGTGTGAGGAGCTCCGCCAACTTAAGCTTGCCGCCAAAGACTGGAAACCTGAGAAGGAGTGAGCCTCCTCGAAACCGTGAGTGACGTCACCGAAATGCTTCGGAAGGCTGACATCGACTTCTTGATCGGTGGTTGGTGGCCTTACATCCTGGTGAGCGGTTTTCTCGCGCCGTGGTAGACACGCACAACGTAAACTTTCATCGCTTCTTCGTCGATCCGAAAGATGACGCGGTGCGAATGATGCATGAAGGCCCGGTAGGGGACGCGAAGCTCTGTCGCTTCTGGGATTAAAGAGAACCGACCCGGGATCTCGCTAAGGGACAGAATCTGCTCCTCAAGCGAGTCTCTCCACTTAGCGGCTTCGTTCCGGGAGTCGTTTATGATGAAGCATACGTAATCGTCGATGTCAGTCTGTGCCCTAAGGGTGAGAACGACTTCAAAAACCATGCTTGGCCTTCAAGTCTGCAAAGACCTGAGAAGCTGGGGTTGTTCGACCTTGTAGTATGTCTTTTTCTCCTTCGAGGAGTGCCGCGAAGAGTCGATCTCGTTCCATGCGCTCTTCCATGGCCTGGTAGCTGACGGGATCGACAAGGACTGCCTGAACTTTTCCGTTTACCGTGATCAGAACGGGCTCCTTGCTTTGGTTCATCGTTTCGATGAATCCTTTTGCGTTCCTTTGAAATTCGGTTAAAGAGTGGGAGTTGGTGAGGTTAGCCATGGCTGCTGGGTCATGCGATTATCGTGTTGATTTCATGTTACCCTTGGTTCATCATTCTTCTCACGCGGCTGCGACCATTAACAAAGCTGTGAGATTCCGAGAGCACCTCGTTCGGTATGCCGTCGGTCCAGGGAATCTAGCCGAGCTTAAGCCCATGACTTTATCAAGCTCGTCCATAAAACGTTGGCGACATCCGGATCGAGCCGGATGACGTGGCTCCCGGCGTCGGCGGCTTCGGCGTAGTTGCCGGGTTGTCCTTCAGATAAGTCGTCCTCTTCTCTCTTTCCGTAGGTCGCGCGATAGGCAGGCGACAACGCCCGAAGTATGACCGTCGATGGCCGAGCAAATAAGAATAAAATAGGGTGTGGCTACGGTTCGCGTCTTTGTAACTCTGAAACCTTCCCTACTCGATTCGGCCGGAAGGACGGTGGCGGACGCCCTACAGGGACTCGGGTTCGACGAGGTCCAAAACGCGCGAATCGGAAAGGTCATCGAGCTCGAGCTCAGCGACGTCCGACCCGGCCGAGTCGAAGAGATGGCGAAGAAGCTACTTGCCAACTCGGTCATCGAAAACTACCGAATCGAGGGTGCCGAATGAGAGTCGCCGTCATCCGCTTTCCGGGTTCAAACTGCGACCAGGACGCGCTGTTCTCGCTGCGCGACGATCTGGGATTGCGAGCCGACTACGTTTGGCACGCCGAAAGCTCGCTCTCAGGCTTTGAAGCCGTCTTCGTGCCCGGCGGTTTTTCCTACGGCGACTACCTCCGCTGCGGGGCAATGGCCTCGCGGGCGACGATCATGGCCGAGGTTATCCGCTTCGCGAATGAGGGCAGACCGGTGATCGGAGCATGCAATGGCTTCCAGATTCTTTGCGAAACCGGCCTGCTTCCCGGGGCATTGATGCAAAACGCACGGCAGAAATTCATCTGTCAAGACGTCTATCTAAAGGTGGAAAACCAAAGCTCCCTTTGGACCCGAAGCGTGAGACAAGTCCTGAGGATCCCAATCGCGCATGGCGAAGGCCGCTACGTCGCCGATGCCGAGACCCTGGCCCGCCTGCAGGGCGAAGGTCGCATCGCCTTTCGCTATGTCGATGCCGACGGTAACCGCACGGACGCGTCGAACGTCAACGGAAGCATGGATGCGATCGCCGGCGTGCTCAACGATGCGGGCAACGTCCTGGGCCTGATGCCGCACCCGGAGCGCGCGAGCCGCGCCTCGCTGGGATCCACCGATGGTCTGCAAATTTTGGAGGGCTTCAAGGCGCTTGCCTTAGCGTAATGCGAAACTTCCTCCTCGCTACGACATTGGCGCTCTCGACCGGCATCGCGCATGCTCAAAAAGCGGTCATCGGCCAGCTTGGCCAAACCACGGCGGCGACCCGCTTTTACGCCGCGCCCGATGAGGATGCTCGCGTTTACTACCGAGCAAAGCCGTACGAATATGTTTGTGTGAACTGGGGCAACGACCAGAAATGGATGAAGGTCCTGATGAGCAACGGCAAGCAAGGCTTTGTTTTGGCCGAGGACATCGCCGTGCTTCCCTACCGGGTGACCCAAGCCGCCCCGACAGGCCGCTCTGGCGGACGTGAAATGGGCTCGATTTCTTCGCGCGGAGGCGTCGCCGGACGATCCCTGCAGTACGTCGGAACGCCCTACGTTTGGGGCGGAAACGACCTGAGCAACGGCATCGACTGTTCCGGGTTCGTCAAAAAGCTTTACGGCCAGATCGGGCTCAATCTGCCCCGAACCGCCTCCGAGCAGGCCAAGGTCGGCAAGCCGATTACGCGCCTAGAGCACCTTCAGGCGGGTGACCGCCTCTATTTCTGGGAAGCGAAACGCGGCAAGATCGGGCACACCGGCATCTACCTGGGCGGAAATTACTTCGTGCACAGTTCGCGCGGTAAGCGCGGCGTATCCACGGACATCCTATCGGAGAAGTGGCGGCGCATCCTGGTTGCCGCGCGCCGATAAGGGCATGACTCGGGTCCATCGTGGAATCCAAACTGCGTTAGAAGCGGCTTTGGCCGACCGGCCCGCGGTCATGGTAATCGGGCCCCGCCAAGTGGGGAAGAGCACCCTCGTGGAGTCGATTTCGAACGGGAACCGGGCCTACGTCACGCTCGATGATCCGCTCGAACTCGCGATGGCGAAGCGCACCCCGGCGGAGTTTTTCGCGGCTCACCCGCGTCCGCTGACCATCGACGAGGTGCAGCGCGCCCCCGAACTGCTTCGAACGATGAAGCTTCACATCGACAAAGATCGGATGGCCGGAGGTTTTTTGCTCACCGGTTCGGCCAACGTCCTGGCCCTACCGAAGGTTTCCGACTCGCTTGCGGGGCGCATGGAAACACTCGAGATGCTTCCGTTCAGCCAGGCCGAGATCGAAGGCTCGCGAACGAACTTCATCGACCAACTATTCCAGGATCCTGATGGTTTGCTCAACGGGAGCTACCCGGCTCCAAAAGACGCTTCCGAACGCGTTTTTCGCACCGGATTTCCCGAACCTGCGCTCCACCTAACCGCGAAGCGCCGGCCCGACTGGGTGCGATCCTACGTCAAGAGCCTCCTGGATCGCGACGTCAAGGACTTGACGAACATCGACGGCTTGGTACAACTTCCCGAATTGCTTCAGCGGCTCGCCGCGCGGAACGGGAGCACGTTGAACCTCTCGTCGCTTTCCCGGGAGGTCGGCATTCCGCACTCGACGTTGACCCGATACGTCGATCTGCTTCGCACTCTCTTCCTGGTGCAAACGATTCCGGCTTGGTCCAGCGAGCCAACCGCGAAGCTTGCCCGCACCCCGAAAGCGTTTCTAGTGGACTCGGGCCTCGCCGCGCAGCTCGCCCACATCAGCCCGGTCCGGTTCGATGAAGACAAAGCTGCCCAGGAGACGGTGCTTCACGGATTTGTTGCGGCGGAGCTATTCCGGCTGGCCACCTGGAGTGAGACGAGAGTTCAGATTTTCCACCTGCGCACGGTTCGGCAACATGAGGTGTCCTTCATCCTCGAATCGGACGACGGAAAGCTTGCTTCGGTGGACTTTTCGGCCCACCAAGCCCTCGACGCGGATGCGTTCGAAGGGACGCGGTACTTTCGCGAGCTCGCCGGTTCCCAGTTCCAGGCGGGAATCTTGCTCTACCAGGGCGGTGCCTCCCGAACGGTCGGAACCCGAATCGGCGGAATATCGATGTCGGCCCTCTGGGCGTAGGTTGCGCCTGTATCCGCAATTTCGACGATACGCTTGATTCCGAAGGTGGGACTAGACCTTAATTCTGTCCATGACTCGGCATCGCGAGGTGAGGTTGTCCGATATTCCAGTCCTTTTGGAGTATTGGGGAACCGCACCTGACGAACGTCACCGTGCCACGCGGGAACACGAGATCGTCTTCCAACGCTCCGATGTTTTGAGTTCGGCGATTGAGGAGGTCACCGAAGACGAAACGACTTTGGTTGGAATTTTAGTGGGAGCCTTCGTAAACGATCGCTTTATCGAGGCCAGCCTAAGCGATCCCGACCCGTTCGTTCTGCAGCGAATCAAAGCCTGGGTGGATGCCGGGACGAGCCCCTTCTACACGCCAGAGAAGCTTGCCGGTAGAAACGGCTCCAACGGACTAAACCTTCTTTTGGTGACTTTTGGGATGTATCCGCAACCCAACGGCGAACCAGAGCACCTCATTCGCGAGTTTTTGCTGCGTCGATTTGTCGAGGACCACGCAGGATGGAACATTCGACATCTCATGGCAGAAACCGTGAGTCTGACCCAAGCCACGCAGTTGGAGCGCCAAGGCTGGACGGTTCGGAACGCGTACCCGGCCTATCACAAAGAATTTCCCCACGAACAGGTCCGGCTACTCACGATTGACCGCGAGGCCGCTCTCCTAGGGCACGATTACTTTCTCGCCCGATTCTTCACCTATAGGGAACCGCCGACCACCTTAACGAAGGGCGAAAAAGAGCTGCTCCGCGCCGCAAGGTTTGGCGCACGAACGGACGATCACCTCGCCGAGATGTTCGCGGTTGGCCGAGATTCCATCAAACAACGTTGGAAAGGCATTTATGAGAAGCTCCGGAGCGCCGAGCCAGCGCTATTCCCCGAGCTTTCCGCGGCCGGAGGCCGGGGGCCAGAACGTCGTCGCGTGCTCATCGAATATGCGCGCAACCACCCCGAAATTCTCTGGCCCTGATTAATTCGTCTGCAGAAAATCGAGCAGCTTTCCGCAACCGTGCCGAATCGGGTCGAAAGCGGGTAGCCAAAGCTCATCCGCAATTTCAGCGCATGCGTCATCCGCGGCGTTGGCATCTTCGATGTGGGCGGTGTTGACGCAAACGGCGAGCGGAACTGGCCGGGGAAAGGTTCCGCAAGCCGAAGCTAACGCAAGGTAGAGATCCAATAGGTCGCCGAGCGGCGGAATCGTAACCGTCGGTGCCGACCGAAGGTGCGTCTGTCCGGCCCGCACGCAGAGGACCAAGTGCGTCGGGCAGCTTCCCCGAAGCAATGGCAACGTCGCGGTGCTTGCGGGGTGCACGAGCGAACCTTGGCCCTCGATGATGACGAGGTCGTAGCTTGCAGCGCTGGCGAGCACTTCGCGCTCGATCGCCCCGGACGCAAAGTCCAACCGAATGGCATCTAGCGGTACGCCCGCCCCGGTGATGGTCATCCCAATCTGACCGGTTGCCACGAAACCCGCCGCGATGCCCGCATGGATCAGTGCTTTTTGAATCTCCAAACCTGCGGTCATCTTGCCCACCGCCATGTCGGTCCCGACGGTAAGAATCCTTGGAACCGACAGTTCGGCGGCGGCACCCTTTCCGGTCGTCAGCCCTTCCGGCTCGGTTCGAATGTCCCAAATCCATTGGCCGGGCTGGGTGGCGAAACGCTGAGCCAATCGGTCGTGAAGGCCGTTCACCACCGAGAGCCCGCGAGATACCGCCGCGTCGATGACCGGGAACCATTCGGGGGGTACGGCCCCGCCGGGCGGCGCGATGCCGAGAACGAGGACGTTCGCGCCGAGGTCGGCGGCCGCCGCAACGTCGGTGACAATCGGAACGTCTCGGCTGAAGCCGAACTGCCCGGAAGTCCCGCCCGCATGCTCAACATCCATGATGCAGACCACCTCGTTGGGCGAGTACCGCAGCACGCCGCTGCCCATTTTCCCGGCCGGAAGCGTCAGGTATCCGTCCATGAAGACGGCGAGGCGGTCGGTCGGCTTAAGCATCGGCATTCAGCGAGGCACCGTGGCCGATCGCGTCGGTCGGTCGGACGACGCCGTCGATGATCGGAGCGCCGCTGGCGGGATCTGGGTTCAAATTCAGCTGACTATCGAGGTCGATGTGGTCAAAGAGGGCTCCGATGGCGGCCCCGGCGGCGATCGCGACGCTCGATTCGCTCATGCACCCGATCATGGTTTTCAGATGGAAAGCCCGCGCCGTCGCGACGATGCGGACGGCCTCGGTGATGCCGCCGCACTTCATCAGCTTCAGGTTCACGCCGTCTACCGCATGGGCAAACGCCGGGATATCTTCCGAGGTCTTGATCGACTCGTCAACGAAGATCGGCAACGGACGGTTCTCAAAGATGCGGGGGAGGTCCGCTTCTTGTCCGGCGGCGAGCGGCTGCTCGACGTAGCCCACTCCGCGATCGGCGAGCCATTTCATCATCTCGATGCTCTCGTCTACCGTCCAGCCACCGTTGGCGTCGACGCGGAGCGCTGGGCTCCATGGCTTGGCCGCCTCGCTGGCGGCGAGAAAATGCTCTTTGTCGTGCTCGCGGCCCTCGGGCGAGCCCAACTTGATTTTAAGGCACTTGGCACCGGTCCGGGAAAGGATGTCGGGCACACGCTCGCGGGTCACTTCTGGCGGATTGATGCCGATGGTGACGCTGGTGGGCACGTTCGTTCGGGGGAGCCCCAGCAACTGATAGAGCGGCAGACCGGCTCGTTTCGCCAGTAGATCCCAAATGGCGGTGTCGAGGGCGGCCATTGCCGGCGGATCAATCTTGGCTTCGCGCATCTGCGCGTAAACCGTATGCGGAACCGGAACGAGGCCATCCGCGAGGAACTCCTCAAGCTGCTTTTGACCGCGCTCGGCGGTCCATTCGCTGCCCGTCGCCGGGGAAAGTTCGCCAATGCCGGTGTGGGTACCGTCCCACAGAAACACGTAAAGGTTCTCCGAGCTCGCCATCACGCCCCGGCTAATCGCGAGCGGATAGAGCTTTTGAAGGCAAAGGGTGCGGAACGAAGCCTGTACCATGTTGCGTTAGGCTACCTTTCCTTTCCCGGGCTAGACAGCAAATGCCTTGGTCCAGATCTTCCGGTCGAAGGCGTGCTGGAATCCAGCGCGCTCCAGGTTGGTCAGGCTCGATTTCAAGAAGCCGTACGTCTCCGAAAAGGCAACGTCGGCTCCGGCAGCCCTCGCCAACCGAAGGCGTGCCGAAAGCAAAGCGCTTTGGCCGCCGCGGCGTCGGAACGCCTCTTTCACAAACCCGCCGCCAAAGTACGCCGCGCCTTCGTGAAGATAGAGATTGCCGATTCCGACCGCCTCGTCTTGGTGGAACGCCCCAAAAACGTGCACCCCAGGGGAATTCAGCAGCCGCTCTGTGGTTGCGGTCCAGTGAGAAACCGGAGAAATCTTCCGCAAGGTCGTCACATCGAGGATTTCCGCAATGCGAAACTCACATTCGGTCTCCGGGATTTTGCCCAAGCGATGCACGAGCACGTCCAGATGCACGCGCGCTACCATCCCGCGGGCATGGCTCCATCTGGCAATTTCAGCCTCCTGATCGCCCGGGGTGGCAAAGAGGAAGGCATAGGGAATGCCGTCTTCTCGGTAGTTTTCCAGCGCGTGGTCCAACCCCGCTTCGGTGGCCTCGCTTCTAGAGCCGAATTGTTCGATGCGGTTGCGGCTTTGGCTGGGCCATTCGCTCGATGAGCTCATATCCACCGTATAGATCCCGTCATCAAAGTCCCGCGGAGCTACCGGTGAGCCTGCCTTGGTGAGCCATCTTTGAAGCTCACCCAGCCGGTAGGCAAGCTGAAATACTTCCCGCATCAGGACGAGAGAAGGATGCTGTCGTCCTCGGCCACGGGTTCGGCCGGCAGGCTCGCAGCGCGGATTTTCTCTAACTTCGCAAGGAATGCCTCGCGAGGCTTGCCGGTGAGCTCAATTTCCTGCCCGGCCAGGACGGCCGAAAGCGCCACGGCTTCCTTCTCGCTGAACGTCACCGCGTTGCGAACGTGCTCTTCGAAGGCCTCCCACGCCAGCGGTGCCACCGCCCTCGCGCAGGTTGCCATTGCTTCGGCGTAAACCCGAATCTCGTACTGGGCATGCGGGTCGAGCCGCAGTTCCAAGAAGTGAAAGAGGTTGTGCAGGTCGATCTGCCAGTACCACTCGGTGTAAAGCGAGAGCGGCAGGTTCGAACGGGCCAGTTCGCGGGCGACGCCCTGATCCAGCATGCTTTGGTAGTTCGTGTAGACGGCGCGCTGTTCGGCAGACATCCGCGCGATCACGTCTTCCGCAATGTCTGGCGGCAAAACCTCTCCCCGGCCTTGCTTATTCGATTCGCTCTGGACATTCACCTTGTCGATTTCCGGCAAGTAGAACTCGTCCGCCATCACGGAATACCGTCCGCTGATCTCGTTCAGCCGGGCGGTACGGTGCCGCACCCACTGGCGCGCGACGAAAATCGGCATCTTGGTATGGAACGTCAGCTGCACCTGCTCGAACGGCGAGGTGTGGCGATTCTTCATCAAGTAATGAATTAGGCCACGGTCTTGGCGGTAGGTTTTCGTACCCGACCCATAGCTCACGCGCGCCGCCTGCACGATCCGGTCGTCGCCGCCTAGGTAATCAACGAGACGAACGAATCCGTGGTCCAAGACTTTGATCTCTTGGTCCAAAAGGGCCTCTGCGGCCTCGACGACGATGTGCGCCATACCCAGAGATTACCGGTTGCTCCGTGGGAACGCGAAAAGCCACCGGCACGAATGCGCCGCCGGAACGGTTACAACCAACATGCCGCGATCTTTCGAAGCATCTCATCCCATCCGTAAGCCAAAATGGAACTCTATGCGTAGGCTTCTATCTCTGCCCCTGCTGGTGCTCGCGGGACTTGCCGTATTCGGATGCGAAACTGCGCCGCAAACCAGAGGCGGTCAGCCCATCACGGAGCCAGTCCGGTCTGTGGTTAGCCTTAGCCCAAGTTCAACGGAGATCCTGGCCAGCATTAACTACAACCGAATTCTGACCGGCCGAACCGAATCCGACAATTTTCCGATCAGCGTTTCCAGTGTGCCGGTGGTGGCTTCAGTGAAGCCGAACTACGAAAAGATCGCCGCTATCAAGCCGCAACTGGTCCTCTACGATGAACTGCTTTACTCGAAGGACGACATCAAGAAGATTACGGACCTCGGGGCAAAGACCTTCGCGTTCAACGCGAACACGGTTGACGAGTTCACCAAGCAGATTTATCGATTGGGCGCACTGGTGAACAGCGAGTCGAACGCATCTTCCTACGTGGATAAGATCCTAGCGGCAAAGAGCACGGCCCAAGCCCAGTCGCTCAGCCGAAACCCGAAGGTGGCCGTGGTCCTTGTTGGGGATGGCACCGAGCACATGGTGGTCGGCACCAAGTCTTTCCTTGCAGATGTCATTCGCTCTGCCGGGGGCGAACCGGTGGGACCCGACTCCGATCGATTCGTCTCGCTCAGCCCGGAGTCCTTTGTGGCCTCGAATCCGGAAATGATCGTGATTGCCTACCCCGTCTTTTCCAAGAACGAAGATCTCACAAGAGATGGAGCGATCAAGCGGGCGAAGAAGATCGTTAACGATCCTCGCCTAAAGAGCGTGCTCGCTGTGCAAAAGGAGCTGATCCTGCCGGTGGATGAAGATATCTTGACCCGACGCGGATACCGAGTCGACCGATTGATCGAAGAGATTTCGCGACGCATCCAGGCGGTGGCCCAGAAGTGAGCCAACTCGCCGAGATTGGCGTGTTTGGTGGCTCAGGTTTCTACAAGCTGCTCGAAGACGTCCGCGAAGTCAAGGTCGATACGCCGTACGGCGCGCCGAGCGACTCGTACTTTCTGGCGACCGTGAACGGTCGGAAGGTTGCGTTTTTGCCGCGCCACGGCCGGAGCCACACCTTGCCGCCGCACAAAGTGCCGTACCGCGCCAACGTTTGGGGCATGCGGGCCCTCGGTTGCCAGGCAATCATCAGCCCCTGCGCCGCGGGTTCTTTGCAGCCCGAGGTCGAGCCGGGCCACTTTGTGGTTTGCGACCAGTTTGTCGACCGAACGAACAGCCGTGCCGACACGTTTTACGATGGACCCATCGTCACGCACGTTTCGGCAGCGGACATTTACTCACCGATCCTGCGGAAGTTGGCTATCGAGACGATTCGCGAGCACGGCATCGTCTGCCACGAAACGGGCACGGTCGTAGTCATCCAGGGCCCGCGATTCAGCACGAAGAGCGAGAGCAAGTGGTTCCACGACCAGGGCTGGGAGGTCATTAACATGACGCAGTACCCCGAGGCATACCTTTGCCACGAGCTCGGAATGGGCGTGGTCAACATCTCGCTCATCACCGATTACGACAGCGGCGTCTTTACCGGAACCGAGGCGGTTTCGGCTCATGACGTGCTGGCGGTCTTCCAATCGAACGCCGAAAAGATAAAAGCCGTGGTTTTGGACCTAATCGGGAAGATACCGGAGGACCTTTCAAGCGTTAGTACGGTAGGACAGCTTGCGTTTACCCGCGGCGATGGGCACACCATCTCCGACGGCGACATTCGCCAGTTCTCCGTCTTTTCCTGATATGAATCTATTCCTTGCAATGGCGGTGCTGATGACGGCGCAAACGCCCGATTCTCGCACCACGTTGCAGGCGGTCGCGGCCCCCGCCGGAGCAACCGAATACACCCAGGAGGTCATCGGTTGGCCCGGTTGGGGGAACCTCGCCGGGAGCTTCTCGGCCCCGGTCGCGGTGAACGATGGGAAGCCTCTACCGGAGCTGCCCCCGGTCGTAAGCCCGCTCAAGTTTCGAATTCGAATCTTCTTGTACGCGCACCTTGATGCGCAGTCCGTGGCCGAGGACGGCACGGTGCGGTTCCATCGGTTCGACATGGAGGACCCGCAGGTCAAGGTGGCTCGCGCCGCCATCGCCCGCTGGAAGCACCGCGTTGACGCCCAGGCGGCAGGCAGCTTTGAGCTCGTTCCGGAGATCAGCGTGCAAACCGAGCCGTGGCGCTTGTCGCTGGGGCGGAACCCTGCGCCGGATGACGCGACCCTAGACGCCGAATTTGGACCGCGGTTTAACGGCGGCTTTTATGACGACGAGCAGAAGGTTTACCGTGGACCGTACCACGCCGTCTTCTTCGTCTCGCCCGCGCCGTGGACGCGGCCGACGCCACTGGCGATGAACGCCACTCCGTTCTTCATGGTTCCAACCTCTGGAACCGCGCCCTTAGAGAAGCGACTCTGGCAGGCTTTAACTGAATCGATCTCGGCCCGAGTCACGCGAAACGGAGCGGGTACGTGGCCCGAGTTGCTCTCGTTCGCGGATCCCGACCCGGACCGCCGAAGTCTCATTGAGGCACCGACGCGAGGGCAGTTCGAGCGTGACGGGACCGTCCCCGGCGTTTCCTCCGACAACTACACCGTTTCCGTCGTGGATGATCCGCAAAAGGGCTCGGTCCTCAACGTTTCCGAGCGAGCGCTGACGCGCTATGGTGGCACCGCGATTTCCATCCCGGTAGGCGGAATCGATCCGGCCAAAACGCCGGCCCTCCGTTTTGAGTACGCAACCAGCAGTCGGGAGCCCATGGCGCTGTGGTTCCAGGGTAAGTCGGGAACCTCGGCAGTCAGCCTTGGACGAGACCGCGTAGCTGCCGGTGCAGAGCCCGTTTTCCAGATTCCGGTAAAAACGGATGGCACCTGGCAGACCTTGACGATTGATTTGGCGAAGCAAATCCTGGGCGCCATCGAGCGGATCTGGCTTGCGCCGCCGCCTGGTGCAGTGCTTCGCGGCAAGTACTATGCCGGACCGATCGAAGCGAAGTTTGCCGCATTCAACCTGCTAGCCTCCGCCGCCGAATCCACTGCCGAGTGCCCGCCCCGCGTGGCTGACATTGCGTCTATCGATCTGGACGAACGCGTGATGGCCGCTACCGCCGCAAATGACGTGGCCCTGTTTCGAGACGCTGACAAGGAAGTAGCCCTAAACGTGATCCGTCGCGAAGCCGGGCTCGATAAGGCCGACCGACTAGCGGCCACGGTGACCGCCATGAACAGCATCGATCCGAACGTCGCCGTGGCCGCCGTTGAGCGTGTCGCCACGGTGGAAACGGATGCCGCTACGGCTGAACTTCGGCGGGTTCTCATGTTTGGGCTTACCTCCGCCTCGCGAGGGGCCGCGGCGCTTGCCTTGGCAAAGCGACCCACGCCCACGATGGCCGGCGACCTCAACGTTTTGAGCGCAAACCGAGAGGCCGCGACGCGGCTTACCGCCGCCCGCGCCCTTTCGATGCTTCCGGACCGAGCCGCCGGCATCATCCGAATGTCGTTACTGCAGCAGACCGATCCGCGGGTGAAGCTATTCGTTACGGAGACCGCCGACCCGAAGGAAGAGGTCCAGATGGCGCGGTTGCCGTGGTCTCTTGTGAACGAAACCAGCGATCGTGTGCGCTTGGCGAGCGCGATGAAGCTCATCCAATCGCCGGTAGCCAAGTTTCAAACCGAAGGCTATAACGCGATGAAGGACGACAGCGTTTGGGTTCGCGAGCGATTTGCCGCGTATCTCGCCGACAATCCGACCGAGACGCACCGCGCAAGCCTCCGCATTGGCGTTGTTGATTCCTCGGTGCTGGTTCGCCTGCAGGCCGTGCGTGGATTGGCATCGCTCTTGGAGCCCCTAACCGTCCCCGAGATTCAGCCGGCCTTTACGGACAAGTACCCAGAAGTCCTGGTCGCGGTCATCACGGCGGTGAAAGCACGGAACCTTGTGGTTCCGGAAGCGGTACGCAAAGAGTGGCGAGAGTCGAAGTACGCGGCCGTCCGCGATGCGGAAAAAACTCTAAACTAGTAGACGTTTGTGCAGATTCCTCTTGGGGTCTCGTAAAATTGGGCATAGAATGAAAGAAGTGAAGTCGTCCACCGTTTCGGTTGTCATCTTGGTCCTTGCGGCCGGTGCGGGCCTGCTTGGAATCCAACTACGGGACCGAGTGGACGCGCCCATTCAACAGGCCAACTCCATGGTGTCGCCGACCTTGGTGGCCTCGGTAGAAAACGACGTCACGGTGTCGATTGCCGAAGGGGACTATTTCCGCGAAATCAAAAGCCTCGTGGAGCGAGAGTATGTCGAGAAAGTGACCGACGAGCAGAAGCTAGCGGCCGGCGCCGTGCGCGGCATGGTCGGAAGCCTGAACGACCCGAACTCGCTGTATTACGACAAGAAGCAGTTCAATACTTTTCTGAACGCGCGCGTGGGCAAATACGAGGGCGTCGGGGCCGAGTTCGCTTTGGTTCTGCGCGGTGAGGAGAATCTTGCCGCTTCGAAGGAGCCGGACGAGGGTGGAATGTCGGCTGAGGAAGCGCTTGCTTCCAAGGCGCGGGTACCGCGATTGATGGTGACTTCGCTCACGCCGGGTGGACCGGCAGATCAGGCCGGGGTCAAGCCCGGAGATTTGGTGTACTCGGTCGACAACCATTGGGTGATTAACACGGACATGCTGGTGCGGTTCCAAAAAGCGCAGCGCGAATTCGCTGCGAAGAAAATTTCGCTTTCCGAACTGAACCAGGTCCGGAAGGAGATCCGCGCCAAGACCGAACGGGCCCTCTTGCCAATGCGAGCGTGGGAGCGGTTGATGATGGGAACGAAGGGCAACCTCGCGGTGACCTGGGAACGGAACGGTAAAAAGAGAGATACGACGATCGCCAAGGCGACGTCGGAGATGCCGGGCTCGGGAGTCATCGGGAACGCGTACCGCCTGGCGCTTCGGCAGGGCGCGGAGGCCGGGCTGAAGCAGTATTTGCAGAACTCGAAGGCAAAACCGGTGCGCATCGACCTTCGACAGAATACTAACGGGGACTTTGCCGCGATGCAGAAGTGTTTGGCGGTCCTGGCACCAACCGGAACCTATGGCATGATGGCTGGTGACCGGGCGGAGACCAACAAGCCTTTGGTTGTTAAGAGCGGCAACGCAGCGGCGCCGATGGTCGAATTTTTGGTAGATGAAACTACGCGGGGCGCGGCCGAGGTTCTCGCGCTGGCGATGCAGTCGAAAGGGCGAGCCAAACTCGCAGGGGGCAAAACCGGGGGCGCGGCGTTCTCCACCTTGGTGGTTCAGATTCCGGATGGCTCCGGCTATACCCTGGTTACGGGTGAGTACAAAGTTAGCGGCGGTGCGAAATGAACGTAGGCAAGACAATCTTCGTTGGATCGTTGGCGGTTCTGGGCTCGGGTGCGCTCGGCTTCGTGTGGCGCGACCTTAAGCAGGGAAAGATGCCGGATGCCGGAGCGACCAGTCGTCTTGCGGGAGTTCGAACCGTGGCGAAACAGTCGTCGGAGGAGGTTTTCCGGCAGACATTTTCGCAAATTCGGCACGGCTACTACCGTGCCGTCAAGCCAGATTCGCTCAAATATGCCGGCATCCAGGGCCTAATGGGCTCGTTGGGTGACCCGCACACGATCTTCCTGCCGCCGCGGGCGGCAGCGGCGTTCAGTGAAGAGACGCGCGGTAACTTTTACGGCGTCGGGGCCCGACTGCAGGGTGATACTCTGGGCGCAGCCGTGCGGACAGTCTTCGAGGACGGTCCGGCTTATGCGGCAGGTCTCCGGGCCGGGGACGTTATCATCCAGGTTAACGGCAAGAAAGTCAGCGGTCAGCCGATTGACGATATCGTTCAGCAGATTAAAGGTAAAGAAGGCACGCTCGTGACGTTAGTTATCGCGCGACCGAAGGCAGAAAAGCCGATTTCGATGCAGATCAAGCGAGCAAGAATCGTCGCCCCGTCGGTGGAATCCAAGTACCTCGAAGGATCGAAAATGGGCTACGTGTCGATTTCGAACTTCGCCGAGCCAACGACGGAGCAATTCGACAAGGAACTCAGCCGCCTGGACGAAAAGAAGATCACCGGTCTGGTGATCGACCTGCGAAGCAACCCGGGTGGACTTCTGGATACCGCTGCCGAGCTGATGAGTCGGTTCGTCGAGAACAAGACCGTCGTCACTATGCGCGGTCGCGATGGCCGCGAGGAGATTGTGCGAAGCTACAGCGGGGCGGTGCGGAACTGGCCGTATCCGGTTGCGGTGCTCATCGATGAGAACTCAGCAAGTGCTTCGGAAATCTTTGCCGGCGGACTTCAGGATTACAAGAAGGCAACGCTGGTCGGAACCCACTCCTATGGAAAGGCATCGGTTCAGAACATCTATCCGATCATCGACCGAAGCAGCGCGAAGATCACCATCGCGAAATACTATCTGCCCGGCGGCGAATTCATCGGCCGAAAGGTTGACGACGATGGCATCTTCGTCAGCGGTGGTCTGAAGCCAGACGTTGAGGTCGAATTGAACCTAGACGGGGAAATCGAGTTCGGAAATCCGGCGAAGGACAACCAGCTCCAGCGAGCGATTGACGTTCTCAAGACCAAGAACTGAAATTAGGACTTCGGGTCGAAGTAGGCCCGGAGTCCATCCCCAACGAAGTTGAGGGCGAAGATCGTCGCACTCAGGAACAGACACGGCCAGATGAGCATCACCGGGTGCGAGTTCATGTTGATGCGGGCGGTATTGATCATGTTGCCCCAACTCGGGTCCGGCTCCTGCACGCCGATGCCAAGGAAGCTTAGGGTGCTCTCGGCCAGAATCGTGCCGGCGAGCTCAATCATGCTGTAGGCAAGAAGCAAGCCGCTTAGTTGCGGCAAAATGTGCTTGATCACCAAGTATCCGGTCGGTGCACCCGCCGCTTTGGCGGCAACAACGTATTCGCGGTCTTTCAAGGTCGCGACTTGGGTGGAAACGAGCCGGGCGATCGATGGCCAGGACGTAACGGCCAGGGCCGCGATCACTGGCAGAATGCCGAGCCCGACGACGGCTACGATCAGGATCGCCAGCAGAATGTCGGGGAAGGCGAACATTCCATCTGTAAATCGCATGATCGGCTGGCGGAGCCACTTGGGGCCGAAAACGCCCAAGACGCCCATCAGAACGCCCACCACCAGCGCAATCCCTTGTACCACGAGACCGACAAGCAAGGAGACGCGCGCGCCCTGCGCAAGCCGGGCCACCACGTCTCGGCTCAGTTCATCGGTTCCCAGGAAGGCCTCGCCGGTTCCAGGCGGCTGGAACGGCTTCTTCGAGACTGCCTCGCGAACGACGTCAAACTGCGTGATCGCGGGGTCAACTTGTTTCGCGAGCGGATATAGCTGCACCTGCCTAATTGCCGGCCCGAAGGCGGCGAAAGCCACGATGAAAACGAGGTAGATCGCCCCGCCGATGAGGAACCAGTCGCGCTTTTTCATACCTGGCTCTCCCGAATGCGAGGGTCGAGGATCGGCAGAAGGAAGTCAACGACGAGGTTCAGGAAGATGAATAACGCCCCGGTCAGCATGACGCAAGCTTGAACCACCGGCATGTCGCCCTTCTTGATCGCATCGATTGTGGTACTTCCCAAGCCGGGAAGGCGGAAGAAGGTCTCAACAACGAAGGAACCCGTGAGCAAGAAACCGAAAGTGGTGCCGATGGCGGTGACAACGGGCAGGATCGCGTTCCGCAACGCGTGCACGGTGTAGAGCCGGAAGCGGGGAACTCCCTTCGCGACGGCGGTTCGGATGAACTCCTGCTGCAAGGTATCGACCATGCTCGCGCGGGTCAGTCGGGTGATCAGTGCGGTCGGTCGGGCCGATAGCACGACGATGGGCAGGAAGAGATAGTAAAAGTCCGGATCCTTCCGGTTGACCTCCCAGGTCTGATAGAAGAGATCAAACAGGCCCTGCTTGTTCGCCAAAAAGAACACCAACAGCGGAGCAAGCACGAAGTTGGGCAGCGTGACGCCGAGCGTGCTGACGACCAAAATGAATCGGTCAGGGAGCTTATTCTGGTACACGCCGGCGAATGTTCCCAGCGTGATGCCGATCAGCGATGCGATGCTAATGGCGCAGGTGGCGATGAATAGCGTCATCGGCAGGTTTCGTGCGAGAATCACGCCGACGTCTTCTTTGATCCCGTAAAGACTTTTGCCAAAGTCGCCGCGCGCGGAATGTCCGACGAATTCAACGTAGCGGATCGGCCAAGGACGGTCCAAGCCCATTTGGCGTCGTAACCGCTCGACGGTTTCCAGGCTGGCTTTCTCGCCCGAGAGCACCGTGGCGGCGTCGCCCGGCGCAATTTCATCGGCCATGAAGGTCACGAAGGAGATGAACAGCAGGCTGAGGACCCCGAAGAAGAGACGGGTTACAAGGGCGCGGGCCAGCTGCACGGAGCGATAGTGTAACACGGGAAGGCGCGCCCGTGCCTAAAGAACCTACCCGGAGATGACGCGAACCTGGGTTACTTTGTCGCCGCGCTCGATTTTCGGAAGAATTTCAATCCCCGAGACGACGCGACCAAACACGGTGTACTGCCCATCCAGGAACTTCGCCGCGCCAAGAACAAAGAAGAACTGGCTGTCGCCGTCTTTGCTGTCGCGCGGATGGGCGAAAGAAACGGCGCCCACGTCATGCGTTAGGCTGTTCGACTCGAATGGGACCGTTTTGCCACTGCCACCGCTGCCCACATTCGGGTGGTCTAGCTCCATCGTCTTTGTCTGCGGGTCGCCAAACATGGCGATGTACGGCTTGGGCCGCCGCTCCACGCGGAAGAACTTCTGATCGTTGTAGAACCCACGGCGCACTAAGCTAAGCACCTGGGCAGATGTGTTGGGAGCTTCCTTGGTATAGAGCCGTACAAAGACGGATCCTCGATTCTCGATGTCGAACCGAATGACGGTTTCCCCCGGTTGGGGTGCATATTCCTGGCCCGCGAGGGCGCGGTTCAGCGTCCCGAGGCCGATAACCAAGAGGAATAGGAGGGTGAAAATCTGCTTCATTCAGGCGGGTCCGAGAAAATTAGACGCGCGAACGGCACAATCGGCACCGATGCCTACTAGTCACCCATCGGGCGGCCAAACCCGTCGATGCGGACACCACCGGTGAGGATGATGATGCCGTCGATGATCGACCAAATATAGCCAAAAAAGCAGAGCGAAGAAACCAGCTGAAGTACGCCGATGGCAGAATAGCCGAGATAGATTCGACCGATTCCCGGAAAGATGAGCTGGAGGACGCCGGCCAATGCCCGGCTGCGGTCGCTGCGGGCAGCAGAGTAGAGCTGCGTTTGCCGAATCTGAAGCTGCTCGGGGTAGGCGCCGTGCTGGGTCGTAGCGGGAAAACCGCCGAAGGTGGGTGCCGAGTAGTTCTGCGTGGGCGGGGCGTAGCTTCCGGGCGAAATGGGAGCGGACGGAGGCGCGGGCGACGGCGGCGGCGTGTTGTAGGAGGTGGGAACAACGAACAAGGCACTCAACTCGGGGTGACGGTCTGCAGGAATCCAATCCACCATGCCGGCTTTCCAGACGAAGGTCTCACGCGCAATCACACCCCCGCCAACCAACTCCTCGACTTGCTCCCGCGTCAGCGGGCCGAGTTGGCCGTAGTGCCCGATGTAATACCAATCTGCCACGTCGGAAATTCCTAGTCGGCCGCCGTGCAGGCCGACCGACTACTTTGTACCGCAGGAATCCAAAAAATGGCGGCAGAAGACCCAACGAACCTCAAAGATCGGCACCCCGAGGCGCAACGACCTTTAGCGCACGGTAGGCAACCCCAAATTTGGAAGGGGTTCTGCGGCAGATTTCCCCGTCTACCGTCACCGCCATCACCGGGTCCGTCCATAGCGTGCCTCCCCGGGTCTCCTCAGCGTGAACTTCATCCAGATCGCCTTGCGTGCCAAACGGCAGTCGTAGTGCCAACCGAAGGAAAGCCATTTTGTCCCTCGCGCGCAAAGCATAAACGGAAAGCAATCCTTCTCGAATGCTGGCATCCGGCGAAAGCGGAAACGGGCCGGCATGGAATCGACCGTTCCCGAGAACGATCATCATCGTTTCGAACTCGTTGATTCCGTTTTCAGTTTCGATGCGGGCACGGAATGGCCGGACGGTCTGCATTGCCCGGGCCAAGGCGAAGGCATAGGCAAACTTTCCCATCTGCTTCTTTGGGAGCCCTCGCAGGGCCTGAGCGATCTCGGTGGTAAGCCCAATCGTGGCCACGTTCACAAAGCAGTCGGTATCGAGGGTGCCAATGTCGACGAGCTGAACGCCGCCTCTGGCAATGACATCACAGGCGAGGTTCAACTCGTTCGGGATTTTAAGGTCGCGGGCAAACGAGTTTCCGGTGCCAAGGGGCAGCACGCCAAGCGCCGTTTCTTTATGCAAAAAGAGGTGGGCGATGGCACTAAACGTTCCGTCGCCGCCGCCGGCAATCACCATCGGCACTCCTTCCTGGATCGCTTCGCTGGTCATGCCAACGAGTTCCCGCACGCTCCGAAATCCATGCGAGAACCGGAGCCGGATGCCGCGGGCGATCAGTTCTCGCTCGGCATCGGCAAAGGCCGCCTTTCCGCGGCGAGAACGATTGTTCACCAACAAGACGGCCTCCTTCGGCGGTTCGCCCCCGCCGAAGTAGTCGAACCGTGCGGAGTTCATCCCCTTAGTATGAAGACCGCAGCAACCCAGGCCCGGGCTACTTTAGCCGCGCCAGGCGATCACATCGGGAATGGCGTCGGCGTAGTCTTCCGGCGAGAGCGCGGCAGGGCGGGCAGTTCCGCTCTCGAGCACCCGGTACGCGCCCGATTCGCTGGCTTCCTGAACCGAAAGCATGGCGTCCAACACGTGGAACGCAAGGTCGCCGTTCGCGCGGAAGTCGCCTCCGTTTCGAATGGCGTGCGCCATGTCGAGGAGTCCGATCCCGCGGCTGTTGTCGCCAAAGCCGTGCGTGACCTCAACTTCCGTCCAGTCGTCTTTGCCTTTCGCGCCGACGAGAACCGCGCCGCTGAAGGAGTTCGGGTCCGGGACGAGCAAGGTACCTTCGGAACCAAAGATCACGATCGGGTGAGCCCAATCGTACTTGTGCCGCCAAACGTCGAAGCTGGCACCGAACTGTGCGATCGGGCCACTGGCGAATTCGAGCGCGCCGACGTAATGCGTCGGCGTTTCGACGTGCATCAGTTCTCCGGTTTCGCGGAACGCAGCTTTGTCCTCGCGCTTGTAGAACGATTCGTTGGTGAGCGGAATTAGTCGCTCGACGAAACTTGGTCTCGCAAAGCCGGACACGCGGGAAATCGGGCCGAGAAGGTGAATCAGCGCAGTGATGTAGTACGGCCCCATGTCGAGCATCGGCCCGCCACCCTGCTGGTAGAAGAAGGAGGGGTTCGGATGCCAGCTTTCCGGTCCGCCGGCAAGGAATTGGGCCTGGGCGCCAATCGGTTCGCCGATGAGTCCGGCATCAATCGCCTTTCGCGCGGTCTGGAGGCCAGCTCCAAGGAACGTATCTGGCGCGCACCCAACGCGAAGGTTGCTTTGCTTAGCGGCTTCGACGAGGGCACTTGCCTGGCTCCGCGAGGTCGCCAGCGGCTTTTCGCCGTAGACGTGCTTTCCGCTTTCAAGCGCCCGAAGCGAAACCGGTCCGTGGGCCGCCGGAATCGTTAGGTTCAAAACAACTTCGACGTCGGGATTCGCGAGGAGGTCGTCGACAGTTTGAGCCTGCGCAACGCCTTGCTCGGCGGCAACCACTGTGGCCCGTTCCAGATCGATATCGGCAACGGAGACAACCTCAGTCGCGGAGAACGCGCGAAGGTTCTTAAAGTAAATGCCACTAATATTTCCGACGCCGATGACGCCAATGCGGACAGGATCCATCGGGGCCGAGTGTACTAAACCAGGCAACGCGTTTACTTGATTGCCAGGGACTTCCCAAACCGTTTTGCGGCCTGATCGGCAATCTTGTAGGCAAATGACGTGACGTCGTAGCTTTTGTCGTTGCCAAAAGGCGACGGATAGCCGGACCCAAGGTTGGAAAGCACGACCACCACGAGGCCGTCGTCTAGGAACCGAATGCCCATCGTGCCGGTGTATCCCGAGTGTCCGGAGGTGGCGCGGTTTCCAACGTTGCGAAGGAACCAACCGAAGCCCACATTCGGAAGCTTGGTGCCATTTGAGAGCGACTGCGGAGTGTCAAACTGGCTGACACTCGAGGGCTTCAGCAATTTGCCGGTCCCGACGGCAACGAAGAACTTCGCCACGTCGGCCGCCGAGGCCGCAAACGTGGCGTACGCCTTGTCGTCCACCGCCTGCATCACTGTTGAAAGTCGCCAAATGGCGTAGCCGTCGCCCCGCTTCGTGTACTGCTCGGCTCGGTTGGGGATCACCGCCTCGCTATCCAGGAAGTAAGTCTCGCGCATGCCCAGCGGCTGAAGGACGCGCTTGGTCATGAAGTCGGCGAACTTCATGCCGCTTCCCTTGGCGATCACCTGCCCGAGGAGCGTGTAGCCAAAACTGGTGTACGAGAAGGAGGTTCCCGGCTTGAAAAGGAGCGGGACCTTGCTGACGTCGGCCACCTGCGCCGAAATCGTGTAGCGCAGCGGCTTGGGCGCCGTGAACTTTGCGTAGTTCCAAGGAAGGTCACGCAGACCGGTCGTGTGGTTGAGCAGGCGGCGAACCGTCATGTCATTCCAAGCTTCCGGGGTGCCCTCGACGTACTTTGAGATCGGATCATCGAGCGAGACTTTTCCTTCTTCGACCAGCAACATCACGGCGGCGGCGGTCATCGTTTTGCTGATGCTTGCGAGCTCGAACACGCTGTTTTGGCGGGTCTTCACCTGGAGGTCGAGGTTGCAGATGCCGTACGCGCCGCGCTTCAGGATCTTGTCGCCGCGCTGAATGTGCACAACGACCCCCGGAACCTTCTCCGATTTCATCGTCGCCCGGACGATGTCATCGATCTCGTCGGCCCGCGCCGAGCCGGCGAGAACAAACCCGAGAAGAAGCGCGGCGTGTCTCATTCGATTTCGTCCACGTAGGCGTCGGGGGACAGCAGGGCCGGTCGGTCCGGCCGGGACGAAAGCTCGATGTGGCGGCCTTCATCGGAACTCGTGTGGAAGGCGTGCATCGCCTCCAAAACGTGCCCGGCGAGGGCACCAGAGGCGCGGTGGTCGCGGTTCTCGCGAATCGCATAGGCAATATCGAGGACGCCGACGCCACGGTCGTTGCCAGCATAGCCGGGGGAAATCGGTGCGACCTCCCACTCCGAAGCACCCTTAACTCGAACCTTAATCTCGCCGCCGAATCCGTTCGGGTCGGGGACGATCATGCTGCCTTCGGTTCCGTAAACCAGGATCGAGGGGACCTGGCTATGCCAGACGTCGAAGCTTGTCGTGATCTGGCCGATCGCGCCGTTGCCAAAGTCCATGCTGCCCGCGATGTGGGTCGGCGTTTCGACTTCGATGACCTTGCCGTGCTTAGGCTGGCTGGTAATCGTGCGGGTAGGGAAAGTGATTCGGGTCGAGCCGCTGATGCGTCGGATCGGCCCGATCATGTTGACCAATGCGGTCAGATAGTAAGGGCCCATGTCGAACATCGGTCCGCCGCCGCGCTCATAGTAGAACTCGGGCGACGGGTGCCAGCTCTCGTGGCCGTGGCAAAGCATGAATGCGTGGGCGGCGATCGGCTCACCGATGACGCCCTGGTCAATGAGGGCCCGGCAGGTCTGGTGGCCGCCGCCAAGGAAGGTATCCGGCGCTCCGCCGACGCGGAGACCGTGCTCGGTGGCAAGCCGAAGCATTTCCTCCGCTTCAGAAAGCTCGATGGCAAGCGGCTTTTCGTTGTAAACGTGTTTGCCGTTTTGCAGGGCGGCGATCGCGACCGATCCGTGCGCCTTCGGAATGGTTAGGTTGAGGACCAGCTCAACATCCGGATGGGCAATGAGTTCGTCCGGGCTCAGAGCGAGGCCGACGCCGTTCTTCTCGGCCGCCGCTTTGGCCCGGTCGAGGTCGAGGTCGGCAACGGCCACGACTTCCGTGCTTCGGTACCGGCCCAAATTGTGGAAGTAAATTCCGCTAATGTTTCCGCAGCCAACGATGCCTACGCGCAAGGGTTCCATGTGACTGGCAGGATACTCACGCGGTCGGTTCGGTTGCCATGAGCCGATCCAACTTTTCGAACAGCAGGTCAACATCGGCGGGCAGGACGTTGAGGTTTGGCCGCATTCGGATCGTTCGGTTTCCGGCGCCCAGCAATAGGAGATTTTCTTCTTGCAGGGCGCGACTGATGAGGGAAGCCTTGCGTGCGGGGGTATCCAGCGAGAAGCCCTGGTATAGCCCTAGCCCACGTACGTTCCGCAGCATGGGGCGGTACTTCGCGGCGAGTTCGTTGAGACGGGCTGCCAGATAGGCACCGGTGCTGGCCGCGTTTTCCATCAGCTTCTCCTCCCGCACGATCTCCATTTCGCGCACGATGCGCACCATGTCGCCAAGGGTGCCGCCCCATGTAGAGTCCAGAACGCCGACATCGGTGAGCGGTTCGTACATGAACACCGCACCGTTGCCAAATTTCTTGCCCGTCGCGACCGCCATCGGCGGGTAGGGAAGGTCGAAGTGGTCGATTGCCCACATTTTCCCGGTTGCGGCAAACCCGGTCTGAACCTCATCGAACGCGAGCGGGACCTCATAGCGGTGGCAAAGCTCGGAAAGGCCGCGGAAGAACTCAGGCAGAGCAACGCGGTGGCCGCCCGCGCCTTGAATGGGCTCCACGATGACGCCCACGATCTCCTCGGCCATCAGAGAGAGCACGCTTTCGACTTGCTGCAGTACGCGGGTCGCCTCGGCCAGATTCTCCAGATGGCTGGCGTCACTCGTGTATGAGGGAAACGGCATCTTGAGATTGCTAATCGTGCTGAGGCCCTGGAAGTCTTTGGTAGCCACCGGGTCGATGGTCTGCGTCACGCCCAGCGCGAACACGGTTCGTCCGTGGAAAGCCTTGTCGAAATACAGAAACCGGCGGGTGCCAGTGGGGGTTTGGCGGCTGGCGCGTCGCTGGTTAAACGTGGCCACGAGGTACTTCATCATGTTCTCCACGGCCTCAGCGCCGGAGTTCACCGCGTACACCTCTAGGTTCGGGTTCTTCATGACCGCCGGGGCGTTTTCGTACAGGAAGCGGTAGTAATCGAGGCACTCGACGGTGAGAAAGTCGGGGTTGGCAAGCTTGTTGTTCGCCGCGTAGGAAAGCCGCCGCAGGTACTCCGGCTCAAAAAGTCCCGGATGGTTGTGCCCCAGCAATCGGCTGCCGTAGAATCCCGCCCAGTCGAAGAGCTCCTCGCCTTCGACGGTTACCAGCCACATGCCGTGACCCTTTTGGATGTCGAGGGCAAAGGGGTAGGGCTCGGCAATGACGTAACGCCCGAGTTCCTCAAGCATCTGCATTGAGATGGGCCCGGGGAATTTTGGCTGGGACGTATTTTCTAGCACAGGTAGGATTTTGAAGAAAATGATCGTGAATAAGACAGCTTGCTTTTTGGGATTGGTATGTGCTGCGGTGGGTTTCACTGCGGCGGGCTGCGGGGGCAGTTCCCTCGTTCCGGTCGTTCCAACTTCGGCGATCTTCACCGTGAGCGGATCCGGCCTTGAGATGTTCATCACGCGGGACAGCCAGGGTCCCAGCTATCCGAACCCTTGCTCGTCGGTCACCCTCGCCGACTGGTGCACTTCGCCATCGGTTGGGGAGGTTAAGTTCGACGTCAACCCGTCGTCCACGCTGTATCGGGTTTACGTTCAGAACCTTGGCGCGGTAGATCGGACCGCGTCGGTCCGGATCATCCGAAAGGGCACGAACGAGACGCAGACCAAAGCGGTTCCGGCCGGAGCCACCGTCTGGTTTTGGGAGCTCGGCACCTCGACCGTTAAGGAAAAGTAACTTACCAGCGGATGATGTTGGCGCCCCAAACAAGGCCGGCGCCAAATCCGACGGTGAGGACGGTCATTCCCGGCTTCAATCGACCCTCCACGACGGCCTCGTGGAGGGCGAGCGGGATCGAACCGGCGCTCGTGTTTCCGTACTTCTGAACGTTCAGGTAGATCTTGTCTTCCGGCAGGCCGAGTCTTTCGGCGGCGGCGGTAATGATTCGGAGGTTCGCCTGGTGCGGCACAAAGAGATCGATGTCGCCGGCGGTGAGGCCGGTTTTCTCTAGAACCTTCTCGCAGGCATCGCCCATGGCCTTAACGGCGAAGCGGTAGACCTCTTTGCCGTTCATCGAGATGCATCGGCTTTTGCCCTCGGCCTGCGGGCTGCCGAAAGGGTTCCGGGTTCCGCCGACTTCGACCCAAATGTGTTTCGCTCCGCTACCGTCGGAGAGGAGGATCGAGCCGAGGAGCCCGCGGTCGGTGTTCTGTGCGGCCTGCATTACCACCGCACCGGCGCCATCACCGAAGAGGACACACGTTGACCGGTCCGTCCAGTCGACCTGCTTCGTGAGGCAGTCCACGCCGATCACGAGGGCGGTGGTAACGCGGCCAGCCTCGATCATCGAAGCGGCGACGTCCATTGCGTAAACGAATCCGGCGCAAGCGGCGCTAACGTCGAAGGCGGCCCCGGTGATCCCGAGTTCCTCCTGCACACGGCAGGCGGTCGCCGGCCAAATGAAATCGCCCGATACCGTGGCGCAGATCACCATGTCGATGTCGGTTGCCGTGAGGCCGGAGCGCTCCAGTGCTTCCCGTCCGGCCAGTACGCTGAGGCTGCCCGATCCTTCGTCTTCCTGGCACACCCTCCGTTGCCGGATTCCGGTGCGCTGGGCGATCCATTCGTCGCTGGTCTCCAGCTGTTCTGCCAAATCATCGTTGGTCACGATGGTTCTTGGAAGGCCGTGGCCGGTGCTGAGGATAACGGATCGAGTGCTCATGAGGATTGGATAAGGTGAATGGCTATGGTGCCACCGTACGTGCAATCGTACCGACAAGGTCGCTTTCAATGGACCGCTGCGTCAGCAGGAGTGCGTTTTTGATCGCGCGCGCGTTCGAGCGGCCGTGGCAAATCATACAGAGGCCGTTGAGGCCTAGCAAGGGCGATCCACCGGTCTCGGCGTAGTCCATTCGCTTTCGCAGGGGGCCAGTTACCTTCGCGACGGGCCAATACAGGGAGCGCAGCACCGGGTTCTCGGGCACTTCGTCCTTGATGGACTTCACGATGAGCTCGGCAACGCCCTCGCTCGTTTTCAGAACGATGTTTCCGACGAAGGCGTCACAAACCACCACGTCGCACGGTTTGGCGTACATGTCTTTGCCTTCGATGTTGCCGGCAAACCAAGCGTATGGCTTCAGCAGGTTGTAGGTTTGCTTGGCAAAGGCGTTGCCTTTTCCTTCTTCCTCACCGATGTTGAGCAAGTGGACGCGCGGATTCTTGCGTCCCATCACCCGCTCGGCATAGGCGCGTCCCATCTTGGCAAACTCGACCAGATTTTCCGGGTCGGCGTCGGGCGAGGCTCCGGCATCTAGTAGCGCGAAGCCGCCGTGCGCGTTCGGAAGGGTGGAAATGATCGCCGGGCGATGGATTCCGGGAAGTTGCCGCCAAACAAGCAGCGCAAAAGCGGAGGCGGCGCCAGTGTTGCCTGCCGAGACGACCGCCTGGGCTTGGCCATCCTTCACCATTTTGATGGCCACCATCAGGCTCGAATCCTTCTTCTTGCGGAAGGCTTCGGTCGGCTTCTCATCCATCTCGACCTGCTGGCTGGCGGGCTTGATGCTGATGTTGCGCGGAAGGTTGGCGGGCAAAAGCGGCGCTATCCGGGCGACATCGCCGACGAGGAAGAGCGGCATGTTTAACTCTGGGGCAGCCAAGAGCGCACCGGCCACGATTTCTTGCGGGGCGTGGTCGCCGCCCATAACGTCGAGCGCGATACTCATTCCGGTTTCTCTTCCTGAGCCAGTTCGGCCTTCTGGCGGAGTGCGGCCAAAGCCCCAAAGTTATCCCGCAACGATCCGGCGGGCACGGCGCGACCAGAATCGGTTGGGCAGGGGATGTCCCAGCTGCCGCTACACAGCGGCTGAAGCGGAAAGGCCAGCAACAGCATTTGTCGAAGCAGTGCCTCCACCATCAGGGAATTTTCTTGGAACAGCGGGTACGGCTCATCGGCGACGACGCGGGCGTAGTCCTGGCTGGTGAGCGAGCTTGGGACGCCTTCCACCGAAAACTGCTCGTCGATTTCGAACTTGATTTCGAGTTCGAGGTCTTCGTGGCAGCGGGAGCAAGGCAAAACCACTTTGGTCTTGAATTCCCCGGTGATGAGCAGCATGCTGCCCGTGCTAACGGCTTCGATAAAGCCTTGGAGCGGCTCAATGAGGTCCAGATCCGGTTCGTCGGGTAGCTCCGTAGTAACGTCTACCGCTGCCTGTCGTCCGGGATATTGGAGTACATCATTGAGGTCGAGCAGATCCTCTCTGGTCATGATGCAACGGCATTGTACCCGCGACCGACCGTCGGTCGGATAAAGTTAGCATTCAGGTCCAAATTATGAAAGCCGCCGCCCTTATTCTTCTCGCCCTCACTTCGGTTTCTGCCTTTGCTCAAGCAAAGGTCAAGATCGAAATCAAGCCCGCAAAGGACGCAATCGTCAAGCACAAGACGGAACTTCGACTCGCCGTGATGGGCACGGAAGCCGTTCTGACGGCAACCGCCGAGCGAACGACCAAAGTCGTCGATGGAGCGAAGTTTGAATCGACCGTCGTGATGAAGGACTTCAAGCTCGACGTCAACGGCAGCGACCCAGGCCTCCAGGTCGACGACACGAAGATCGTCGAAACGACCGACGGTACGGTGCTTTCGCTGAGCGGCGGCATCCAGGGCAGCGATAACCTTCGCTCGTACCTCGGCCAGCATTTCATCGCGCCGCGCGCAGAAATCGCCGAGAACGAGGAGTACACGATTGAGTTTGCCGAGCAAAAGGAAGGTCAGGTTCCGGCGTTCAAGGTTGTTGGCAAGTATCTTGGCGTCGCCGAAGCGGCCGGCAAGAAGGGCCACAAGTTCACCCTGAAGCTAACCGAGCCGGGTGAGGGCGGCTTCACCTGCGAATCCACCTTCGTTGTTTTGGAGGACGGAACGATCCTCACGGCCGAAGGTAAGTTCAAGAACTTGCCGATCCCAGCGGTCGGTCAGTCGGTGGAAGGCAGCTACAAGCTTGCCATCGTCGGCTGAATTCGCAAGATTTGTGACCTTTTCGGGGGGTCTGGCGCGTCTGACACAACGGTAACGCGGACTTGCTATACTGACGCTAGTCGGGGGGTCCGCTTTCCCGATGAACTTGACCAGGAAGGATGAGACCAGGGGTTATGAGAGCTTTGAGGAATTGGGCATTTCTGTTTGCGGCCGTTGCATTGGCTGCCGCTGGATGTGGCGGCGCAGGCTCCACAACCTCTTCGGGCGGGGGCGGCGGAGTCGTTCCCGACACCAGCACGCCTCAGGTGTTGCTGACCAACAAACCGGGCCAAATTGAATTGGCCTATCTTTCGGGCCAAGCCCGTTCGACGTTTGCGCTCGGCGATACCGTCGGCACGATCGGCATCAGCCAGTTTAAGGACTCGGCCGGCCGAACGGTCACCGTTTCGCTGCAGGATCCCCCGAAGGTCCAGCTGAACGGTTACCAAAACCAGATTTTCCGAATCAACGCCGACGTGGCGACGATTACGGAACCGGATACGGGTTCCGCACTTAGTAGCCGCTTGTTCCAGAACTATAGGCTTCAGGTTACTGAGATCAAGCAGGATGCCGGTTCAGGCTTCGTTGCTTCGACCGACATTCGTGGCATTCCGGACGGCTACCTCGCAGGTATTCGCCTGTTCCCGGGACGCTACACCACGCAGCCGATCTTCCTGAACGATGCGATGTTCACGTTGACGACTCCGGACGACGGAAGCGCTCCGTTCTATGCCTTTAACAGCAGCGTGTTTGACGATGCGAACGGTCTGACGCTTCGGCCTCGACTTCAGAGCTTCCTCAGCGACTACCTCGCTTTCGATCTCAGCGCGATGTCGGCTGCAAGCCGACCGAACCTTTCGACGACGGGTGCCGCCGCCGGTGAAGCCGCCTCACGCGTTTACTTCAGCGGAGACGGTTATTCGCTTTCGCAGGGCGGAGCTCGTGGCGTCTTCGAGTCGATCAATCGAACGAACTTCGATCCGACGAACGCAGACGCTAACTTGATTTCCGGACGATTCGCACCTCCGGGAAGCCTCGGAGTCGGTGCACCGGCCGACGGCGTTTCCACTCCGGGAACGTACTCGCTGCTGCAGAACGATCCTTCCGACCCGGACCTCCTGGCGCAGATCGTTTCGCTTCAGGGAATCTGGCGAAACTACCAAGATCGAATCACGAACCTTGGTGACACCGCCGCGATCAGCTTCCCGAGCACGCGAGACGACGACCAGCAGGACATCGTTTTCGTGAAGCACGACTCCACGAAGAAGATCACGTCGATGTACTACGGATACGTGGACTTTGGCACCAGCCAGATCAAGCTCTACCCGATCCAGAACATCACGACCGGCTCGATTGCAGGCGAGGTAACGGCGGAAGTCGCCTCCACGCTGACGCGTGCTGGTAACGTCACCACTTCTTCACAGGCGATCCGAAAGGGAACCTACCGCGGTCTGAACCTCCCCGGCTTCCCGGCAACCGGAACGTTTGCCGTGTATCGCTACTAATCCTAAGCGCTGACGTAGAAGAGGGCATATGAACCCTCAGATTGCGGGCCTCGACACGGAATACGGAATTTCGGTCGAGGCCCGCGGTGCGTCTTCCCAAGTGGAGGACGCGACCGAATTTGTCCGATCTTTCCCCGGCCGCGCATTCGTTGGTTGGGACTACCGTTTCGAATCTCCTCGCCAAGACCTAAGGGGCTTCCAGCTAGACCGGTTGGCGGTCGATCCGCTTGATGCGGAGTACGACGCAGGAAAGTCATACATGCCAGCGGCCGACCTCCGGGCCGATCGCGTGCTCGAAAACGGGGCTCGGTTCTACAACGACCACGGACACCCTGAGTTCGCGACGCCCGAATGCGCCCGTTTAGATTCGCTGGTTGCCGCCGATCTCTACGGCGAGCGAGTGCTTCTCGAAACGGCCAGTGCCTATTCCGCCCAAACCTGTCTGGCGGTTTCGATTTACAAGAACAACACCGATTTCCACGGGGCTTCCTATGGCTCGCACGAGAACTACCTGGTGGACCGGAAGCTTGGATTTCAGACCTTGTTCCAGGCGGTTTCGCCGATGCTCATCGCGCGGACGATCCTGTGCGGGGCGGGGAAGGTTGGGGCAGAAGCGCACGGTTCGGCGGTCTACCAGCTGAGTCAGCGCGCCGACTTCTTTGTCGAAGCGGCGAACGCCGAGACGCTCTACCGACGCCCGATTTTCAACACCCGCGATGAGCCTCACGCTCCGGCGGAGCGATTTGGCCGCCTGCACGTGATTTCGGGGGACGCGAACATGATTCCCGCCACCACCGCGCGCAAAGTTGGCTTGGTGAAGATTGCCTTGGGACTGGCCGAAGTCGGCGAGGCACCTAAATGGGATTTTGCCGATCCGGTTCGGACGATGCGCGCCATCAGCCGGGATGAAACCTATGACTTCCGGGTCGAGCTCACGGGCCGAAACTGGACGACCGCCTACGAAATCCTCGAATCCTACTTTGCCGCGGCAGAGCGATTCCTGGAACTCGACGATGAGCTTCTTGCCGTTATCGAGGACTCACGCACGCTGATGGTCGAACTCCGAAATGACTTCGACCGCTTTGCCCGTCGGGTGGATTGGGCGGCCAAGCGCAAAATGCTGGAGCAGATCCAGGAGATGGAAGGCCTGAGCTGGGGCGACCGGGCTCTGCAAAGCTACGATCTCGAGTATCACAACATCGATCCTGAAGCGGGCCTTTACCACGCTCTCATCGAGATGGATCTGGTGGATCGGGAATTCGCTTCTGTGGCCGAGCCAGACCGGACTCGTGGGTGGGTGCGTGGGCTTGCCACGGCTAAGTTCAAACCGGCGATCGACACCCTCGGCTGGCGGGCGATTCGGTTCCGGACGTCGGAAGGGCCGCTAGATGTCGAGTTGCGGCCAGATATGCTGTATTCGGCGGAACTGGCGGACGCCGAAGACGTAGGAACTTTCATCAACCACCTGTTAGAGGCACAGCAAGGACCCCAATCATGAGAGACGCAGACCGAACCCCACGCCCGGCAAGCCCGGGAACCGAGCGAAAGCTTGGCGACGACTCCGGCCCCGGCGTTCCGGATGTTCGAAAGCCCGAAGGCGGCAACGAACTTTTGCGCCGCCTGAAGAAGATCGACCCAGAACAGGCACAGAAGTATCGCCAGCGGTCGGGCGAATGACCGATTTCGCAACCCTCGTTGGCTTCCCCGGCGAAACCTATGTCGCCGCCGGTCATTCTTCGCTGGAAGTTCACGGTACAACCGTGCTCGCTCTGAGATTCGACGGTGGAGTTTTGACTCTTGCCGACCGGCGGGCAACTTCGGGCAACCTCATCATGTACGACCATGCCGAGAAGGTGATGGCGCTGGATGACCAGACGGTCGTGGCGATCTCCGGTGCGTTTGCGCGCTCGGTCGAGATTTGCCGGTTCCTCAAGCACAACCTCAAGTACTACCGACGCACCGTGCTCCAGCACATGTCCACGGAGGGCAAGCTGGCCGAGATCTCGCGGGCGCTGGCAGGAAACGCTCCGATGGCGATGCAGGGCATCGGCGTTTTCCTCCCGATCGTTTCGGTTTACGACCCGAAGAAGGACCGCTTTGGCGTTTACTTCTTCGATGGCGCTGGCGCCAGATTCGAGAACGGGTCCTACGCTTGCGCCGGCTCCGGTAGCGAGCGCATCCGAGGCGTGTTCGAATACCTCGGACGGGCCAAGGGCAAATTCGAGACCCGGCCCATGGCCGACGTCTTGGAGGACGGACTGATGCTGCTCGACATTGCCGCCGATCTGGACTCGGCGACCGGTGGTTTCAGCCGGGAGCTTCCACTCGTTCGCGTTCTTGATCGCGACGGAACCCGGGAAGTCTCGCAAGACGAGTTGCGAGACGTCGCTGGCCGGGTTCTCGCCGCAAAGCGCTAGACCGCGACGTTGCCGCTTGCGAGGCCGTTACCCACCAGATAGGTGTAGCTGTCTCGCACGGCGTCCATCATGTCCCCGTCGAACTGGTCCAGCTCAACGATGAGCCATTCCGGCTTTGCCGCACGGATGCATGCCGCGACGTCAACTTGGCCGGATCCGACGGCGACCATTGGGGCGTCCTTAACCATCGAACCGTCCTTCACGTGCATCAGGCGAATGCGGTCACGGTAGATTTCGACGATCTCGACCGGGATGTGGCGGCCAAAGTTCGATGCCCAGTAGATGTCGAGTTCGAGCTGAACCGACGGGCAGAACTCAATCAGCCAATCGAGGGCAATCCGATTCTCAATGATGTCGAACTCCATCCAGTGGTTGTGCATCGAGTAGGTTTTGCCGTGCGTCTCCAGCGCGTCAATTCCCCATTGGATCTTCTCGGCGGTGCGCCGAATCGAGTCGACTGAATCCCAGTCTTGGGTCCAAAAGCCGCCGGTGAGATGGTTCGTACCGGCCGCTTCCAGCTCGTCAACAATCTCAGAAATGTTCTCCGGCGTCGGCGTCGCGCCGAAGATCGAAGAAACGACCATGTCGTGGTCAGCCAAGAAGCTTTTGAACTCACCGGCGGTAAAGCCCGGCGCAATGCCTTCGACCCCTTTGTATCCGATCTTGGCGATTTCCCCAACCACCTCGACGGCGGTTTCGGCGTTCAGGAGCTCCCGGACGGTGTAAAGCTGGATCGATAGTGGCGTTGCCATGGCCGAATCATATCCGAACCGTATACTTGTTGCCATGAACGCGGGCCTTCAAACTTGGCTATCCGACCAACTGCAATCGTTGCGAGACCAGAACCTGTACAAGGTCCCCAAGATTTTGGAGTCTCCGGCCGGTGGCCGAGTCCAGATGAACGGCAAGGAAGTTGTCAACCTCTCCAGCAATAACTACCTCGGGCTGGCAAACCATCCCAAGGTCCGTGCGGCGGCCCTGGCGGCGATCGAAAAATGGGGCGTTGGTGCCGGTGCGGTGCGATGGATCGGCGGGACGATGGCGGTTCACGACGAACTGGAGCAGCGGCTGGCCAAGTTCAAGCACACCGAGGCGGTGCTGGTGTTCACGGGTGGCTTTACGGCGAACAGCGGTTGCATCCCGGCGGTCCTGACGAAGCAGGACGTCGTCATCAGCGACGAGCTGAACCACGCCTCCATCATCGACGGCGTCCGGCTCGCGCCGGCTGCCTACAAGAAATCGGAAGGCTGGGTGTACGCCCACAAGGATATGGATGCCCTGGAAACCTGCCTGAAGGCGGCGAACGAGAAGGGCTTCGCCAAGAAGATGATCATCACCGACGGCGTCTTCTCGATGGATGGCGACATCGCGCCCCTCCCAGAGATCGTCGCGCTGGCCGAGCAGTACGACGCCTTTGTGATGGTGGACGACGCGCACGCAAGCGGTGTTTTGGGCCAAAACGGAGCCGGCACGGCATCGCACTTTGGGCTGTACGGGCGGGTCGATATTCAACTGGGCACGCTGAGCAAGGCCCTCGGGGTGATCGGCGGCTACATCGCGGGCTCGTCGCTGCTCAAGGATTGGCTCATCAATCGCGGTCGGCCGTATCTGTTTAGCACGGCGCATCCGCCGATGGTTGCGGCGGCGCTGATCGCCGCATTGGATGTGATGGAAACCGATCCCGAGCCGATGGCGCGACTTTGGGCGAACACACGCTGGTGGAAGAAGGCACTGCAAGAAAACGGCTTCGACACCATGGGCAGCGAAACGCCGATTACCCCGGTTTACGTCGGCGAAGAGCGGGCCGCCCAAGCGATGGAGAAGGCTCTTTGGGATGAGGGCGTGTACGCCCTGGCGATCGTGTACCCAACGGTTGGGCTGGGCAAGGCGCGAATTCGAACGATGCCGTCGGCCGCTCACACTCAGGAAGACCTCGAGTTCGCCTTGGAAGCGTTTAAGCGAGTACGGGACCGAATGGCCTAGAAACTATACCGTCCGGACGGTATAGTGACTCGCATGACCGCGAGAGAGAGGATTATTGCCGCCGCCGTGGAGCTTTGCGGAGAGATCGGTGCAGCTGGCCTGACGATGGACCAAGTGGCGGCCCGCGCCAACGTGAGCAAAGGCGGCCTGCTGTATCACTTCGCCTCGAAGGAGGCGCTGCTCGGCGGGATGATCGAGGGATTCATGCAAAGGGAATTGAGCCGGATCGAGGCCCGGGCGGCCCAGCCGTCCGATTTTCCCCGAGCGTATATTGAATCTGCCCTGGAACCGCCCGACGAAAGTCCGCGCCTGATATCTGGCCTGATCGCGGCGGCGGCCGGAAATCCCGAGCTCCTTCGTGGTCCGCGCGAGTTTAGCCGACAGGTTTGGCGCAGGATGGTCGAAGCAGGTTTAAGCCCGGCGCGGGCCGCCGTTGTTTGCCTCGCGGTGGATGGCTGGATTTTCGGCATGGCGATGGGGCATATGCCGTGGGGGCCGGACGATCTTCCCGCCATTCGCGCCGAATACTTGTCGCTGCTCGAGCCTTCGCATGAAGACGCCCTGGTGGAGATTTTCCGGGTTGCGCTGGCCAAGCTCGACGAATAGACCCACCGGATGGAACCAGCCGAGGATTGCCGGGTCATCCGCAGTTGATGTTACGCTACGCAGTTATCTTCTTCGTTGTCGCGATCCTCGCGGGTGTACTGGGCCTGAGTGGAGTCGCCGGAGCGGCAACCCAAATTGCCTGGGTGCTCTTTGTTGTTTTCCTCGTGATGGCGTTATTCTCGCTTCTCAGCGGCCGCCGGACGAGCTAACGCAAAAGCCGGGCGTCCCGCAGGTGCTTTGCGTGCCCATCTAGGAACAGTCGGTTGCGGCCGCCCGGGTGGGCAGCAAAGCCTTTCAGGTTTGCCGGAACCGAGGGGATTGTCTTCGGAAAGTAAGGATCGACGACAAGTTCAATCTCTGCGACGCCCTGCGGGTTTCCTACTTGGGGGTTCCTAGCCGCCTGGAGGTCGGAGACTGATTGCTCGAACGACTTGCCCCAAAGGTTGTCGAGCGGAACCGGGTCGGCGATGGAATCAAACCGCCACATCCAGTACATGGTGAAATCCTCGTCGTCGGTTTCTTGCCGAACGTGGATGTCTTGGCCCAGGCTGGAGCCTGCGATGGACGGGCAAGACCACTCGCCATCCGCCTTCTCGTAGGGCTCCAAGACCGTATCCGCCCAGCCTGATCGTGGATCAGAGGGCGGCCAATCCGTCCAGGGCCGATAGCCGTCTGGCAGAGATTCCTTCAAGTCGCGCCGGTCGGGAAGAATTCCGTCATGGTCGTCAACGTAGAGCGTCATCGCCAGCCCAATCTGCTTGAGGTTCGAAAGACACGATGTTTTCTTCGCGGCTTCCTTCGCCTGGGAAAAGACCGGAAACAGGATCGCAGCGAGAATCGCGATAATCGCGATCACGACCAAGAGCTCAATCAACGTAAACGCGCGACGGGAAAGCACGTCTTTATGACGCACTTTCCACGCGATTGGATCGCAATTTACATGTTGACGCTGCCGCGCCGTGCGTGGTGGTTCCAGCCGGCGAGCACCAGCTGCTCGTTCGGATGCTGGTTCAGGTCCTCGACTTTGTCACTGCCGGCATGAAGCTGAACCAGGACTGTCTTGCGGACCTCGTTTGACCGATTCGGCAAGGACCCGTGGATCGTGAGGTAGGAGAAAAACACAACGTCTCCCGGCTCGGCTTCCAGCGGGGTTGCTCCTTCAAGCGGATATTGGGAAAGGACCTCATTCTCGCGTTGCCCGCTGGTGTCTTCGACACGGCCAAGTTTGTGCGAGCCAGGATAAACGCGGAGGCATCCCATTTCGTCGTCGGCCCGGGATACGTGGACGATTCCCGCCAGCATCGTGTCGTGGATCGTGGGGAAGTACGTCCAGTCCTGGTGCATCGGGAACGGTGCGCCGGTTTCGCTTGGCTTTTGGAAGAGCTTGGAGTGGTGAAGAATGATGTCCGGGCCAAGCAGCTCCGTCGCTGCCTGCAAAAAGCGCGGGTGGAGCATCGCCTGGAGCCATCGCGCCGAATACTGCTGCACGTTGTGCGTGTGCAGCACCTGAAGGGCGGCGGTATCGAGACGATCCATTTCTGGACCGGTCCAGCGGGCGTTGATCGATTCGCCGCTGTCTAGCAACTGGTTGACAATGCGGTCGAAGTCTTCTTCCAGGGCGGCAATTTCAGTTGGGTCATAGACGCCTTTGGCGATGGCGTAGCCTTTTTCGTCGAACTCGGCACGAAGCGTAGGATTCACATCGCTAGTATCGTCGGGCGGCGATCGATTTGCAAGCTCTACAAGCGAACGAAGGGCCGCATTTTTTCAAGTTTTTTTGGTCCGATGCCTTTGACCTCGTTTAGCTCATTGATAGAGCTAAATCCACCCCGCTCCTGCCGGTAGGCCAGGATGGCTGCGGCAGTCGATGGCCCAACGCCGGGAAGTTGGGCGAGCTCTTCTGCGGTGGCCGTATTGATGGCGATTGGGGCGGCCGGTGCCTTTTTCGCGCCGGCGCTTCGGGGCGACTTGGCCGGAGACGGGTTAGGCGCAGTGGTCGTTGAGTAGACCGGCTCGACGGAAGCTTGGTAGGCCGGAGGGACGGCAACTGGCATCGGGGCAACGCCTTCCAGCCTAGGCGGGGCAGACGATCGGGTTCTTTGAGCGGCGGCTTGCGGAGACTTTGCAACGGTACCGACTTTGGGCACGCGAAGTTGGGAGCCATCGACCAGCTTCGCCGCGAGGTTGAGGCCGGACAAATCGGCGTTGCTCCAGGCTCCCCCGGCTCGGCTGAGTGCGTCCTTCACTCGGTCGTCCGGAGCGAACTCGAAAACGCCGGCGTTCTTTACCGCGCCGGTGACGTGAACGACGATCTTCTTCGATACCGGTGCTGGGGCGGGAGAAACCGGAGCCGGACTCGGTGTCGCAGTGGGACTAACTGGCCGTGGCGTAGTTCCCGCGAGCAAATCCGGCTTCTCGGGCTTCAGTTGGCTAACGACCACCCCGGCCACGACGCAAGCGGCCGTGACCAGAACCGCGCTGGTCACTTTCTTGTGGGCGGGTTGGGTGCTTTTGGCCTCTTCGTCCATCTGTTTTCCGTCCCGCTTTGGCAAGATGAAGACGAAAGAACTATATCGGACTGGCGAACTCTAGGTCAATGGCTGCGTGACGCCAGCCGCGAATCGTGACCGTACAACCCGAAGCGTTGATCGCATTGAGGAATCTCTCCAGGATGAGACAGCCCGCGTGAATCGTTTTTCCGCGCCCTTGTTCCAGGCCGGGAAGTGCCTGACGGCTTGCGTCATCCATCCTCATGAGCCAACCGACCGCCTTGCCAACCTCCTCGTAGTCAAGGTAAGCACCGTCCACTTTCGCGGGCTGCCAGGTGGTGAGTCCCTCGCGAAGCGTAATCAAGTCGGTTCCCGGCGCTCCCAGTTGCACCATCGGGCCCGTGTCAGCGGGGGGAATTTCGACCCCGATCAAATCGTCCAACCAGGCCACGGCGTTCAAAATTTGGCCTCCGTCCGGGGATTGCTCCTTGAGGAATTGGCTACGAAGCTGCAACGTTCCCGTCGGGAATGAATGCGAAAACCGCCGCGACCAGGTGGCGCCGTTGCGCTCAGCGATCGTGAACTCGGTGCTCTGGCCGCCGACATCCAAAATCGAAAGGCAGGACATCTCGGCAAAACGGGGAGCCGTGACGACCGCAAGGAAGCCGAGCTCGGCTTCCCGCTCGCCAGAAATCACCCGAACCGGTGTGCCTTGCTCGGCGGCGGCTTCAAGAAACTCAGAAGCATTGCTCGCTCGGCGCAAAGCCATGGTGCCAATCGCCAGTGTGGCCGCGGCACCGTGCTCGGCTGCGAACGCAAACCCACGGGCGAGGGCGGCGAGCGTCTCGCGCATCCGATCCTCGCGCAAGGTGCCGGTGGTAAGGAGGTCTTCGCTCAGTAGCGTGCCTTCGCTTTTACTGGCAACGTCTGTCCAGCCATCGCCCAAGTTTTGGGAAACAAGGGTCACAACGGAACCCGATCCGACGTCGATCACGGCTCGGCGCATGCATGTAGTTTGGCCGCTTTTGATATGATTCACGCAAATGGCAAAGTTACTTGGCATCGATATCGGCACCTCTGGCTGCAAAGTGCTCCTCATCGACGAAAACGGAACCGTGTTGGCCCAAGCCTCGGCGGAGTATCCGCTCTCCGTGCCGCAGCCGCTTTGGAGCGAACAGAACCCGGAGGATTGGTGGGCCGCCGTTCAGAAGTGCCTCGCCGAGATTGACGAGCCAAATCCAGACGCGATCGGCCTAACTGGCCAGATGCACGGAAGCGTTTTTCTGGATGCCGACGACAACGTTGTTCGTCCGGCGATTCTCTGGAACGACCAGCGCACCGCCGCCGAATGCGATGAGATCGACGCGGCGGTCGGCAAAGCGCGGGTTCGAGAGATCACCGGCAACCCGCCCCTCACCGGATTTCAGCTGCCGAAGCTGCTTTGGCTGAGGAACAACGAGCTCAGCGCCTTCCAGCGCGTCCGGTCTGTTTTGCTTCCCAAAGACTACATTCGATTCAAGCTAACCGGAGTCCGAGCCAGCGAAGTGAGCGACGCAAGCGGAACCGGGATTTTCGACGTGCAGAACCGACGCTGGTCCGACGAGATGTTCTCCGCGCTGGAGCTTGACCCGAGCCTGTTCCCAATAGTGGTCGAATCGGACGAGGTGACCGGAACAACCACCGACGGCCACGCGGTGTCGGCCGGAATTCCGGTCGTAGGCGGCGGCGGAGACCAGGCGGCCGGAGCCGTGGGCACCGGCACCGTCGATCCAGGAATCGTCAGCGTCAGCCTGGGAACCAGCGGCGTTGTTTTTTGCAGCCTCACGGCTCCGCAAGTAGATCCCGAGGGCGCGGTCCACACGTTCTGCCACGCAAATCGAGCCTGGCACGCCATGGGCGTGATGCTTTCTTGCGGCGGTGCGTTACGGTGGGCGCGGGATGTTCTGTTCCCGGGGCTGACTTACGACGAGATTGCCGCCCTGGCCGAGACCGCGCCTCCGGGAGCGGAAGGTCTGACGTTTGTGCCCTATCTCACCGGTGAGCGATCGCCGCACAACGACCCGAACGCACGGGCCTGTTTTGCTGGACTGACCTTGGCGCACGGCCGGGGCCACCTCGCCCGAGCCGTCTTCGAAGGCATCACGTTTGGCTTGCTCGACAGTCTCGACGTGCTGCGCCGACTGGGAGCCGCCGCCGGGGAGGTCCGGATTACGAGCGGTGGAGCGAGAAGTGAGTTCTGGGGACAACTGATCGCCGACGTCTTTGGTGTGCCGGTGATCCGGCTCGCAAACGACGAGGGACCGGCGTTTGGGGCAGCGATTTTGGCCGGCGTTGGAACCGGTGTTTGGCCCGACGTTTCGTCGGCTTGCCGGGCTACGGTCCATTTGGCCGGAAAAGTGGAGCCGAGCGGAGCCGATTACTCCGGCGCAGTCGAGAGATATCGAGCGCTATATGTGGCCACGCGTGAATGGAATCGCGAAATCGCGTCATAATAGGATGTTTGCGTATGCACACTCCCCTGGCCAATGTTTGGCTCCAAGTGAGGAAGCATGGCAGGTAGCATAGACGCAACATTCTAGGAGTACTCATCTCACATCCCATGACGATCGACCAGAACCAGACGCCAGAGGGCCAAGCCGTGGCCCCAACCGCCGGAGCAGAAACCGGCGTGGCGCCCGACGCAACCCCGACGACCGAGACGACACCGGAGACGGTAGCCGTCGAGGTATCGCCCGAGCCCGAAACCATCGCCCCTGTTGAAGACCTACCCGTAGCCGAAGCTCCGAGCGAAGCGGTTGAACCCGCTTCTGCCGAAGCCGAAGCCGCACCTGCGGTGGAAGCCATCGAGACCCCGGCGGAGCCGGCCGTTTCGGAGCCGGTTTTGGAACACACCGAAGTGGTGGTTCCCGAAACGGTTGAGGCGGCCCCGGTAGTAGAAGCGCCGGCTGAGGTGGCTCCCGTTGTTGCCGCTCCGGTTGTCGTTGCGGCGCCGGTCGTAGTTGCTCCGGTTGTTGTAGCTCCGGTTAGCACGGTTTCCGCCGTGAACGACATGGACCTGTTCGAGTCGTACATGAGCGGTGAATTCACCGTGGAAGGCGACACGCCGGAAGGCGGGTTCAAGCGACTTTCGAAGGGAGAGCGAATCGAGGCAACCATCATTCAGGTGGATGCCGACAAGGTTTTTGTTGACCTCGGAACGAAGTCCGAAGGCATCATCCCGCTTGGGGAGCTGAGCGAGGAGAACCTCGAGACGGCCATGGGTCTGTTCAACGTTGGCGATAAGGTCAACGTCGTCGTGATCCGTCCGGAAGGCGCCGAAGGCAACCCGATCGTCTCGAAGAAGCGAGCCGATTTTGAAGAGATTTGGGACCGCATCGAGCGAGCCTTCAAGACGCAGGAGACTCTTTCCGCCGTTGCGGTAGATCGTGTTAAGGGCGGCCTCGTGGTCGACGTAGGCGTTCGCGGATTTGTTCCGGCAACGCACGTTGGCTCGGGCAAGCTTCGCAACATCGAAAAGTTTGTTGGCCAAACGCTCACCCTTAAGGTGATCGAAATTGACCGGGAGCGAAAGAAGGTCGTTCTTTCGAACCGAATCGCCGAAGAAGAGAACCGACAGAGCGCGAAGGAGCAGATCTTTACCAGCGTTAAAGTTGGCGATCGGCTTCAGGGCACGGTCCGACGACTCGCCGATTACGGCGCGTTCGTCGACCTCGGTGGCGTTGATGGCCTCCTCCACATCTCAGAAATGAGCTGGGCGCGCATCAATCATCCGAAGGAGATGTTCAAGGAAGGCCAGACGATCGACGTCATGGTGCTTCGGCTCGACCCCGAGAACGGCAAGATTAGCCTCGGCCACCGCCAGGTTCTGCCCGATCCTTGGAACCTCATTCGCGAGAACTACAAGAATAACCAGCGGATCATGGTTAACGTGAGCCGGATTGTCCAGAGCGGTGCGTTCATTAAGCTTCCGGAGGGCGCCGAGGCGTTCATGCCGGTCAGCGAGATGAGCATTCGCCGAATCCGACGGCCGCAAGACGTCATCGAAGAAGGCCAGGAAGTCGAGGTCATGATCCTCGACCTCCGACCGGATGAGCGACGCATGGTCCTCAGCATGAAGGCCATTGGCGGCGGCAGCGAGCTCAAGCCGGGCGCGCTCGAAGCACCGTCTGGATTTGAGGAAGACCTTCGACGTAGCGGTATTGGCGGTGGAGCACCGGGCGGCAAAGGACGCCCGCCGGCCAAGGGTGCCCGCAAGGGCGGCAAGGGCCGCGACATGGACGACGATGGCACCGAGGAGTACACGGGTTCGCGCCGTGGCTTCGGCTCCAGTGGTCTTACCATTGGCGAGCGCTTGGGCATGCTCAAGGGCATGTTGAACCGAGACGAAGACTCTACGGAAGCGAAGCCGGAAGCCCCGGCAGAAACGACCGAAGAGTAAAGGTCAGACTGACCCTATGAAAATCGCCATCACGGGCGGAATTGCGGAAGGCAAATCCACCGTGGTGGCTTTTTTGTCTCAACTTGGGGCGTCGGTCGCTTCGGCCGACGAAATCGCCCGCGAGGTGATGCACGAGCCAGCGGTGATCGCCGAACTGGAGAGGTGGTTTGGCGGCGACTTGCTTGCGGACCGGGAGCGGTTTCGCCGGGAGGTGCTACAGAGCCCAGAAGCCCGGCGCAGGCTCAACAAGATCGTCCATCCCGGGGTCGCGAAGCGCATCGACCAGATCCCGTCTGGCTATGTCGAAGTGCCGCTGCTGTACGAGGCGCGGCTGCAACATCTCTTTGATGCGGTCTGGGTGGTCACCTGCGGGCCAGAAGAACAGGCCCGGCGATTGTTATCGAGATATGGTCAAACGGCCGACGTGAGGGCGCTTCGAGCTTGGCAACTCCCTACTTTGTCAAAAATTCGCATTGCGGACGTTGTAATACGAACCGATACGACCTTTGAAATCGTCCAAATCTCCACGGAACAAGCCCATCGGGGGTTGTTTTCACGCTAGGTTGCGCGGTTCTGGGGATCGTGCTATACTCGGCGTGCCTACGAGCGGGACTTAGGGGCCGCGAGGGTAGTTTAAACATGAGCAGGTTGTTCATCGAGCCAAGGATGCTAACGAAGTCGAAGTATGTAGAGGGTTTTGCTTTCGACTCAAGGATGGAGTTGGTGCCGGAATTCTCGACGTTACAACCCCGGGGCGGGAGCCCAAACCGAATGAAGATGTACAAGGAGGAAGCGTCAAAGTGAGGCGGTTCATCACATCGTTAACTGGAAGGATTTTCAGCCAATTGGTCGTGCTGGCCCTGCTGATGCCTTCCCTGACCTTTGCTCTGCTGACCCGAGCGACCGCACAGGTTGCCTCGCCGAAGGAGTTCCTTGGAGTTGTTGAGTTCAACAACCTGAAGGAACCCGGAACCGAGTTCGGGCAACGTGCGAGCGCCGCCGTTCTTGGCGAATTTGCCAAGTCTGGTGATCCGGAAACGGAAGTATTGTCTCAGGAGACCATTTCGCGAGCGATTCAGGTTTTGGGTGTGGATTCACCGCCCAAGCAGCTCACGAACCTCCTGCGAGTTGGGCAAAGTGCCCGAGCAACGAAGATCGTCACGGGCGACATCGTTGACTACCGAATTCTGTCGACCGACGGCGGAAAGCAGGCGCGAGTCTCGCTTCGAGTCGTGGTTTACGACGTCGCCTCTTCGCTTTCGGTGAATGGCGCAGTCGTTAAGGGTGAGTCTACGGTTCGACCGTCGGCCACTGACGACAAAACGCTGATCAACGACGCGTTGATTCAAGCAGCAAGCAACGCGGTTCGAGAGATTCGCGGTCGCAAGTTGCCGAACGGCACCGTGTTGAACACGCTTACTGATGTGGCTTACATCAACCAGGGTTCGCGATCGGGCTTCAAGGCGGGTCAATCCGTCATCGTGAAGCGCGGTCGAGAGCAGGTTGCTACGGCCCGAGTCGGCGATGTCCAGCCGGACAGCGCACAGATCCGCGTCGAGCGCTCCCTGAAGGGAATCAAGCCCGGCGATAAGGTCGAGGCCATCTTTGATGTGCCGGCCCTTTCCCCTGGTTTCACCGCAAACGGTGAGCCTCAGGTTCAGCGACAGAGAAAGGCGGGTAACCCTTCCGGACTCATCACCACGCTCCTCGTGCTCGGCTTGGTTGCCGTGCTTCTTGGCGGCGGCAACAGCGGTGGCAACAATGGCGCGGCGGACGTAACGTCTGAAGCGTTCATGGACCCAACGCTCTCCACGACGGAATCGGCCGTCCTCATCAGCTGGCGCGTCAATGCCTTCTCCAACTCCTCGAACAAGGTTCGATGGCAGGTTTGGCGTGACGACGTCGTAGACTCTCCGGTCACGATTGCCGACGGCAACGCCGACCGCATCCAGAACAAGAGCACCGATACCGGCGCTTTCTCCTGGAACGACGGTCGAAACTCGACCGGTCCGAACCGATGTATCGACGTTGGAACTTCGGCTGGAGTGTATCGTCCGGTAACGAGCGGCAAGCCGTATCAGTACTCGGTTGAGCTGATCCAGGCTGTGGACCAGAACGACGATCCGAACGGCGGCGGTAACAACGGTGGTACGAACACCGGTACGACCTCTGGCACGACCTCTGGCACGACCTCTGGAACCACGTCTGGAACGACCAGCGGAACGACAAGTGGCACGACGGCTGGAACCACGGCGGGTACGACCGCGGGAACCACGGCTGGTACGACGGCGGGAACCACGGCTGGTGGCAACACCGGTACGACCTCGACGACGCTCTGCTACACGGTAAGCGATCTTCAGCCGGCTCAAGGCTTGGCGACTCCGCTTAACCGACCTGGCTTGGTAGCTCCGGCAGATGCCGCTCAGCTCCAAGGTAATCAGTCGTTCCAGTTCCAAGTGATTGGAAGCAGCGCATTCAACCCACAGTTGGAAGCGGTTCTGGAACTCTCCGCCTCGCGGAACTTCACCACGGCGATCCATACGCTCGCTCGGAAGTCGGTAGTCATTGGCTCCAACAGCTTCCCATCGGTCGATGTATCGAGCAACAGCATCCCTGCTGCCATTCGAAATGCCCCCGACGTCTTCTGGCGAGTCGGCGTTCGAAACAGCTTGGACAAGCCGGGTCCGAAGCCGGAGCGAAGTGGATGGGGCCGCTACATTTACAGTAGCGTCCGCAGCTACAAGCCGCCGGTTGGCCCGCCGCCTCCGCCACTCTAGTAGTTTCGCAAGAAGCGAAATTGGATGAACTAGTCAACTCCATGCCCCGTCTATAAAGCGGGGCATGGCCGTCATACTGAAGGAATCAAGATGAATCGCAATTATCAAAAGAGTCTGGGCTTACTAGCATTCCTAGTCTGTGCGGCAGTTGGCTCGGCACAAACTGGTGGAGGGTCGTTCTACGATCCAGGATGCTGGCCGCAACCACAGCCCGCGCCTGGTCTCAGTGACGACTACCTTATTTACAATTTGCCGAACAACGATAACGATAACCAGTTGTTCGGTGTGACCCTAGGAATTGGCGGAACCGACACCTACGGCAAGCAGTGTATCGACGGTGTAAACAATGCGACGTTTAACGTGCAAGGCCGCATCGGCTTTAGCATCGGGTCGCTCGGCTCGGTTCAGACCAGCTTCGATGACTACCTTAGGCTCAACTTCGGTATGCCTATCATGGCGGGTGGCTCAATCGGCTACGCCATGGTCACGCAAACTGACGCAGTTGGCGCCAACTTCACCAGGAATCTGTTTGGTGCGGGTGGATTTTCGACTGCCTTTACCGGAGCTAGCGACCGATACTTCCTGGTCGTCAGCACGGTCGGCAATTTCCGAGTTCGACTCCAGGTAGATCTCATTGGCGACGCAGCTCGCCTCAACTGGCGAATGACCAATACGACTGCAGGCGCGGTTCGCGGTGGTCTCTGGTTTGGTCAGTGGGTAACGTTCTTGACGGCCGCTGGGGACGAGGTTCCTGTAGGTTTTGTGGACGCTCCAGGCTATCGGCCTTTGAGAACTCCGCAGCGATTCAAAGCCGATCCGAGTGAGCCGTCGGATGACACTGTGCCGCGACAGCTTCGAAACCATATCAACTTCTCCGCAAGCCAGGAGAATGCTTACGGCCTTCAAGTTGTTGCGCGAGCGACATCGAATAACGGCGTCCCTACCAGTGACCAGACCCCGGTTGATGAAATCGCCGTTGGTCGGGCAGGGCAAACGGCGTCTCCAGGCCTGATCGGTTACTTCACGAACAACGCGGGCACCATGCCCGACAACCTGATCGACAGCGATATTGAGCTGCTCCCCCAGGACGTCGGCTATCTCCAGAAATGGACGCCTACGCCGATCGCCGCTGGTCAAACGCGAGAGATCAACGCCTACTACAAATCGACTTGGAGCGTTAGCGACTACGCTAAGCCGTTCAGCGTTGTCCTTGACGCGCCGAACGTCATCAGCACTGAAGCGGGCGATCCGTCGACTCTGACGCCGAATCCTTTCACGGTTCGCGTCTACGTCGACAACACACGCGGCTACTCTACGATTGATCAGGAAGTTGCCATCAGCGACCTTGATGTCGAGCTCAGTCTCCCGCCGGGAATGACCAACGCAGAAGGCACCGGTAACGAGAGCATTATCTCGAAGACGATCAGCCGAATCGAGCCGCGACGCATGTCCTTTGTTGACTTCCGCGTTCGCCTTAGCGACACGCTGAACGGCTTCCAACCGTACTCGGTGAAGGTTTCGGCCCCGACCGGTGCGCAGAAGATCCTTTCGGGTCGCATCAACGTTGCTTCCACGCCGCGACTGGCACTGCCGTCCACTTCGAACCTTGTCTCCACCCCGTGGCTGTTCAACAACAACTCGTGGTCGACGATCCTCGGTCTGAAGGTTGACGAAGAGTTCCAGGCGTTCTCTTACGACCCGCTCCAGAGGGAGTACGTCATCCAGACGAGCCCACAGCGTGGTAAGTCGAGCTGGCTCGTGGTTCAGAACCCAACCGGCAGCCTTCCGCTTGGCGGCGGTCCGGCTGAGCCGTCGGACATCACGACGGGTGCTCCGCTCACGGCTCTCAGCCAGGGCTGGAACCTCATCGGTAACCCGTACAACTACGGAATCCCGCTCGGCCAGATCAATGGCGTCGTGAACCAGGCTCCGACCGACGTTCTCACGTTCGGTGCCCTCGTGCAGGCCGGATACATCTCAAGCGCACTTGCTTACTGGGATGCCGATGGTCCGACGCCGGAGTACAAGTACATCCAGACGTCGACCGATCTACTCCTCCCGAACAAGGGCTACTGGATGTATGTCTTCGCTGCCAACGACCCGAAGACGGGAAGTGCACTTACGCTCTCCTATCCGCCGGTTTACGAAGCGTTCGTGCCGTCCAGAAGCACAAAGGTTAAGCCAGGACCGAAGGACTTCAAGCTGCAGCTTGCGGCTCGAAACGAGACTCAGTCCGACGCGCAGAACTTCGTTGGTGTCATGACCAACGCCGCTGGCATCGCCGAGAGCCGAGTCTACGAAGCTCCGGCCGCTCCGATCAAGGGTGCGCTCAGCCTCAGCATCAAGGAAACGATCAACGGCCAACCGGCGAACCTTGCGACCAGCTACACCGACAAACTTTCGAAGAAGTCTTGGACGGTAGAGGTCTACAGCAAGTCGAAGGGAGCGGTTACCCTCACGTGGCCTAACCTGGCTTCGGTACCGAAGAACGTTCAGTTCCGCGTCACCGACCTGGCAACGAAGACGACGAAGAACCTTCGCCGAACTTCCGGCTACACCTTCCAGGCGGAGGATCGCATGACGCGAACCTTCCTCGTGGAGATGGAACCGGGTCTCGCGGCTCGACCGACGATCGGAGCCGTCTTGGCTACCCGAAGCGGAAGATCCTCGGACAGCCCGCTGACCATCGCCTACACCCTCGCCGGAGACGCCACCACCACGGTGCGAATCCTCAGCGGCGGCAAGGAGATTTACGTTCCGGCACGAGGCCGAGCGGATCAAGCCGGTCAGAACACGGTGGTATGGAACCTGCGCGACTCGGCTAACCGGTCGGTTGCACCTGGTCCGTACACCATCGAGATCACCGCAGAATCGCAGAACGGCGACCGAGTTCGCAAGTTCTTCCCCGTCAACATCATCCGATAAGGATAGGTACCGTGCGATCCTTGAACCCTTCTGGGTTCTAGGATCGTCGAACAATCAACATGGCAAGCATCTCATTGGTCCGATCTCGGGCAATTGGGTTGCTTGCCTTCTTTTTTATTGCCACGGCCAGTTACGCCCAACAGGGAATCGACGTTACGACGTTCCCTTATCGAAGCGTGGCCGACGGCCGGTCCACCGCGACGGTCACAGCGACGGTCCGGGATAGCAACGGGCGCTTGGTGCAAGACGGCACACGTGTTGTTTTCACGACGACGCTCGGGACCTTCCGCGAGCCCGTGATTTCGACCAGCAACGGAATCGCCCGCGCGGTACTCGTTGCCGGCGGTACCGCCGGAGTTGCGAAGATCACGGTGAACTCGCTGAGCGGCAATGCTCCGCCAACCACCCGCGAGTTTGAATTCGTATCCGACCGGAAACTCCTCAGCAGTGCGCAGGAGTACGTCGAGATCGTCACGAACGGAACGATGCAGTTCACGGGCGACTCGCACTTCATCGCGGCGTCCGCCCCCGATTACGGCGTCAAGATCCGCTACCGCGACATCCAAATCGCGGCGGATGACATCCAGCTCGATGTCTCCGGGTACGTCCTGCGCGCGCGAAAGGCGCGGGTGAAGTTCGGCAAGATCAATCAGGTCTTCGAAGAACTGTTCCTCAAGTTTAATGATCGGTCCGGCTTTGGTACCACCACGTACGCGGCTACCGCATTCGATACCGTCGGAATGTGGGGTCGAATTCCAGTCTTCCTGGCTCAGGACACGGATGGCGAGTATCGAGCCGCCACTGCCTCAGAGAAGTTTGGTCTTGTCTCGTTTCGGGGCGGTAGCTTCACGCCAACCGAGACCACGGCCAACCGTAGCTCGTTCGAGTTTCGCGACTTAAGCGAGTCCCCCTCAACCATCCGCGCCAAGAAAGCGGTGGTGTTCCCGCAGAAGGGAATCCAGTTCCAAAAAGCAGACGTGTACGTAGGGGAAACCCGCATCATGAAGATGCCCCTGTACGAACTGAAGCTGAACGATTCGCGAAGCCCGCTGGTCACGGACCAATTCGTGAGCATCCGCGACAACCAGATCGCGGTCAACTATCCGTACTACATGGACATCCGGCCCGGTCAGTCGTCGCTCTTCCGGCTACGAACCGGCGAGCAACTGGGGCGTTCGACTTCGGCGAGCCGCGGCGTTTTCCTCGACTACGAGTGGAACTGGAATCGGGGCGACGAAATGGAAGGCGGCCTCAATCTCAGCGGAATCGGCCGCGACGACTGGATGATGGGCTTGCGACAAACTTGGCAGCTCGACCCGTCTACCAACGCCTATATTCAAGCTCAGTCCCCGGCCGGCCAAAGCATTTTCGGGGCGTTCGGCCTAACGAGGCAGTTCACGGGGTTCCAGACTTCCTTCAACGGCAACATGACGCAGGGCCTGCGTGGCTTGCGCTACACCACCCAAGACGTGTACTTGTCCGTCGAAAAGGACCCCACGAAGCTAGGCCGGTTGCCGGTGCAACTCTACGTCGGCCTCACCACGTTCCAGTCGAAGAACTCGCTCATCAACGCCACCCAGCGCAGCACGGGAGTCTACGGGCGGTTCCAGTCAAGTTCACTCCGGCTCGACAGCCGTTCTAGCCTCGTCGGCTCGTTCGAAGTAAAGCGGCTCACAGGAACCGGCACCCAAAACGGAATCAATCTGCGCGGAAGCGCGAGCCTGTCGAGAAAACTGTCGAACTCGGCGACGTTGGTGACGACCTACGACTACTACAAGGACAACTTTAACGACAAGGTGTTTGGCAACCACAGCCTCAGCTTCTCGGGTTTCTACAATTCTGGTCGCACCAATTTCAGCTTCTCGGGGCTGCGCAGCCTAGACCGAGACCGCGCCAGCTTCTACGGCGACGCCAGCTATTCGCTAAGCTCCCTTTGGCGCCTGGGATATTCATACACATGGGACCGCTTCCTCGACAGTCGCTACTTGGACTACAACACCGTCATTGGCTACCGGGTAGGTTGGCGTGAGGTCGGGCTTACGTGGTCGCTGCGCACCCATCGCATTGGCTTCCAAGTGCTTGGCTCTGTGGTGTACTAGCGCCGCCGTTGTAGGCGCCGAGCCGTTTGGCCAGTTCGGCTACGGCGCTCTCCCAACGTTGGAGGGCGTGACCATCACGAAGGACGGAATCCGCGCCAAGGGGACCGATTCCGACCTTATCGCATTCGATTCTCCTCTGCCGGCATGGCGGCCGGTGTCAACGAGTGCGCAAAGTCAAACCGTCGGGTTTGGCCGGGCCGATTTCTGTCCCAGCAAAGGGGAGTTCGCCACGACGGCGCCGGGCGGGGCACTGTACTTCCCGGACCAGTTCCGGTTTCGCATTCGAAGCCTCGCCGCCCCGTACTTAACATGGGAAGGAGGCACGGTTTCTAACGGGGTACCGGCTCCCCCGGTGCGTTGGATCGTGCTCTCCTTTCGGGATAGCCAGCCGTCGATCCTCCTCGGGTTTCCCACCACCACCTGCTCGCCGCGCATAAGTGGCAAGGCGGGGAACTGGGTTCTGGAATCTGGCGAGGGTTTCGCGGGCTGGGTCCGGTTCGGGGTGGTTTCGGGTACGCGGGCGATCGCGGCAAACAGCGCCGCGCGGCTTGGGGAACTTGCTCAGCTGGGCCGTCGGCAGTCGCCGATTTTCGTTCAACGGGCACCCCAGCAACTCAGCGAGTCGGTGCAGGAGGACTCGCAAAGCGTGACCGCGATCTGGAAGTACGACCGACCGTTTGCGCTGCTGCCCGAGGCGCTTCGATTGGCACCGCTGGGCGGCTACCGGCTAAAGACGCTAAGCAAAGTGATCGAGCTCCCCGGGCGGCTGGTTCTTGCCGAAGGAAAAACGATCAAGGTTCGGTTTCCGGTTCGACGGCTTCCGCGCGGAAGGGCGATCGGCGAAGGTGAGGCAACTTCGGCTCCCATCGCCAGCCTCGCCGCCGAGGATACGGCGTCGGTTTCCGAGCTGGCGCTCGAGTGCCTGAGTGGCGCGGCGGATGAGGAAACCCTGCGGCTTGCGGATGGCGCGAGCCAACTATTTTTGTCATCGCTCGAAACCACGATGGAGCCGGTAACTGGGCAGGCGCTGCCGTACGGCGTGGCGGGCGAGCGGGCCGACATCACGGCCGCCCACGCGCTCCTGCAGGCGGCGATCGCCATGGCGAACGACCTGTCGTTGGAGGAGTCTCCCTTGCTCGTGAGTTTGGCATGGCGGCAGGATGCCAGCCGATGGACGCTTGCCGGCATGCCCGAATCCATGGCCCGCAGGGCCGGAGCCTTGGCTTCGATTGCCGGCGCAATTTCAGATTCCCGGTTTCGCCGCCTTCGCGGCGCAATGTTTGAGGCTGGGCTCGCCGCCGACCGGGGCTGGGAAGCCCTTCGGTTCCGGCAGAACCCAAAGGTGGCGGAGCGGGCAATGGTGGATCCCTTCTGGGGGATCCGCAAGTCGATCTACGGCTACTCGGGTCGGCCAGATACGGGAGAGGCCTATGTTAGGTTGCTCCTGAGTCCACTGCGAACGGTTTCGCCAACCCGGCTGCGCCTTCTGGAACCGAAGGCGGGAGAATGGACGCTCGCCTGGGAGGCCACATCGGCCGAATCGCGTAGTTTCGACCTCATGTTGCCGCCCGGGGAGGGCGCGACCTTAACCGCCACCTTAAATCTCGCCACGCTTCGGCTCGGCGAAGCCGCCAAGACCGGATTACGGACCGTCCAGTTTGCGGCTGAGACCACCGGTGAATGCCGTGCACTGCTAAAATTCGCCACCGTTCCGGTGATTCCAAAGTTGGTCGAAGCACCTCGGTTCTCCCTTCTGCTTCGCGAGCGCGACCTACGTTAACGCTCTTCGGCTAGGTCGGCATTATAGTGCAAGCCTACGTTACGGTCGCGACGGAGTGCTCCGCGCACCACATGCTGGGCGGCCAGCATCATGTTTCGGGTTTCCAACGGGTAGCGGGCATACGGGGCTCGCGGCAGGCCGTGGTATCGGTGGAGCAGTTCTGCCACCGTTTTGTCGGCTTCGCGCAGGCCCTCAAAGTTCCGCACGATGCCGACGTTGGCCATCATCACCTTCTGCAAAGACCGTCGCAGCCGAACGACTTCACTTTCGGCGATGCAGTGCACCGGGTCGGGCAGGGTTGCAGATTGAGCCGGGGTGCCTTCGTCGGCGGCGGCATCGGCGGCCGAAAGCGAAAAAACCATCGCCTCCAAGAGGCTGTTGCTCGCCAACCGATTGGCACCGTGGACGCCGGTGCTGGCGACCTCTCCGGCGGCATACAGGCCAGGAATGCTCGTTCGACCGTGCAAGTCGGTCACCACGCCACCGCAGGAATAGTGCTGGGCGGGCACAACCGGAATCCAGTCCTTTTCTACTTCGATACCGATCTCGGCGAGACGCCCTCGGATAGTAGGGAACTCGTGGCAGATGCGAGCGGGCTCAAGATGCGTCATGTCTAGGTAAACGCACCAGGTTTCGTGCTTCTTGATTTCGGCCTCGATAGCCCGGGCGACAACGTCGCGCGGGGCGAGTTCCAGCCGCGGGTCGTAGTCGTACATGAAGCGACGACCTAGGTGGTTTCTCAAGGTTCCACCGGCACCGCGCACGGCTTCGGTGATCAGGAAGCTCCGCATCTGCGGATGGAAAAGCGTTGTGGGATGGAATTGCATGAATTCCATGTTGTCGATCTCAGCCCCGGCCTGCGAGGCCAGCGCGATGCCGTCCGCCGTAGCAACCGGCGGGTTTGTCGTGTGCTGATACACTTTGCCGCAGCCGCCGGTGGCCAGCATCGTAGCGCGTGCAAAGAACGCCACCTGCCCATAGTCGTCTAGCTCGGCGACGGCGCCTACGCACTGACCATCTTCTACGAGCAGGCTTGTGACGAACGCCCGCTCCAACACTGTGATCCGGTCATGCGCGCGTACTTGCTCGACGACGACCCGCTCGACTTCCCACCCGGTTCGGTCGGCGGTGTGAACGATTCGGTTTCGGCTGTGGCCGCCCTCGCGACCCAGTTCAAGGTCCCCGCCATCGGAGTCAAAATTCGCCCCGAGCGATTGCAGCCATCGGATCGACTCCGGCGCGTTCTGGACGAGGAATCGTACGGCTCGTTCGTCGCAGAGTCCGGCCCCGGCGATAAGGGTGTCCTGCTCGTGCAGCTCCCAGGAGTCGGCTTCGCCCACGGCGGCGGCGATTCCGCCCTGGGCCCACTGGGTGTTACTGTCGCTGATCTCGGCTTTCGTGACAACGCAAACACGACCGTAGCGGCTGGCGCGTAGCGCAAAGGCTAGGCCAGCGAGGCCGCTACCGATGACGAGAAAGTCGTATTCGTGGGTTTCAACGGTAGCTATCAGAGCTTCCTTGCGGGTTGGAGAGAAAGTTTCATGGCAATGCTGCCCGCAAACTCCGGAAGGTGGACCAAGATCGTTCCATTGTTGCGAACACGGTGTCTTGTTCGGCGAAGAACCTTACCCGAAGTGGTGTCCCACACTTCGGCAACCCAGTACCCCGCCGCAAGACCCGTCAGATCAAGCTTGGTGGCCGGTGCTTTGGGAAAGGCCTTTTTGAGTTCTACGACGTTGCGCCAAGTACGGTTTGCCTGGCGTAGCCAGAACAGCCCGTGCGCGTTGCCCATCGACCCCCAAATCTCCACCGGGGGGCCGGTTTGTCGCCGGACGTTTCGGAACCGATAGCCCGCCATGAGCCAGTCTCGGCCAGGATTCCGGACGACCACGCGGTGCGGACCAGCGGGAATCTGGATCGCATACGTCTTGTTGTACTTGTTCAAGGTTTCGGTCGATTCATCCGTATCCGCGAAGTTTTGGGCCAGAACGGTATCACCATCGATGGCGATCGTGAGGGCCGCGCCGCCGTAGCCGCTCACCCCGCTGACGTCAACCTCGAAACGCACTGGCCGCGGAAAGTTGACGTCGAAGCCGACCGGATTATGAAGTTCTGGGTGGTTGAAGACGCCGTGGAGCAAGCCCGAGACCGGTTGGGCCGTGGCAGAATTCCCGCTCGGACTAAGCTTAACAATCTGGGGCCGGTTCTGCGGCGCGGCCTCCCACGATTTTGGCCCGTTAGAAAACTCAACGTCTTCCATGACGACGTTTTTCTGCGGGAGCGCGAACCGAGGCTTCGGCCGAATCTGGCGAAAATCCTCGGCGGGCCAGTCGATCCCGGCGACGAACTTCGAAATTGGGCGCCAAACGGACTCCAGGTTCTTCGGCGCGATGTAGCTGTCCCACCACCACGGCATCGCGGTGCCGCTGGCGCCGGTTACCAGGCTGATCCACGCTGGATCGCGAAACTGCATTCCTGTCCGGTCTTCCGGGCGAGGGCCGGCGGCATCGGCGCCGACCTCACCAAAGAAGTGCGGACGGCCCCAGCTTGCCTTGCGGGTCTGTTGGTCCGCGACCACTTTCGCCGGATCGCCATTGCCGTAGTAGTGGGACTGAACGAAGTCCAACTCGTCCAGCGTGTCGATCTCTTTGATGCCGATGGGACTGCTGAAGCTGGTCGTGATGAGGTGCCGGTACGGGTCCATCTGGCGGAGCTTGCCGGCCACATCTTGGTGCCACCGCAGGGCGACGTCCTTGTCGAAGTCGCGGGTTAGGTCCGCTTCGTTCCAGAGTTCCCAGGCGAAGACATTCGGGAATGCTCCGTAGCGGGCAACGAGATAGCGCTGCTTGTTCGCCACGAAGCGCAGCATTTTGGGGTCGGTCCAAAAGTCGCTCCAGGAATCCAGCGGTCCGCCGTTCGCCCGATTGTGCGGGGTCTTCTCCCAGTAGTTCGAAGCGTCGCGGTCGCGAAGGATGTTGTATGACTCGATGCAAAGCATCATCTGCATCTTGTTGGCTTGCGCCAGCGCCAGAACGGCGTCGAGGCGATCCGAAGCGACCGGATCGTAGAAGCCTAGTCCACCGCCGTCTTGCGGCTTGCCGGTCTTCTCTAACCCAAACGTTGTCCACGCGGGCGAAAGCCAAAGCCGGCTAAAGTTGACGCCGCTCGCGGCGAAGGCTGGAATCCAAGCTTGGTAGTCGAGCAATCCACGTTCGCCGGCCCAGCAAAGATTCGCTCCGATGGGATAGAAGGCGGTGCCATTCGCGTACTCAAAGAATCGGCGGTCTCTCGGGCTTACGCGAACGAATCCTGGTTCGTCGGACGGCTGAACTTCGGCGGTCCATGCGTCGGTTCGGACCGCACCCGTCCGGTCTTTCCCGAGCAGCCGGAGGCGGTAGAGCCCGGCGACCATTGGCGTCCAGCGGACTTTCCAGGTGCCCGGGCCCGAAACGGCGTCCTTGCCGGTTGCCGCGTCTCGCCGAACGGGTACCGAGAAATAGGCCGGCACCGTGTAGGCCTCGTTCCCGGGCGGGCGAACCTCGAGGTCGAGCGAGACATCGGCCGGGTCGAACGGGTTATCGAAGGTGGCCCGGAAGGGGACGGTTGCTTCGACCATCGCAGACTTTCGTGCCTTTCCAAAGTCGACGACCTCCAGTTGCAGCGCCGCCGCTTGGGAGTAAACCGTGCGATCCGGCACCGACGGGCTCAGGCAAATCAAGAGGGCGGCCAGCAGCATCGTCTCTTCGTAGTTTAGCGGGACCGGCGACCGATTTCGCCCGTTGGCGTGATTTGGTAACCTGCGCGGCATGGCAGAGACAAAGGTGTACCGAGCGGCAATTATCGGATGCGGGCGACCCGGAGGCAAGGCAGGCGCAACCGGCGCGGGAATTAGCCACGCCCACGCGAACGCGTACAAACAGCTTCCCAACGTTGAACTCGTCGCTCTGGCCGATATCGTGCAGGAGAACGCGGAAGCCTTCCGCGAAATGCACGGCGGCGACGCTATTTTCACCGACTATCACGAGATGATCGCGGAGGTTCGGCCCGACATCGTCAGCATTTGCACCTGGCCCGCTTTGCACGAGCCGATGGTGATCGCATGCGCGGCGGCCGGCGTGCCGATGACGCTCTCCGAAAAGCCAATGTCGCCAACTTGGGCGGCCGCAAAGCGCATGCAGGCAGCCGCCGAAGACGCCGGAACCATCGTTTGTTTCAACCACCAGCGTCGCTTCGATGCGCCGTACGTTCGGCTACGCGAACTGCTTCGGGATGGTCGCCTGGGTGCCCTGAAGCGCATGGAGTTTCAGACCGACAACCTCTTCGACTGGGGAACGCACTGGTTCGACATGATGCACTTCTTCAACGAGGAGACCCCGGCGACCTCGATTCTTTGCGGAAGCGACCCGACCGGCGGGCCCAGCTACTTCGGCGTCACGATGGAAGGCGCGGGCGTTACTACGGTTTTGTTTGGAAACGGCGTTCGAGCCGTCATGCTCACCGGCAACGGTACCGAGTGGGGCGCGCAGATTCGCGTTTGGGGCGAACTCGGCGTCGCCGAGATCGGTGCGACCGGCTGGGACTCGCTTCGGTGGTGGGCTCCGGGCCAATCCGATTGGGTGACCGAAACGTTCACGGAGAAGCCGGATGCGTTCGCAGCGGCAGTGGCGAACATGATCGAGGGCTTCGAAACCGGCGCCGAGCCGGAGTTGTCGATCCACAAATCGATTCGCGCAACGGAGTTGGTTTTCGGGGCGTACGAGTCCGCGCGGACGAGCCGCAAGTTGGAATTGCCGCTCACGGCGGAGGATGTCGCGATTCGGTTTGAGGCCTAGTGCTGGATCTTTGCCTTCGGCCAAACTAAGCACATGACCGTTTCGCAAGCCCTGGAAACTCGACGTGCCGTGCCCTCCTTCGCTCCGGAGGCCATTGAGCTGGACCAGCTATTCGCCCTGCTGAATAAGGCGAATCTCGCGCCGAGCAGCCGGAACTTGCAGCCGTGGGAATACCTGGTCGTGGTGTCGCCGGAGGACAAGGCCCGGCTTCAGGCGGCCAGTTACAACCAGAAGAAGATCTCGGAAGCCAGCGCGGCGGTTGTCGTTCTCGGCAACCTGAACCACCATCTCGACAATGCCGCTCGCGTCGCCGATGACAACATCTCGAAGGGCTACCTAAAGCCGGAAGGCCGAGAGGGCTTCATCGCCAGCGCCGCCGCCGGTTGGCCGACGCCGCAGACGCAGCGCGACGAGGCGTTCCGCGCCGGAAGTCTTTGGGGAATGTCGTTGATGCTCGCCGCCCGAGAAGCGGGTTGGGATTCTGGCCCGATGAGCGGCTTCGAGGCCGACAAGGTGAGCGCCGAGTTCGGCCTGCCGGAGCACATTCTTCCGGTCCTGATCGTGACGATCGGCAAGGCAAATCCGGCGATTCACCTCCTGCCGCGCGGCGAGCGGTTCCCGGCCGAGGAACTGGCGAGTATCGGTAACTACGGCGTCCGAAAGGGCTGAGGCAATGGCGAGGACGCTGCTACGACGGGCCGCCGGCACGTCGTGGCGCGTTCAGACGCTTGCCGACCCTCGCCCGGTTTTGCATCTGGAAACCAGCGAGCCGTATGGCAGGCCGGCGGCTCGCTTAGTTGTCACCGTAGGCGAGCGGGTGCGGCGAAGCCGATTTCTGGGGACGCTTTCGGCCCTGCGTGCACCGCACGTGGTGATCGCGGAAGTCGCCCGCTTCGCCAGGGAGCATCAAGAAGGCATCATCGAAGAGATGATCGCTCAGCCGGGACCAGTCTTCGCCCAAACCCAACGCCTGATCGCGGAGGTGTTCCAGCCCGATGAAATCGGAGAGGCGAGCGAAGCTCCGGCAGGCCTGCCGACCAGCGTCATCGCCGCGCAGCGTCGGGCGTTTTGGATCTCGATGCGGGAAGAGGGCCAATTGCACCGAATTGATCTCCACACGGTTCGCACCGAAGGGGCCAGATTCGGCTCGGGCACGCCGGTCGATCTCAAGCTGAATCCGATTGAGGGCGCTCTCTACGCGGAGCAGATCGGGCCGTTGCTTTACGTCGTGACGACCGGCGAGCCCGACAATCTGCCGGCGGCGATGGAAACTCTCGGCTGCCGAAAGTCGCAACTGGTCTCGCCGACGAGCTTCGAAGGGCTTCTATGCGCGTTTCAGCGAGAGTCGGGCGAGGAGTTCGGAATGGGGACGGTCGAGCGGATCGACTGGGCGTCGCGAACGGCGGAGATATGGTCAACCGCCATTCCTCCCGTGCCCGTGCCGATATTGTCGTTTGGAACGCTACGATTGGCAAACGACGGGCGAGAGCAGGGCGAACTGCGGCGTTGGCAGGTGTAGACTTCGCAGGCGCATGCGCCTGTACCTTGTTCGCCACGGCCAAACCGACTGGAACGTTTCCGGCAAAGCGCAAGGGCACACGGATATCGCGCTGAATGCGGAAGGTCGCACGCAGGCCCAGCTTCTGGCACGGCACCTCGGCGAGTTGCCGATCGAGCAGATTGTTTGTAGCGACCTCGTGCGATGCCGCGAGACATTGGCACCCAGTCTGCCGACTCTCCGGATCGAGCCCGAGTATCGCACCGACTTGCGCGAGCGCGGTTTTGGCGACTGGGAAGGCAATCACTTTACCGAGGTCCACCACCACATGAACCTCATTTCGTCCACCCGGGACATCTCGCTGACGGCGGTTCGGCCACCCAACGGCGAGTCGTTCGAGGACGTTTGGGTACGTGTCTCCGGGCTAGTGCAAACGCTTTTCGAGACGGACGCGAACGTCTTGGTTGTTTCCCACGGTGGCACCCTTGGGGTGTTGTTGGCGCGTATGTTGCAGGGTGGGTTTGAAACCAGCCGGGCGTTTCGTTTTGAAAACACCGCGATCACGGAGCTTAAGCGCCGTCCCGAGGGCCAGTTCATGTTGATTCGCTACGCAAACACCGACCACCTGATGGCCGAGGCAGCACTTGCGGAAAAAGCGTAAGTCGGACAACTCGAAGGGCTCGGGTTGGGCTCCGCTTTGGTCCGTCCTCTCAGCGGTTTTGCTGCTGCTAGCGTTTCCGCCGTTCAACGCGTGGCCGCTGCTGTTCGTTGCCATGGTGCCATGGCTGGCCTCGCTGGCGAATCAGGTCGCGCAGGCGAAGTCGCCGGGCCGGGCAGGGTTTCGCGCCGGAATCCAGTTCGGGCTAATTTACACCGCCGGTCAAATTTTCTGGCTGCTTCAGTTCATCGAACGTTGGACCGCAAACCTGGCTCTATCGCTCGTTCCCTGGGTGATCATCACGATCATCATCTCGCTGTACTTCGGTGCGGCCGGGTGGATGATGGTTCGGTGCTGGCAGTACCGTCGGCCCTGGGCAATCCCGCTGGTCTGGGCGGGGGTGGAAGTGTTCCGCAGCTTCATTCCGGTGCTCGCGTTCCCGTGGGGATTGCTGGCGACACCGCTTTGGAGGGTTCCGGCCCTGGCGCAGTCAGCCAGTCTCGGCGGAATTTTCCTCGTTTCGGCGTGGATCGTCGGCGTCAACGTCCTCGTTGCGAGCTTGCTGGTCGCGCCGAAGGTCGCTCCGTCGGTTCGCAGCTTGGCGCCATTGATGGTGGCCACGTTCTTGATTCCGGTGATCTCCATTGCGCTTTTTCTGCAGCCGATTACCGGAAAGTCGAGACGATTTGTTCTCATTCAGCCGGGGGTTGACATGGCCTTTAGCGATCAGAGCACGGAGCTAGCTCGGCTTCGCCGTGCGATTGCTCCGCGCCTCATTGCCGCTCAGGCCTTGGTTCCGGACTTGATTGTTCTTCCCGAGGCGATGGCGGAGGTGCAGAAAATGCCTCCCAACCCGCCGTTCACCGTGCCGAAGTCCACGCCCATTCTTTTTGGAGGTGTTCGCGGAGCCGGGCCACGGTACCAATCTTCATTCGTCTACGACGGCAAAAAGTGGCAGTTCGCCGACAAAACCCGCCTCGTGATCTTCGGCGAGTACGTGCCTTTGCGTCAGTACCTGCCGGACTCGTTCAACCTGCCAAGCGGCGACTTAATCCCGTCGCGGGATGGAATCAAAACGTACTTGCTGGGCGACTATACGGTCGGCCCGATGCTGTGTTTCGAGGGGCTGTTCCCCGACACGGGGGCGGAGCTCGTGCGGCGCGGGGCAAATGTGCTCGCGGTGATGAGCATCGACGATTGGTTTATGGGGACGACGGCGATCGACCAGCTGCGGGCCGGGTCCGTATGGCGGGCCATTGAAAACCGCACGCCGCTCGTGCGGGTGGGTTCGATGGGTACGACGATGGCCACCGATGCGCGCGGACGGGTGGTCGGCGAGCTCCCGCTAAAGGTGGCCGACGCCTTAGTGGTTCAGCTGGTGGTCCCGGAGAAGCCGGCGGGCTTCCCTTGGATCACGGTGTTCAGCTGGCTTGCGGTAGCAAGCTGGCTTTTCGCGATCATCCCCGGCCGGAAGAAGCCGTGATTACCTTCCGCCCAAGCCGCTGAGGGTGACGCCCTCGATGAAGTACTTCTGCAGGAAGAAGAACACGCCAAGCACGGGCAGCATGGTCATGACGCAGAACGCCATCAGGAGGCCCGGCTCACCGGTTCGGTCGCCTTGGAAGAGCTGCAGAGCATAGCTGAGCGGCATGTTCTCCGGCGAGTTGATGTAGATCAGCGGGCCCATGAAGTTGTTCCACGCCCCCATGAACGTCCAAATTGCGATGACGGCCAGGGCCGGCTTGATCTGCGGCAGCATGACGCTCCAGAACGACCGGAGGTAGGTGCAGCCGTCGATTTTGCTCGCATCCTCCAGCTCCATCGGGATGCCCATGAAGAACTGCCGGAGCAGGAAAATATTGAAAGCCGACCCGAAGAAGGCCGGGACCCAGAGCGGATAAAGCGTATCGATCCAGCCCAACGACCGGAAGATGAGGAATTGCGGTAGCAGCGTCACGGCGCCGGGAAGCATCATCGTGGCCAGGAGCACCGAGAACAGTGCGTTGCGACCCGGAAACTGCATGCGCGAAAACGCGTAGGCCACCAGCGACGAACTGATGATCGTGCCGACCACGCCGAGAATGACGAGGATGAGCGTGTTCTTTAGGTAGACGAGGCCGCCGTTCGTTTCGGGCGGCATATAGCTGAGGGCGTCACCGTAGTTCTGCCAGCGGGCGCCATCGACGCGCACGGGCTCCAACTGAGCCGGCTCAAACGTGGCTTCCTTGTCCTTCAGTGCGGCGGGGTCGGTTACGCGCAGCTTTTTCCGGCCGTCTTCAAGATCCGTGACAACAAATCCCTTAATGGTCTGGCCGTCGGACCACTTTCCAGAGAAAACGAGCGCGTCCTTGGGAATCTCCTTCAACTTCTCGCGCTGGGTGATGAAGGTTAAGCCGCGCACGGAGAGCGGCTTGAAGATGTCGACCGTCACGGTGCCGTCGGCACCCTGCTGGATGACACTGCCCTGAACCGTTTGGTTTCGGTAGGCGGTTTCGTACAGCGGATTCTCTTTATCCAGGAACGGAACCGTGACTTGGACCTTCGGAATCCAGACGATGCCGTTTGGCGAAGACATGTCGCGGTCCTCTTTCAGGCTGGTCGAGAGGGCGTAGACGAACGGAACGGCGAAGATGATGGAGCCGGTGATCAGCGCGATCTGCGTTACCACGTTTCGCGAAACGCCCCGGCTGGCCGTCGCGCGGGAGGCAAGGGCCATCGCCGCAACGGCCACCACAAGGAAGAGCAGCAGGCCGACGGCTACGGACGGCGCAAATCGAATCCCGCCGGTGAGCGAAGTTATCTTTGAGGTCTGGTCGCTGGCGTACCACGAGATCGAGGCAAAGATCAAAAGTGCCCACCCGGCCGATTGCCGAAGTTTGAGGTCGTGTTCTTCTCGATCTGCCGCCATCCAGGCGGCGAAGAGTCGGCTCGCAAGCATGATCCCTCCGAGGATGATCAGCCATGCAGAGAACGGCATCACCGGCCAGAACAATGGCAGCCGCCACAGGCCACTTTCCTTCAGCGGAGGCAGCATTCCGCCACCGACGAGAAGCAGCGCGCCGGCGAGGGCGGCAGAAATCGCAAGGCTGCGGATGGCGCGCGGCCTTTCGAATTCGATCGAATTGAAGACCGCTACGAGCTTCCAAACTGAAGCCAGCGCGAAGAACCAGCCAAACCACGTTAGGGCCGTGCCGATGGCGAAAATCAGATCGGGATTCACTTTTCGGCCTCGTAGTGGACCCATCGCGGGGCGAGTTTGAACTGGGTGAAGGTGAGGGCGAGGATGATGGCGAAGATCATCCACGCGAGGGAAGACGCGTAGCCCATCTTGAAAAAGGCGAAGCCGTTTCGGAACAGGTGGTAGACCGGCGTCAGCATCGAGTCATCTGGGCCGACCGGGCCGTTGCCGGCCGGTTTCATAACGTACATCCGGTCGAACTCCTGCATCGCGCCGATGAAGCCCATCACCGAGTTGAAGAAGATGATCGGGCTGAGCATCGGGAAGGTAACCGACCAGAACTGCTTACGGGGCGACGCACCGTCGAGGCTGGCGGCTTCGTACAAGCTGCCCGAGACGCCCTTCAGGCCGGCGAGCCACAGCACCATGCCGCTTCCCGCGCCCCACAGACCCATAAGAATGAGGGCGTTTTTCGACCAATCGGCGGATTGCAACCACGCAGGGGGCGGAACGCTCAGCCAGTCGGTGAGGGTCGCGCGCCAGGCGGCGTTGATCAGTCCTTTGTTCGCGTCGGGGGTCAAAACCCACGTCCAAAGCACGGCGCTGGCAACCGAAGGCACGATCGCCGGAACGTAGAAAAACGTTCGGTAGATGCGCATGCCGGTTTGGGCGGTGTTGAGGAGCAAGGCGACCGCGAGGCCGGTTGCCAAGCCGAGCGGAACCCCAACCGCGGCCAGATAAGCCGCGTTTCCGAGGGCTTTCAACACTAGGTCCCGATCGCTGCCGAACATGTCCTGGAAGTTTTTCAGCCCAACCCAGCGCGCTTCGTTCAAGACGTCGTACTGCGTAAAGCTAAAGAAGAGGCTCGCCACCATCGGGCCGACGGTGAGCACGAGGAAGCCGATGAGCCACGGCGCAATGAAGATGTAGGCCCAGATGGCTTCGCCTCGGGCCAAGCGACCAAGTTTTAGCCGCGAGAAGTAGATGGCCGCCCCGGTTAAAAGGAGCCCGACTACGGCGAGGCCAATGTAGGCCGGAATAGACAGATCGACGATCGGATAGTTTTCTTTGTTGTAGAACGCATCCAGTTCTCGTTGCACCGTTTTCTCCGAGGCAGCGAGGGCATCCCTCGGGCTCGATTTCTTGTAAAGGGCGGATTCCATGGCCCGGACGTGCTCCGACCAGAGCGTTTGTCCCACGAAGGTGGCTGGCCGCACCCGGCCAAACGCGGCCATTTCGATGTGCATCGAGAGGGCGTCGGCAAACTTTTTGTCGGCGGGGGCGAATCGGCGGAAGGCTTCTTCGTTCGCTTCCCGGCTACCAAGCATTCGGGGGATGAAGGCCCGGCCGCGGCGTCGCTCCCATTCGCGCTGGGCAGCGTAGTCCAGCATTCGGCCCTCGGTGCTGGTGGCAAACTTGATGTACTTCCAGCCATCTTCTGCATTCCGCGCCCCGCGCGGAATAGCCAGCGAGAACCCGCCGAACCAGGTGATAAAGGTGTCCTTCTCGTTCGCAAAGCGACCCGTTTTGTTGTAGCGGTCATCGGGCACGGGTGGCGGCGCCGCGCCCAGCTGAATCTGCGGTGCGTAGCGCGACAGGCCGTTTAGGATCCAGTCGCCGTCGATCTTCATCGCGACTTTGCCGATGACGAACGCGTCGTTCTCGTTCCCCAGGAAGCCGCTCTCGAACGATTTCGCCTTCTCGTACCCGCCGACCACTTCGTAGCCGTCGATCATGTACTGCAAGGCTTCTTCGGCGGCGGGCGTGTTCAGCGTGCACTTTCGGCCGTCGGCGCTCATGAACTCTGCGTTGTTCATGAATCCGTAGATGTACAGCCAAGCGTTGCCGAAGTTAGGGATGAACCCGGCGCGCTTGAGGGAGCCGTCTTTGTTGAACTCCGTCAGGGCTTTGTTATAGGCAAGAAGTTCGCTCCAGGTTCGCGGGGCACGGTTCGGGTCAAGCCCGGCGGCCCGCAACTCCTTTGCCTTCTCGTTGAAGATGGCCTTGTTCCAGTACAGGATGCGGTTGTCGGCGCTCGTTGGGATCGCGTAAACCTTGCCGTCGTAGGTGGCTTCCTTCCAAGGAGCATCGTAGTACTGACTCTGCTTCGGCGCAAGCGGGTCGGCTTTGTCGCGCTCGATGAGTTCGTCCAGGGACTGAAAGGTGCCTCGACTCGCCCAGTCGCTAATCGTAAATCGGTCTTGGTTGATGACATCGGGAGCGACGTTGCCGACGATGCTGGTCATCAGCTTTTGCGGGTCCATGCTGCCCGCGCCCATGCTCAGGATGCGAACGTTGACTTCGGGATTCCGGCGTTCGAACTCGCGGATGACGGCATCTTGCCCCTTGGAGTCGGCTCCGATGGAGATGCCCCAAATAATGAGGTCCCGCTTTTTGGGAGCCTGGGCCACGCCCAAGGTTGCCAATGCGCAACCTAGCGCGGCAAGAAGCCATCGTTGAACCTTCATGCTGTCTGGACATTATACGTATAGGAATGCCGTTTGAACCTGTGAATACGTATTTTTGAAGGTCTGTTTTTGTGGGCATCGCAGGCTTTGCGGCCACAATAGAGCTTCACCATGGTGCCCGAGAAAGCTTCTCCACGCCTTATCGGCATCCTGCTAACCGTCTTTCTGGACCTGTTGGGCTTCGGGATGTTCATCCCCGATCTTCAAATTCGTGGGGAGCAATTGGCGGCGAAGGCCCTCGGGATTTCCGCCGAGAAGGCCTCAACGGACCAATCCATCGGCTTCTATGTGGGCCTGCTGCTGGCGGGGTACAGCTTGGCCCAGCTGTTGGGGGCTCCCATCTTGGGGCAGCTTTCCGACCGTAAAGGGCGTCGTCCGGTGCTCCTGATCACGAGCGCGCTTTCGGTCTTGGCGTACGTCCTCTACGCGCACGCTGATAATTACTGGATCTCGTTTGGCTCGCGCGTCCTAACGGGGTTGGCAGCGGCGAACCTGGGCGTTGCCTTCGCCTACGTGGCGGATATCACTTTGCCCAAGGATCGCGCGCGCGGCATCGGCATGGTAGGGGCGGCCTTGGGGGTTGGGTTCATTCTGGGCCCGGTGTTTGGCGGTCAGCTGGTTAAGTTTTCCGGCGACCGGCCGGAGGCGCTTGGCTACGTCGGTGCGTTTCTGGCCCTGGTGAACTTCGGCTACATCTTCTTCTTTCTGCCCGAGAGCTTGGTTCCGGGAGCCGAGATCCGGAAGAGCAACTTCTGGACGGACCTCAAGATTTCGTTTGCGTCGCCTGGCTTGCCGTTGCTCCTCGGCATCTTTTTCGTTTTCAACCTCGCGTTCGCGATGCTGCAAACGACGTTCTTCCGATTGCTAGCCGACCCGCGATCGATCTTCCACTTTTCGGCGGTCGATGCAAAGGAGCGGGGAAGTTGGGTGCTTGGCGTGGTCGGGCTCACCGGCGCTCTGGTGCAAGGCGTTTTGTTACCCAAGCTGCAAGCGAAAGCTTCCGAGGTAAGTCTGCTTCGCATCGGGCTTATTCTCTTGATTCCGTCGCTGGCACTCGTGCCGTACGCGCGTTGGTGGGATGCCCTGCTCGTGGTGGTCGTCTTTCAGGGTCTGGGAAGCGGTTTGGCGCAGCCCAGCTTGAACTCACTGGTTTCTCGGACCGCCCCGAAGGAACTCCAGGGCGGCGTTTTCGGCGTGACGCAGGCACTAGGCGCGTTGGCCCGGTTCGTTGGTCCAATCGTGGCAACACCTCTTTTCCAGCTTGCCCCGGCGTGGCCTTACCTCCTTGGCGGCGCGCTGGTCCTGCCGCTCGTCTTCGCGACTTTCGTGTACCTTCGCATTCCAAAAGCCGATCAGCCGGAACCGACCGGGTAGCCAGGAGAACTTCTGCCCTCGGGAATGCGCCAAACTAGGCCGTGGACGAGCCAATGAAGGAGAAACGGACGCCGGCGCGGCGAGACCTCCTCGGATCGCTCGTAGGGCTTGCTGTTTTTATCGTCGGCCTAGCGATCCTTTGGTTTGTTTTCACTCAGGCAAAAGAGCTTTTCGATATGCCGGCCCGCAAGGCCTTGGGCATTTCCACCGGAAAGACGCTCGACTTTAACGATGTTGGCATCCAAGCGCTTGGGGTCGTCATCCGCATGTTGACGCTGCTTGTGATGAGCGTCGTCGGTTCTATCGTGGCAAACCGCGGAATCACGATGTTCGTTGAGTCACGCCGCGCGCCGAAGTAGCGGAAAAGCGGTAACCAAATTGCAGCACTCAAAAGAAAGGGCTGCGAAGCTTCCCGTGGATCGCCCACTATTTCATCGGGGCCGAGAGCCTCATCAAGAAAGAACATGACTCGCCTACCGGCGAGAGGGTCGGTTGAAGATGCGTAGGTTACTTGTCGCGGAAATCCGGTCCCGGCAATCTGGCGCCCGGAAGAAGGGACTGCGGAGCTTTCTATAAATGGCCTACTATTTCATCGAGGCCAAGAGCTTCAGCAGTGAACAAAATGAACTTCAAAACTTTCTTTCTTCTCGCCATCAGCGCCGTAGCGATTAGCTTGACGAGCACCGCCAACGCCCAGGGCATCAAAGTTCTTTATCTGATGCCGAACGAGGCCGGTCTTGCTCAGGACACCCTGAAGGATCTGCTCGGCGGCGACTCGCGATTTGATTTGAGCAACTCGGCTCTCCGAGATGACCTTCCTTCGGTCGAGGAAATGCTTAAGTACGACGTCGTTCTCGCTACCGCCGACCACTCGCCGATCGAGGGTTCGGGCGACCGATACGCCGACTACGTTGACGCTGGCGGACGAATCGCCATGTCGACCTTCATCGGTCAGTACAGCGCGCTTGGCATGTTCGGCGGTCGCATCAACGACTCCGGCTACAACCCGCTGACCGGTCCCGAGTACAACGCTTACCAGTCGGTTTCGCTCGGTAAGTTCAACGAAAACCACGAGATCATGAAGGGCGTCAAGGAGCTCAAGTCGAGTTCGTACAACGCAGACTGGACCGGCGTTGACAAGGGTGCCGACGTAGTTGCTTACTGGGACAACGGCAGCCCGCTGGTTGCCGTGAACGAGAAGAAGAACGTTGCCAACATCACGCTCTACCCGAACGTTGCGAACTTCCAGCACGCCGAAGGCAACTACCGCGAGCTCTTCTCCAACACGCTTGCCTACATCGCTGGTGAGCCGAGCACGCAGCCGGTTCCGGAGCCTGCATCGATGGCTATCCTCGGAATGGGCGCCATGGCTCTCCTCCGACGACGCAAGAAGGCCTGAACCTTCAGCCCCTTCAACCGACCCTCTCGCCACCCGGCGAGAGGGTCTTTTTGTGTGTCTTGGGAACCCAGAGCCCGGGGACGGAGTTCTGTAAACCGTCTATACTCTGGTACTCGGCGAATGCTTCATTTCCTTCCCGCACTTATTCTCATCCTAATGCAAGGATCCGGCACGCCGGATGCTGCGCTTTGGATGGGTGGAGTTCCGACGCACGCGGCGATGTCGCGCGCTTTAGGTGAAGAAGCCGCCATCCAACTCCTGGCAATCGTTTCGCGGGAGCAAGTTTCGTCGGGCCCAGCTATTCTGCCGGCCCTGAACCTTGCCTCAAAAGCCATTGACGCGCAGGCAACCGGCGCATCGGCCGAGCCGACCAGCAGTCAGCGGAATCGCGACGGACCGTAACGCGAGTTCTCCTCGCTTACGAGTCACCGGGCCCAATTGTGCCCGCCCGTCCTTTCGATTCCCAACCTCATGAATTTTCTCCGCAAACTTTTCGACACCAGCAAGCGCGACGTAGAGCTCGTCGCCCCCATCCTCAAGAAGATCAACGACCTCGAAGCCAGCGTGGCCGAGAAGAGCGATGACGAGCTCAAGGCGCTTTCGGCCGAGTTCCGCGTGCGTGCAAAGGGCGGCGAGTCGCTCGACAAGATGCTCCCCGAAGTCTTCGCGACCGTTCGCGAAATCAGCAAGCGCGTGCTCGGCATGCGCCAGTTCGACGTCCAGTTGATCGGCGGCGCGGTGCTGCACCAGGGCCGAATCTCGGAAATGAAGACCGGTGAAGGAAAGACGCTGGTTGCCGTTGCGCCCATCGTTTTGAACGCGCTAAACGGCCGCGGAGCGCACCTCGTTACCGTCAACGACTACCTCGCCCGTCGCGACGCCGTTTGGATGGGCCCGGTTTATCACTTCATGGGCCTCTCGGTGGGCATCATCCAGGGCCAAAGCCAAGAGTCGGATGAGCACGGCGGCTCGTACGTTTACCAACCGGGCGCGAACGAGATGAACGACCCGCGCTACCAGAACTTGGTGCCGTGCAGCCGGCGCGATGCCTACGGCTGCGACATCATCTACGGAACGAACCACGAATTCGGATTCGACTACCTTCGCGATAACATGGCGTTTAGCGAAGAAGAGCTCGTGATGCGTGAGCTTAGCTTCGCGATCGTTGACGAGGTCGACTCGATCCTGATCGACGAAGCCCGAACGCCGCATATCATTAGCGGACCTTCGAACGAGGACGTTTCGGTTTACAAAGGCGTCAACGAGGTCGTGAAGAAGCTCCAGCCGGAGCTGCACTACATCGCGGACAAGAAGAACCACTCGGCGAGCCTCACCGAAGAGGGCATGGACCTCATCGAGGAGCTGATGGAGATCGACAACATCGCCGCCGATCCTCGGCTTTTCCACCACGTCAACGCGAGCGCGAAGGCGTACGCGCTGTTCGAGAAGAACGTCGATTACGTGGTTCGCCAAGGCGAAGTCGTGATCGTCGACGAGAACACCGGCCGTATGATGTTCGGCCGCCGCTTCTCGGACGGACTGCACCAGGCGCTCGAAGCGAAAGAGAACGTTGCCGTTCAGCGCGAGAGCCAAACGGTTGCCACGATCACCTTCCAAAACCTTTTCCGACTCTACGAGCGGCTGGCCGGCATGACCGGAACCGCAAAGACGGAAGAGGACGAGTTCCGAAAGATTTACGGTCTCGACGTTGTCTCGATTCCGACCCACCGGCCAAGCCAGCGAACCGACCAGGCGGACATCGTTTACAAGACGCAGGAGGCCAAGTTCCGCGGAATCGTTTGGGAGATTCTGAGACTGTTCACGAAGCAGCAACCGGTGCTCGTGGGAACCCGCTCCATCGAAATGACCGAGAAGGTTTCGGCGCGGCTAACCGCCGATATGCTTCAGCGGCTGATCATCGCTTGGCGACTTCGGGACCGCGTCGAAGTCAAGAAGGACATTAAGGGCGACAACGCGAAGGACTCGAAGCGGCTTTACGAAACGGATCTTTCTGAGATTGATCGGATGGCGTTGAATTCGCTGCTCAGCAAGATCGACCTCAGCGGCGACGTGCTGAAGGGCGACTGGATGACCTGGTGCTTGGAGCAGTTCAGCCTCACCAGCGACAACCTGCCGTTTCTGGAGGAAGCACTTCGGCACGGCATTCCGCACAACGTTCTGAATGCGAAGTTCCACGAGAAGGAAGCGCTCATCATTGCCGAAGCCGGTCGAAAGGGCCAGGTTACGATCGCCACGAACATGGCCGGTCGCGGCGTTGACATCCTCCTCGGCGGGCGCATCGAGGACGATCTGGTGCGGTTGGCACGGGCCACCGTCGAGATCGCGGAAGACGGCCTCGACGAGTATGCCGACACGTTCGTCAGCTACCGACGCGGCGGAAACGAGCGCGCCACGCCTCCGTTGCCGCTCGATGACCAGGAGCGACGCAAGGCGGCCGAGGTCGTTCGCGATCTTGGCGGTCTATTCATCCTCGGTACCGAGCGGCACGAGTCGCGCCGAATTGACAACCAGCTTCGAGGACGCGCCGGACGTCAGGGCGACCCGGGCGAATCGCGATTCTACGTTTCGCTGGAAGACCATCTTTGGAAGATCTTTAATCCGAACATGATGGACAACCCGGTGCTGAAGATGTGGCCGCCGATGGACCAGGTGGACGCCAAGTTCCTCACCAAGCGGATCTTGCAGCTTCAGGAGCGGATCGAGAACCACTTCTTTGAGGCCCGAAAGAGCGTTCTCGAATACGACGACGTTTTGAACGCCCAGCGCGAGCACGTGTACGGTCTTCGCCGCGAGGTCTTGCTGGGCAAGGACGTCCGGGCCGAGCTGAACGAGTACCTCCGCGAGACGGTCATCAACTTGGTGGATAACGCCTGGATGATCGAGGACGACGGCACGCGGGTTTACGACCACTCGGTTTTGTTCGAGGACTCGAACGAGATTCTGCCGCTGGTGGATCATGCCAGCATCGCCGATTTGGAGCGCTTCCAACCGGGTCCGGAGCTCATTGCCTTCTTGCAGGAGGTTGCCGATAAGGCCTATGCCGACAAGATTGAGCGTGCAGGGGACGGCATGGTTGACCTAGAGAAGTACGTGCTGCTGAAGGCGGTTAACGATCGCTGGATGGAGCACCTGCAGTTGGTCGAATACGTTCGCGAGGGTATCGGACTCCGCGGTTACGGCCAGGTCGATCCGCTCGTTGCGTATAAGCGCGAGACGTACGACCTCTTCCAGAACACGCTGCGAAACATCCGCGAGGACGCGACAAAGATGCTCTTCAAGCTGGAAATTCGGCGTCCGCAGCCGCAGGTGAACCTCACCTTTGGTGCGGACGAGATGCCGGCCCTAGAAGCCGAAATCGAGGCCGAATCGACCGGCGGCGGAACGGCAGTGGCGAAGAAGATTGCCGAGCCGGGCAGCCTTCCGTGGCCGGCCGGCATCGACCCCAAGCGGGTTGGTCGAAATGAGACCTGTCCTTGCGGCAGCGGCCTCAAGTTCAAGGCTTGCCACTATTCATCGCTCGGAAAGTCCGGCACGGTGTAAGGGTCCTTCGGGCGAGAGAAGTCCTTCTCGAAGGGGGAGCCCAGTCACGATGGCTGGGCTCCCCCTTTTTTGGGTTTTAGTAGCTTTTGCCTCACCCCTGCCCCTCTCCGCTCGCAGAGGGGTTCTGAAACAACTCAGAGCAGCGGCACGGCCTATGCGGGGGTGCCGGATGACACGATCTCGTCGTAGGTCATCTCGGTTTTCGTTTGGCAAAGCATCAAGACGTAGCCATCGGGGTCGATGACCGAGAAGCATCGGTCGCCCCAGTAGGAGTCGGAGATTTCTTCGTGGATCGCGACCCCTCGCTCTTGGACTTCGACGTAGTAGGCATCGATTTCCGTCCCGTCCGGCACGTAGACCATGAAGATGACGCCGGTGCCCTTGGCTCCTTCCGTCTCTTGCGCGCTGAGGCCAACGGAAACACCTTCTCCCCACTGCGCAACCGCAAATCTTGGCGCGCCGGCGGCATCCGGCATCACCATCGGAACTTGGAAGCCGAGTTGATCTCGGTAGAAAGGCAAACTCGATTCGAGGTCGCGGACGGCGAGCACGGGCATGATCATCGGACCCATTATAGCGAGAGATGTGTGATGTAATCTTTCGAAATGTCATTGATTCCGGCCAAGCTTGTGGGCAAGTCCGTCGTTGCGCTCGGCACCGCCGACATGGGAACGCGCCGTCCTGCCGAAGAGTGCTTTTCCGTGATCGGGGCATATCTCGATGCAGGCGGAGCCTTCTTAGATACCGCCCACTGCTACGCGGCATGGGTTCCGGGCGGGGAAGGGGTGAGCGAGGAGACGGTCGGGGCGTACCTGCGATTATCCGGGGCACGCGATGAGATTTTCATCGCCACGAAGGGCGGGCATCCGGGCTTCGGCAGTTATATGCGGCCGGATCGGTACCTTTCACCGGAGATCCTAGGGCAAGATTTCGCCCAAAGCCTGGAGCGTCTGGCTATGGACTCGGTAGACCTTTACTATGCGCATCGCGACGCGGCTTCGATTCCGGTGGATGAGATCATTGACGTTCTGGCCGAATTTGTTGCGGCCGGCAGAACCACGTATATCGGGGCGAGCAACTGGCCGCTGGCGCGCATTCAGGCCGCAAACGCCTATGCGACGTCGGTCGGAAAGCCAGGATTCAGCTTTTGGCAGAACCAGTGGAGCCTAGGGGTGCCGAGTTGGAAGGAGACGGAAGACCCGACCACCCGGACGAATTCTCCGGCGGAGGCGCTTTGGGCCTCGGAGAATGGCGTGGCCCTGTCGCCGTTCTCTGCGACTTCAAACGGGTTCTTTGCCTCGGGTGGTGAAGCCGGGGCTGGGTTCGATAGCCCGACGAACCGCGCTCGACTCGAGGTTGCCGACGCGATCGCCGACGAGGAAGGCGCGACGGCGGGAGATGTTGCCATTGCCTATCTTACGAATCAGCCTGGAGCCGTTTTCCCGATCATCGGCACGCTGGATGCGGCCCGCGCGGTGGAAGCGATTGCAGGTGCGCGACTGCGACTATCCGAATCTCAGCTGCGTCGTCTCGAAGTTCTCGCCTAAATCAGGCACTCGTCGTCGTGCAAGCGGCTCAGCTCGTCTTCTTCGCCTTCCTGCCAAACCATGAGGATGCGCGTGGGGGCGACGCCGGGCTTCGAGGCAATGTCGCTCTCGTAGCGGTGCCGAAACCGGGGAAGGAATGTCACCGCGTCGCCGGGCTCTAAGATAATCGTCTCTTTGGCAATCGTTAGTTTCAGGCGGCCCTGAAGGCAGTAGATGAATTCCTCACCGGAGTGACGGTAACCCGGCTTCTCCTGGTTGCCGTGCAGTTCCACAATTGCGGCTTCGAACTTGCCCCGGCGAAGTTTGCAGTCAAGCGACCTAAGAAAACCGGTAACGAAGCCAACCGAGCCGAGTCGATTACGCTCGGCTTCTTCCGAGATTGGGTCGAAATCCTTCAGATGGCTGGGAGCCTTTTCGCGGCGAAACGCGATTCGCCAGGGTGAATCGGAAGCGCGGTCGACGCGGAACGGGCGGTCCCAACCCTCCGTGCTCACCAGCAAGTTGGGCAAAATGGTTTGCAGGCCGTCGCACAGCTTTTGGAGAGGTCGCTCGGCAATCGGGTTGCCCTGCTCTAAGCGAATCAATGTGGTTGGGCTGATCTGGCATCGGCAAGCAAGTTCTCGGATCGTGAGGCTGCGCGACTCGCGTAACTCACGGATTCTGGGGCCAACGGTGCGCGCGGCCTCTTCAACATCGTCAACTCCGGGCCATCGAATGGAAGGCATGTTTCATCTTGGCACCAATCTGTTCCATCCATCGGCCAAGATGGTACGGAGAAGGGACACATGCTCCAGGATAGGGTCGGGAAATATCACGGCTTTATGACATAGCTGTCTAGGACCACGTAAACTCTTCTCAAGTGTTCAGGGTATTCAGCTAACGAACAACGGAGTTAATCATATGCAATCCCGATTGAAAGTCTCTTCTCTTATCGCTCTTCTTGCGACGGTCGCCGCCGCGAACGCAGAATATCAGCTTGAGTTCCTGCCCAAGTTCACCGAAGGCAGCGTCGCCTACGCGTTTGGAGTGAACAATGCGGGAGTTACGGTGGGAGTCGAAAGCCGCCCCGACCATAACTTGCGTGCCCTGCTGTGGACCGGGAACACGGTAACCGAGCTGCCCGGCTACGAAAGCACCGTCGCGGTCGACATTTCCGACTCCGGTACGGTCATCGGCTATGGCTACTCCCTCGGCGACTACCGCATGAAAGCGGTTTCTTGGGAGAACGGTATCCCAACGGAGCTGGCCGGAGATGGGTACGACCGGCTGGCACTGGCCATCAATGATGCTGGCACGATGATCGTTGGCCATATCCAGGTCGATCACGTTAACAAGCCAGTAGTTTGGGAGGGAGGCGTCATTCGAGAGCTTGCGACGCCCAATGGTTACGGAGTCGCTTCGGACGTAAACAATGACGGTGACATCGTTGGCTACTACTTGGGTAACAACTCCGAGGTAGTTCCCTGTATCTGGAAGAAAGGAACGCCCATGCCGCTGGTGAGCGAGCTTAGCCATGCCACCGCGAGCCGAATCTCAAACATCGGAAGCGTCATCGCCTCTGGTCAAGTGGTGCGAACGGATGTTGATGGAAACGAGTTCCATATTTCCGTCGGTGCGATCTGGACCGCAACCGGCGACGTGAAGCTCATTGAGCGTGGCTTGAATAGTCACATCAGCTTGAGCGACATTAACGATAGCGGGTTGGCAGTTGGGTACTTCACATCCCTTGAAAATGACACGCAGTACTACAGCCCGGGCGTTTTCGAAGGAAATGACTTCACGCCGCTCCCGAAAGGGGATGCAGGATTTGCCTACGCGATGGGTATTTCGGAAGATGGAACGGCGGTCGGCTATGCGCTTGAGCCTGGAACCCATTACTTGCGAGCCGCTCGATGGACCCGGCGAGGCGAGCGGCTCAGCATGAACGTTGGCTCTGGTTGGCCGGGAGATCAGGTTCCGATCGAGGCGAAGGTAGTTCGAAATGGTAAGCCGGTCGCAAATCGACGCGTCATCTTCCAAGTTGACGGCAAGAGCGCCGGAACCGGTACCACGGACTCTACCGGCACCGCAAAGGCGACCTACCAGATCCCGACGACCCTAAGCAAAGGGAAGCAGGAGTTCATGGGTTCTCTTGGCGGCTCAAACTACGTGCTGAAAATGGTCAGCGTGAACCAGTACCCAACCCGCGTAAACACCATGTTGGCAACCGGCAAGCCGGGCGGCCAGGTTTCACTACGGGCTGCGCTCCAGAACACGAAGACCGGAGCTTGGACGCCAAACCAGACGATCATCTTCATGCTGGGCGGCAAAGAGTTCGCCCGGGCGAAGACGGACAGCCGGGGCATCGCAACGCACCAGTACAGACTCGCGCGGTCTGTAAAGCCAGGTACCTACACGCTGAAAGCGCGATACCTTGGCAACGCCACCCACCTTCCGTTCGAGCGAAACCTCACCCTCACCGTCACCGCTCCATAAAGGCAGGAATCGGTCCCCGGCGCACCTGCGTCGGGGACGCACCAAACGCGCTTCGAATCTGCTTGTTGAAGTATTGAAGATCGTGGATGCCGACCTCGGAGGCGATTTGCTTTACTGAAAGGGTCGTTTCTACGAGAAGGTGCCGAGCTCGTTCGACTCGCCGCTGTCGTAGGGCGGCCGAAGGCGTCGGGTGGCCGCCCGCACGAAAAATCCGGGCAAGTTGGCCGGTGGAAATACCCAGCTCATCCGCGATTTCTGCGGCGCCGATGAACTCGGCCATCCGATGATCCATCACCCCGAAAGCCCGGTCTAGCAGCCGTCTTTCCGGCGGCTCAGGGCCCAGCCGGGCCAGTTTGCCCAGCGCCAGTAGCACATCCCAAACGCGAACGGAAGCACGCAGCGGGTCGGATTGCCACCAGCGGGCTACGTCTTCCAACCGTTCCCACAGCAGCGGAAACTCGGTCCCAACCGAGAACAGTAACGGGAGAGGCTCTGTCTGGTCCGACGAATTCGGCCATTCGATATGGGCGAAAACGTGCTCGCAACGTCCGCGGAACTCGTATTCCACTCGGGTGCCGGGCGGGGTAAATCCCGCCATTCCAGGTTCAATCTGGAACCGTGACCCCGCAATCTTGACCGGGGCGCGATACCGGTAAAGGTGCACGCCCCAGTACCTCTCCACCGTGAAGGCAAGCCGGACCGGTGCGCCCTGCGGGCCACCTTGGTGAACCGATCTCCAGGCCATACCGACCCGGGGCATCGACCCAAGCGGAATGTTCGCCATTTGCTCCATGCACGATTTTTACCAGTAATGGATGGCTCAGCCACTGTTCACAAAACAAGATTTGGCCCAGAATAACGGCATGATGACAACCACGCTGCCCGTTGAACAAGAGCCCGACGTCCATCCCTGGGATGCCATACCGGCCTACGCGGCAACGGTCGAGCAATACCGAAGCTTTCGCCGAGATGGCTTTTTGATCGTTCGTGGCCTGGTTCTGCCGGAGCACGTCGACGAGCTTCGCTCGCACACCGAAGATTTGCTCGATGAGAAATTCGATGTCTCGCCGTGGGTGCATTCGAAGGGCGGGGAAGAGCCGGAAAGCCGACTTCAGATGCTGCACCGCATCCATATGGGCCACCTCAGCATTCCTCTTTGGGAGCGATACATGCTCTACCCGCGCGTGCTCGATGTGGTCCAGGCGCTTACTGGCCCGGATGTTTTGGCGATGCAGACGATGCTGTTTATGAAGGGGCCGGGCTCCAACGGCCAGGGCTTCCACCAAGACAGTTATTACATTCCGACGTTTCCGGACAGTTTGCTGGGTGCGTGGATTGCAATTGACCGAGCGGACACCGAAAACGGCTGCCTTTGGATGAGCCCGGGAGCAAACGCGGAACCGATTTATCCGCCGAAGAGTGGCTACGGTTACGGCGACATCCAGCTTGATGGCATTGAATATGTGCAGGGCGTAGGCGGGCACAGCAACGACGATAATGATCCTGGCAACACACTGAAGCAGATCGCCGACGGCTATGGTCCGCGCGAGGTTCCGGCGGTAATGGAGCCAGGGGACGTCGCCTTCTTTGGCGGGCACATCTTCCATCGCTCGCTGAAGAATCGATCCGAGACGCGCATGCGGCGGTCTTTTGTGAACCATTACTGCAACGCCCGGAGCTTTACGTCTTGGGGCGGGGGCAACGAAGCGCTGATTTTGGCGCGCGGAAATACGCACATGCCGTTTGCCAAGCCAAAGTTTGGAACGCCGTGCGCGGCGCTCAATCCGGAAACGTCCGTGAGTGACAGCGGATTCGTTCCGGAAATGATGATGGCGACGCCCGGGGGCGTCATGGCTCCGCAAGAACCAAATTTAGAACCCCACGACGATTAGGCGCGGCTAGATTGTCCGATAAATCAGGGTGCCGGGCCGAGTATTATTCGTGTACTCGATGAAGAGCCTACGCTTCCTGTTCTTGCTTGGCATGCTCTTTGCGGCCATCTTGGCCCGCGCAGACATCACCTTGCGCTTCACTGTTTGGGACGGTGACGAATCGTCGAACGTTCTCAAGAAAGAGCTTGCCAAGTTCGAGGCGGCGAATCCCGGCGTTAAGGTGAAGTTCGAGCGGTCGGACTTCGCCCAATACTTCGACAAACTTCTGACCCAATACGCGGCGGGCGTGGCTCCAGACGTCGTGATGATGGACCCGGGCAACTTTCAGCGATTTGCGCGGCGCGGCGCCTTGCTGGAACTCAACAAGTTTTACGGCGACATCCCCGGCTTCGACATCAAGGGCTACTACCCAAGCATCGTCAAAGCGCATAGCATCAAAGACTCGCTGTACGTTTTGCCGCGCGACATCGCGCCGATCGCGGTTGTTTACTACAATAAAACGCTTTTCCAGCAAGAAGGAATTGCTTTCCCATCCCCCGACTGGACCTGGGACTTCACGCCGCACCCCGAGAAAGGGGACAAGGACTTCCTCACCGTTCTGAAGAAGTTCCAGAAGCTGAATGCAGAGGGGAAGCCGAGTCGTTGGGGCTACGTTCCGGGCTGGAACACCCTGCTCGTGGACCTGTTCTTCTTTTCAACCGGCGGTCGCTATGTAGATGACCCGGAGGACCCGAAGGTTTTGAAGTTCGACGACCCCCGCCTCATGAAGGCGTACCAGTTCGTATCGGACCTCACGCTGAAGGACAAGGTTATTCCGAGCTCGTTCGACCAGGCCGGCACAAACGCGCGGCAGATGTTCACCCAAGGCAAAGTGGCCATGTTCCACAGTGGCATTTGGGAAACCCCCCAGCTGCGTAAGGAAATATCCCCGGTTAGCGAGGGCGGTTTCGAATGGGACGTGGCGATTGCGCCGGCGTTTGCTGGCGGAACCCGCGCCTACCCGACCGGCGGTTCCGGCTACGGAATCATGTCGAGCACGAAGCACCCGAAAGAGGCCTGGCGGCTCTCCGAGTGGATGGCGGGCAAACAAGGCATGCTGGCCATGGCGAAGGCCGGAATCGCCCAGCCCGCGATTCGAAAGTATGCGCTGATGGAGCCTTGGATTCCCGGCCCGAATACTCCCGCCGAGCAGCAGGTCCCGGCGAACCGAATCATTACCGACCAAGCTGAACCGTTTGTCGTCTTTCCCCCGACCGGAATTCTGTACAACGAGGCGGCCAACTTGGCCCGCCAGCCCGAAGCTTTGGTCTACACCGGAGACGCAAGAGCCGACGCGGTGTTCCCGGGCTCGAACAAGATCGGCCAGAACCGGTTGGACGTCTTGCGCCGCGAGCTTGACCTTCCGCCCTTTAACTGGACGGCCGCGGGAATCCTGGGAATTTTGATCGCGGTTGTCCTCGGAATCTGGATCTACGCTCCGGAATTTGGGAAGCGCCGGACGTCGCGCCAAAAGCGGGAGAACCTGGCCGGTTACCTATTTATCATGCCGTGGCTGTTCGGCCTTACCGTCTTTACCGCCGGGCCGATGATTCTGTCGCTTCTGATGAGCTTCGCCGACTGGGACATCATTCAACCGGCCAGATGGCGCGGGTTCGGAAACTACACGGAAGCGGCGACCGTCGATCCGGTCTTCTGGAAGTCGCTGAGCGTAACGTTGATTTACACGCTGGTGAGCGTGCCTGCCGGCATCGTCATCTCGCTCATCCTGGCTTTGCTGCTGAACATGCCCATCAAGGGAATTCCGCTTTGGCGAACGTGCTACTACATCCCCGCGATGGCGAGTCCGATCGCCGGATCGCTCATCTGGATCAAGCTGTTCCAGCCCGAAGGTGGCCTGCTCAACGCGGTGTTGCTGAAGATTCCGGGAATGCTGACTTTGCTCGGACCGCTGGTGGGCGCGAACGGCCAGGTGAACTGGCTGCAAAACGAGAAGACGGCGCTGCCGTCGCTCATCATCATGAGCCTGTTTGGTGCCGGAGGAGGAATGGTCATCTTGCTCGCTAGCCTGCAAGGGGTTCCGACTTATTACTACGAAGCGGCGACCCTGGACGGGGCAAACGCCTGGCGGAAGTTCAAAAACGTGACGATCCCGATGATTTCACCGGCGTTGTTCTTCTCGCTCATCACCGGGTTCATCGGCAGCTTCCAGGTGTTCACCCAGGCGTTCCAGATGACGCAGGGTGGCCCAAACAACGCGACGATGTTCTTCATGCTGCACCTATATAACAACGCATTTAGGATATTGCGCATGGGATACGCCAGCGCGCTCGCCTGGGTGTTGTTCTTCGTGATCCTCATCTTCACCTTCATCCAGCTTCAAGGAAACAAGTTCGTGTATTACGAAGGATCGGATAAGTAACCATGGCCCTACGCAATACGCCCCGAGCGCTCGACCACGCGGCTGCGAAAAAGTCCGCGCAAAACGCTGCCTTGTTCGGGCTTCTGACGCGCTACAGCTCCTTCTTGCTACTGATTTTCGGTGCGGTAGTTTTCGTCATTCCGTTCTACGTGATGCTGGCGATCGCCTTCAAGAGCGCCAAGGAGCTTGGCGCAACCGAGATCTGGGGATGGCCAAAGAACCCGACGTTTGAGAACTTCGTTTACGTTTGGACGAATCCGAACGTGAGTTTCTGGCTCTTCTTGAAGAACACGTTCGTGATTTCGACGCTCGGCACCTTGGGCGTCTTGTTCAGCTCCAGCGTGGTGGCCTACGGCTTTGCGCGGATCAACTTTGCGGGCAAGGATCGACTGTTCCTGCTGCTGCTCAGCACGATGATGCTTCCGGGAATCGTTACGATGATCCCGACGTTCATCCTGTACGCGAAAATCGGATGGGTGAACTCGTTCCTACCGATGACGGTGCCGGCATGGTTCGGTGGCGGCGCGTTCAACATCTTCCTGCTCCGCCAGTTCTATCTTGGGATCCCGCGTGAACTGGACGAAGCCGCCTTTTTGGACGGCGCAAACTACTGGACGATCTTCTCGCGGATCATCCTTCCGCTCTCCGGCCCGGCACTCGCGACGGTTGGAATCTTCGCCTTTATCTACAACTGGAAGGACCTTCTTGGCCCGTTGCTCTATCTGAACGATCCTGAACTCCAGACCAACGAGCTCGGCCTCAGCACCTACAACTCGCTGCAAGCGAGCCAGTGGCACCTCGTGATGGCGGGTTCGGTGATTGTTATGATCCCGCTCGTGGTTCTGTTCTTCATCGGTCAGAAGTCCTTTGTGAAGGGCATCGTGATGACCGGCGGAAAGTAAGGCGGTTACGGCGCTTCGTCGGAGGCACTGGTCGGAAGTTCTCGGGGTCGCTCGTAGTTGCAACTTCGGATCGTGTTGAACACGAAGCCGACAACCATGATCGCGATGACGATGGACCAGGGGTTGCCGCGCATGATCCGGCCGGCGGTAAGTCGCACGCTGGCCAGCGTCCCGTTGAGACTAAACGGAATCTTTTGTCGGCCGCAATCCGGGCAGCGCGGGCCGGACGCGCCGGTCATCACACACTTGTAGCAGATCGGACGGTCGCACTTGCCGCAACGAAGCAGCGTCGGTTCCTTCTTGTGCCGGTAGCAAAAGACCGGCTCATCGATCGGCGTCGCCTCGGCCTTTGCCTGGGCAAGATCGAGTCCGCAAAACCCACAAAAGAGATTCGTTTCGGCGTTATCCTTTGCGCACCGGGGACAGACCATTAACAAAGGATTTTATCACGCCATTTTTTTTGCGGCATCGAGGATCACGGTCGTTAGTCCGTTAATGATGAACTGAACTCCGATGACGGCAGTGATCAAACCCATGACTTTGCTGATCACTTCCGTCGCCGAAGGGCCGAGCCGCTTGACGATGAAGGGCGAGATGAGCAGAATCACTAGGCAGATGATGACGTTGGCGACGATGGCCGCCGTTAGGGCAAATTGCTCGGCCTGATGCCTGGCCTGGGCCGCCAGCACCATCACCGTCGAGAGAGACCCCGCGCCAGCAATGACCGGAATCCCGAGCGGAACGATGCTTGGGTCGGCATCGTGGACCGCTTCGGCACCTTCGTGCTTTGCGCCCTGCAGGGTCTTGAGGCTTGACAGCAAGAACAGCAGCCCGCCCGCGATCTGAAAGGCCGGCACGGTGATGTGGAAGAAGCTGAAGACCTGGCTCCCCGCAACCGCGAAGACGAGGAGGGCGATTCCAGCGGTGATCGAAGCGCGGACGGCCAGTTGTCGCCGGCGTTCCGCCGCTTGCGCGGTCATCGAGATGAAGATCGGCGCGGCCGCAATCGGGTCCATCATCGCAAACAGCGAGGAGAAGGCGACGATGCCGAACTCCATTCCCGGCGCGCCGGTGAGGCCGCTCATGGGTTCACCTTCACCGGTACGGTCGTGGATTCCTTTGCCGAGGAGAGGACCAGAATCGTCTTCACGCGGCGAACCTGCGGGAGGTTGGTGATCCGGTCGTTGATAAGCCGCTCGTAATCCTTGGGCGATTGGGCGACGACCTTCAGCAGGTAATCCTCCTCACCGGCAATGTGATGGCACTCCAGAACTTCCGGCACTTCGACGATGGCGGCCACGAAGTCTCGGCACTCGGCGGTGCCGTGCGACTTCAGGATGACGGCCACAAACGCCGTCATCGCGAAGCCAAGTTTTTCGCGGCCGAGCACGGCGTGGTAGGAGCCGATGACCCCGGCGGCCTCCAGCTTGTTCACCCGGGCGAGCACGGGAGCGGCGGTGAGGCCGACGCGCTGGGCGATGTCGGCGAACGTCATCCGCCCATTCTCTTGGAGAAGGCGGCAAATTTCCTGATCAACCGGATCCAGCACCATGAATAGATTATATCGCCAATCGTCAGTTCACTGAGTCTTTTTATGGCTGTTCCGTAAAAAAGCAATCGATTCTTCTGTCACTCGTTCGCGTGGCCCCCGTTGAGAAGCAGAGAGCGCAACTGAAAGCCGCCTAACCTGTTAATCTAACGATCGAAGTGATCGCCGCACTCCTTTTTGCCGTTCTTCCGGTTAGCTCCTTGCCCATGCTGGCCGGGCAACGCTCCGACGTTCCAGATTGGGAAAACCCGCAGGTCGTCGGAATCAACAAAGAACCGGCCCGGGCCACGAGCTATCCGTTGGATCCGGCAAGCGGCGCGCCGATTCGGCAAACCCTGAACGGCGTTTGGAAATTCAAGTGGGCGGGTCAACCCGAACTCCGCCCGCAAGGGTTCTTCAAAGCCGACTACGACGTGAAGAACTGGGCGAACATCAGCGTTCCGAGTTGCTGGGAGATGAAGGGTTACGGCATCCCGATCTATACCAACATTCGGTATCCGCACCCGACGAATCCGCCTTTCATCGACCACAGCAACAACCCGGTCGGCTCCTACCGCCGCGACTTCACGATTCCGGCGGGTTGGGGCGGGAAAGAAATTTTCTTGCGGTTCGGCGGCGTGTACTCCGCGTTCTACGTTTGGATCAACGGCATCAAAGTCGGCTACAGCGAAGACAGCAAAGGCCCGAGCGAATTCAACATTACGCGGTACTTACAATCGGGAAGTAATTCGATCTCGGTTGAGGTCTATCGCTGGTGCGACGGAAGCTACCTGGAGGACCAGGACATGTTTCGGTTTTCGGGGATCTTCCGGGACGTTAGCCTCTTTGCGACGCCGAAGGCACACATCCGCGATGTGGCGATTACGCCCGATCTTGAAGAGATGGGAGGCGGCTCCCTGCGGGTCAACGCGATTCTGCGGAGTCTCGGCACGGCCGTTACCGGCCGGTCACTCACCTTGGAGCTGAAGGACGCCACCGGGAAGTCGGTCGCCAAAGCGGACGTTGCGGACCTTTCGGTCGAGTCCGGAGCGGAGAAGCCGGTCGAAACCAAGTTCTCCCTCGCGCGGGTTCGAAAGTGGTCGAACGAGGACCCCTACCTTTACTCCCTCCAGATGTCGCTATCCGATGCAGAAGGCAAGGTGACTGACATCCGGCGTTTCAACGTCGGCTTCCGCAAGGTCGAGATCAAGGACGGGGTGTTTACGGTGAACGGCGTTCCGGTGAAGATCAAGGGCGTCAACCGGCACGAGGCCGACCCGGACCATGGCCGCACCGTCAGCCGAGAACGGATGGAGCAAGACATCCGGTTGATGAAGCAGTTCAGCATCAACACCGTTCGAAATGCGCACTATCCGAACCACGAGGACTGGTACGACCTGTGCGACAAATATGGCCTGTTCGTCATCGACGAAGCGAACATCGAGAGCCACGGCATGGGCTATTCCTATGAGCGCAGCCTGGGCAACAACCCGGTTTGGGAGAAATCGCACCTTGACCGGACCGAGCGCATGGTCCAATCGAACAAGAATCACCCCAGCATCATCATGTGGTCGTTGGGCAACGAAGCCGGTCCCGGCGTGAACTTTGCCGCGACGTCGAAGCTGGTTCGAGCCCTCGATCCTTCCCGGCCCGTTCACTACGAACGCGACAACGTGGTGGCCGACGTGGAGAGCACGATGTATCCGGACGTTGCCTACGTTCTAGCCCAGGGCAAGGTTAAATCGGCGAAGCCGTTCTTCCTGTGCGAATACGCCCACGCCATGGGGAACTCGGTTGGGAACCTGAAGGAGTATGTCGACGCGTTTGAATCTTCGCCGCGCAACATGGGCGGCTGCATTTGGGATTGGGTGGACCAGGGGCTTCGCCGCTACACCGATGCGGAGCCCGGTCCCGACGGCAAGCGAGATTGGTACTACGGCTTCGGCGGCGACTACGGCGACCAGCCAAACGATGGCCCGTTCTGCAATAACGGCCTCGTGATGCCGGATCGGCAGGTGATGCCCAAGACTTGGGAAGTCAAAAAGGTCTACCAGCCAGTTGCGGTTAGGATTGAGGATCCCGCGAAACGGACCTTCGAGGTGACGAACAAGGGGTTCTTTACGAATCTCGACCAATACGATTGGTCGTGGCGGCTTACCGATTATCGTGACGGGGAGCAGAGCGGGCCGCTCGCCGTGGTGGCGGGACCGGGCAGGACCGTCACGGTTACGGTGCCATTTACGGCGCCAAAGGTGGGCGAGTATAGCCTGCGACTCTCGGCGAAGTTGAAGGAGGCCAAAGTTTGGGCGCCCAAAGGGTTCGAGGTGGCGTGGGAGCAGTTCGTCTTGGGATCGCCGGTTACGGTGGCAACGCCGCTGGCTGGTTTGGGCCGAGTTGCGGTGGCCGAATCGCCGACCGATGTCCTGATTTCGGGCTCGGACTGGAAGGTTCGGTTCGACCGCGCCGGCGCGCGGCTAGTCTCGTACCGGGTTGGAGCGAAGGAGCTTTTGGCCGAGCGGTCGGGCGTTCCTGCCGGACCGCAATTGAACGTTTTTCGGGCGTTTACCGACAACGACATCTGGCTGCAATCCAGTTTCTGGAATAGCGGGCTCGGCGGCATGCGATCCCATCCGAACTCAATCACCGTTCGGCGCTTGGGCGACGGCGCCGTGGTCGTGACCACCCAAGTCGACGCGCTTGGATTCAAGGGCAACGGCTTCCGCCACGAGATTCGCTACGTGATTCTTGGTGACGGTTCAATCACGATGGACAATGACCTGGAGCCGGTGGGAACGCTGCCGCCGCTGCCGAAAGTCGGCCTTCGGATGCGCTTGCGGGAAGAGTTTGCGAAGATGACTTGGTTTGGCCGGGGACCCTGGGAGAGCTATCCGGACCGGAAACAGGCCGCGGACCTCGGGCTGTATTCCGGCTTGGTAAAGGATCAATTCCAACCCTACGTGCGTCCGCAAGAAAACGGCAACAAAGAGGACGTCCGATGGGCGGCGTTCACGTCGCCGACCGGAGCCGGGTTGCTGGTTCAAGCAAGCGGCCACCTTGCCGTGACCGCGTTGCCCTACACCGCCGAGGATCTCGACGATAGTCGGCACGAGAACGGCGAGCCGCGCAAGCGGATTCCGCTGCGCGCCCGCAAAGAGGTGATTCTCTGCATGGATGACCAGCAGATGGGGATCGGCGGAGCCAGCTGCGGACCGCCGCCGATGGAAAAGTACGTTCTGCGGCCGTCTGCCCGGTCGTTCCGCGTGACCCTGCGGCCCGTTCGGGCCGGCGAGAAGCTATGGACGGTCGCCGACCGAACGGCTCCGGTTGCCCTTCCGCCGGTGGTTTCGCGCGATGAAGCCGGGATGGTCTCGGTTGCGGTTGCGCCGGGTTCCACCGCAATGCTGCAACTAGGAAAGAACCAGGTTCAGCCCTACACCAAGCCGTTCGCTTTTGCGGGCGGCGGTGCGATTCAGGCGTTTTCCATGATTCCCGGCGGCGTTGCCAGCCGGTTTGTGCGCGTGAACTATCCGAAGGTCATACCGGTTCGGTTAATCAATTTGGCGGGGGCGAAGGTCTCAGCCGATTCGGCTGAACCTGGAGAGGGCGCGGCTTTGAATGCGATTGACGGGGACGTCGAGACGTATTGGCATACGGCCTACACCGACGGCGAACCGCCGCCGCCGCACACGCTGACCGTCGAACTGGCGGAAGCCGCTACGATCGCGGGCTTCGAAGTGGTGCAGCGGCGCGGCCAGTCTAACGGTCGGATTGCGGCGTACCGCTTCGAGACGAGTGTTGATGGCGTGGCGTGGACGGTGGCTCAGGCGGGCACCTTCGGCACGGGTGCTTCCGAACGGGTCGTCTTAACTCGCTCTGAGTCGGCGAAGTTTGTGCGGTTAGTAGCCCTGCGCGAGATTAGCGGGAAACCTTGGACGAGTCTCGCGGAGCTGAGGCTCTTCTCCCCGGCGGAATGATATGAGAATTGCGGTTATCGGAGGTGGGGTTGGCGGAGTTCTGGCCGCGATGCGGCTGTCCTCGGCGCATGACGTGATGTTGTATGAGCCGGGTCGGCTCGGCCTTGGGCCCGCCTATGGGACGGCGTCTCCGAACCATCTGCTGAACGTGCGGGCGGAGGGGATGAGCTTGTCGATGCCGCAGCCGCACGACTTCGTGGACTGGCTCGGCGCGAGCTACGATGCGCATGAATTCGTTCCGCGGCAGGTGTTTGGGCAGTACGTCCAGGCTCGCTTCTCGGAGTTTCAGGCGACGGCGGAGAATCCAATTCGGGTCGTTACGGAGACGGTGACGGCGGTGCGTCCGGGCTTTCGGGTGTCGCATGCTGGCGGACAGGATTCGGCGGATGCGGTGGTCGTGGCGGTGGGTAACTTCCCGCCTTCCTCACCTAGTTTCGTCCCTTCGGACTTGGGGATTCCCTACTATTTTGAGAACCCTTGGCAGATTGAGCCGGAGGCTCTTGCGGAACTTCGATCCATAACGCTGATTGGTTCTGGACTTACTGCCGTCGATATTGCGGCGGACGCTCTGGTTCGCTTTCCGTCGTTGCATATTTCTCTGGTGTCGCGGCACGGGCTTCTTCCCGGCTCACATGCGGAGGATCTGGGCAAGTGTGAACGGGACCTGGCTTCGTTGTTGGATTGTCGTTCTGTGCGCCAGATGACCAAGGTTTTACGTGCGCTCATAACCGATAGCGACGCTCCCTGGCAGTACGGGTTTGATCGTTTGAGGTTGATGACGCAACAGCTATGGCTCCAGCTCTCGCTGGCAGACCGTCGGCGTTTCCTGCGCCACCTGCAGGTTTACTGGGACATCCACCGGCACAGAGTAGCTCCGCAGCTTTATCGGCTTATTGATCAGGCACAGCAAGATAGACGACTGCAAGTTGTCGCCGGAAGGGTGACGAGGATGGAGGTTGGCGGTCTGGAAGTCCATCTGCGCGGGGGCAGAGGGACGATCAAATGGGCAACCGACGCCGTTGTGAACTGCACTGGTCCAGGAAGTCTGGCCAGGGCAAAGTCGCCGCTGATCCATCAGATGGTTGCCGAAGGACTACTGGTCCCAGACGAGCTTGGTCTCGGCGTCGCGGCCGACGCGATCGGAGAGACAACACCCGGCGTCTACGTGCTGGGGAGTCTGAGAAAGGGCGAATTGTGGGAAACTACCGCGCTGCGGGTCATCCGTGAACAAGCATACGCACTCGGCGACCATCTTAAGTAACGGTCGGTCGTTCTGCGGCAAACGCTTCGTAAGCCTTCGTTTCCATGATGTTCTGCAAGCGTCGCACCGCTTCAGCCACGTCTTCAAATGAGTTGTACAACGGCGCAAAACCGAAGCGCACGCCGTCCGGGGCTCGGAAGTCCGGAATGACGTTTGCTTGCTCAATCAGCGCACGGGTAATCCGCCAAGCCTCCGGATGCCGCAGCAAAACATGCGAGCCGCGATGCTCCGGTTCTCGTGGGCTGGCCAGCACAAACTCCGGCAAATACGCATCCACTAAGGCGATGAAGTATTCGGTTAACTGTATACTCTTCCGGCGAATGGCTCCAATTCCTGCTTCCAGAACGAGGTCTAGTCCTGCCTCCATCGCCACCATGGAAAGCACGGAAGGCGTGCTCACTTGCCATCTTTCGATGCCCTGCTTTGGTTGATAGTCTATATGAAAAGAGAAGGGGTCTTCCCGCCCAATCCAGCCCTGAAGCGGATTATGTAGACGATCTTGTACATCCTTTCGCACGTAGAGAAATGCAGGAGCTCCCGGTCCGCCGTTGAGGTGCTTATAGCAACACCCGACCGCCAACGGCACCTGGTGAATGTCCATGGAAACGACGCCGACGGAATGGGAGATGTCGGCTAGGACAAAAGCATCGCCGGCGACCGCGGTCACGCTCTCAAACGATCGGATGGCTCCGGACTTGAAGGCAACGTGAGAGAAGCTGACCAGGGCGGTTTCGTCGTCGGTGGCAAGATCATCACTCAAAACGACTTCGCCCAGACCTTGCAGAATGTAGAGGTCCGAGGGGAAGTTGCTCGCATCGCTCACAATCCGCCGCCGGGGCGCCAAGTCCCGGAGCGCCGCGGAAGCCAACTTGAAAAGATTTGTGGAGGTGGAATCGCAGACCACCACCTCGTCTGGCTCACACCCGATGATGCCAGCAAATTTTTGGCCTAGGCGAGTAGGCATATCGATCCAGCCGTCGTTCCATCCGCGAATCAGCCGCTGGCCCCAACCCTGCTTTGCCGCCAAGATCACGTCCTCGGCGGCGCGACGCGGCATTCGGCCCAGAGAATTGCCGTCGAGATAGATGAGTCCCGGCTCCAAGGGCTCGAATCGATCGCGGAACAGGGCGAGCGGGTCGTTTCGGTCTAGTTCACGGGCGGCATCGTACAAGATGCCCCAGAGTTTAGCGAATAATTAACTCGATGCTCGACTTGCAGCCGGCTAAATGGATTTGGCTCCCCAGCCAGCGAACCCTGGCAAACACATTTGTTTTGTTTCGCCAAACGCTGAGTTTGCATCAGCCGCCCAAGGCGGCGGTCGGTTGGATCGCGGCGGACAGCCGCTACCGGCTTACGGTGAACGGCCAACGGGTTCAATGGGGACCTGCCCCGCACGCCCCGCGCTTCGCCGAGGCCGATCCGGTGGACATCACCTCGCTGTTGCATTCCGGCGACAACGTGATTGGCGTTGAGGTATTGCACTACGGCCACGGCGAGGGCACCTGGCCGTTTGGTCGGCCAGGTCTTCTATTTTCGCTGGATGTGGATGGCGAAAAGCTGCTGAGCAACCGCAATTGGCGGTGCGCGGTGGACCGTGCCCACCGTCCCGGACAATACAAGCGGTGGTATTTACGCGCCCTTCAAGAGGAGTTCGACGCACGGCTCCATCCGGTTGGTTGGGATCAAGTCGGCTTCGATGCCGCGCAGTGGCTACCCGCGCAAGAGCTCAACGCGTTCCCCAGCCGGGCCGCATATTCCGGTAGTTATCAAAACTACTCACAAGATGACCGAATGCCGCATCCGGACGAATCGCGCCTCGAAAAGCGGTCGATCGCGATGGTGCGGGAGTCGTTTGTCGCGGCCAAGCTGGAAACAACGGAAAAGATTGAGTGGAAGCGCGATCCGTTGGACTGGTTTGAGTTCCGCACTCCCGGTTCCTATGCGCCCGCAACGCCCGACTCGAAACGCACGGCGGAAGTGTTCACGTACACGCTTCCCAAAGAGGTGGTCGGGTTTCCGTCGTTCACCGTTGAGGCGAGCGCCGGCACGGTCGTCGAACTGATGGTTCACGAAAACTACGATGGGTCGCGGGACAAACTGATGGACTCGCACTTCTTCGCCTGGAGCCGGTTCATTTGCCGCGAAGGTGTAAACCAGTTTGAAACGTTCGATTACGAGGCGGGTCGCTGGCTTCAATTGCACGTGCGTGAGAACACCGCGCCGGTGAAAATCACGGAAGTTGGCGTTCGGCGACGAGCGATGGACTGGCCGCATCAACCCGAGGTTCAGGTTTCCGACCCGGAGTTACAGCGTCTCTTTACCGCGAATCTGAACATGCTGGAAAACAGCGCGCAAGACCTTGTGGTTGACGGAATGGCACGCGAGCGGCAGCAGTATTCGGGCGATGCGGGGCACCAGCTTACGGTGGTTCGAAACGCTTTTGGGGAGACGCGGCAGTCGGCCCGGTTTTTGCGAACCTATGCGCATGGACAACTGACAGATGGTGTCTTTTCCGATTCGTGGCCGTGCTACGACCGAACGCAGCGGCTTTGGCAGCGGAGTTTTGGGGCGAGCGAGTGGGGGCCAATTGTCGATCACAGCATTGGCTTTTGCTTTGACCACTACCACTACTGGATGGACACCGGCGACGAGTTGCCCGTCCGTGAGAATTGGTCCAAGCTGCTGAGGTTCGTGGATTATCTGGATTCGATCATGGGCCCAGATGGTCTGCTGCGCGTGGACAACCTCGGAATGAACACGGTTTGGATTGACCATGACGCGTTCGTAGCGGGTGGCCAGAAGAGTAAAAAGTGCGCGTTCAATCTGTACGCGGTGGGAATGTACCAAAGCGCGCTGCTGCCGATGGCCCGGGCGATGAACCTTTCCGGTGCTGACCAACTCGAGGAAAAGGGTCGCCGCCTGGCGCAAGCGGCCGAAAAGGCGTTTTGGGATCCGTACAATTTGCTCTACACCCATGTTGGGCCGAAGTCGGCGGGCGGCCCCGGGCAAACTGATGACCGAACGCTGGCGATGTCCATTCTGTACCGCTTGATTCCGGGCCGAGAATACAAAGCCAGCCTGGACCTGCTGGAAAACCCGGGCGAAACGGTTGGGCAGAGCTATCCAGCAAACCAGTATTGGAACGTGATGGGGCTACTAGAAGGCGGCCGAATTCAGCCGGTTCTCGATGATTTCCGCGAGAGGTGGGCGACGATGACTTCGGTGCGAGACAACCTGACGATTCAGGAGCATTGGGACATCCGGCCAAACTCGACGAGTCTGATGTCGCACTGTGCGGTGGCGCCGCTGGTCGCGGTGTACCAGGGCTTGCTCGGGCTCCGGCCATCGCAGCCGGGCTACCGGGCAGCTACGTTGCGGCCACTACTAGGTGACCTGAAGCAGGTTGAAATCACCGCCTACGTTCCCCGCGGGGCATTCCACATGGAGGCAGACGAAAAGCAAATCAAGCTTTCGATTCCCGCCGACGTGCCGACGGAACTGATCGGGAGCGGCGGTCAAACGAAGACCCTCGCGCCGGGCACGACCCACACCATCGACCGCCGGGAACTATGATGCACCTCCTCGCCTTCATCCCCCTTGCGCCGCAGCCGTTGCCCCAGGCGCTGGGGCCGCTGGAAAACCCGCTCAAAGGCTGGGCGGCCTATGCGGAGCCGGACGAGTCGTATTCCTTGCCCGTGTCGATGACGTTCGTTTACGTCTCTTGGCGGCAACTCGAGTCCACAAAGGGGAAGTTTGCCTTCGCCGACTGGGAGAACCGAGTTTGGAATGCCGGTTCGACAAAGAACAAGCACATCGTCTTTCGGCTGTTTTTGGACTACCCAAACCAGGCAACCGGGCTTCCGCAGTGGCTCATCGATAACGGCCTAAAACTCCGACCATACGATACGAAGGAAGTGGGCAAGGGCCTTGCGACAGACTATGACGACCCTCGGGTGGTTGGCGGGTTGGAGAAGCTCATCGCCGCGATGGGCAAGCGATACGACAAGAATCCTCGCGTGGCGTTCATCCAGATGGGCACGTTGGGTTTTTGGGGCGAGTGGCATACCTGGCCGCGTGAATCGTTCTTTGCCAAGCCGGCCACGCAAAAGCGTATCGTCGACGCCTACCGAAGGGCGTTTCCAAACAAGAAGGTCATGGCGCGCTACCCGACCGGATACGTTGGCAAGCAGGCGTGGCTGGGCTTCCACGATGACTACTTTCCGGAGGATACGGAAGGCGGCCCAGACTCTTGGCTAGAGAAAATGCTGGCAAGCGGACGCCAAGACAATTGGAAGACGTCCGTATACGGCGGCGAGATGATTCCGCGCGCCGCCGACCGATTGCTGGGCAAAGATTGGCAAATGACCTGGGACCGGCTGCAGAGCGCGCGATTCACGTTCGTTGGGCCGTACGGCCCGCCGTTAGAGGTGCTCTCAGATGAGGCTCTGGCCCGGGCGGAAAAGATGGTCCGTAAGATGGGCTACGAGTTCCGGTGGAAGAGCATCGATGCGCCGTCCGAAGTCATGGCGGGTGAGGCGATTCCGGTGAACCTGGAGGGCGTGAACCAAGGTGTGGCCCCGTTCTACTACCCTTGGCCGCTGGAGTTCGCTCTGCTTGACGCGAACGGCGTCGTGGTCGCGCTAGAAAGAACGAAGATAGACATTCGCCGCTGGCAACCGGGAGATTTCAACCTGGAAGCATCGATTAGGGCGGACGTTTCGCCGGGGGATTATCGACTCGCCGTGGGCATTCGCGACCCGTGGAAGGACGTCCCGGCGATCCGGTTCGCAAACGCGCTACCGGTGACGAAGGGGTGGACCGAGCTGGCCAAGGTACACATCAAGTCCGGTAACCACAAGTGAAAACAGAGAAACGAAAGAAGGGCGGGGCGCCCAAAGGCAGGCAACTAACGCCGTTATTATTGCGTCAGGCCACGGCATTGTTCCCCGATGAAGCCAAGCGCAACGTGTTTACGCAGGCGCTCATTGATGGCATCTCGCGCGAAAAGGCGATTATTCTGCTGCAAGAGCGGCCGGAGATCAAGACATTTCCGCGCCTGCGGGCGGTGGATTGGCAGCCGGACTGGATTATGCGACTCGAAGAGGATTTCCGTCCGGGGCTGCATCCGCTCTACGCGAAAGGGGCGTTTTATTCGCTCGACTTTTCTTCCGTTTTCTCCGCCAGCGCGATGTTGGCGGTGGGCGAAGCTCCCAAACGGGTTCTGGATTTGTGCGCTTCGCCGGGCGGGAAGTCGGTGTTTGCATGGCGCGCCTTCCAGCCGGAACTTTTGTATGCGAATGAAGTAATCCGCAAGCGCATCAGCACGCTGGTCGATAACTTTCAGCGTTGTCAGCTCACGAATAGCGCAGTTTGGTCGGCCGATCCGAGCGTTTATGCGAAGGAATTTCGCGAGGAGTTCGACCTGGTGATCGTCGATGCGCCGTGCTCGGGGCAGTCGCTTTTGGCGAAGGGCGAGAGCGCGCCGGGCTGCTTTACGACAACGATGATCGACATGAACCACAGCCGCCAGCGGCGGATTGCCGGAAACGCCGTGCACTGCGTTCGGCCCGGCGGCCACCTGGCCTACATGACGTGTACGTATTCCCACAAGGAGAACGAGCGGATCGTGGAGTGGCTGACGCTGGTCTATCCGAAGCTGCGAGCGGTGGAGATTCCGCATTTGCGCGATTTTCGGTCGCCGTATTCAGATGTGCCTTGCTACCGGTTGTTCCCGCAGTCGGGCCTTGGCGCCGGCGCGTTTGTTTGCCTGTTGCATAAAGCAGGCGAGCCGACGGTCACTCCGCGCCCGGCGGACGCGTACCCGTCGAGTTGGCGGTATGGCATGAATCCGTAAGGTTTTGCATTTGGCCAGCTCTGCTTGCCGTGCTCCGGGAACCTCACCCTGCAGTCGCGAAGTCCAGTTGCAATATTTATAACCCCCTCCCCCACGGTTCCCCCTTTCGCGGCAAGCCGCTTCAAGGGGAACCATCTCGGAGACACCTGTAAGATGTTTTGGAGTGCGTGCGGCTCTGCCGCCGCTTTTTTGCAGGCAAGCTTTGCTTGCCTCGCGCCGGTGAAAACCAACCGGCGGCTACGGATTCGATGCGCCGGCAAGAACCAACCGGCGGCTACCGGACCGCTCGATCCCGCGCGCCGCGTAAGGAATTGGATACGGCACCCTTCCAGAGTCCGGAGTTTCGTGAATCAACACCCCGGGTCAACCCGAAGTCGCCTGAGTTAGCCGATTATCAGGACCGAGCCGAGCGCGAATCCGGGATACCAGGCTCGGCAGGTCAGGCAGAATTCAACGTCACCGGCCCGGCCACACCTCCCCGCCCACGTTCTGGGCGAGCTTTCCCACCAGATGATTTTTGTTGCCTTCCCGCAGAACTGGCACGTCCTAGGCGGTTCGGTTGGAAGCGGCGTTCCCCGTGGCCGCCTCCTTGGCAAGGCAAGGTACTCCTCGATCTCACTCCAATCGTATGGAGGGCCAGGACGCAGGAACCACATACCTTCGGCGACGTCTGCTTCCGCCCGAAGGGCCGCTTCATCACCGTCTCTTCGCATGCGGTCAGAACTCATAGCATCGGCTCGAGAAGTCAAAATACCTGCTGGTTCTGACAAAATGGCGCATTTATTCCCGCCGATGCCACCCCCTACCGGTCGCCTACTCCTCGGCCACAGCCCTTCGGGTTCACCGAAACCCAACGCGAAGCGTGTAGCCCCAGCCTCGGTGGCTGGGCTTTTCTGCGGGCACAGCGACGGCACGGAGCCGTCGGCTACAGCCCTTCGGGCTTGCCGCGATGGCCGAAAAGGTTTACAGTTGAATCGTGGTTAGCGACAACGAACTGAAACAAATCATGCCCACGCTTTCAGCAGCCAAACGGGCCCTGTATCTTCCTCACCTTCAATCCGCAATGACGCGGTTCAAGATCGACACCTACCTCCGCGAGGCCGCTTTCCTGGCCCAGATCGCGCATGAATCCGGCGAGTTTAAGTTCCTGAGAGAACTTTGGGGACCGACTCCAGCACAAAAGCGATACGAGAAGCCGAACGCCATGGCGAACACTCTGGGCAACACGCAGGTTGGTGACGGCAAGCGATTCATGGGGCGCGGCGCGATCCAGCTCACCGGTCGGTCGAACTACCGTCAGGCCAGCAAGGGTCTTGGACTCGCGAGCGACCCGGCTCGCGACCTTGAGCGGAATCCGACCCTCGCCGAAACGCCCGAATACGCGTTCCTGGTTTCCGGCTGGTACTGGGACACTCGCCACATCAACGCCGCCGCCGACGCAAAGGACTTCCGGTTGGTGACGAAGCTGATTAACCCCGGAATGTTGCATCATGACCGGCGGGTGGCCTATTACCAGCGTGCCCTGTTGGTTCTGGACCAGCACGAACCGGCACCGGCGGTTGGCCCGACCCTGTTTGTCAACGGAGCGAACCTCACCGCAACCGCCAAGCCGTACCTTTTGGGTGGACGCATGTACGCCGCGCTCAAACCGATCGCTACCAAGCTAAGCCTCAAGATTCTTTCGGCGGCCGGAACAACCGCCGAGGTTCAAGATTCGGTCGGGCTGATCACGACGCTTCCGTTCGTCATTAAGAACGGAACCGGAATCGTGGCGGTGGGAGATGTCCCCGGCGAACTCACCTGGGACCCGAACACCCTTACCGCCACGCTAACGTCGGTCTAGTCACGAGCGACAACGGCGCTAAACTCGCCCTCGGTTGGGCCGGTTCCCCGGAAAAAGACGGTGAACCGGCGATCCGGGGCCGTCCCGTCCCCAGGGAAAGGAATCGTAAGGTAATTTTGCCGGGTGCCAGTCGGGCAGAAGGCAAGCTGAACGCCTCCGATGTGGTTTAGCTGATACGGGCTCGCCGAGTATTGGGAAATGTTGGTGAACACGCGCTCGGCGGTGGCCAAGGTTTGTCCGCTGCGGATGACGAAGACGTCAATGCTTCCGGCATAGCCAGAGGACATGTGAGCAACACAGAAGTTCCAACTGAGCCCGCTCGGAATCGTGCGGTCGATGGGGAATACGCGCCCCACAGTCATTCCAGGATACGGCTGGACCACCGCAAGCGTATGCCAAGTGTCCTCGGAGGTCGAATGGTTTCCGTCGAGTACCGTTTCGCCGTCAACTTTCACCCGGTACGCGAGGTAGCGGCTGAGTGGTGACATGAGCTTGGCATCGACGAGCGGGCTGATCGTCGAAGTCTCAACGGGTGGAATCAGCAGCGATTCGTTGCTATCGCTGTCTAGGCGGTACAGCGTGGCGGCGTTCGCGGACAGGCCTAGGTTTACCATCCGGATCTTGATCTTGTATTGGTCGGAGGGATCTGGCCCGCTACCCCCGCCGCAAGCGAGGGCGGTAGCGATGCCAAGGGCGAGAAACAACGGAACCGGCTTGATTTTCATCGGGTTACCTGTGGGGAAGCGCTTTGGTCTAGTCGGGAATGACGAGGGTGCTGAAGCCACCCTGGGTCGGTCCCGTTCCGCGCAGGAGGACGGTGAACTTACGGCCGGGCACATTTGTTTCCGTGGGGTACGGGATGGTCAGCAAGCTTTGGCGTGTGCCGGCGGCGCAAAACGCAATCTGGTTGCCGGGCACGTCATTCAGGCGGTAGGTGGTCCCGGTGAACGGCGCCACGCCAGCAAAAGCGCGGCCGGCCGTTTGCAAGGTTTCTTCGCCGCGAATCACGTACACGTCGACGTTTCCTTGATAGCCGGTTGCCATGTGGCCCACGGAGAATGTCCATCGATTGGGGGCCACGAGGCTTTGGTCCACCGGAAAGTTTTGAATGCGCGCCAAGCCCTGGAACTGGCGGGCGGCGGCGACGGTGTTTTTGGAATTAGCCGTCAGGTTGAACTCTCTTTCTTGCACGACATCGTTGTTCACCTTCACGCGAAGCCGGAACGGCTGCGTGTAGTTGTTGATCGGGCCGGCCTCAACGTAGCCGCTAACGACCGACGATGGGACTTCAGCGATGAGAAGGGTTTCGGCAGTCCCGTCTACCCGATAGAGTGCGGCCGTTCCAGCGATGGATCCGAGGTACGCCAGTCGCACCTTGGGATCAACTGCAATAATGGGGGTGGAGCCGGATCCGCCGTTACAGGCGAGGGCGGTTGCGATGCCTAGTGCGAGAAAAAACGGAACGGGTTTGAATTTCATTTTGCTTTCCTGTGGTGAGGTGCTTCGGTCTAGTCTTGAACGATGAGGTAGCTAAAGCCGCCCTGCGTTGGTCCGGTTCCGCGGAGGAACAAGGTGAATCGGCGGCTTGCCATGGGAGTCGGCGACGGATACGGAATTGTGAGTAGTGCTTGCCGGGTGCCGGCCGGGCAGATCACGATGGAGTTGCCAGGCGTGTCCCCGAGGCGGTAAGTCGTGCCACCAAACTGGCCGACGCTGGCAAACGCACGTCCGGCCGTCTGGAGCGTTTCTTCCCCGCGAATCACGTAGACGTCAACCGCTCCTTGGTAGCCGGTCGCCATGTGGGCGAAGGCAAAGTTAAAATACCCCGCCGGGACGGCGATCTGGCTCACCGGGAAGTTACGCGTGGCACCCAAGCCTTGGAACTGCTTGGCGGCGGCAATGGTGTTCCTTGATCCGGCGGTGAGCGTGAAGACGCGCGGAACGTCGACGGGCTGATTGTTCACCCGAACCTGAAAGTTGAAGTCACCGGTAAAGCCTCCCAACCCGTCAAGCGTGGTGTATTCGCTTGGCGTCGAGCTGTTCAGTACGGTAGCCAATTCCGTTTCGTTGCTGCCGTCGATCTTGTAGAGGGTCGCGGAGCCGCTCAGGGATCCGAGGTAGGCCAAGCGAACTCGGGGCCCAGGCTGGAAACCGGTGTCTGCCGAGCCACCGTAGCATGCCAGGCACACAACAATCCCGAGGCCAAGCCAAACATGAATCGGACGAACCTTCATCCCTTACACGATATCACGATGCGAGATGTTTTACTAGCGAATTTCCGGCATCGACTTCAGGTTTTCGACGAGCGAAGCGATTTCATCGGCATACATCTTCTCGCGGGCGGCGTCGGCTTTGGCCTGCTTGTCTTTGTCCTTCAGCGGTTCACCTTTGGCGTAGCTGGCGAGTTCTTCTTCCGTAAGGCCGGCTTCTTTTGCGGCGTCCTTCATGAGGTTGCGAAGCGTCGCGGCGAGCTTCTCGCTCAGAGTGTCACTCCATTTGGAAAACTCGGCAAGCTTGGCATCGATCACCTTTTTCTTCGCGGCGTCTTTTTTCAGATTCCAGTAGGCGGATTCTGTTTGGTAACTCTTCCGAATCACTCCGACTCCGTTCATCACGCCAAGCGAGGTCGTGGGTTCGGCTTTTGCGACGCGCTCCCCGGTCTGGCGCACGGCGGAGAAGAATGCGGGCTGGCGGTCGCCGAGGTCCTTGGCGCGATCGGTGGAGAACCCAAGCTGGCGGATCCGGTTCAGCGTCGTCATTGGGTCATCGGGCGGTAGGGTGGCTACGTATATGACGGTCTTCTTCTGCTTCAGGCCCGTTTCCAAAAGGGTCAGCGTTTTGTCGAAGTCGCCTTCGGCGGCGGTAGCACTCGCCTGGAGAAAAGTGGTGTAGGCGTTGTCTGGGTCGGCCTTGCGGGCGCGTTCGAGGGCGGCGTTGGCGGCCGGTTTCTCGGTAACACCCTTGTCATAGAACTCCTGATAATCCGCCGCGATCGTCGGGTTGTAGTAGGCGGGGTTCGGGTTGCTGGCGCAACCGGCGACGAGCAGGAGCGGGAGGGCGAGGAGGATTCTTGGGCGCATGGATCGGGCGGTAAAAAAGGTGGGTCGACTGCAAGCAGTCGACCCAGGATAGGCTCGGTTCTTACCAGGCTCGGCCGGAGAGGCTCGAACAACCGGCATCGCCCTGCGGGCAGTAGTTGGTGTCGGTCGTCTCAGGGAACGAGAAGATTCCTCGCTGCTGGTACTCCCACATCATGCGTCGCTGCGGAATGGTTCCGTTGGCGTCGCGGAATGCCGGGTCCTTTGCGTACTTTGCGTGGCCGTCGGTGAACGTCCAGTTTCGGCCGCCGATGTGTCGCGCGCCGCGCTCCCATCGACCGTTTCCGTTACCGCTGTTGCCGTAGCCTGGAGCGATGTACCAGCCAGCGAACGAGCCGCCGGAAAGGAGTCGAGCGGAGCCTACGTCGGCACTGAAGAACACGTTTGCCGGGTTCACGATGGCGCCGAGGTTTCGACCCTTCGCCTTGGTGGTTCCGCGCGGAACGTCGTAGGACTGAGCGAGCAGGTAGTTACCGGCATAGGAGACCGGGAATGCCTTGACCATTGCGCCCGGAACGCTTCGCATGCCAGCGTAGGCACCCTTGATGCCGAAAGCGAGGAGCTGTGCTTCGTAGCAGATCGAGCCTTCTTTGCCCCAAACGCCCTTGTCCGGATCGGCCGAGTCGGCGACCAGGTCGAGGCTCTTCATGTAGGGCTGGTTGGCGAGAGGGAATGCGTAGACGCCGCTCCAGAAGTTGTCGTTGACCGAAGCCGACGTGCCGTCGTGCTCGCCGTCGGGTCGCGAACAAGGACCGTCCCAACCGGTTTCCGGAAGGTTGTCGTCGTAGTCACCGGCATACATCATGGTCGCGAGACCAATCTGCTTCTGGTTCGAAAGCGAAACGGACTTCTTCGCGGCGGCCTTAGCCTGTGCAAATACGGGGAAGAGAATAGCGGCGAGAATTGCGATGATCGCGATGACGACCAACAGTTCGATGAGGGTGAAACCCTTGCTCATCGGCTTTGTAGACTTTGAAATCATGATTGTGAAGACTCCTCGTCGGTCCCAGAAAAGGGCGACTAGTCAAAGTTAGCTCGACAATATTAAGTGATGGTTAACGTCCAGCAAAATTTAGCAAAAGCTTTTTCTTAACGCTATCTTAACATTCTTAGCGGATGCTACGAGCAATGCGTAGTTTTGCTGTTCGCGGTTTGAAGCTTGCTCTATTCGTAGCGGTTACTGCTGGCCTTTCGGGCTGTAACCAGGCTCCCCCGCCAGACAAAGAGATGGCCTCCGCCGTTTCGGGACTCTGGATTGGCCAGGTGGATTCCGGCGTTTCCATCGACATCCAAGACGGCGGCACGCTGAAGATTACTCAGGGCGGAAAGGAGCGGAACGGCACCTGGAAGCAGAACGGCGCCAACGCCATTACCGCGACGATTGACGGCCAAACCTATGAGATGCCGTACAAGCGGCAAGACCTGAATTTTTCAATCACGCTGCCGGGAGAGTCCGCTCCCACCGATTTCTCGCAAATGTAATCATGAGTAAATTCCGAACGATCCTGCCCTACCTTGCCGGTCTTTTCCTCGTCTCCGCCGTTGTTGCCGGCGTCGCCACCCAAGTCAAGTACCTACCGTCCGGTTGGTCGCTGGCTCCGGCCGGCGAGCGACAAGCGATCGGCGACCTTGCCGCCGGAGGCGTTGCCAGCCCCGACGGCAAGTGGATCGCGTTTGCGAGCGTTGGCCAGGGCGACCATAAACTGACCATCGTAGACGCCAAGACCGGCGCGGTTGCTTCGAGCACCAGCGTCGGGCGGGCCTGGATCGGCATGGCTTGGCAACGTTCGCAGGTTGTGCTTAGCGGCGGTACGGCGAATTCGATTCACTTTGTCGATATCGACTCTTCCGGCGTCGGTAAGTTGGCCCGAACCGTTGTTTTGAAGGATCTTGAGCGCAACAAGGGATGGCTGGCGGGACTGTTGCTGGATGCCGACGGAGAATCGGGCTACGTTGCCGTTGCGGCGAGCGACGAGATTCGAAAGGTTCGCCTGAGGGACGGCGAAACCCTCATGAAGGTCGCGCTGCCGGCCGGATCTTCGCCGTACCAGCTTCGCTGGAAGGACAAGGACGAGATGCTCTGTTCGCTTCAAGGAGCCGAGAAGGTCGTCGAAATCAGCCGGGAGACGCTCTCGGTTACCAAAGAATTGAGCGTCGGTCGACATCCCAATGATCTCTTGGTGGTCGGTGACCGGTTGTTCGTTGCCTGCGGAAACGATGACGCCATCGATGTGATCGACCTGTACAGCATGACCCGCGAGGAGCGCATCATTACTCGGCCGTGGCCGAACGCTCCGGCCGGATCAACGCCCCACGCGCTGGCCGCGACCAAAGACGGCAAGTCGCTTTTCGTTGCGAACTCGGACAACAACTGCGTTGCCGTGATCGATATCGAGAAGCGGGGACGCTCGAAGATCGAAGGCTTCATCCCGTCGGGTGCTTACCCGACGGCCCTTGCGGTTCTGGCCGGCGACAAGCAGCTGCTGATCGCGGCCGGAAAGGGCCTCGGCACTGGACCAAACGCCAACGTCGACAAGATTGATCCGGTCGGCCCGGCGGGCTATCCGTATATCGTCACGCTTCTGAAAGGTTTGCTCACGAAGGTCGATTTCTCCGATCCGGCGAACCTCGTGCAGATGACCGAGACGGTCCGCAAGGTTTCGGCGTATAAGGAGGGCATCGTCGAGAAGCCGATTCGGGCACCGAAGCCGGGCACGAACCCGGTCCCGAGCCGACTCGGTGACAAGTCGCCGATCGAGCACGTGCTCTACATCATCAAAGAGAACCGCACCTACGACCAGGTGTTCGGCGACCTGAAGAAGAACGGCAAGCAGTACGGAAACGGCGAGCCGAAGCTGACGCTCTTTGGCGAAGACGTCGCCCCGAACCACCGCGAGCTGGCCCGCCAGTATGTGTTGCTGGACAACCTTTATTGCAGCGGTGAGGTCTCGGTTGACGGCCACCACTGGACGAACGGAGCCTACGTTCCCGACTTTATGCAGCGGACTTGGCCGCAACAGTACAGCGGAAAGGGCACGCCGCGACTGACGTCGACCCTCTCGGCAACGCCCAACGGCCGCATCTGGGACCAGGTTCGCCGCGCCGGAAAGACTTACCAAACGTACTACTATCACACGCTTGACCGCAGCAGCCCGGAATGGAACCGGGCTCGGGCGACCAACGTGCGCGACTTTAACGCCGTGGACATCTTCCTCAAAGAGTTCCGCGAATTTGAAGCCAAGAAGGCGATGCCGAACTTCATGGTGATGGCCCTGAGCGAGGACCACACCAGCGGAACTTCGCCCGGAGCCTTCACGCCGAAAGCTTGCGTGGCTTCGAACGACCTCGGGATTGGCAAGCTGGTCGAGGCGATCTCCAAGAGTTCGTACTGGTCGAAGTTCGCCATCTTCATCATCGAAGACGACGCGCAGAACGGCCCGGACCACGTGGACGCGCACCGAACCGTCGGCCTGGTGGTTTCGCCCTACACCCGGCGCGCGGCCATCGATTCGACCCATTACACGACGACCTCGATGCTGCGCACCATGGAACTGATCCTCGGTCTCTCGCCGATGTCGCAGTTTGATGCGGCGGCCACGCCAATGTATCGCTCGTTCCAGATGAAGGCGGACCTCACGCCGTACGCGGCGAAGACTCCGGCGACCGACATGATGGCGAAAAACCCGCCGCGAAAGCCCTCGCCGTTGCTGTCTTCGATCGACTTCTCGGAGCCGGACCAGCTGACGCTGGAGCAGGAAATCGCGCTGAACCAGGACATCTGGCGCAGCGTGAAGGGTGATGTTCCGTATCCCGGAACTGTCCGACGCTTCCACCCCGGCCAGCAAAACGACCACGATTAGACGTCGGGGCGGTCACAATAGACGTAGAAAGGAACGGAACGCGCGATGCCGGTGATGCCGGGTGGGCGCGGGCCGGAAATCCACCATGTCTGACCAAGTTATCGATCCATCGACCGCCCTTCTCGAACAGTTTGCCAACCGTGAGTACGAGCACGGTTGGAGCGTTGACCTAGAAACCGAGGAATTTGAGCCCGGCCTGAACGAGGACACCGTTCGCCGGATTTCGGCCAAAAAGAATGAGCCGCAGTGGCTCCTCGACTGGCGGCTCAAGGCGTATCGCCATCTCCAGACCATGGCGCTGCCGACGTGGCCGAACGTGCATTACGCCATGCCGAACCTGCAGGAGATCATCTACTACTCCGCGCCGCGGATGAAGCCGCTGCTGAACTCGCTGGACGACGCCGACCCCGAGATCCTGAAAACCTTCCAAAAGCTTGGCATCCCGGTCGAAGAGCAGAAGGTGATTTTGAACGTGAAAGGTGCCGCGGCTTCGGCCGGCGACGCTCTGGCGGCCGACCGACCCCGAATAGCGGTGGACGCCGTTTTCGACTCGATCTCCGTCGTCACGACCTTTAAGGAAGAGTTGCGCAAGCACGGAATCATCTTCTGTAGCATCACCGAGGCGGTGCATGAGCATCCGGAACTGGTGCAGAAACACCTGGGAAGCGTGGTTCCGTACAGTGACAACTATTTTGCGACGCTGAACAGCGCCGTCTTCTCGGATGGATCGTTTGTCTACATTCCGAAGGGCGTTCGCTGCCCGATGGAGCTATCCACCTACTTCCGAATCAACGCCCAGAACACCGGCCAGTTCGAGCGGACGCTGATCATCGCCGAGGAAGGCTCGTACGTTTCGTACCTGGAAGGTTGCACCGCGCCGATGCGCGACGAGAATCAGCTGCACGCCGCCGTCGTCGAACTGGTTGCGACCGGAGACGATGCGACCATCAAGTACAGCACGGTTCAGAACTGGTACCCCGGCGACCCGAAGACCGGCAAGGGCGGAATTTTCAACTTTGTAACGAAGCGGGCCCGCGCCGTCGGTGCCCGAAGCAAGGTGACCTGGACCCAGGTGGAGACCGGCAGCGCGATCACCTGGAAGTACCCCAGCGTGATTTTGCAGGGAGATGACTCGATTGGCGAGTTCTATAGCGTGGCGCTAACCGCCGGAAAGCAGCAGGCGGATACGGGCACCAAGATGATCCACATCGGTAAGCGCACGAAGTCGACCATCGTTTCGAAAGGGATTTCGGCCGGAAACGGGCAGAACACCTACCGGGGATTGGTCAAGATCAACGCCGGTGCGGACGGCGCGCGCAACTATTCGCAGTGCGACAGCATGCTGATGGGCGACCGCTGCGGCGCGCACACCTTCCCGTACATTGAGGTGAAAAACCCTACGGCGACGGTAGAGCACGAGGCTTCGACCTCGAAAGTTGGCGAAGACCAAATCTTCTATTGCAACCAGCGCGGAATCCCTACCGAAGATGCCGTGAACATGATCGTTTCCGGCTTTTGTAAGGATGTCTTCCGCGAGCTACCGATGGAGTTCGCTATCGAAGCGCAAAAGCTCTTGGGCGTCTCGCTTGAGGGAAGCGTCGGCTAGTCGGCATCCGATACCATAATAGGTAATGCCACATATCGAAGTACGCGTCGTCGATGGCTCCGGTCGCCCGGAGTACTATGCCGAAGTAACGGCCTACAAGGGAGGCTTTTGGGCCGGCGGGACCCTCGGGTCGGAGCACACGGACCGCGACGGCCTCTGCTGGTTCGACCTCGACTTAGGTGCGCACGACAAGGTCTCGTTTGTCGCGCGGTCGGGCGGCCGCCGCGGGGAGTCGGACGAGGATTACCCTCGGGCCCGCGTCCATCTGGTTTTGGATTGAGCTTATAGGCTCTGAAACAGCGCGATGCGGTTGCCTTCAGAGTCCTCGAATTCGGCGACGAACCCATACTCCCCGGCTTTGGTCTTTGGGAAAAGGATCTCGCTGCCTTGCTCTAGGACGCGCTCGAGCGTTTCGTCGATGCTGGTGACGTTGAGGTAGATCATTGTGCCGGTCTTCGACGGAACGTAAACCTCGCCTTTCGAGAGGGCCCCGCCGATCCCATCCGAGGCCGGGTCCAGCGGAAAGAGCGCCATCTCGTTGCCGTGGATGGTCTCTCTGGTGAACTCGTAGCCGAAGACAGCGGTGTAGAAGGCCATCGCGCGCTCTAGGTCGGCAACCGGAATCTCAAAATACGATCCTGGATTCATGTGATCGATGCGATTTTGACACGGCAAAGTGCCCTTTGGGTAGTCGCAGAGGACTGAAAATTTAAGGCCGAATTCAGTAAGACATGACCTCGGATTCATTGGCAGTGTTTGCTGTTGGCCATAATTTATGTGTGAGTACTTCGGTCGGGGGTCCAAGCCTGTCCCTAGCTAAGTCGCGTGCAGCGCATCACATCGGTGCACCGAACGACGGTTTCCCCAAATCCAGCTTAATGGCGAAGCCATGAGTCGGTACGACGCGTATGCCGAGGAAAGAGGTGAATACGAGCCAAACTCGTTGAACCAAGTTCTGCGGAACAAGCAGGGAATCATCAATCCTGTCGATGCCGCGCGGATAGAAACGGAGTTGCTCACCGTCGCGTACGTCGACTCATTTGAGTTGCCGATTTCGCTGAAGTTTACATCGGCCATCATCCGTGAATTGCATCGAAAATGGCTCGGGGATTTCTATTACATGGCGGGAGAGTATCGCACGGTCAATGTGAGCAAAGGTGGCTTCATGTTCTGTCCGGCACCCAACATCCTGGCCGAGATGGAGAGGCTTGAGCGGGAACAGCTGGCAGAGCACACGCCATGCCTTGGTTCCGGAAACATCCCGTTCGGCTTAGAATTCCCGTCGGAAGGGCCCGACAAAACGGCCTTAAGCAAGAGCCAGCCCACCACGGTTGGTGAGGTTGCATATCGGGTGAGCGTGGTGCACGCTGAATTGCAGTTGATCCATCCTTTCCGTGAGGGGAATGGTCGGCTTGGTCGTTGGCTGGCCGACCTGATGGTTCTTCAAGCTGGCTATCCAGCTCCGGAATATGACCTAGACAACGACCAGAAGCGCAATGCCTACTACTCGGCGTTGAGGCGAGGTTTTGCCGGAGACTTCAAACCTCTGACTTCGTTGTTCGAGTATTGGATCGAACGCGCTCAGCAGCTAGACGCCGAATCTCAGCTGCCGTCACCGTGATTCCCTCGGCTTGGGATGATGCTACAACGCTTCGCACCGCGGATGCCGTGCGCTGCTCCGGGGTGCTGAGATGCTTGCTCTCTTTCGCGAACGTTTCCATCCTCATTTAGTATACGTCGGCTAGATAGTGGTGGTCAGGGATGGAACGGCGTTTTTGCAGCTCCGGGGCGACCTCCGCCGGACTCTCCATCCCCGACCCTTCCTCTCGTAAACGAAAGGAAGGGAGTTTGTATCTGAGTGTGATTGTGAAGTAAAATGAAGATACCATACATCACAACCGATTAGGAAATTCGCGATGCTTTCTCCGTCCAAGTGCACTGTGAGCGTCGGTACCATTCGTCAATCTCCAATACAATGAGGGAATGAGCGTTGAGCTGATCCAAGCCATTCGGATGGGGGATGCCTCCAGCGTAAAGCAGTTGCTCGAGGCCGGCGTCGATCCGAACTTCCATATGCCGGCGGAGTCGGATCATGGTCTGTTCCTAGATCAGGTCACTCCGCTCATGGTTGCCGTCGCTGCGCCGAAGGCGACCGCCGAAGTCGTACGACTGCTTCTGGATCACGGTGCCGACCCTTTCGCGGTGTCGGAAGGCGAGGTGAGCCCAACTTGGTACGCGTCCGGTGGTGGAACCGGATATCCGCTGACCGAAGCGAACCTGGCGGATCTCGAGCCAGATCACACCTACCACCATTGGGGCGGTGGCGATGCAGAGCGCCTAGGCTTGATCCTCGATGCCGGTGGCGATCCTAACGAGTTTGCGAACAACGGGAGGTCTTGCGTGTACGAGGCTTGTTCGGTCGGCGACCCCGCTCGACTTAGGCTATTGCTCGAGCGCGGCGCCAAGGTGGGGCCAGCTCGCCCTCCCGAATCTGGCTCCTACATCATGACTGAACTCCTGGATCAGGAGATTCTTGCTTCGCTACGGGACGTCATGGAGGGTTTTAGCCACCAGGCGGTCCCGCTGTTTGCTGCGTCCGCGGCGGGGAGCTTGGACTGCGTTAAGTTGATCGTGGAAGCGGGCTTTCCTGCCGGTTTCAAGGTTGGCGGAATCAATGCCTTTAGCGACGTCGGAAGCGTAGAGGTCGCCGAGTATCTATGGAATCAGGGCGTACGCCCGGGGGCTGGCACCTTCGGCTTCGATGCCATTGACAATGCCATCGAAGCCGAGAACCTAACCGTTCTTCGGTTCTTACTTGGCAAAGAAGATCAAGCCATGATTCAACAGAAGCTCATCATGGCTTCTGGCATTCATATGAATCCGAAAGTGGTGCGGGCGCTGATCGAGCTTGGCGCGGACGCGAACAAGCCTGATGAATCGCACGGAAGCCCCCTCCATTACGCCTGCTGGCAGGGAGATGGAAACGGCGGGCGTGAAAAGCAAGTCGCCGAGACGGTCCAAGCGCTGATCGATGCAGGAGCGGACCCAAATCTTCTTTCCCGAGGCAAGCGGCCGCTTCATGAAGCGGTGTTTGGCGACTGGGGGTCTCCGAAGTCCGTGGAGGTGCTCCTTCGGAACGGTGCCGACGTCAACGCGTTGAATGAGCACGGGCAAACGGCGCTGATGCTCGCCGCGCAGCACGGCGAACCCGAATGCGTGCGGCTTTTGCTAAATGGAGGTGCGGATCGGACGCTGAAGGATAAGCAGGGGAAGACGGCATTTGACCATGCCCACGACCACCTGCAAACCTGGACGCACCCCGTATCCAAGTTCATTGGTCTTGGGTTGGGCAAGGCCCTCGGTTACATCGGCATCCCCGGCGAAGGGGTGGCCGAGAAGGCGCTCGTGGAGGCACAGACCACGGTTGAGCTACTGAGGCGGTGAGGAAGCCGTCGCTGGACTCGCCATCCTTGGCCCTTCCTCTCAAGTTTGAAAAAGTGGAAACCGCAAAAGTAATCTGATGGAGATTTTTGGACGCGATTCGGAAAGTGCGTGTTTTGAATCGCGCCCTGGCATCCTGAACCCGGTCTAGAACAGAGGAAACGAGCTGCTTAATCGAGAACGGTTGTATCCCGACTTCAAGTTTTCCGCGGTTCGTGGGTTACGGTTTCACTAATCTCCGCTTCCAAAGAGATCACCTTGACCTGACGCCTGAGCATTGGAGCGCGGCGGCCAGAACGTCCCTACGACCATCCACTGGTTGTACGGGTACATCGTGCCCACAAAGAACCGGGTGTCCTTATCGGCTGCGCAAATCTGGTCTAGATACTTCTGCTTGACCTTCCTGATGGCTTCCGTCTCGCCATGTTGTTCGCGCATCTTCAGGAACAGCATCCCCAATTCCCAGTCGCGAATAGTCAGGCGCCGAACGCGCCCATCTTCATCCTTGAAGACGTAGCGGAAGCGGCACGGAATCTTGTGTAGCGTCCTCGGCGTGTCGGCGAAGAGGTTGAGTTGAGAGAGCGCTGACCTGTCTGCCTCTGTCCAGTTCTCATCCTCCGCCTCGTGCTCAACGTCCAAAACCTGTTTCGGCACCAGCACCCCGAGCGAAGTCTTGTCCAGGTCATAGGCGGCTTCCCAGCCCAGGAGCGAGCGATGGGGCAGCAAGTTAACGAGTTTTCTCCGTTCCTCGCGATCCTTGACAGGGTCGAGCCTCGCGCCAACGACGAGGTTATCAAGCAATGGACGTCGACTCTCGGGGCGGACATCGTTGGTTGGTGGCAACGTTCCCAACTCGACCCAGTGCCATTTGCGGAGCTGCTGTTCCTTCGGCAACGATCTGAGGGGCAGCGGATACAGGCGTACCCATTGGCCGTCCTCGGTGATTCCCGCCGTGCAGACCGTCTCCTGATACTTCTTGGACGGATGGGGATAGGTCAGAACCGTAATGAGGATTCGCCGACGATCAGAAGAGGCCACCGTTCACCCCCGAGCCTAAGTCGATGACAGGCAGAGCCAACTCGCGCGAGAGCTGATGGGCCAGGGTCGTTCGATGGCAACAGAGCGGGTTCGCCTCCTTGCACATCAACGCGGAGGGCGTCTCGCGAATAAGTGCCGCAAGAAAATCGAGCGCGTTACGCTGGCCAGGGAGCACCTCGGCTTCGTATCGATGGAACAAGCGCTGGTATGAGTCAAACGTATCGAGATCAGTTCGCCAAGTGCCTGGGATGCCGACTTCGGGAATGTGGACGTACTCGATTCCAACTTTGGGGCAGATGCGGGCCAGAGTCGATTTGTGGAAGCCGAAGCGACGCGCGACAGGGTTGGCGCGAACGTCAACGAGTCTCCGGATGCCATGGCGCATGAGCCTATCTAGGAGGCCATCAAGATGCACACCTTCATAGCTCGTGGTGTAGATTGCGATCTCCGCAGTATGCCTCGTCTGCGCGCGTCGATCCTCCCACTTGCTATTGACGGTGTACCAAGGAAACGACGTGTAAACGTGATCAATCAGGGCCGCGGTAGATAGATGGCCGTGGCGCGTGTACGTTGAGTGGACCGGGCGCACTAGGTCGGAGGGACCATCCGCAGCGGCTGCCTTGCCGAGCGGAGTTAGCGTGATGTTGCGTGTTGATTGGTTCAGAAGGCCCGACTGCTCCAAGTTCTTGAGGTCATGAGCGAGCGTGAAGCTGTAGGGCCCACGGTGGTAGGGGATGAACTCAAGCATCGCAGACTTCGGCAAAGTGGGATGCTCCTCGTTCAGAAGGAACAAAAGCTTGACCAAGTCAAGCTTGTTCAGGCATCCCCCCGCTTCGGCAAGCATGCTTAATACAATTCTTTGTCTACTTAGCATGGCGTTCTTGCTGAAAGTCTACTGGGTGGCGTCAGCGGGGCCCGAACGCCCAGTTTCAGATAAACAGATTTTCTTAAAGGACGCGACCGAGTCGGTCAACGCTTCGGGCGAGTGGGCCCAAGGTGTCAGTTCCAAACACATTGTCGTAAGTTAAGTCGTCGCTTACTTCCATCTGTGCGCGAGATGCAATGGCGCAACTTCTGAAAGTAGTGGTCGCGAATCCCGTCGTATGATCTCAAATTTGGTGGAGGATAGGGGACTCGAACCCCTGACCCCTTCCATGCCATGGAAGTGCTCTACCAACTGAGCTAATCCCCCGGGTCGTCGGAACATATATTAAACCCAAAAACCGCATGAACGATCAAGGGCCCGCGCGGCACTCATGAAACATGCGACTGAGAACCGGCTCGTTGATCTACCTCATCCCTGCGTGCGCCCTCATTGGCTTTGCCGCGATCCCCCGCGCCGGCGCCAAGGAAGACGACGGCCCGTCGCCCGGCTCGTTCACCATCCGTGGGCCAAAACCGACCATCATGCCGCTGCAACGAACGGACGTTTCCGCCGACATCGACGGATTCGGCGCGCGCGTCACGGTAAAGCAAAAGTTTAAGAACCCGAGTTCGAAGCCCATCGAGGCGATCTACACCTTTCCGCTGCCGGAGAACGCAGCGGTCGACCGCATGACGCTGAAGATCGGCGACCGCACGATCAACGGCCTCATCAAGCGGCGCGACGAAGCCAGAAAGATTTACGAAGAAGCCAAGAACGCCGGGCAAAACGCCGCCCTGCTGGACCAAGAGCGACCGAATGTCTTCACGCAGTCGGTGGCAAACATCATGCCGGGCCAGCCGATCGAGGTCGAAATCAGCTACGTCCAGCGGCTCAAGTACGACGGCGGCCAGTTCGAGTTCACGTTCCCGATGGTGGTCGGTCCGCGATTTTTGGCCAACACGCCCGACGCGAATAAGTTGAGCCCGCCACGGGTTTCGTCCAAGGTCCGCAGCGGCCAGACGATCGGCCTTAGCGTGAACCTGAACGCAGGCGCGCCGATCCAGGAATTGAGCTCGCAACTCCACGAAGTCAAGTCGCAGCGCGACGGCAAGGGCGGCGCAAAGATCGAGCTGGTGAACAAGCAGGAGATCCCAAACCGCGACTTCATTCTGAAGTACCGGGTGGCGGCGGGCGGCATCGTCTCGTCGGTGACTTCGAATTTCGACCCGGCGAAGAAAGGCTTCTTCTGCCTTTCCGTGCTGCCGCCGGTTCGGCCTACCGCCGAGCAAATCGCCCCGCGCGAGGTCATTCTGGTCATGGATCAGAGCGGCAGCCAAAGCGGTTTCCCCATCGAGAAGTCGAAAGAGCTGACCTTGCAGATGCTGAGGGCCCTGCGAAAGAACGATACGTTCAACGTGGTGGGATTCAACACCACGACGCGCTCGCTGTTCAATTCGCCAGTCGCGGTGACGCAAGCCACCTTGGCCGAAGCCGAATCTTTTGTGAAAGGCATGGACGCGAACGGCGGAACCAGCGTGGAGGAAGGCGTTCTCACGGCGCTGCGGAATCAGGCCGACCCGCGACGGATCCGCTTGGTTGTGTTCAACACCGATGGATACATCGGGAACGAAGCCGACATTCTGAAGGCGATCCAGAACAATCGCGGCCGCGCGCGAATGTTCACGTTCGGCATTGGCAACTCGGTCAACCGGTATCTCATCGAAGGGATGGCCACGGTGGGACGCGGCGCTTCGGAGATCGTCGTGCTGAACGAGTCGGCTGATCGAGCGATGGAGCGATTCTTGAAGCGATCGCGAACGCCGATTCTGACGGACGTGCAGGTCCGGTTCGAGGGCGTGAATCCCACCGAGACGGTGCCGTTGAACCTGCCCGACGTGTTCGATGACACGCCGGTCGTGGTGTTTGGTCGGTACGCAAAGCCCGGCGCGGGTTCGGCGATCATCACCGGCAACCTGGGTGGCAAGCCGTACTCGCAGACGGTTCCGTTGAACCTAAGCGAATCGGCCTCGGCACCGGCAATCCCTACGCTTTGGGCACGAAACACGATCGAGCGGATTACTTTCGAAAAGGGAATCCAGCAGGATCAGCCGTCGACCATCGCGGACAAGCGGATCGAGAATCTCGGCCTGCAGTTCGGCCTGATGACGGAATTCACGTCGTTCGTCGCGGTGGAATCGAAGGTGGTGAACATTGGCGGCCGGCAGCAAACGGTTGAGGTTCCGGTCGAAACGCCTGAGGGCGTAGCGGATCAGGAGGCCTCGCGAGATGTTGTGCCTCGCGGGCTCAGCTCGGCCGCAGGTGGAGGAGGCTTCGGCGGTGGTGGCTTTGCCGGTGTTCCCGGCGGTCCCGGTGGTTCCGGTGGTCTTGTTAACGGCGTCCCGGCTTCAGCCCCGGCGCTTGTGTCAAAGGCGGCTCCGGCTAGAGCTTCCGAACGGAGTGCCACTGGTGATTACGCGAAGCGAAAGGTGGAAATTCCCAGCAAAATCGACCGACGGCTCCGCGGCAAAAAGGGCATGCTGAAAGTCCAGGTCTTGGTCACCAAGTTGGACGCCAAGACGCTTGCCGAGCTCAAAGATTCCAACCTTGAGGTGACCGGAAAAGACGCCGGGCTCAAGGTGGTCTTCGGCCGGATCGACGCCGCCGACCTGGAATGGCTGGCAAGGCTCACGTTCATCACGTCGATCCGGCCGATCAAGGGCTAAAGGATCAAGAGGATGCGGCCGGAGACGAAGTGCGTCTCGGAAATGCTGGAGAGGAAAACCAGTTCCGCCGCATCCTCCCGTTTGGAGACGCCGTAGTCGTCCTGCTCGCGTGGCCAAGTTTCGAGCAGGGCCTTCTGCATCGCCGGTCCGGTCGCGTCTAGGCCCATCCAGTTTGCGGTGATTTCCAGCATTTGCCGGGATCGCCGCAGACGCCGGGCCTTGTTCACCACGATCTCCGGATTCCCATCCAGCGCGGCGACTATTTCGTCCTCAAGCGTCTTCACGTCGCGCTCGGGCGCCATTTTCAGCATGTCGGCGGCCGCCTCGATATGCTGTTCCACCAGCGGACGAATAAGTTTTGGCACCGGTCAGGCTACCTTTCCTGCGGTCGCATGCTCCACGGCGGCCTGAATGAGGCCGCTAAACAGCGGCGAAGGCCGGTTCGGTCGGGACTTGAACTCGGGGTGGGCCTGGGTTCCTAAGAAGTACGGGTGGCTGGGAATCTCGATCATCTCGACGAGGCTGTAGTCAGGCGAAACACCCGAGATCATCATGCCGTTGGCCTGCAACTGCTCCCGGTAGAAGTTGTTCACCTCGTAGCGGTGGCGGTGTCGCTCGTAGATGCGGGTGCTGCCGTAGACCGTGGCGGCACGCGAGCCGTTCGTAAGGTTGCATTCGTAGCTTCCCAGCCGCATCGTCGCGCCCTTCTCGGTGACATCTTTTTGCGACGGCAAAAGATGGATAACCGGGTGTGGCGGGAGGTCCACCATTTCTTCCGAGTTGGCTTGCTCCAGTCCGCAAACGTTCCGGGCGAACTCGATAACGGCCATTTGCAGGCCAAGGCAGATGCCAAGGAAAGGAATGTTGTTTACGCGGGCGTGCCGAATGGCCTCAATCTTGCCCTCGATTCCGCGTGTTCCAAACCCGGGACCCACGACGAGCCCATCGCAATCGGCAAGGAAGTCGGCGGATGGCTCGGCATTTTCTAAGCTGTCGCTCTCGACCCAGTCGATGACAACCTTCGCGCGGTGGGCGGCGCCGGCGTGAATCAGGGCCTCGTTGATCGACTTGTAGGCGTCACCGTTCGAGGTGTATTTGCCAACCACGACGATTCGAACCGTGTGCTCGGGCTTCTTGATCGAATCGACCATCTCGCGCCATTCAGCGAGGTCAACCGGCCGAACCTCAAGGCCAAGTCGACGGACGGCGAAGTCGCCCAAGCCGGCCTCTTCATAGGTCAGCGGAACTTCGTAAATCGTGTCGACGGTCGGCGATTCGATGACGGCTGAAGTCGGCACGCCGCAGAACAGCGAGAGCTTGTCGATGACATCCGCCGGCAGCGGGACGTCGCTCCGGCAAACCAAAACGTCCGGCGCGATGCCAATCGCGCGAAGCCGTTCCACGCTGTGCTGCGTTGGCTTGGTTTTCACTTCCTTCCACGGGCCGACGGTCGGAATCAGGGTGACGTGGACAAAAAGCACGTTCTCGGGGCCGGCGTCGGTGCGCATCTGGCGAATCGCTTCGAGGAAGGGAAGCGACTCGATGTCGCCCACGGTTCCGCCGATTTCGGCGATGACAACATCGGCTTCTTGCTGAACCCCGAGGTCCACGATCCGTCGCTTGATCTCGTTGGTGATGTGCGGGATGACCTGCACCGTGCCGCCGAGGTAGTCGCCGCGCCGTTCGGCCGCAATGACCGCGCTGTAGATTTTTCCGGTCGTGACGGAACTGCCTTCGCTGCAGTTGACGTCCATGAACCGCTCGTAGTGGCCAAGGTCGAGGTCGGTCTCGGCACCGTCGTCGGTAACAAAAACCTCACCGTGCTGGTAGGGGCTCATGGTTCCGGCGTCGACGTTGATGTACGGATCGAGCTTAAGCGGGGCGACGGAGTAACCCCGGTTTCGAAGCAAACGGCCCAGGCTGGCGGTCGTGATTCCCTTCCCAATGGAACTCACGACCCCACCCGTTACGAAAATGTATTTTGTCAACGCTGCGTTTCCCCCAAAAACCAACGCACGAATTCGCCTTGGCGAAGGGGCGGGGTTTTAGAGATTATACAAGGTTGACGGAGGGCAGCCCCTCACGAGACTGCCCAAAGCCGCTCACTTCTTCAACCGTTGCAGGTACTGGTCGCGCAGCCTCGTATGTTTACGGGTCATCAGGAAGGTCTGGTCGCTAATGGACACTGTGCGATACCGGCGGCGGGTTAGGCTAAGGCAAAGTGGCGCATATAATACCGAAGCTATCTGCAGTTTTGAATCAGCGTGGAGTTAGCGAGGAATTCGCCATGGGTGACGTGGGAAATTCCGAGGGGAAAAAGTTGACTGGGTACGCTAGATGGCATGGAGAGACAGTGGCTGTCTCCTTTGTTAAAAGCTTTGGCGACCCTAGACGAATTGGAGAAAGAGACCTTTTCTCCGGCAATTCGGGACGCGTGGATCAAGCGATTCGAATACTCCCTGGAGGCTTGCTGGAAAAGCATGCGGCGCGTTTTGGGGGACCGGGGTCTCACGGCATATAGCCCGAAAGAAGTTATTCGTCTGGCGGCCAGCGAGGGTCTGATTGACAGCCCGGATCGATGGCTGGACTACATCGATAAGCGTAACTTGACCTCCCATATCTACAACGAGGAAGTCGCCAGCGAGGTGTACGGGGTGATTGCCGCCTTTCGCGTGGATGCACGGAGACTTGCAAATGTCCTCTCCGAAAGTTGACCTTTCGCCCGAGAATCAGGCGCGCCTGCATAACATGGTGCGTGGGGAGACACAGGCCCCCGCATTTGTATTCGGCTCACGCGTAAACGGACGGGCTCGAAAATTCTCCGATATCGACGTTTGCGTTGTCGGCGTACCCGCTGCCTTGCTTGGTCGGCTTCAAGAGCTGGCGGAGGAGAGCACAATTCCTTACGTCGTAGATTTTTCTGAGTACAGCCGGCTCCCAATCAACTTCCGCGAGGCCGTAGACCGAGAAGGCGTGCCGATTGATGAGCTCGTCTAAAGCTCTGCGTGTTGTTAAGATTCGTTGAAAAGGTAATCCCCGGCTTCATTGCCGGGGACTTTTCGCGATGCCTACTTCTTCAACCGTTGCAGGTACTGGTCTCTCAGCCTCGTATGTTTGCTGGTAAGCGGAACCGGTTGCCCGTTGATGAACACGTAGCGAATGTTCGAGGTCTGCTCGAACGGATCGCCGTCGGAAATCACCAGATTGGCAATCTTTCCGGGCGAGATTGAGCCCAACTTGTCGCCGACGCCGAGGATATCGGCGGCATCTTGAGTCAGTGCCCGGAGCAGGGCGGTTTGGGAAAGCCCATTTGCGCAGGACTGCGCCGCCCGGCGCGGAAGGTTCATCGACTCGGCGTAGTCGTCCGTCATGAAGGCGAACTTGACGCCCGCTTTTTGGAGCAGTGCCGGAAGGGCATACGGCGTGTCGTACGGATCCCAGTCGCTCACGGTGACGTTCGCGGTCAGCAGGGCCTTGCCTGCCGTTTCGATGATCACCGGAATCTTCGCATCGGCGAGGAGCTTCGCTTCTTTCCAGGCGTCAGGGGCGCCCACGAGAACTGCTTTCAGCTTTCGCTTCTTGATGAATGCGACGGCCTCGCGGATCGCGGCGGCGTTGCGCGCCCGAATGAACACGGTTGCCTCGCCCCGGAAGAGCGGCTGCATCGCCTCGAGCGCGGCATCGTTCTCGGTGTGGGCGCGTCCGTACTTAGCGGCTTTCTCGAAGTAGTCGTCCAAGTCCTTCGCGGCCCCGGTGAGGGCGGCAGCTTGTGCCTGGGCTCCGGCCATATCCTCATCTCCGTCGTCGTCGATGATCTTCTCGTCTTCGCTGCCGAAATCAAAGTCGAACGAACCACGCCCGCCGGGCCAGTTGATGACCAATGCCGCCTTAGGGAGCAGAGTCATCTCTTCCCGCGTTCCGCCGAGGAGATTGAGAACCGAACCGAAGCCGGAGACGATGCCGCCGGTTGGAGCCGTAAACACGGTGGTGACGCCCTGAACGCGCGCCACCGGAATGTGCTCCGATTGCACGTTTACGGCGGTCGCCGTGATGAGGTCGGGCTGGTAGCTGCCGAGTTCGTTGGCATCGGTCGCCTGGCCGACTTGGCCAAACTCGGTGAGGCCCATCGAAGTCCCCGCGTCAATGAAGCCAGGATAGACATGCATGCCCTTTGCATTCACGATAGCGGCGTCTTTGTCGACCGGGAAGTTGGAGCCGACCCGGGCGATTTTGCCGTCGCGGACAAGGACCATCCCGTTCTCGATCGGGCTTCCGTTAACGGTATGCACCGTGGCGCCGATGATCACGTACGCCCGCGCCTTCGGCGGAACCGGCGTGTTCGGGACGTAGGTGAACTTGTCCAGCTTCGTTTTGAACGTGCTTGCCGACTTGAGATTGAACGCATCGCGTTCCTGGAAGAACACTTCACCGTCGATGAGCGTGGTGTTCACCTTGGCGTAGACGCTGAGCGGGTGGCCGTTCCAAACCACGATGTCAGCATCCTTGCCGACGTCTAGGCTACCGACGCGGTGGTCGATTCCCAACTGCTTCGCCGGGTTCAGCGTGATCAGTCGGAGGGCTTCTTCTTCGGTCAGGCCTCCGTTGCGCATGGCTTTCGCCGCGTTGATGTTGATGGCGGTGGTTCCGCTGGTTCCGTCGGTGTGGTAGGAGGTGAGGACCCCGGCCGGATGAAGGACGGCCGACGCATAAGCGGAAATGCCGTCGTAGATTTCGAGTTTGGCCGCCCACTCGTCGAAGATGGAAACGCCGACGCCCGCTTTCGCGAGCTCCGGGGCAATCTTGTAAGTTTCGACGGCATGCTGCAACGCGCCGATCTTGAACCCGAACTCCTGGCTGAGGCGAACCAGCATCAGGTGCTCGTCGGCCCGGTATCCGTGGCACTGAATCCACACTTTTCGCTTCAGAATGTCTGCTAAAGTTTGGAGTCGAAGGTCGACTTCGGGCTTAACTTTTGTTCGCCCGGCTTCAAAGTCGTCCCATTTCTTGATGTAATCCTTGGCCTGGGTGAAGGCGCGCCGATAGGTTGCCTCAACGCCCATTCGGGTGCGTGGGAAGCGGGTCGGGTTGGTGCCACCGGACCGCGTGACGTTCTCGCCGAGCGCAAATTTGATCTGGCGCGGCGCGTCCGGAATCAGCATGTCGTCCGGCAATCGGCCGTACTTCAGCTTGATGACCTGGCTCTCGGCGCCGACGGTGTTTGCGCTCCCGTGCAGCAACATGCCGGTCGTTTCGCCACTGGCAACCGCCTGCCAAACGTTTTTCAGGTCTGGGTTCAGCACGTCCAGAATGCGGCTCTCGGCAACGATCGAATCCGAACCTTCGTTCGTCACATCCGAGCCTCGGTGGATATGCGAATCGACGATTCCTGGCGCAACGACCTTTCCGGTCGCGTCGATGACGGTGATGCCAGCTGGCTCGGCTACGTCACCGATCGCGACGATTTTGCCCTTTCGAACCAGGATGTTGCCTTTTTCGATGGTGCCTTTCGAGGCGGTGAGGATCCGGCCGCCTTTAATGAACACGTCACCGTTGGTTTTGATCTTCGCCTTGCGGTCCGATACCGTTTCGATGGGCCAGCTTGGATCCGGGGTCAAAACAGGCTTTGCCGGTGCCGCGGGTGGTGCGAGCTGCGCCGAGGCGGAGGAAGCGGCGAGGACGAGGAGGCCGGCCGAGAAGAGGGTTAGATTTTTCATTTAGGCGCGTTGGCTCCCAGCACGATGGACTTGCCGTCAACCACGACGGAGATAACGGTCGACTCCTCGTTGGCGAAGTCGCCGCTCATGATGACAAGGTTCGCGATCTTGCCGGATTCGATGGTTCCCAGTCGGTCGGAAACGCCAAAAATGGACGCCGCCCCGCTGGTCATGGCCTTCAGGGCCGCTTCGCGCGGCAGGCCGAATTCGATGAGCTTGCGAACCCCCGCGAGGTAGCCCTTTGTTCCCAGGCTGCCGCGAACGGCCAGCGGAACCCCTGCATCGTACAAGAATTTGGCGTTCTGGCTGCGCTCTTTCCAAGTATTCCAGCGATCGTCCAACACCGCTTGCGGCGTCACATCCCGGCCGTCGGCAACCTTTCGGGTTGGCTCGTCGGTAATGTCAAGGTTCAGGATGACGGGAGCGGAGTGCTTTTTCAGCGTTTCCGTCATCCGGTAGGCATCGACGGCACCGTTCACGATGAACTTGAACTGAAACTCTTCTGCAAATCGCGCCGCCCGGGCAATCTCGCGACCGCTGCTCAATGTGTAAAGAGCCGGGATCTTTCCGGTTACGAGCGGCCTGAGCCCTTCGTAGGTCACGTCTTCCTTCGGATTCGTTTTCTCGGCGTAAGACTTTGCGTCGTACAAGGTTTGTCGCATGAGCGCGGTGATGCCCATCAGAGTCTGAGGGTAGGCATACGTCGGCTCAGTCGTGGTGGCGGGAGGTCGGCCTTGGCCACCGCCCATCTCCGTCATCCCCGCGCCGGGACGTCCGCCCCGAAAAACGATCTCGCTGGCGACTTCCGGCTGCACAACGCTGGCTTCGGCGGCGAACGAAATGAGCGTCGCTGAACCGGCGAGCGTGCCGTCTCCCCCGGAGAGCACGCCGTAGGTGATGCCGTCCTTATACTTTTCGTTGAACGGCCCTTTCAGGTCGAGCACTTTCGCCGCTTTGACGTCTCCGCGAATGCCTCGCCGGTTTGGCTTCCACATGGAGGCGGGCGCGGCGGTTCGGGTGTCCGGAATTGGCGTGCCGCTCACGCGCGGCGTGGGCAGCTTCAGGCCAGAAGTGGAGTAGGCATCGATGAAGCCCGGGTAAACGGTGAGCCCTTTGCCGTCAATCGAGGTCGCGCCGGACGGAACTTCAAGGTTTTCTCCGACGCTGGTTATCTTGCCGTCCTGAATCAGGATGGAACCGACCGGAATAATGCGCCCGTTGCCAACTTCGATGCGGGCTCCGACAATGACGAGAGGTGGCGTTGCCGCCATATAGGCCGAGAGTAAAAGGAGCGGTGTCATGGATAAGCGCGCCGTCCATCCCCAACGACGGGCGAGCGAATGGCACCATCTTAGCCCGAATCTTGTGGAAATGGGTGCAGATTCTTGCTCGAGAACGACGTCAACCCTTGAGCGCCCCGGCGAGCATCGCGCTTTCCAGGCGGCGGCGGAACAGAAGGTAGACCGCCACCATCGGCAGCATCGTCATCGTTACGGCGGCAAAGAGTGCGCCCCAATTGCTTTGGTAGTGCTGAACCATCGTCAGGTTTGCCAGCCCAATCGGAAGCGTGCGGTTCTCGGGCGATTGGATCAGGACGAGGGAAAGGCTGTATTCATTCCAGAGTCCGATCAGATTCAAAATGCCCACCACTAACAGGCCCGGACGAACCACCGGGAGCATGATCCTCCAGAAGATTCCGGCCTCGCTCGCACCGTCCAGCACGCCGGCTTCCGCGAGTTCGTCGGGCACGCTTTCGAAGAACCCCGTCAGCACGAAGATGCTGAACGATAGGGAAAACGCCACGAAAATGACGATGAGCCCCCACAGCGTGTCGAGCATGTGGAGGTCCCGCATCAGTAGAAACAGCGGGACAATGACCAAGAAATTCGGGAACATCATGCCGCCAAGAACCACGGTGTAGACCGCGCGGCGACCCGGAAACGGCACCTTGGCAAACACGTACGCGGCCATTGCCGAGATTGGCAGTAGCACGGCGAGCGTGACACCCGAGACCAGCACGCTATTCCAGAAGTAGGTGCCAATTTGCGCCTCGCTCCAAGCCTCGGCGTAGTTCTTAAACTGCGGCACGGCGGAGGGCGCCCAAGGGTTGCCGAAGATGTCGGCCCCGGTCTTTAGCGAGCTCATGACGACCCAGCCGACCGGCACGAGAATGCTGAGGATGTACACCCAGAGGAACGACTTGGTGAGAAACGACTTCATTTCGCCCTCCCTGAGGTCGGGTCGCGGCGGAATATCCAAAGCACGAATCCAGATGCGGCGAAGGCCAAGATGATGTTGATCACCGCCAGCGCCGAGGCGTAGCCGAACTTTCCGTTCCCCATCATCTGCTCATAGAGGTAGGTGAGGGGCAGCTCGGTGGCGCGGTCAGGTCCACCCTCGGTAAGCAACTTCACCAGCGAGAACAGATTTAGAATCCAGATGACGACGTAGGTGACCGCGATGCGTTTCACCGACCAAAGGAGTGGCCACGTGATGCGGCTAAACGCCCGCCATCCTGAGGCACCGTCTAGGCCGGAAGCTTCGCGAACCTCTTCCGGAATTTGCCGCATCCCGGCTGTGAAAAGCAGGATGAAGAAGCCGATCGCGTACCAAACGAACGCGGCCACGACCGCGAGAAAGGCCGGGACTGGCTTCGCCAACCAGGGTTGAACGAGCCCGCCGAGATTCACCGCCTTCAGCGTCGCGTTCACGAGCCCAAACGTCGGGTTAAGCAGGAAGCTCCAGATCAATCCGACCGCGACGAGCGAGATCACGTGGGGAATGAGCATGACCCGGCGCGCCAAATCGGCCACCCGCGATTGTCCTTCGACGAGGTGCGCGATGAGAAGCGCGAGGGCGATCGTGACGGCCCCCGCGATGAACACCAGCGACGCGGCATGGAGCCAGCTCTGGCCCACGATGGAATCCTGAAACGCTTCCCGAAAGTTGTCGAAGCCAACAAACTTACGCCGAACCGAAACTCCCCGCCACCGGTAAAAGGAAAGTTGCACGCTTTGCACCAGTGGCCAAAGAACGAAAACGCCGTAGAGGATGAGGGCAGGCGAGAGAAATGCCAGCGCAAACCCGGCGCGTGATCGGCGCATAGACTTTTCTACCCGGTTTCAAATCTGCTTGTCGGAAAAATTTAAGACTCGTATACTGGGCCCGTGCCGTTGATTCCTTTGCTCGTAACTCTCGCTCTTCAGCCGATTTCGCAAACTTGGTACGGCTACGGCGGAAATCCGCACCATACGGCCCAGTCGAACGTTGCCACCCGAGCTTTCGATAAAATTGTTTGGAAGACAAAGGTCGATCAGAATCCGCGGTACAGCGGAGACGACCTTCTCGCCCACTACGGCGAGCCATCGGTCACGGCCAACAACACGGTGATTATTCCCGTTAAGCGAGGATTCGACGATAATTTTAAGGTCGAGGGCCGACTTGGACTGAACGGCCGACTCATTTGGACGATTATTTCTGGATACACGCTTCCGCCGTACGGCTGGGTTCCAAGCTTTGGCCCGACGTTGACGACCGACAACCGCGTCGCCATCCCGGAATCGGGCGGACGCGTGACCTTCCGCAGCAAGCCCGACGAGGCCACCGGCACGATTAAGACCGTCTGCTTTTACGGCGACGCAGAGTTTGCCCGATCGAAGGCAAAGTACGAAGCCAATGTCAAGATTTGCACGCCCATCACGACCGGCCTTGACGGCAGCGTTTACTTCGGCTACCAGGTCTTGGGTGACACCCCGCTGAAGCTGGAGAGCGGCATGGCGAAGATTCGGCCCGACGGCACGGCGATCTACCGGTCGGTGGCCAGCATGGCGGGAGATGCGTCGTACCGAATCGTGAAGCAGAACTGCGCGCCGATGATCAGCATCGGTTCCGGCATCGTGGTTTATGTGACGGTCGCCACCGGGAACTACGGACGCGGCAAATTGCTGGGTCTGCGAACGTCTGACCTTAGCCGCCGATACTCGACCGATCTCTTTGATCCTAAGTCGAACCAGCCGGCGACCATTGACTCCGACGGAACGTCCTCGCCGGTTCAAGGACCAGACGGCGACGTCTACTACGGTGTTCTTGCGAACAGCGACGGAAACAACGGCTACCGAGGATGGCTGCTTCACTTCAGCGGCGACTTGACGAAGCAGAAGACTTCCGGGGCTTTTGGATGGGACAACACTCCGACGATCGTTCCTCGCAACCTCTTCCCGCGCTACAAGGGTAACTCGCGGTACCTGCTGTTCACCAAGTACAACAACTACGCGGGCGGCGGCGGAGACGGTGCCAACCGAATCGCCCTTCTTGATCCGAATGAGGCCGCGCTTGAATCACGGAGCCAGATCATGACGATGAAGGAGATCGCGACCCAGCTCGGACCGACCCGCGATATGGATTTCCCCAACCACCCGAATGCCGTGCGCGAGTGGTGCATCAACTCGGGCGCAATCGACATCCCGGGCAAGAGCATCATCGCAAACTGCGAAGACGGCATCCTCTACCGATGGGATTTGGTGACCAATACGCTGAGCGAAAAGATCCGTTTGACGGACGGCATCGGACAGGCCTATGCGCCGACGTTCATCGGGCCCGACGGAAAGATCTACGCGATCAATAACGCCACGTTGTATGCCGTCGGAAGCAAGCCGCGTTGAACCCGGTTCTCGCGGCCTTGGTTCTGTTTCCGGTCGGCGGAATTGAGCACTGGCGTCGGCCCGACGACGGGGGCAACTCGTGTGCCTCGTGCCACTCGCCGGACGGAATCGAGATGGGCGGCTTTCCCGAAGCCATGGTGAAACGCCGAACCGGGCGTCATTTTTCCGACGCGGCAGATATCGTTCAATATCTACTCTCGCGGCCGAGACTCTCGGTAGATCGTCCCTTTCAACCTCGCGGAGCTCCTTTGCCCGGTGCAACAGCGGCGGCGAGAGACGTATCTTTCCTCCGCGGCTTGCCCAAGTGGGTTCCATTGCTTTGCGGCAAGCCAATCCGAAGCCTCGCGGAAGCGGAAGCCGCGCGAAAAGAAATTTTGGCGGTTGATCTATTCGAACTGCCAATTGGCATCGTCCTGAATCCGCTTAGCGAAGATAGCTTCCGAGGGCGAGCGCATGCTACCTTGGCCGATTGGTGCCCCGATATCGGCGTGCCGTTCGACCCAAGCCTGGACGACGAGTATCTTGCCGACCCCACCGACGCGAACCTGAGGCGGCTGGATGACCGGATGGCCGGCCTGGGAATGCAAACGACCGCGCAGTCGCTTTCTGTGCTCAAGGCCCGTTCGATGCTTCGGTACCAGCACTTTTTGCGCACTGGCCTACGGGTCCACTTTAAGGGTCAGAATCCGATTTGGGATATCGGCGAGATCGGCCGACTTGCCGATGGTCAGGCCGTGAAGGACCTTGGGTATCCCATTTCGGTCGTTGCGGCTTCGGATGAAACCAAGATGGCCGACCTTCGCCTGCCTTGGTTTTGGGTGGGATGGATGTTCGACCCGGGCCTTCAGCAGAGCGGCGGCATCCGCGAAACCGAGCGGGCTGACTACTTTTCGCAGAGCCTTTGGAACGACGGACCGTACCCGACGCACCTCACCTTCATGCTGGCCCGCAAGTTGGTGGAACAAGGCACGGTGCCTTCGGCCTGGCGATCCGGAACTCCTCAGCAGTACGAGATCCAGTACTCGTTCTTGTTGGGGGGCACGAATCTGGCTAAGAATGAGCCAAAGCTTCCGGCGGATCGCCGCGCGTTCCGAGACTTCCTCGCGAATGTCTTTCGCATGAGTTTCTTCCTGCTGCAAAAAGATATTGCGCGAACCGGCACGGTGCTCCGGCCTGAATCGCAGTCGGGCCAGGTGCGGATGATGGCAGAAGAGCTCATGCGGATCGGTCAGCCAGAAACAAAAACGGCTGCGTCTGTCCTAAAACAGATCGCAGCCGCGAAGCCTTTGCGTTAAGGGCTTAGGCCGACTTCTTGCGTCGGTAGAATGCGGCGAGTCCGAGGCCGAGGACGGCCATGGTTGCCGGCTCTGGTACCGGCTGTGCTGTGACTTCGGCGTCGAGTCCTCGGATGGAGAACGTCACTCGGTCGTCGTTCGCGGAGGCGGCGTTCGCCGGCTTCGTATAGAGTGCGGTGCCGGTGAGGGTGAAGTCCTTTCCGAGCTGGCTGAAGTAGTAGGCCGGTCCGACGACGTTTCCACCGTTCGACTCGGCCGCAGCGATGTTGGTTGCGCCGCTGAAGTCGGTGTAAACCATGTCATCGATCTTCATGCTGTTGCTGTTCTTGCCCGACTGCGCGCTGGACTTGACGTCTACTCGGAAGCCGACGAAATCCTTGCCGACGCCCGGAGCGTAAACGTAGGATTGCGTCGGGCCGCTACCGAGCTTGTAAGAGAAAGTCTGGGTTGCAGCGGTGTAGCTAAGGGTGAACGACTTCTTAACGCTGGAAGTAAAAGCGTTTGCGTAGGCGTTTCCGGTCGACTTTGATGCATCGAAGGTGCTGCTAAAAAGACCCTGCTTCCAGGAGTTGGTAGCTATTCGGCCACGGGCTTCAACAAAGGAACCAACGGTAGTCAGGTCGGTTCCGGTTAAAGGAGTGTTTACGATTCCAGCAAAGCTAGCGGAGGCGATGGCGAAGAGGCTGATGGAAAGAACTGTTTTCATTACGATGATCGTATCACCGCTCCACGGCCGGACACGCCATCCCGATTCCGGCACCGCGTTAGATGAGCCGCTTGCGGCGGCAGATTGCGAAGAGTCCGAGACCAACCATCGCGGCGTTCGCCGGCTCTGAAACCGGCTGAACCGGCGTTTCGGCATCGAGTCCGCGGATCGAGAACGTCACTCGGTCGTCGTTTGCCGAAGCTGCGTTCGCCGGCTTCGTGTAGAGTGCGGTACCGGTGAGGGTGAAGTCCTTTCCGAGCTGGCTGAAGTAGTAAGCCGGTCCGACGACGTTTCCACCGTTCGATTCGGCCGCAGCAATGTTGGTTGCGCCGGAGAAGTCGGTGTAAACCATGTCATCGATCTTCATGCTGTTGCTGTTCTTGCCCGACTGCGCGCTGGACTTGACGTCCACTCGGAAGCCGACGAAATCCTTGCCGACGCCCGGTGCGTAGACGTAGGACTGGGTCGGGCCGCTGCCGAGCTGATAGGAGAAGGTCTGAGTGGCAGCGGTGTAGCTGAGGGTGAACGACTTCTTGACGCCGGACGTCCAAACATTGGAATAGGCGTTTCCGGCCGTCTTCGTTGCGTCAAACGTATTGCTGAGCAGACCCTGCTTCCAGGAGTTACTGCCAACGCGACCACGGGCTTCTACGAACGACCCAACCGTGGATAGGGGGGTGCCCGTCAGGGGCGTGTTCACAATTCCAGCAAAACTGGCCGATGCGACGGTGAAAAGGCCAAGGCAAAACGTAGCTTTCATAACGGTTTGATTGTCCCCTCGCGTTTGGCGCGACCACAATCCTCGCTTGTTGGTGGCCGGAAGCCGGTACCGCCATCCGGGTGGCCGATTTTGGGTACCGGATTTCCGGTACATTGCTGCCCTTTCACATTCGGACCAAAAAAGCCAGCGAAACCTTATTCTTCTCTTAACACATTTGGCGTTGAGCCCGGAGTAACGTCTGTCTTTAGGCCTAGCCTACTATCCGGTGCCCGTGGCCATCCGAGACTCTCATGAACAAGAAAGCGTTTACCCTCATCGAACTGCTGGTGGTTATTGCCATCATCGCAATTCTAGCGGCCATCCTTTTCCCCGTATTCGCCCAGGCCAAGCAGGCCGCGAAGAAGACGGCCGACCTCTCCAACCTCAAGCAGATGGGCACGGCTTCCATGATCTATACGTCGGATCACGACGACACGTTCATGCTCCAAACCGGCATTAGCTGCGACGGCGAGTGGAACTACAACTCCCGAATCTTCATCCCGTCCAACTGGAACGCAAATCGAAACGCGCAGGAAGCTGCCGGATGCTTCCGCCGAATCCGCGGTGGCCGAGACGCTGCTCCGAACTCCATCCTGCCGTACACCAAGAACCAGGACATGTTCTACCAGCCGGATGCACCGGTAGTTGAAATCGGTGGCGGCGACTGGGACACTTCGGCTGCTAACCTGGCGGCTCGCCCGACCAACGTTTCGTACAGCTTCAACGGCCTTCTAGGCACGATGTCGGCGACCGAGCCGGTATCTCCGACGACCACCCCGATGTGGTGGCCCATGTTCGGCAAGAAAGCCGAGCGCGGTGGCGGATACACCAATCCGTTCCTCATCTGCCCGCAGGCTGATCAGGCATGCCGATTCAGCGCCGCCGGCCCGTTCGTCACCGACGCAAGCGCCTGCAACGCCGGTCGAGACAACCGAGGAATCAGCGACGCTAACGGTATCCAGTCCAGCTTCGGAAACGTGTCGTACGGCACGCAGTGGATCTGGGGCGGCAAGACCCAGAACTGGGTTTACGCGGACGGCCACGCCAAGTCCCGCGTTGCTGGCTCCGGCAACGCGAGCAACGATCCGTTCGCTCCGGCAGGATCCTATCTGCAGAATGGTGTGCCTAGCCAGTCTGGTATCTACCAAGACTCGCAGTGCCACATTCCGCTCTTCCGCCCCGACCGACAGCCGAACTAATGAAGCGAACGCTGCTCTTGATCCTTGGTATCACCCTGGCGATTCTCGTCGGGGGATGCCAAAGCGAAGCGCCGATTGCGGATAAGGACAATCGCAATGCCGATGGCGAAGTAGAAGGGAAGGCCCCGAACTTCGTGCTCGTCCCGGCTCAAAACGATCCGAACAATCCCGACAAAAAGTGATCGGCTGAGTTAGTTAGGAGCCCTCGCACCTCACGGAGCGAGGGCTTCTTTGTTTGTTTCCTCACGGTTTCCAAATCTCTCGGCGTCATCGTGGCCCCTAGTTCGCATGCGAACTAAGGACACGTGAGATGAAATCACCAAATCGACGTTTTCCGCTCGCTCTCCTTGCTGCCGCGCTCGGAGGTTGCGGCGGCGGAGGCTCATCGGGCGAAAGCCCAACCACGTCCACCGTGCCGGTTTCGCTGGGCTCGGCGATCCCCGCGCTTACCGCGACCCAATCGGCGGACTTTCAAGCCGGTCTTGTCGCGTTTCGAACCGACGAGGACGCTGGGGACGGGCTCGGCCCAGTCTTCAACGGAACCTCGTGCGTGCAATGCCACGCCGCCGGTGCCGTTGGTGGCGCCGGACTTGACCTGGTGCTGACCCGCGTCTCGAGAATCGGGGCCTATGAGAAGGGTGCCTATTCCGACCTGCCATCCGTTGGCGGGGCGGTGATTCAGCGGCGATCGCTGCAAGAGTTCGACCCGAAGTTTCCGGTCGCACCGGAGGTGATTCCGACCGGAACCCAGTTCGTCTCGCACCGCATCACCACGCCGCTTTTCGGGGCGGGGCTGATCGAAGCGATCTCGGCGGATACGATTCTGGCCCGGACGAAGACGGCGCAACCCGACGGGATCAAGGGCGTGGCGAACATGATCGTGAACGCCGAGACCGGCAAAACCGAGGTCGGCCGTTTCGGTTGGAAGTCGCAGCTCGCCAGCCTGCGGGTGTTCGCCGCCGATGCCTACCTGAACGAGATGGGCATCACCACCTCGATCTTTCCGGTTGAGAACCTCCCGCAAGGGAAGCCGATTCCGGCCGGGGCGGACCCGGTGGCCGAGCCCGAAGACAACGCGGTGGAGGAGTTCGTGAACTTCATGCGCTTCCTCGCTCCGCCGGCCCGGGTTCAACCAACGCCAATCGGCGCGGAGCGTGGGGAAGAGATCTTTCGGAACATGCGCTGCACCAGCTGCCACGTTCCGGAAATGAAAACCGGCACGAACTCGGTCACGGCCCTATCGCAGCAGGCGGTTCGGCTGTACTCGGACCTGCTGTTGCACCGAATGGGAAGCGGCCTGAACGACGGCGTGCAACAAGAGATGGCAAAAGGCGACCAGTGGCGGACGGCTCCGCTTTGGGGACTTTCCAAGCGCCGCTTCTTTCTGCATGACGGCCGCGCAAACTCACCGATGGAGGCGGTATTGCAGCATGGCGGCGAGGCGAGCGCCGCGCGCGAGCGGTTTATGAAACTGAATGCGCAAGATCGAAAAGATCTGAAGGCGTTCTTCGACAGCCTCTGACGCAAAAAAGCCCCCTTGCATTGCAAGGGGGCTTTGGGGCAGTTACTTCGAAGCGCGCTTGCGTCGGAACAGGGCGAGAGCGCCCATGCCGAGAACGGCCATCGTAGCCGGCTCGGGAACCGGGTTGACCGGAGCATTTACGAGCGGAATCGTCGTGTCGATTCGGAACGAGGACTGGGTCGTGTGTCGCTCGGCGTAGAACACCTGGATGTTGTAGTTATTACCGTCGACAAGGTTGAAGCTGCTGGCGATGCTGTTGAGGTCGACCGTCTGCGATAGGGCTCCGTGAACGCCGCCGAGGTCGATGGCGAGCTTGCCGTTGATGTACACCCAAACGTCGTCGTCGCCGGTGAAGGTGAACTTGTGGTTCTTCGAAGCTTCGTAGCCGAAGGTCGAGTTGACTTCGTAAGTGAAACCGTAGTTGCGGTTGTAGCCCTGGTTGCCAAAGCCCTTGTTATCGGCGGCAAAGAAGTTCTGGTTGCTGTAGGTATAGACGCCGTTGTTTGCGCGGGTAAGCGTGATCGGCATGTCGAAGCCAACGTTGACGCCGGCCGTGTCGTTGAACCACTGGTTGAACGTGTCTTTCGATGTGACTCCGCCGTAGCCGTTCGGGGCAACGAAGTTCGGCTTGCCTGCGTTGTTGGTGTACTGCGAAACCATGCCCTTCTTGTGGCCGCTAACCTGCCATTCGAAGTCGGGGTGGCCGCCCTGGGTGTTTCGCATCTTAAAGTCTCGGACTCGACCGGTGAGGGTCGTCGTGACCTGGGCAGAAGCGATGCCGGTGACCGCGAGAGCGCAGATCGCAATAATAAATTTTAAGTTCATGACGGGATTGATTATTGCCAACGGTCCGGCAGCCTCGGGGTCCATTCTTTGCGTGACCCGTATCTCTGCGTCCCCTAAATGATGTATAGATGTGTCTACGTAGTCCTCCTGCGTGCCGCCGACCCGGGTAAAGATAGGGCATGCTGTCCGCTTTGCTTCTGCTTTCGCTGGCGCAGCGCAGTTACCGGCAAGATTTTCCGTTGCCGACCCTGAAATACGGAGAGGGTCTCGGTTTTTCGTTGGGGGCGCGGGAGCTTCCGGTTGGCGAGGAAGCGGCTCTGAAGGCGAGCGGCGCGCGCTGGGTTCGGCTCGATTTCGTGGCCGGCTCCGAGTTTGGGGTGGCCGACCGAAGGCTTGGGCAAGTTCGACGGCTGGGCATGCGGGCGATTTGTCGGTTAGTTCCGGGCGGCGGTCAGTACGCGGCGTTTGCGAAGTCGATGGCCGTGCGGTTTCGGCGTCGCGGGATCGTTTGGGAGATCTCCGCGCCGCGCGACGCCGCAAAAGCGGCGACTTCCGCCATCCGCGAGGTCTCGCCGGAGGAGTGGATCGTTGGCCCGGCTATCGCGGAAGATGGGAAATTCTTTGCGCTGGAGCAGTTGGATGCGCTTTCGATTCAGCCGTCCCCGCGAACCGATCCCGAGTCTGTGATAGAGGAGTATGCGCGGTTGAGGCGGTCGATCCGGGATGCGACCGGAAAGGTGCCGCCGCTGGTGTGTACCGGGTGGGAAAACGGCTCGCTTCGGCATTACCTCGCGAACCTCGTGGCCGGGGTACCGCTGAGCATCGGCGCGGCTTGGCCGCCGACCCGGCTGGAATCTTGGAAAGCGGCCGATCAGCGGCTCCGCGGCTGGCAGTTCCGAAAGCAAGTGGTGCTTGATGGCCGGGACTTTGGCGCAATCTTTACGGACGGAACGCAGCCGGCGGTGGTGCGATGGAATCCGAAGGACACGGGCGCTGTGCCGACGGTGACGAGCCTGGCAAAGCGAGACCCGGTGGTGGACCTGGCCCTGACTTTGCCCACGCCACCCGCCTCCATAACTTGGCAAAACCCGGCCGATGTGGCCCGATTGGTGCGAAGTTTCGCGGCGAGTCTTCCGGCGGGCGGAAAGCTCAGCCTCGACTGGCGGATGCCGCTTCTGGGCCGAAGAAGGCAAGTCTTTACCGAGGGAGTTGACGAGATCGAGGCGTTTACGCGGAAGCTGTCCGAGGCGTTCCTTCGGATGGATCCGGCGACCTCGTTGCGCCTGACGGTGACGCGTCCCGACGGCGTTTCGGCCACGATGGAGACGCTGCTGCTGCCGGCCGACCCTCTGACGGCGGTGCTTGATCCAACCGAACGCGGGCTCTTTCTCACGGTTTCCGGTCGGCCGGGAAGCTATTCTGGGACGGCGCGCGTGGTGGTGAACGGGGACGAGCGCGAGGTGGCGGTTGAGCTAAAGACCGGCGAGACGACCGTGTTCTTGCCGGGCATCAAGCCGGATTCTCAGCTGACCCTGGTTCTGAAGGAGGGCGCGCGCGTGGTGCTGCTCACCGAGACGGCCCGTTTCGCCTACATTGAACTGCCGGAGTTGACCGGCGGCACGGTTCAGGTGGAAAACTCTTTGGGCCCGCCGCCGGACCGGATTCGCGGTCCGATTCGCTTAGTCACGGCGACCTTTCCCGGGTCGGCGGTCTTAACGCCGGCGAGCCCGATAGTTCTGCCCGGAAAGCCAGGCCGACTCATCGCGTGGGTTCACGGCGACGCTTCCGGCGTGCTTGTAGGTGTGAAATTGGCCGACGCCAAGGGCGGCCTGATTGACATGCCAGCCGTGCCGGTGGATTGGACGGGCTGGCGCCGGTTGGCGTTCAACCTGCCGCCGGGTTTGCCGACGCCGTTGCGGCTGGAGTCGCCGCTCGTGATGTCATCCGCCAAACCCACGAAGGCCTCGATTGGGTTTGGCGGATTCCACGTGGAACTGCCGATTGATGGCGGCGACTAGGCCCTAGGACGCGGCTGAGGCGGCCTGAGGGATTTCCTCGAACGGTTGCACCACAACGAAACCTTCGCCCTGGAACAGCATTTGGAAGGTTTCTCCGCCGCCGCGACCAAAGATGGACTTCAGGTTCACGTCGCTTCGCATTTCCGGCTGAAGGTTGCTGCTCCAAGCGACGGTCGCGTTCGGGTCGGTGAGGACGGGGTCGCCCGGCCGCACGCGGAGGGTCAACGGTCGGCCGTGCGTCACGATGGCGACCATTCCCTGCCCGGTGAGCCGCGCGGAGAACAGGCCGCCCGCCATCATTCCCGCCACGCGGCGGTGCATGGTGACTTCGTAGCTTACGGTGTCTTCGAAGGCGAGCAGGTCGTTTCCGCTCACATTGATGCTGTCGCCATCCAACCGGAGAACGGTGACTTCCTTCCCCGCGTCCGCGAGGTAGGCCACGCCGTGCCCCTCGATTTTGCATAGCGGCGACATCTCCCCGCTTACCATTCTCATGAAGGCCTTGCCGATGCCGCCTTCCATCATGCCCTCGCGCAAGAACTTGAGGTTGCCACGGTAGGCGATCATAGCGCCCAACTTGCTCCAGATCCGGCCGTTCACGTGGGCCTCAAGCATCTTGGGACTCTCCAGTTCGAAGACATCGCCTGGGTTGTCCTTCTCGGCGGTCGCCGAAATGAAATCAGCGATCGAATGGGTGGCGAATCCGGAATTGATCTTCGGCGGGAGGTCCATGATTGGAACCGTACCCGTTGCGGGTTGTTGTAGCAAGGCGTCCGACACGGGCGGTCCTCCGGGTGGAGGAAATTCGGACCGGGTCTCGCCGGTCGGAGTTTGGCGTTCACACGGATTGCATCCGGCCCCGTTGGGGCTTGGTTAGATGGGTCGGCCTTTCCCAGGCCTGCGGCCCGGGCTATAGGATTTCGGCCCGTTGGGCCGTCGGAGTCGTCCGGGCCGGATCGCGGACGGTCCGCTGTTAGCGTTGCCACGACGTTTTGGCCCCGGACACTAGAGCTTAGGGCCGCTATTTGTGCTCAGCGGGACGTTCATGGCCTGAAAGGCCACAACTCTATAGCCCTGGCCAAGGTGGGGCCTTCGCTACTACCGCGCGACTGGTTCCAAGGCCCAGCGGAGCGCCTGGTCCGCGTGCTTGATGAAGTGAACCTTCAACTCGTCGCGGATCTCCTTCGGGACGTCCTCCAGGTAGTCCTTTTGGTTTTGATCCGGGAGCAAAACCGTATCCACCCCGGCCCGCCGCGCCGCCAAGACCTTCTCTTTAATCCCGCCGACCGGCAAGACTTGCCCGCTCAGCGTGATCTCGCCCGTCATCGCTAACCGCCGCCGCACCGGCCGATCGGTGAGCAGGGAAGTCAGGGCGGTCACCATCGTGACGCCCGCGCTTGGGCCATCTTTGGGCACGGCCCCGGCGGGGACGTGCACGTGGATCTCCGACTTCTCAAACGTCGCCGGATCGATGTTCAGCCGAACCGCGTTGCTGCGCACAAAACTGAGCGCTGCCGTCACCGACTCGCGCATCACGTCGCCCAACTGACCCGTTACGATGAGGCTCTTGGTCCCCTGCATCTTGGCGGTTTCGATAAACAGGATGTCGCCGCCAACGGCGGTAAATGCCATCCCGACCGCCGTTCCTGCCGGCATTTCGCGCTCCAAAACCTCGTCGTGCAGGTAGCGCGGCGCGCCGAGGGCCGATTCCACATACTTCTCGGTGACGGTCGTCTTGCCCTTGAAACCTTCGGCGACCTTGCGGGTCGCCTTTCGCACGACGCTGCCAATCTCGCGTTCCAGGTTTCGAACTCCCGCCTCACGGGTGTAGTGCCGAATGATCTTGCGGAGCCCTTCCGGCTTCATCATGACCTGAGACGGCCGTAGGCCGTGCTCGGAAATCTGCTTTGGCACCAAGTGCCGCGACGCGATTTCGAACTTCTCTTCCTCGGTGTAGCCGCCAAGCTCAATGATCTCCATTCGGTCGCGAAGGGCGGCCGGAATGGTGTCGAGTCGGTTCGCGGTGGCCACAAAGAACACCCGGCTGAGGTCGAACGGAACGTCGATGTAGTGGTCCCGAAACGCGACGTTCTGCTCGGGATCCAAAACTTCGAGCAACGCCGACGAAGGATCGCCGCGGAAATCGCTGCCCAGCTTGTCGATCTCGTCGAGGACGATGACGGGATTGCCAGATTCCACCCGACGCAACGCCTGCATCACCTGGCCCGGCATGGCACCGATGTAGGTTCGCCGGTGGCCGCGAATCTCGGCCTCGTCGCGCATTCCACCCAAGGCGATCCGCGCATATTTGCGGCCAAGCGCCGAAGCGATCGACTTGCCAAGCGAGGTCTTTCCAACGCCGGGAGGGCCCACGAAGCAAAGAATCGGCTGGCGAATCGTCCCCTTGGTCTTCACCTTGCGGACGGCCATGAACTCGATGATCCGCTCCTTGATCTTGTCGAGGCCGTAGTGGTCGCCATCCAGCACACCCTTCACGTTGGCAAGGTCCAGGTTGTCTTCGGTCAGAGCGTTCCAAGGCATCGCCAACACGGCGTCGACGTAGGTTCGCGCAACCGTGTATTCCGGCGCGCCGGGGTTCATGCGCCGCAGCCGGTCGAACTCTCGGTTGACTTCCTTGAAAGCGGCTTCCGGAAGGTCGGCATCCAGAATGCGCTTCCAAATCTCGTCGAGCTCCTCGCCGCGCTCGTCGCTTTCCCCGAGCTCGCGTTGGATCGCCTTCAGCTGCTCGCGGAGGTAGTACTCGCGCTGGGTTCTGCTCAGCTCGGTATTGACTTCGTTCTGGACTTTGCTGGAAAGCTCCAGCACGCGAACCTCGCGACCCAAAACTTCCAGCAGGGACCGCAGTCGCTCCTCAACGTCCAGGGTTTCGAGGATGCGCTGCTTGTCCTCAAGGCTAATGTTCATGTGCGCGGCGACGAGGTCCGCCATCACGTTCGTTTCCTGAACGGCGTGGGTTAGCGTGCGCAACTCGTCCGGCAGCGTCGGCGAAAGTTTGATCGCCTGTTCGAAGAGTGAGGCAACCGATCGGCGAAGCGCTTCGATTTCTTCTTCTCGCCCGGGCATGAACGGGGCGTCCGGTAGGACTTCGATCCGGGCGCGCAGGTAGGGCTCCGTTTGTAGCTTCTCGATGATTCGGAATCGGGAAACGCCTTGGACGATGAGGCGAACCGCATCCGGCATCTTCACCATCGTTCGGATGATGACGGCGCAACCGTATTCGTAAACGTCGTCAAAGCCGGGGTTTTCCTCGTCCGGCGAGCGCTGAGCGATCACGCCGATCACGCGATTGTTGGCGACAATGCTCTCGTCAATCAGCTGAACGGAAGCGTCGCGCGAAACCGAAAGCGGCGCGATGAGCATTGGGTAGATCACGCTATCGCGTAGCGGCAGCAGGTTCAGCTCTTCGGGAACGTCCGGACGTCGATCGTCCCCTTCCTCCGGGGCTTCGCCAAGCGGCAGCTCGCCATCAAGCAGGTCATCGACCTGCAAATCGTCGTCTTCCAACATCGGGAATTTAGTTTCTGCCATTTAACTTCGCTTTATTGTGATGTGGCGGGTGGCCGGTGCAACGAGCATTTTTGGGATCATCACCAAGAGGAACCCGTTTCGGTACTGCGCGCGTACTCCGGCTCCATCAATGGCCCCAACCGGTAACCGGACCTCTCGATGGAACTCGCCGTAAAAAATTTCGATCTGATGTACGCCGACGCTGTCGCCCCCGGCGAGATCATCCTGCCGGTGTCCCCGCAAAACCAGCGCGTGCTTCTCGGGCACGTAATGGACGTGAATGTCCTCGGGGCGCACGCCCGGCAACTCTGCCTTCAGCAGGAACCGATGGTTTTCTTCGATGAGGTCGACCTTGGGTTCCCAATACGGCGACCCCGCAAGCGATGGCCGCAGGTTTGTCAGTTCGTCGGCAAGGCGTTGCAGGTCTCGACCGGTAATCCAAAGCCACTCTTCGGTATCTCGGCTCGCCATCTAACTAATGTTACTTGAGCTTCCTGGGTAATTGAGGTCCGTGAGGGTCTTCCGGTTCAGGAAACCGAAGGCGCAGCCGGCAAGCATGGCGACGCAACCCAACCGTAGCGCCAGCGGAACCCCGCCGCTGAGGACGGGAAGGGAAGCACCCCGGGTGCGGTCGGAAATCCAACCCATGAAGAGGATGCCGAAGGGGGAGAGGCCGTTGAGCGCCCATATGTGCATGGAGAGCACGCGCCCGCGCAGGCGCTCTGGGGCCAGAATCTGGAACAAAGCGTTCGTGGTGTTGAACTGAACGATCGTGGCCCCACCGGTAATCGCCATGAAGATGTTCGCGATCCATGGCTCGCGGGTGAAGGAAAGCCCCAGCAGACCAAAGCCGAGCGCAAACATCGAAGCCCGGATGATTTTGCCCTTGTGCGGGGATTCGCTGAGCTGCGTAATGAGCAGCAACGAGATCATCGCTCCGATTCCGACGGCAACGTAGGAGTTTGCGAGCGCTCGCTTGGCGACGACCGAAGTGGTGCCGAGTCCGAGAACTTGGTCGACGTACGCCGGCACCAGCGGCAAGTAGAAGATCCCGAAAACGGCGGTGATGGTTTCCAGGATGAGGAGCGTTCGAAGTCGAGCCTCGCGCCAGGTGTAGAGCATGCCCTCGAAAATGATGTCCTTCATCGGTTGCCGTTCACGCCGGCTGCCGCTAAGGTTGCTTCGGATCGCGAGGACGGACCAGATGAGGGCGACGAAACTGATCGCGTTCACCAGGTAACAACTCGCGACGCCAACTTTTGTGAGCAAGAGGCCGCCCAGGGCCGGGCCGATAATGCGCGCGGCGTTAAACGTCATCGCCTGAACCGGTACCGCCGCGGCGAGGAGCTCGGGCGGAACCACTTTGCTCACGATAGATTGGCGTGCCGGCATTTCGACGCAACCAACCAGGCCGGTGAGAAACGCCACGATCAGGATTTGCGGCATCGCCACCGTGTGGGTGTACGTGCCGTAGGCAAGGTATCCGGCCCCGATGGCGAACAGGATCTGCGTGATGATGAGCAGGGTTCTTTTGTCAAACGAGTCGCTCATGGAGCCGGCGAGGAAGCCGAAAAAGAATACGGGAAGCGAGTTTACGAACGACACGGTGGCAAGCATCGACTCGCTGCCTGTGAGCGTGTAGACATAATTGCCTTGCGCCACATTTTGAACCCAACTTCCGGAAAAGCTAACAAAAGCGCCCAGCCAGAGAAGCCGAAAATCGGCGATCTTGAGGACCTGGAGCAGCTTCGACTGTTGCATCAAGGCCGCCCCCGATCCAGAATTTAGTCGCATCTCATTCGTTTCTCCCTGAAAGGTATCCTCCGATCTGAGGACGGCTCACCGGGGCCTCCGTAAGGATCTGTCATTTGACCAACGCGCGGCCACTTCGAGTCGTCCAGCTTGTTTCCAGCAGTGCAACATCTGGTGCCGAAAGGCACGTCTACTCCCTTTCTACGCTCCTCAAGCAGCGAGGGCATATGGTGTATGCCGTCACTCCGTCAAATGGCTGGCTACCGGAGATCCTGGAAGAAGCCGACATCCCTGCCGCCACCATTCGAATGAAGGGTACCGGATGGTTGCGAACAATGGGATTTTTGATCCATCAGGTTCGGCGGCAAAAGATTGACGTGGTGCACACCCACCTAACGCGAGCGGCGTACATTGGCCATGCGCTGGGACTGGTCACGCGGACCCCGATCGTAACCAGCGTACACATCGCCAACAACGACCAGATTTACCGAAGGTTGGCCCGCGGCCGAAACCGACTCGTTGCCGTCTCAAACTTTGTTGCCGGGATGCTGCACGGAAACGGAATTCCCAAAACGTTTATCGAAACCGTTTACAACGGAACCGACTTTGTGGACCTACCGCGTTCGGACCGAAACGAAGTTTTGGCCGAACTCGGCATTCCGACGGAAAAGAAGGTTGTTGGACTGGTTGCCAAACTCTGCCACGACAAAGGGCAGATGCAATTGATCCATGCAATGGGAGAGGTGCGAAAGGCGCATCCCGACGCCCACGTTTTGTTCGTTGGAAAGGTGGAGGAAAGTTTCCGGCCCGAGCTGGAAGACGCAGTCCGCAGTTCCGGCTATGAACAAGAGATGACGTTTACCGGAGTACGGCACGACATCGCGCGATTGCTGGACGCCGTCACCCTGAGCACCCTACCTTCCGTGATGGAGACCTTCGGCGTGGCCGCGATCGAGGCGAGTGCCCGTGGAAAGGCGGTCGTAGCCACGGAAGTCGGCGCCTTGCCCGAGGTTGTGAAGCATAAACAGACCGGCCTGCTGGTGGATTTGCGTCCCGAGGCCATTGCCGAGGCGATTTCGTACCTTCTCACCAACGAGCGCGAGCGAGAAGAAATGGGGCGACGGGGCCGTGACCTCGTCGCCGAGAAGTTCTCGCTCACCGAAATGGTGAACCGCTTTGAAGCGGTGTACCGTTCGGCCGCGCGCTAGGCGGCCCGAACGGCCGTGATCACGTGCTTGCCGGCTGTGATCTCTCGGGTCTGCGATTCTCCCTCGGAGGCCGTAAATCCGGTCGGAATTTCAACGCTCGCCGTGGTGCCGAACGGAATCTCAACCGTCCAGTGGAACGCATCTCCGTCCAGTTCCCACCGGCTTTCGACCGTTCCGAACCTTGTCTCGAGCGTTCCGTGCGCCCATGTTAAGCCTCCTCCGACGAGCGGCCGCATGCGCAGCTTCTTGTAGGCCGGGACTTCGGGGTCGAGGTCGATTCCGGCGATTCGCTGGTACATCCAGTCGCCGATAGCGCCGTAGGCGTAGTGGTTGAACGAGTTCATGCCGGCGTCTTGGAAGCCCTTGTCGTGCGTCCAACCGTCCCACCGCTCCCAGATCGTCGTTGCACCCTGGGTAACGGCGTACAGCCAGCTCGGCCACTCTTTCTGTTGCAAGAGATCAAAGGCAAGCTCGTTTTGACCGTGGTCGGTGAGCACATGGTTGAGATAGGGCGAGCCGACGAACCCGGTGCTGAGTTTTGTTCCGCGCTCGCGGATGTTGCGAACGAGGTCCTTAACGACCGTTGCGACATGGGCCGGTTCTAGGAGTTCGAAATGCAGGGCGAGAAGGTATGCCGTTTGAGTTCGGCTGGTGATTTGTCCCGTCGGCGTGACGAATCGGCCTTGGAACGCCGCCTTGATTCTTGCGTGCACCTCTTCGTACTTCGCGACGTCTTCGGTCTTGCCGAGAACCCCGGCAACCTTGGCCAAGAGGCCCGCGACGTGGGCGAAAAATGCCGTTCCGATGAGGTCGTTTGGCGTGTCGGCGTTAATGGAGAGCCAGTCGCCGAAGCCCTTGAAGCCGTCCCACTCCGGATGCGAGCGGATGCCATCGATAGCGGTGTCCTCCAGGTACTGGACGTATCGCGCCATCGAGTCGTACGCTTCCTCGAGGATCTGCGGGTTTCCGTAGGTGCGGTAGATCGTCCAGGGCACGATGACCAGGACGTCGGACCATGCCGGTCCGCCGTCGCCTCCGACGACGTCGGTGTTTGGCGCGATGGCGGGGATCGAACCGTTCTCCTTCTGGGCGTCCATCAGGTCGACGACGTACTTGCGGAAGAACGTCTCTACGTCGGCCAAGTACGCCGCCGTTCGGCAGAAGACTTGGGCATCGCCTGTCCAGCCGAGACGCTCGTCGCGTTGCGGACAGTCGGTGGGAACGTCTACGCTGTTGCCGCGCCAACCCCACCAAATGTTCTGCTGAAGTTGGTTCAGCAGGGCGTCGCTACAGGCGAAAGTTCCGGTTGGCTGGTAGTCGCTGTGAAGCACCACCGCCTGAATGTCGCTCGCGTCTGGGTCTTCCGAGATGCCCCGAATCTCCAGATACCGAAAACCGTGGAAGGTGAACATCGGCTCGAAGGTGAAGATGTCGGCATCCTTCGGCACGGTGAAGAAGTCGGTTTGCGTGGCGCTTCTGAGGTTCTCGATGTAGATGTGGCCGTCTGGCTTGAGAACTTCGGCGTGGCGCAGGCGAATGGTTTTTCCACCGGCATTGCGCACCGTAATCCGGGGCCGACCGACGAGGTTCTGACCAAAGTCGACGACGAAATCGGGTGCGGGCCAGCCGTTCTTGCGCGTGACGCACTTCGCCGAGATGACTTCCGTGACTTCAATTTTCGGCTCGGCTTGCGGAACCAGTTGACCGACGGTCGGGGTGGCGATGCGGACCGGGCCAGATTCCGGGGCGATCGTCGCGTTGAGGTGCTCGCCCATCAGCAGGTCGGCTTGCAGTCGGCCGTTGTAAACCGCAGTCCAAGTTTCATCCGTGCCAAGCGTAAGTTCGCCGATTTCGAATTGGCCAAGAAAAGCGGGTTGCGTCCCGTACATTTCGCGCCCGCGCCACTCAACGTTTCCGACGAACCAGCCGTCGCCAAGTTCGGCTTCAATCACGTTTTCGCCGACCGCGAGGAACTCCGAGATGTCGGAGGTTTGGAAGCGCAGGCGCTTGCGGTAGTCGGTCCAGCCGGGTGCCAGTTCACCGACCGGGACGCTGTGGCCGTTCACGAGCAGTCGGTAGGTTCCGAGCGCAGTCGTGTAGGCGAGTGCCGCCTCGGGGATCTCGTCTAGGTTAAAACTGGTTCGGAAAGTCGGGACGGCAGCCGAAGTTCTTGGTCCGCCGCGCCGGTCTGATTCGATCCATTTGGCCGTCCAGTCGCTGTCGGCCAGCAAAGGAACCCCGAAGGTTTGGGTTTCCGAAATCGCTTTGTCGCCGTTTTCGGTCTCCGTCTCTACTGCCCAGGTCAGCCGCTGACGGCTGGTGAGAGGCGGACCGGCATAGATTGCGCTTCGGCCGTCGCCCTCCCAGGTGGTCGTCCAGAGGATCGTGTCTCCGTCCGAAACGGCAAGGCTGCCTTTTACGATGGGCGCGCCCGCCGCAACAAGCCAGTGGAATTGAGGATTCGGGACGCCGATGGCGATCGGGTTGGTCTGACCATCGATGGTTAAGTTGGAGATTTCGATCATGGCTTTGGGAAGGTGAAACGGTTTTCGGAAGGATGGAGAGTAAGCGAATGCCCGGCGTAGATAAAGGTTCCACTAAGGGCGTTAGGTAGATGGATGTCGAAGGTGATGGTGGTTGCGCTCTGCGTGAAGGCGACGGTTAGGTCTCCGAGTGGAGTTGGGAAGGAGCCACGCGCGTTTTCGAGGTCACCGGGCATCGGCCGAATGATGACGTTCTCGAAACCCAGGCCGCCGCTTCGGATTCCGAGCACGCTGCTAAAGTAGTGGTAGATCGGATGCGCCCCCCACGCGTGGCAATCGCTTCGCGTGGGCTCCGGCATTTCAATCGTAGTCCTTAGACCGTCGGCAAGCATCTTAGTCCAATCGTCGATCCGAGACCGGAAGAGTTCATAGTCGCCCTTTATGTGAGCGGCTTCGAACAAATAGTGGGTGAAGTAGAACGTTGTAAGCTGCAAGTCTTCGCCTTGAACCAGCGAGAAATCTGCGACATCTTCCATGCCCGCACAGATGGAAAGAGCCTGGCTGTGCTGGCTAAAGTTCTCGTGGGCGAGGTCGTCGGCGAAGATACCGCGATCCTCAACCCAGAAGCGTTGTCGCAGAGTAGCCGTTAAGCGCTCTTCAAGTCGTTTCCACCTGGCGGCCAGTTCGGTCTCGCCGATGACGTTTTCGACGAACGCGGCGGCTTGCAGAGCCAAAATGAACTGGAGCGTTACCGGCGCGGTCGGCAATATTTGTCCGGTTGGCGGCACGCCGTCGCGCCAGTCGCGAACCCAGTCGATAAAGTTCCAGCCCGGAGTTGGCTGTAACAGGCCGTCTTCGTCGATGAAACTAGCGAAGTAGTCACAGACGCTTCGCATCCCCGGAGCAAGCTCTCTTAACAGGCTAAGGTCGCCGCGGTAGAGGGCATAGTCCTTGATCATCGTGACCCACCAGAGCGAGAACGGCGGGATGATCTGTCGCACGCGGCTCGGGTACCGAGACATGGTGATGCCCCGCTTGCGGCGAGATCGATCAAACGCGCGAAGCGCCTGAATCGGGAGCCGATCGTCTTGAGAAGTCAGGTAGGTCACCAGAACTTGGATTCTTGTGTCGCCGACGTACTGCAACTGCTCGTAGTAGGGGCAGTCCATGTAGGTTTCATGGCTACACATCTGCAAGGTGCGGTACGCCGGACCAATAATTTTGTCTAAATCTGCGTCGCTACTCTCAAAGTTAGACGCATTCTCGAGAGGGTATCGCGTTTCCACCAGCTTTAAGGTTTCGATGGTAAGCGGTTGCTCGCCGGTAATCACCAATAACTCTACGAATCGACCGGCCTGCCACCACGGGGTCGAGAAGCTCTCCGTCGCGCCGCTAGGGAAGAAAGTATCACCGATGCCATCCTCCCAACTCCAGATGGTCGTGAAATGCTTGCCTTCAATTTCGTCACGATTACCCTTCGTCATCTCGTGATTCTTGTTGAAGAGGGATTCCTGCCAGTGGATCCGAATCTCCGCATCGCTTCCACCAGAAACGGCGACCTCCGGGCGCGCGCAATAGTAGTCGCTGAGATCTATCAGCGCGCGGATGCGAGAGTGGGCCGGGAACGACAGCGGCGCTCCGGCCAGCAATGCCTGAACTCCTTTGGCCCAAATGGCCTCGCTGGAGGCGGCCGTAAATGCGATGCCGTTGGTCGGCCCTTCCGGCACCGAAGCGGCGTGCCGAACCACCGCCGTCGTGATTTCGGTTTCCCACATCGGTGGCAAGAGTGACGGTCGCAGCAAGGGTCCGGGGTCAACTTCGCTCTCGAAACCGGCACAGGTGGCGGGGAAGGTGACTTCAACCGGCCCCCAGTTTTCGCCCGCGCCGGTTTCGTGCCCCCAATCAAACTCTGCACCGTGCATCCGAACGTTGGATCCCGTTCCCCAGGCCTGCTGCGGCCCTTTGAACCGGTAGCCACCGAGCACTTTTGCATGCCAATCGGTTCGGCCGGTCGATAGCTTTCCGCCCTCGTCGGCCAACAAGAATCCGTGTCGAATCGTGTGTTGAGCGAAGGCTCGCTTCTCGCCTAGCGAGATCACCCGGGCGACGATGGTGTGATGCCCCGCTGGCAAGTCCAAATGAAAAGAGGCATAGGCCCACTCATCTTCATCGCATCTTTCGGGGCCGCGACCGACGAGTTCGCCGTCGACGAACAGCTCAAATCGCTCATCCGCAGAAACATGAATCCGCGTTGAGTAGCTCCCGCCGAGTTCGACCTGCTTCAGATAGGCCGCCACGAATGGCTCCGAACTCGGTGCCGGAATGGAAATCCAGTCCGCCGGCCAATGCCCCTGCTTGTTCCAACCGAGGGAGAGGTTGGCCGGAAAAGCGGGCTGGTCAATCGCGATGCGGATGCAGTTTGAGCTGGCTTCCATCTTTGGCAAGCATAGCGAATTTCAGGCTGGTTTTTGGCCGGCGCGATGACATCCGCAAGATTCTGGGTCCTAGTGAATATACGAGTATTACGGCGTTAACCTCGTAATTTTACGTGTTCCTGACATTTTCCATTTGCGTTTTCTTCGTCCGTACCGTACATTGGAAGTCAGTCAAACGCGTTAACCTAACGCTTCGGCTTTCGGCTTCAAAGAAGATGGCGACGATTCGAGATGTAGCAAATTATTGTGGGGTTTCCACGGCGACGGTGTCGCACGTGTTGAATGGCCGCCATAACAGAGTGAGTTCCGACACCCGAACTCGCGTCTTTGCCGCGGTCCGCGAACTTCGCTATCGCCCACCTGCCCTCGAAAGCAACCAGAAGGCGATCCTCACGCGGAACATTGGCCTCATATGCCCGGACCTCAGCGAGGGCGCGATCTTCAACAATCTCTACTTTGCGCGGAACCTAGAGGGAGTACTGGACGCATGTGCGAAGCGCGGATTTAGCGTTACGATCTTTATCGAGCGTCTCTGGGGCGATTCTGGGCTTTCTATTCGTCGTAGCTACGACGGCCGCTGCGACGGAGTTATCTTGCTCGCCCCAACGGCCGATTCTCCGTTGGCAGGCTCGCTAAACGAGCGCGGCGTCAATACCGTTTGCATCGGTTCTAGTCTGCCTGGCAGTGGTTTCCCCACCGTAGACGTTGACAATGTGGGTGCCGCGACGCTAGTGACGGAACATCTGCTTTCGCTCGAGCACGGTCGGCTTGCCTATTTTGGGGCTTCGTTCCGCACGGTGAGTTCTATGCAGCGGGCCGACGGCTTCTTCCGGGCATGCGAGCGGTCGAAGAGCGTGGAATCGGCGCATTCCTACCTTGCGACGGGGTTTTCGGCAGCAGAACGCCTTTTCGAATCGAGCGAATTTGAGCGGAACGGCGAAACAACGCTGGTTCCCGGGGATGTGCCCGATCTGGTACGCGTCGCTTACTCAGATCTCGGCAATGCGCCGACCGCGATTGTTTGCTGGAACGATGATTTTGCCGAGTCAACAATCGAAGCGCTTCGAGACGTTGGCCTGAGGGTGCCGGAAGACGTCAGCGTAGCGGGCTTTGACGATAACTCGCCGCAAGTGGGCGACTTGGGCCTCACGACCGTTCGGCAAGACTTTGGCCGGATTGGGCGCACCGCTGCCGACATCCTGATGGACAACATCGAATCTGGCTCACTTCACGGCGGGGAAACATTTATCCCCGTCGAATTTGTGCCACGCGAAAGCACCGCCCCCGTAAACAAGAATTTTACGGCGCCACAATTTACATCTGCAACTTCGGGCTCTGTCGCCCGAAAAATATCCAACGGAGGATCTCATTGAAGAACATCAAAGCGTTCACGCTTATTGAACTTCTCGTCGTTATCGCGATCATCGCGATCTTGGCCGCTATCTTGTTCCCGGTCTTCGCCCAGGCGAAAGCCGCCGCTAAAAAGAGCTCCGAGCTCAGCAACTCCAAGCAGCTTGCTTTGGGTTCGTTGAACTACGCCGGAGACTATGACGACGTTTTCGTCACCACGTCCATCTACTACCCGGGTTCGGGCGGTTGGGGCGACACGAGCAAAGCTTCGGAGTGCTACTGGGCTCCGCGGTTGAGCCCGTACATCAAGAGCCAGGGCATCTTCCGATCGCCGCTGGACAACGCAACCGGCTACAGCGAGTTTGCTGGTCCTTGGATCTCGTGGGGTTCCAACTCCCTGATGGGCGGCGGCGACTCGAAGTACACCGACAACGCTCAGATCGGCGTTATCGGCATCATTCAGCCAGACTGGGAGCCGCAGGGCTGGTTCAAGGGCGGCACGATCAGCGGGACCGCTGTGACGCAGCCCGCAAGCACCATCATGTTTGCACCCAAGTACAACAAGGACAATACGTACTGGACCGGAGGAAACGCTTCGATCATCTGGCCGACGCAACTCCTTCTCTGGGACGTTGACGCGACCGAGAACTTCTACCTCGGCGACACCGGTGCAATCCCCAACGGATTGCGACTGCTCGGGGCGGGTAACACCGAATCCAAGTACCCGGCAGGCAAGGCCGGTGGCGTGACTGCCATCGACGGTAAGGCGAACTTCGCGTTCGCTGACGGCCACTCGAAGAGCATGAACGCAGCGGCGACGAACCCTGATCCGGCGACTAAGTTCGACCAGAACATGTGGAACTCGACTCGCTAAGATCGTGACGACCGGGCTTCTCTGGCTTGCCAGAGAAGCCCTTTGGCCTGCCTTTGGTACCCGAAAACATGAAAAGAATTTTTACGGCGATCCTCGCCGCTAGCGTTGTCGCGTGCCTCGTTGGTTGCTCTTCGGATGAAGTTTCGAAGGACGAGGAAAAGAAGATGTCGGAAGGCTTTAAGGGCGGACTCGACATGAATAAGGCTACGGCCGAAGAGAAAGCAAACTTTGACAAGTGGATGAAGTCGCAGGGTAACACGCCCGGTGCGGCCCCGAGCAAGCCAGACGAAAAGAAATGACCGTTGACGTCGCCATTGTTGGGGGCGGCCCGGCAGGCAGCACCTGCGCAACGCTCATCAAGAAATACCGGCCCGACCTCAGCGTCCTGGTTTTGGAGAGGGAAGTCTTTCCCCGCGACCATGTTGGGGAGAGCCAGCTTCCGGCGGTCAGCACCATTCTTGATGAGATGGGCGTTTGGGACAAGGTCGAAGCCGCTGGATTCCCCATCAAGATTGGAGCCACCTACCGATGGGGTCGAACCGACGAGCTGTGGGACTTTGAGTTCGTTCCGGGCTCGCAGTACAACAAATTTCCTCGGCCGTCGAAGTTCGAAGGGCAGCGGCGCATGCTCGCGTTTCAGGTCGACCGCTCGGTTTACGACAAGATTCTGCTGGACCATGCGGCCGAGCTTGGGGCGGAAGTGCGGGAGGGCACGAAGGTTCAACGCGTCAACCGCGAGGGGGATCGAATCTCCTCTCTCAGCTTGGAAGGTGGGGAAGACGTGGTCGCGAAGCACTACGTCGATGCCTCGGGCAACGTCGGCCTTATCCGCCGGGCGATGGACGTTGGCGTAAATTCGCCAACCCATTTGAGGAACGTTGCCATTTGGGACTACTGGCAAAACGCGGACTGGGCGATTGATTTTGGCGAAGGCGGAACGCGAATCCAGGTGATGAGCCTGGGTTACGGCTGGATCTGGTTCATTCCGATTAGTACAACCCGAACTAGCGTCGGCTTTGTTATATCGGCTGAGCGCTTCAAGGAGCTAGGCAAGAAGCCGGTAGATGTCTACCTGGACGCGATCGCCGCCGAGCCAAACATTTCGCGCTGGCTGCAGCATGCCGTGCGCGAAGACAAACTCGCGAGCACGAAGGACTGGAGCTACGTGGCCGACCGAGTCGTCGGGGAAAACTGGATGCTCGCCGGGGAAAGCTCTGGCTTTGCTGACCCGATTTTGAGTGCTGGCATGACGTTGGCACACACCGGCGCTCGCGAGGCGGCTTACACGATTATGGAACTCGAGCGCGGCGAACACGACCCGGTTTGGCTTAAAGAACGGTTCGACGACATGCAACGCGTTCGGCTTCAGTCGCACATCAAGTTCGCCGACTTTTGGTACCTGGGCAACGGCCGGTTTACCGACCTTCGCGACAACACTTCGAACATAGCACGCGAAGTTGGTCTAGAACTGAATCCGGAAGATGCGTTCCGATGGCTCTCGACCGGTGGATTCGCTAGCGAAACCTATCAGGTTGCCGAGATCGGAACCTGGGACGTGACGGCGGTCAAGCTGCTGACGCAGTGGTTTGCCGGGAAGGAAGCCACGTGGGCAATCGCCCAAAACAACGTCTTCGATTTGGACCTCACTGGCACCGAGAGCGTGTTTGTGCCGGTGATGGAACACGGAAAGATCGGCAAGGTGAAGGCTTGGCGGCGAAACGGCAAGGTTTTGCCGTACCACGGCGACTTTCTTCCGGTGGTTCGGTTCTTGCGGCAATCAAGCCTGGCCGAGGACTTCGTGCCATTTCTGCAGCGGTTCTTTGCCGAGCGAGGCTACGATTTCCGCAAGTACATGCCGAGAATGTTGCAAACATTAGAGGCGATGGTGACGGAAGGCTGGGTGAAAGCTAGCTTTGATCCGGCCAAGCCGACGATGCCCGTTCGAACGCCCGAACAAACCGATCTGATGCACTTTAACCGCGACAATACGCCGCTCGAAGAATTGTCGCAGGCGGTTGCCTAAACCGTGCGGGCCGCGCTAGCTCTGCTCTTGTGGTGCGCGGCCCTGCTCGTCGGTGCGCAACCGATCACGCTGCGATACGCCGTCACGGACGGTGCGGACAGCCTGGGCGTGGTCGAGGGAATTGTAAAAGAATTCGAGGCTAAAAACCCAAACATCAAGATCAAGATCGAGCCGATCGTGGACAGCTATGCGCAAAAGCTGATGGCGATGTATGCGGCCTCTATCTCGCCGGATGTGGCTCGAATGGCCCCGCAAGACTATCAGCCGATGGCCGCGCGCGGCGTTCTTCTACCGCTGAACGATTTCTTAAGGAACGATCCGTCGGTTAAGCTGGCCGATTACTACCCGAATATTGTTCGATTTTTTACGTACGAGGACAAGCTCTACTCGCTGCCGCGAGAAGTCGCCCCTACCGGCTTAATCTATTACAATAAGCGGTTGTTTGATGAGGCCAAGGTGCCTTACCCTAGTCCAGACTGGAGCTGGGGTTACGAGCCGCGGCCCGCCGAAGGCGCAAAAGACTTTACGTGGATGATCGGAGCCTTAAGCCGCAAGGACGCAAAAGGCCGGACGTTCCAGTATGGCTACTCGTCGGCTTGGCCGCAGCTCATGCTGGAGACGCTGATGCTGTCGCGCGGGCTAAAGCTTTGGGATTCGAACGAGAAGCCCACGAAGATGATGGCGACCGAGCCCGACGTCATCGATCTCGTCACGTTCGCCAGCGATGTCGTCAACAAGCACAAGTGGGCGCCGAGCCAGACCGAGTTGACCAGCGCAAATACAAGCCAGCGTGACCTGTTCATCCAGGGCAAGTTGGCGATGTATCAGTCAGGTCCGTGGGAGATCCTAAAGTTTCGCCGCGAAATGAAGGGGCCGAACGCCGAGTGGGATGTCGTCCCTTTTCCGGCTTACGTTGGCAGCGTAAACCGAACGAAGGGTGAGGGCTCGGGTACTTCGATTTTTGCCACAACGCGATATCCCAAGGAAGCCTGGGAGTTCGTTAAGTTCATGTCGGGTCCGCCAGGAATGATCGCCATGGCGCGCGCCGGACTGAACCAACCCGCGATTCGCTCTCTTGCCACGCAACCCGGAATCTGGCTTCCTGCGGCAGACGCGACGGGTGACGCGGCGAAGCCGAAGGGGATTGCCGTCACCGATCGAGCGGCGGCAAGCATGGTCATTGACCTGGTGCCCGAATACTTCCGGCCAATCGCCAACCTGTGCCAAGGCAAATCGTACGACGTTCTGACCGGAGTGAACCCACCCGTCAAAACGATGGAGGATCTGCAGCGCACAGCGAGTCGCGACCTCGCGAACCAGATTCGTCGGCAGGAGACCTCGCCATATCCAACCAATATCGCGCTGGTTCTAGGCGCACTGATTACGATTGGCATTATCGCGTGGGTCTACCTTCCCGAGCGCGGCGTGAAATTTACTACCGCAGCTAAGAAGGAAAACCGGAGCGCCTACCTCTTTCTCATCCCTTGGATGTTTGGGTTGGCGTTTACCCTCGGCCCAATGCTTTACTCTTTGTTCCTTAGCCTGGCCGAGTCCGACATGATCAAGCCGCCAAAGTGGGTTGGACTAAGGAACTACACGGATGCGTTTATGCTAGATGACTCCGTGGCGATATCGCTCCGGCAGACGTTTGTCTATGCAATCTTTAGCATTCCGCTGGGGCTCATTTCAGCCCTTGCGCTCTCGCTTTTGCTCAACCAGAAGGTGAAAGGCATACCACTCTATCGAGCTTTGTTTTATATGCCCTCGCTTGCCAGCGGTGTCGCAATGTCGCTGATCTGGATGCGTGTTTTCAATCCAGATTCTGGGTTGCTTAACCACATGATCTACAACACTTGGCCGCTTAGTACGACCGGTTTTGGCGATTGGCTCAGCTATATGGCCGGAAAGCCCGGCGAACCGGTCAACTGGTTGGCCAACGTGAAAACGGTCATTCCGGCGTTCGTTATCATGGGCATGTGGGGGGCAGGCGGAGGCACGGTCATCTTCCTCGCCGGGCTTCAAGGCATCTCGACTTCGTATTACGAGGCGGCCACCATTGATGGGGCAAACGTTTGGCGAAAGTTCCGCAACGTCACCTTGCCACTTCTCACGCCAACGATCTTTTTCAGCCTGATCACCGGCATTATTGGCGCGCTCCAGGTCTTTACCCAGGCCGTTGTTATGACGGACGGCGGACCGGACCGAGCTACCCTGTTCATGGTGGTTTACCTATACCGTCAGGCCTTCCAAAGCCTACAAATGGGATATGCATCCGCGCTAGCCTGGATTCTATTCACGATTATCTTGGTGATTACGGTGATCCAACTGCAGGCGAGTAAACGGTGGGTCTATTACGAAGGAGACATCAAGTAAATGGCTAAGTCCGAGCCTCTGTCGATTTCGGCTGAGTACCATCGCGCGGGCCGACGCGGCATTCTTCAACAGCGGATCGCCAACGCCTCGGTCGGCCTAGCCCTTGTGCTTGGCAGCATCCTGTTTATGCTGCCGCTTTACGTCATGGTGGCGATGTCGCTGAAATCCAAGGAGGAGATCGCCCTTACCTCCCCATGGTCTTGGCCGATTACCTTAACCTTTGAGAACTACCGTCTACTCTTTATTGATCGGAACTTCGCTTTCTGGCTGAAATTTTTCAATACGCTTGTCCTTAGCGTCATCCCGACCCTTGGCGTGACGTTAACCGCCGCGATGGTGGCTTACCCATTTGCGCGACTCAACTTCCGGGGGCGAGACCGGCTGTTTGTCATTTTGCTCAGCACCATGATGCTCCCGGGGGTTGTCACGATGATTCCCGGCTATGTCTTAATGGCTAAGCTGCATTGGATCGACACCTTCTTGCCGTTCATCGTGCCGGCGTTCTTTGGCGGTGGAGCGTTTAACATCTTCCTCCTTCGGCAGTTCCTAAAGGGAATTCCGCGCGAGATGGACGAAGCCGCGAAGCTCGACGGTGCCAGCCACGCGCGCATCTTCTGGCAGATGCTCATTCCAAACTCCGGCCCGGCGCTCGCCACGATCGCCGTTTTCACGTTCATCGGCAGCTTTCGCGATTTCATGGGTCCGCTCATGATGCTAAATGACCCGAACAAGCAGACCCTTGAAGTCGCGCTACGAAGCCTTCAGAACGCGCGCGGCACCGAGTGGCACCTTCTCATGGCCGGCTCGGTATTGGTTATGATTCCGATGGTGATCATCTTCCTCGCTTGCCAACGCTACTTCGTAAGGGGCATTACGCTAACGGGTGGCAAATGATCCAGGTTCTGTTTCGCTGCGACGACTTTGGCTCTGGCCATGCCGCAAATCGCGGAATCCTCTCGGCGGTTTCGGCCGGAGTTGCGCGGAACGTGTCGGTGATGGCGAATGGCCCGGCACTTCAGGCCGACGCAAAGGCATTATCGGAAGTGCCAAACATCGATCTCGGCGTCCACGTTTGCCTCAATAGCGAGTGGGACGACGTGAAATGGGGTCCCGTCTCGCCGCCCCAGGAAGTTGCCAGTTTGGTTGAGGCCAACGGCTGGCTGACCGCATCGCCGAACGTGCTTCATGCGAAGGGATTCGAAATCGATGATATCGAACGCGAAGTGCGAGCCCAGATTCGTAAGATTCGAGAGTTGGGCCTAACCCCGAACTACCTCGACGAGCACATGGGTGTCGGTTGGCTGCCCGGTGTTGGTGATCTGCTGGCAAGAATCGCTGAGGAAGAAGGATTGGTCTACGGTCCGAAGGTGGATTGGTGGTCGGGTACGGAGGCCCCGGTGGGTCCGGGACCATTTATCAACGTCACGCATCCATGCGAGGATGACGCGGAGCTTGACAACTGGCGCCATGAGGGCATTCCGTTCGGTCAGGTTCGGCGGGAGCGTGTCGCCGATCTCGAATATCTCACAAACCCGGACCGATCTTCGGAACTTGCCCGATTTGGTCTGATTTCAGCGACATACCGGGAGATCGCAAAGGTATAAAGAATAGGTTCTGGTGCCGTGCCCAAGTGGCCCAAGGGGACGGTCTGCAAAACCGTTATTCGGCGGTTCGAATCCGCCCGGCACCTCCAATCTCTTGGGCAACCGCGTCTTCCTAGAGTCTAATCGTCGGATTGGTTCGTCTAAATGAAGATGCCGCCGAGAGTCGCCGACTTGGAAACCTCCGCGACGATCTCCGCCCTCGGCATTGTCGCTCCGCCGCCCATCCACGTCACCACGGATACGTTCGACGGATCACTCGCGACGCTGTTCGGCCTTGTTCGGGCGCAGAAAATCGATCTGCTCGAAGTTCCGCTTTTGCCGATTTGTGAAGCCTACTTCGAATATTTAATGCAGGCGCGCGACGCCTCGCTGGATGAAGCCGCCGCCGCCCTCGCCGCGCTTAGCTTTCTGTTGGAGCGCAAAGCCTGGCGGCTGATTCCGATTCCAGAAGTAGAACCCGAGCCGTATGAGGAGTCGGAAGAACTCGGCCTGCCGTCGATTGGGGAGTATCACCTGGCGATCTCGGCACTGGAGGTCTTGCACGAGGCGCGGTCCGGGCTCTTCTTCCGCTCGCCGGATGCCGAGTTTTTGCCCTACGAAGTTCCGGTCGTGTTGGCCAACGCCCGCGGCGTCGATCTGGCTCGGGCTTTGGAAAGGCTCCTCCGCCGCTCGATTCCAACCGAGATGCCCGACCTTTCGCGGGCGCGCAAGTCGCTGGCCGGAGAGATGTCGCGTGTTTACGCACGACTCGGCTCGAGCTGGATCTGTCTCTCGGAGCTTGTTGGCGAGTTTTCTCGGCGGGAAGATGCAGTGTATGGATTCCTTGCGATTCTGGAGCTCCTCCGCTTGGGTGATGCCGAACTGAAGATTGACGGCGAGGAGCCTGTCTTCCGTCGCGGGAACCGAGTCATTTCGGGTAACCCCATCCGAGACCTTTCGCAATGAACTCCGTCGACGTCCTGCACGCTCTCCTTTTCGTGGCCGATGCTCCGGCTCCGGTAGCAGCGTTGGCGAAAGCGGCCGACCTGACCGAAGGTCAGGTTGAACAGGCGTTGGAGATTTTGGAAGCGCGACTTGAGGACGGCGGGCCGCTACAACTGAATCGGATCGCGGGAGGAATCCATCTTTCGACCAAGCCGGAATACGCTCCGGTTCTGGCGCGGTTCGTTCAGCCGCAGAAGCAGCGGCTGAGTCGAAGCTTGCTGGAAACCCTGGCGGTAGTCGCGTACCAGCAGCCCATGACGATGGGCGAGATCGAGCAGGTCCGCGGGGTGCAGTCTGACTACAGCGTTCGAGTGCTTTTGGAGCGGAGGCTCCTGCGAGAAGTTGGGCGACGAGAATCGCCTGGACGGCCGATTCTGTATGGAACGACCGAGGAGTTCCTTCATCAGTTCAACATGAACGCGACGTCGGACCTGCCTAAAATTGACCCGGCCCTTGCCGCCGTCATGCCGGCATTGGAGATGGCGGAGGCCGAGACCGCATGATTTTCTCCCTCGTCGCCGCCTTTGTGGGTTCGATGTCGGTGCTGGCTCCGCCCGACATCTCGGCGAAAAGCGCCGTTCTGATGGATGCCGAGAATGGGCGCGTGCTGTGGTGCAAAGATCCGGACACGCCGCGATATCCGGCCAGCACGACGAAGATCATGACGGCGTTGCTGCTCATCGAGCGGGCGAAGCTGGATGACATGATTGTTGGGCCGCCGGGAATCGACCAGGTTGGAGAGGCGAGCATGCACATGAAGGTCGGAGAGAAGGTTCCGGCCCGAGACATGCTGTACGCGATGATGCTTCGAAGCGCAAACGATGGCTGCGTCGCGGTGGCGACGCACGTAGCGGGATCAGTGCCAGCGTTCGTTAACCTAATGAATCAAAGAGCGAAGGAATGTGGCGCGACTCACACAACGTTTAATAATCCGAACGGGCTGAACGATCCGTTCCACACCACGACCGCCCGGGACCTCGCCCTCATGGGACGAGAGGCCATGAGGAACCCGGTGTTCAGGGAAGTCGTAAGGACGCCTAAGTATCAAATCAGTCGAACGATCAACGTCAAAGATAAGTGGATGAAGACGCGGAATAAGTGGCTGAAGAAGGATCCGACCGCCGACGGAATCAAAACTGGCTATACCGTGCCGGCCGGCCATTGCTACGTGGGAAGCGCTACTCGTCAAGGGTTCCGCCTCATCACCGTCGTGCTCGATAGCGACCACTGGCAGCAGGACCACCAGAATCTCCTGCGGTGGGGTTACGAAAGATTCGTCAAATCGACCAAGCTGGAAGCTAATCGTTCGATAGGCGAACGAAGGGTTGGAGCGCGAATCCTCGATGTTGCCCCGGCAGCGCCCCTCTACGTGTTGCGAAGGAAGCATGCCAACGACCCTATGCCGTTTTTCGAGCCGACGCCATCGCTGCCAAACGAAATCAAGCCCGGAGACACGGTCGGGAAGATCGTTTTGCGAGACGACAGCGGCTTCCGCGCGGAACAGGAAGCGATCGCGCTGCGGGTGGAAAACGCCCCCGTTCCGGCGGCACAAGCTAAAAAGTCGAGCCCGCTACCCCAAGCGGCCTTCGCGGCGGTGCTGCTTGGCGGTTTAATGTTCTATCGATCGCGAACACGTAAGACCATCCAGAAAAAAACCGTCCGCCGCGTCAGCAGCCGGCCTCGTTAGGCTGCACCTGCGCATTGCCCAGAGCGGATTGTGCAGCCGCCGCGCCGCCGAGCAACTCATCCTCGAAGGACGGGTTACGGTTAACGACACCCTCGTCATCGAGCTTGGGGTCAAAGTTGGGCCAGAAGACCGGGTTGCCGTCGATGGCATGCCACTCGGCATCGCAAAGACCTACACGGTTGTGATGAATAAGCCGCTCGGCGTGGTCACCACGCTCCGCGACCCGCAGAATCGACCGACCATCGTTCGCTACCTGCCAGATTTTGGAGTCCAGCTGAAGCCCGTCGGGCGGCTAGATATGGATACGGAAGGCTTGCTCGTCTGCACCAACGACGGCGAACTTTCGAATCGGCTCGCCCATCCAAAGCACGGAGTCGAAAAGGAATACCAGGCAATTGTGCAAGGGATCCCCGAGGAGAAGGCGCTGGAACGGCTTCGGAAAGGCGTGTTCGTTGATGGCAGAAAGACGGCTCCGGCGCGCGTAGAGGTCATTCACGCGGAGTCCAAGACCGGACGAACGGGCCTCCGCATCACCATCCACGAGGGGCGAAAGCGTCAGGTCCGTATGATGTGCGAATTCGTCGGCCACCCGGTCATCACTCTCAAAAGGACCCGGTACGGGCCGTTAACGTTGTACAAAATGCGCGCGGGCGAGTGCCGATTGCTCGGGCAGAAGGAAGTCAACGAACTGCGACGGCTTGTCGGGCTCTCGGAGGACTAAGTGGTCTGGTTGCTGGTACTGGGGCAGGTTTCGGCATCCACCGTGTACTACGGGCCGGGCTACGTCTTCCGGGTGGAAATTCCGGAAGGCTGGGTCGCCGAGGAAAAGCCGACTCCACCAAAGCTGGCCGTCCTTGCCAAAGCGGGCAGCCTCGCAAAACTGAGCGTTGAAAGGATTGCCCGCGATCCGAAGGAAAAGAAGGCACCCCTTGTGCTGGTGATGGACGAGCTGAAGCGCGTCACGCCGAACGTTCGGGTTTCCCGGCCGGTAGTTTTCAAGAGCCTGACGGACGCCGAGATGCTCGTGCTGGAAGTGTGGAGCGGCGAAGAGCCACGGGTTCGGATCGCCGGATACCAAACGGCCAAGCAGGCGATCATCTTTCGGCTAGAGGCGCCGAGCGTCGAGAGCTACCGGTCGGGAACCTCCGCCTTTCTGTCTCTCATCAACTCGTTCGGCATGGTGACCGAGAAGAAAAAAGGCTAATCCAAGCGCAGCGTCGCGACGGCAAACGCCGCAATTCCTTCCGACCGGCCGATCGAACCCAGCCGCTCGTTAGTGGTCGCCTTCACGGAGATACGGCCTGGCTGCGTCCCGACTGCGGCAGCAACCGCCGAGCAAATCTCCCGGGCGCGCGGCATGATTTTCGGCGATTCGGCAATGACGGTGGCGTCGATATTCACGATCTGCCAGCCGCGCTCCCGGGCCTTCTCTGCGGCAAACCGAACAAAATTGAGAGACGGCTGGTTCTTCCATTGTGGGTCCGAAGGCGGAAAGTGCAAGCCGATATCGCCAAGCCCAACCGCGCCGAGTATCGCGTCGGTGATGGCGTGCAACAGAACGTCGGCGTCCGAGTGTCCTTCAAGGGCCCGGTGACCGTCAAACGCCACTCCTCCCAGCCAGAGTTGCCGATCAGGGTCCTTCGAGAACGAATGGATGTCATAGCCAAGGCCGGTGCGCGTTTCCGGCAAACCCAGCTTTTGTTGGGCACGCAGGAAGTCGGCGGGCTCCGTAATCTTGAAATTTCCTGAGTCGCCGGGCACCAGCGCAACCGGAAAACCGGCGGCCTGTAGAACGGCTAGGTCGTCGGTGAACTCGCCTTCCGCTCGCGCATAGGCCTCTAGCAGCCAGTCGACTCGTGAACCCTGCGGGGTCTGCATCGCCCGCAGATCTGCACGCGGAACCACGTCGAGGGCCAAGTTTCGAATGGTGTCAATCACGCCTACGGCGGCGCCCGCTGCGCCCTCTCGCTGCGTTGCCTCCAACACGCGGCCAATCAGCTCCGCCGAGACAAAAGGACGCGCGGCATCGTGAATCAGCAGAAACTCGGCGTCTTCCGGAAGCGAATGAAGGGCGGCGAGCGTGCTTTCTTGACGGGTCCCGCCACCGCGAACCGTCTTTGGCGCCCCCTGGCGTGCGATGTCCGCCTCGTTGTCCTCATTCACGACTAGGAAGACCTGAGATGCCCCGAGCACGGCCGCAAAGCAATCATAGGCGTGACGCCAGACCGGTAGTTCGCCCAGCCGCTGCGTTACTTTGTCGCCGCCGAACCGGCTGCCTCGACCAGCGGCCAAAATCGCCGCGTAGGTAGCCAATTTAGCCTTGTGCCCGCCGGGGCACATTCCGGCGGCGCGTTGGCTGGGTCTCTTCCGAAACTTGCATTTCGGCAAAGATCATTTTTCCGCGTTCGGTCTGAATCACCTGCGTCACGATGACCTCGGCAACGTCGCCAACGCTGCTCTGGCCGCCTTCGATGACGACCATGGTGCCGTCCTCCAGGTAGCCGACGCCCTGGCCAAGCTGGTTTCCTTCCCGTACGACCTTCAGCTGAAGGGTCTCCTCCGGAAGCACGCTGGTTCGGAGCGCAAGGGCAAGGTCGTTCAGCGAGAGAACCCGAACGCCCTGAAGCGTGGCAACTCGGTTCAGATTGAAGTCGTTCGTCACGACATCGGCGGCAAGGGCGCGGGCGAGTCGGACAATCCTGGCGTCCACTTCTTCTTCCGCATCTGGGGCGAATCGGTCATGGACGCCAACCTCGAGCGGAAAGTCGGCCTGAATGTGCTTTAGAACCTCTAGGCCCCGGCGGCCCCGTTGGCGGCGCAAGGTGTCGTGGCTGTCGGCGATGTACTGAAGCTCTTCGAGGACGAACTGGGGCACGTACAGCTGGCCCTCTAGGAAGCCCGCCTTGGCGATGTCGTAGATGCGGCCGTCGATGATGACGTTGGTATCTAGGATCTTGATGCCGCTGCGCTTGCCCTTGATGCGGCCGCGATTCCAAGGCAGCAGGTCGGCCACGTTTTGCAGCACGTACACGCTGAGGGCGGAGAAGCCGACGGTGACGCCAAGGATGAGCAGAATCCGGTAGATCGGCTCGACCTGGAAGTAAGAGAAGATCTGGATCAGTGGTACCGAAGCAATCAGGCCGGCGAAAATACCGACGAACAGCGTCACCTTGTCGGCGGCGTCCATGCGGTCCCACCGCATGCCCAATCGTTCCATCGCCCGCAGGAAGCGAGAGCCGACGAGTGCGCCCAGAATGATGCCCAGGAGGCCCAGCGGCACCATGGTGATGGCGGTCGCCCGGAACGTGTCCTCAGGCTGGGCGGTGATCTTGGAGCGGAAAACGTTGTTCGTCAGCCACGAAAACAGGAGCTCCAGGGCTGCCGGGCCGGCGGACCCAAAAATGAGCGCGCCGGTCACGCAGAAGATCAGCAGCACCAGCACGCCGGTCAGGTTCCGGGTGCCGGGAATGAACCCCGCGGGGGCGTTTCGTTGCGGCTTACCTTTCATGATTTCGGAGCGAGAGAGAAGAGATTGCCTAGCGTTTTACTTCGGTAACGGTGATCGTTGCCCGTTCCAAGAATGTAAACGCAAACGCTGCGTCTACGTTACCGTTTGCTAGCTTGAGATGGGTGGCCGACATCTGCCGTTCGGGAAGCGTGGTATCGACGCCGACCCACTGGCTTCCATCCCAAATCTCAGCCCATGCGTGGTAGAAAAACGCATCTTCCGCGTAGATCATGCCGCCGGCGAGCCGAGCCGGTATCCCGGCTGCACGGAATAAAGTTGCGGTCAAAATCGCATAATCACGGCACACACCTTCTTTGGAGTCTAGGACCTGGTTCGCATTTCGGAGCACTCCCATGCCCGCATTGGGGCGCATCCTGGCGTGGACGAAGTTGTGAATTGCGTCGGCTGCTTCGCCGAGGTTCTTGGAATTCCCTACCAGTCTTTTTGCCAGGGCCTGGAAGCGGGGCGAATCGGCCGGGATATGAAGAGAAGGCTTCACCCACGTCTTGTCCGCGAGCGCCAATTTGTCCAGCTTCTGGCTCCGGTTCATGCCGACCGGATGGATTGCAACCGACCAAGCCTCGCCTGCGCCAGAAACGGTCTGGTGGGGGTCGTTCGGGATGCCGGTGAGGTCGCGGCCTTTGATTTCGAGCTTCACGTTCTTCACAAATCGGGCGTCCGGAATCTGTCCGACCGGCACGATTCGGGTCGCTTCTGCCAGGTCGGGGGTGACCGCGCCCTCTCCGTTCTTGGCCAGAGCCTCGGCCTTGGTCACGGGCCTCATCTCGATGCCGATCCCGCTGACCGCCTTGATGAAGTCACCTTTGGGCGAGAGATAAACTTTCGTGCTGGAGCGTGGGTCGAGAATTTCTACCAGCGTCGCGTTCACGGTTCCGTTCGCCGTTTCAATATTTTCCGTTCCGGCAAGGCGAATTTCGTTCTGGATGAACGACACCGTCATCGGGTCTAAAATCCAGAACTTCTGGCTCTTACCGGCTTTCAGCTTCCCGGATGCGACCAGCGGCATCGGGTCGTCGACGATGTCGCCGCCAAGCGGCTTCTTCAGGATGGTTCGCGTTTTCTTTCCAATGTTGTCAACGTCGATGACGACATCCTTCTCGCGAAAGTTCGCGACCAGGTCCTGCGTCAGTCCTCCGCTGGCAAGCCGGAAAGTCATCCGCTTTGGTCCACCCGTTGCGCCTTGCCAAGTTTTCGAGTCCACCCGTAGCTTGATGCTCGTTCCAATGAGCTCCGCATCCATCAGGGTAAGCGAGTCGGTTCGTGTCACAGCTTTGCCGTTCAGGGTGTCCGGGCGCTCGATGCTGCTTGAGTAACCAATCTTGGAGCCCTGAAGGTACAGCCCAATGTAAGACTCGACCGGCTTGATCTGGCCGAAGCTGATTGCGGTGAGCGGGGCGAGGAGAAGGAGAGTGAATTGACGCATGTGGCTGGCCTGGCAATCTTCAGATACGCAGATGGTAACCGTGTTTCTCCCTGAAAAATCGCCAAGACGCCAATTTTTGAGACAGTTGGCGACAAAGAAGCCCTGGGTAACGTCGCATTATCGGGAACGTCTCCGGCTAAATCATCTTCAATGATTGGCGTAGACGCTTCTGGGCGTTGCGCTCACCTTGCACCATGGCAAAGAAACTAGTCATCGTTGAATCTCCCGCGAAAGCGCGGACGATCGGAAATTATCTCGGGAGCGACTACGAGGTGCTGGCTAGCATCGGCCACATTCGCGATCTGATGCCGAACGCAAAGGGCCTTCCAGATGACGTGAAGAAGAAGTGGTGGTCCGACTATGCCGTGGATGTTGACAACGACTTCACGCCGTTTTATGAGGTTCCGGCCGAAAAGGCTGCCCAGGTTCGAAAGCTTCGCGACGCGATGAAAGGGAAAGACACCCTCGTACTCGCGACTGATGAAGACCGTGAAGGAGAGGCCATTTCGTGGCACCTTTTGCAGGTGCTGAAGCCCGGCAAGTCGGTCGCGGTGAAGCGTATTGCCTTCCACGAGATCACGCGGGAAGCTATTCAACGGGCGATTGACAGCCCGCGCGACGTCGATCTTGACCTTGTCGAGGCTCAGGAAACCAGGCGAATTCTGGACCGACTCTACGGCTACACGCTTTCGCCCGTTCTTTGGAGTCGGGTGATGAAAAACCTGAGCGCCGGCCGCGTGCAAAGCCCGGCGGTGAAGCTCATCGTTGACCGCGAACTTGCCCGGCGAAACTTCCGTCGGTCGGTGTATTGGGACCTTGAAGCCGAATTCGGCACGCCGGGCGGAAACTACCGAGGCGTGCTGCGCCAAGTTGCCGGGTTGCGGGTTGCGACCGGCAACGACTTTGACGACTCGAACGGCGCACTCCGGCCGGAACGCGCCGACAAGGTGGTGCTCTTAGATGCGGACGCCGCCGCGTCGCTGGCGGTTTTGGCAAAGGACTCCAAGCCGTACCGAGTGAGCAAACTGGAGGAAACGGAGGGGACCGAGCGCGCGGCGCCGCCCTTTATGACCACCACGTTGCAGCAAGACGCCAACCGAAAGTTTGGCTATGCGGCAGACCGCACGATGCGAATCGCCCAAACGCTTTACGAGGGTGTCGATATCGGCGGCGAGCCGGTTGGTTTGATCACCTATATGCGAACCGACAGCTTAACCCTTAGCGGGGAAGCGCTCAAGGGAATCCGCAGCTTCATCGGTACGGAGTATCCGGATTGTTTGCCCGATAAACCGGTCAACTACACCAATAAGGTAAAGAATGCTCAGGAGGCCCATGAAGCTATCCGCCCTACAGATGCTTCGCGAAAACCAAGCGCGATTGCGCGCCACCTAACCGAGGACCAGCTCAAAATCTATACGCTGATTTGGCAGCGGACGCTTGCCAGCCAAATGAAGCCGGCCCGAGTTTTGCGGACGGAGGTCGAGACTAGCGTAGTGCTTCCCGATCAGCGAAGCCTGGCATTCCATTCCAGCGGAAAGCAAATCCTATTTGACGGATTTCTTCGCGTTTACACCGAAGGTAAAGAGGAAGAGGCGGATTCTAACGAGCGAACTCTGCCACGTATCAAAGAGGGTCAGACGGTTGAACTTTCCCGGCTGGGCGAGAATGAGCACGAGACGAAACCGCCGGCACGCTATACCGATGCGACCCTGATTAAGAAGCTGGAAGACCAGGGAATCGGGCGTCCTAGCACGTACGCTTCGATCATTAGTGTGATCGTCGATCGTGGTTATGTTCGTAAAGTAGGCCGACAACTTGTGCCGAGCTTCAAGGCGTTTCTCGCGATGGAAGTCCTGCAGGAGAACTTCAGCGAGGTCATGGACCTTGGGTTTACCGCCCGCATGGACGAAGTTCTGGACGAGATTAGCGAAGGGAAAGCCGAGAGCAAGGGCTACCTCCGCGAATTCTTCTTGGGCGAGCGCGGACTGAAAACTCTCGTGGAAGAGCGGAAAAAGGACATTCCCTACCCGGTCTTCTCGGTTGGCGTTCTCCCCGCCACCGGAGAGAACATCGTCGTTCGGAACGGAAAAGACGGCAGCCCATTCCTGCAAGTCGGCGAAGGCGACGCGAAGCGATACGCGAACATTCCGGATGACGTGGCACCGGCCGATCTCACTGTCGCAAAGGCGATTGAACTGCTGGAGCAGCGCGCCGCCCCGGCCGAGTCGGTTGGGTTTGACCCGACGACCGGACGACGCCTAATCCTTAAGAACCGCCAGGGCTTCTATTTAGAGGTCGAACGAACTCCGGAAGAAATCGAGAACAAGGTAAAGCCGACGTGGGTGAGCGTTCCTCCTGGAACCGACCCACGAAACCTGTCGCAGGAGGAGCTGAGCTATCTGTGTTCGATGCCGATTAAGATCGGTAAGCACCCGGAAACCTCGGCCGAAATCGAGTTTAAGATTGGTAAGTTCGGCCCTTATCTGGAATCTCTACCGGAGAGACGAACGGTAGAAGACTGGCGAGTGGGCGCGAAGCTAAGCGTTGAAGAGGCGCTTGTTATCCTTGCGCAACCAAAGGGTCGTGTCGCCCGCGCAGCTCCTGCTCCGCTAAAAGAGTTCGGTGTGCTAAAAGATGCGGCGGGTCCGGTAAGGGTGCTAAGTGGCCGCTTTGGTCCCTACGTAACAGATGGCGAGACCAACGCAACCCTGCCAAAAGGCACTGACCCAACCGCACTGACCGAAGAAGTGGCGCAGGACCTCCTTGCGGTTCGGCGTGCGGCTGGGCCGCCCGTGAAGCGTGGCGCCAAGCGTGCCGTCGCAAAGAAGGTCGCCCCGAAAGCCGCCGCCAAAGCCCCGGCAACCGATAAGAAGCCAGCCGCCAAGAAGGCAACCGTAAAAAAGGCTGCCCCTAAGAAGGCCGCCACGAAGAAAGCCCCCAAGAAAGCCGAATGAAGGTCGAAGTTGTCGAATTCGGCTCGGAGCTTCACGCCCGGGCGGTTCAATTGCGAAGAGAGGTCCTTCGCTACCCCCTGGGCATGGACTACACGCCGGAGCAGGTTGCCGAAGACGCCCACAAGATTGTTTTGGCGGCAACCGACGGCGATGTGGTGATCGGCACCATGCAGATCACGGATGAGGGCGATGGCTGGCAACGGTTCCGCGCCGTGGCGGTTTCTCCGCAGCGCCACAGGCAAGGCATTGGCCGCCTTCTTTCCGCTTATGGGGAGGACCTGGTTCGCGCCAAAGGTGGCCATTCCGTGATGCTTCATGCCCGATACATGGCCCTGCGGTTTTACGGTTCGTTAGGCTACGCCGAGGTCGGACCGTGGTTTTATGAGGTCGGAATGCCGCACAAGCGGATGGAGAAACGTTTAGACCGCTAGCCTAAGTGCCGGCGCGTGTCGTTCCCGCATAATCAGCGTAAGAATTACTATGTCGGCAACCCTCACCCAAATCCTCGAGAAGGGCTACGCGCGGCCTGAAGCGCTTGTGACCACGGAATGGCTGGCGGAGCGGCTAGACGATCCTTCCATTCGCATCGTTGAGAGCAACGAAGATCCGTTGCTGTATGTCCAGGGCCACATTCGAAACGCCGTCGAAATCGACTGGGTTCGCGACCTCAACGACCCGCTACGGCGTGACTACCTGGACGCGGCCGGATTCCAAGCGCTTCTGCGTCGAATCGGCGCCACTTCCGAGACGATTTTCGTGTTCTACGGCGATAAGAACAACTGGTGGGCAACCTACGCCGCATGGGTGTTCCATCTTTTTGGCCACACGAACGTTCGCATCGTAGACGGAGGACGGTTGAAGTGGGTTAAGGAAGGCCGGGAGCTAACGAAGGAAGTTCCGACCTTTGCTCCGACGGACTATGTTGCACAGCCACGAAACGACGAGCGGTTCCGCGCCTACCGCGACGATGTTTTGCGGCACCTGAACGCCGGAAACAAGCTCATCGACGTTCGCTCGCCAGAGGAATTCAATGGGACGCGGCTGCACATGGAGAACTACCCGAACGAGGGCGCGCTCCGCGGCGGCCATATTCCAGGCGCCAAAAGCGTTCCCTGGGCAAAGGCCGTGAATCCGGAAGACGGAACGTTTTTGTCGGCCGACAGCCTGAAAGCTCTTTACGAAGAGACCGCCGGACTTGAATCAACCGACGACGTGGTCGTCTATTGTCGAATCGGCGAGCGCTCGTCGCACACCTGGTTTGTGCTGCGCTACCTACTCGGCTATGAAAACGTGCGAAACTACGATGGCTCTTGGACCGAATGGGGTAACTCGGTCGGCCTGCCCATCGAAAAGTGAAGCCCGCAAAACTACAAGCCGTCCTCGAAGACCTTTCGGTGCTGGAACGCACCGAAAGGATCGAATATCTCATTGCCCTGGGTGAGGAATATCGCAATTTCTCGCCGGAAGAAGTTCCGCGCGACGCCACCTGCCGTGTTCCTGGTTGCGAATCAGAGGTCTATCTGGGAGTCTCTCCCCTCGGCGAGGGCCTGCGGTTGAAGTTTGCGGTCGATAATCCCCAGGGGATTTCGGCCATGGCTTTGGCAACAATCTTAGACAATTCTCTGTCCGGGGAGCCACTTTCCCAGGTTTCTGAGATCTCCGAGGATCTGATCTACGACATCTTTGGGCGGGACCTTTCCATGGGCAAAAGTATGGGGCTTTCTGGCATGGTTCGCATGGCAAGAGACTCGGCCCGATATGGTAAACCCCTTGCTTCATGAGCAACTTGCTTTGGGGCCGATTCGCACTCCCGTTCACCTTGGTTTTCGGTCTGGCGAACCTTGGATTCAGCCAAGAAGAAACAAGAACTGAGCCTGAAGTCGCTACGCAAGGGCAAGATGGCCCTCGGCTACAGAAAAAGGACGAGCGATCAAAATTCCACCCGAAGGCGGTTAAGGGTTCGCCTGCTTCTTTGCGGCAGGCGGCTTTTCTGCAGCGAGAACGGTTGAAAAAGGAAAGCCTCTTTGGCGGAATCAAGTGGGTGAACGTTGGCCCAGAAATTCAGGGCGGACGCGTTATTGACATTGAGGCACCGGCGAACGATCCCGATTCGGTTTTTGTCGCGTTTGCTACCGGCGGCCTATACAAAACGCAAGACGACGGCCTCACGTGGACCTCGCTTTTCGACGACCAGAGCAGCTATGGCATCGGTGCGATAGCCGTTAGCAAGGATGGAAAAACGGTCTGGGTCGGCACGGGTGAGGCAAACTCGCAGCGGACTAGCTATGCCGGCACGGGCGTTTACAAGAGCATAGATTCGGGCAAAACTTGGACAAATGTTGGCCTGCCCGAGAGCCACCACATCGGCAAGGTCATCATCGACCCACGCCGCGAGGACACCGTTTATGTTGCAGTTTTGGGCCACCTCTATAGCCAGAACGAAGAGCGCGGCCTGTACAAAACCACCGACGGCGGAAAGACCTGGAAGAAGATTCTTGGCGTAGACGAATACACCGGCGCGATCGACGTCATTCTCAATCCCCGGAATCCGGACGAATTGCTCGTGAGCATGTGGGATCGCGACCGACGGGCGTGGAACTTTCGCGAGAGCGGAGCAGGTAGTGGCGTCTTCCGATCATCGAACGGGGGGAATTCATGGCAGAAGGTAAGCCAGCTGCCGGCGGGAGATGCCGCCGGCCGAACTGGGCTCGCCGCCGGTAAGGATCAGCCCAACGTGGTCTACGCATTTGTGGACAATCAGGCCGACGATCCGGAATGGGAGAAGATGGATGAGCGCGCCGTAGGTGGACGGCTGACCATTCGCCGCCTGAACCGCTTGACGGACGCGACATTCGCCGAGCTCGACGTCAAGGCACTGGAAGAGTTTCTGAAGGCGTTTCCGAAGTACGACAAGAAGGCGGCGGCCGTGCTGGATGAGGCCAAAGCGAAAACCCTTACTTTGGAATCATTCAAGTCTGCGCTTAAGAAGCTAAACCCAACGGCCTTTGACGCTCCGCAAATTCTCGGTGAGCTCTACCGGAGCGATGACTTTGGCAAGACTTGGAGCCGGAAGCGGCCGGTCGGTGGAATTGGTGGCTACTACTGGGGCAAGGTGTTCGTGAATCCGCGAGACGCCGATGAGGTGTTCGTGACCGGCGTTCCGTTGCTTCGCTCGAAAGATGGCGGAAAGAGCTGGAAATCGATTGCCGAAACCGCCCATGTCGATCATCACTCGGTTTGGCACGACCCGCGAAACGCAAAGAAGGTATGGATTGGTAACGACGGCGGCGTCTATTTGTCCTACGACTCCGGCGACACGGTGAGACATATCAACAACCTCAGCGTGGCGCAAGCCACGACGGTTGCGGTGGACAACAAGCGACCCTACAACGTCTACGTTGGGAACCAAGACAACGGAACGATGCGAGGGCCGAGCACCTATCGCCCAGGACGGAGTGACCTATCGCTTTGGACTGATCTGTTTGGCGGGGATGGTAGCGCGATTGCCATCGATCCCCGGGATGATAGTGATCGCGTGTATGTTGCCTACCAGTTCGGCCAACACTTTGCACTTGAGCCAAAGCTGGAAGCCCGCTACATTACACCGCGTGCCGCCGCTAGTGAAGATCCTCTGCGATATAACTGGGTTTCTCCCCTCATTATCAGTTCGCACCATCCGGATATTCTTTATGTCGGAAGCCAGAAGCTTCACCGCAGCTTCAATCGCGGAGCGAATTGGACTAGCCTGAGTACCGACCTCACGAAAAATCGGCCGAACGGGGATGTACCACATTCCACGATCAAGGACCTTTCGGAAAGCCCTCTCCGGTTCGGACTCATCTACGCCGGAACGGACGACGGGAAAGTTCAGATGACGCCGGACGGCGGCTACCAGTGGATCGATGTTTCGACTCCGCAACCGGATAAGTGGGTATCGAGGGTAGTCGCTTCAAAGTACGATGTGGCAACGGTTTACGTCGCCCAGAACGGATACCGAGACGACGACTGGAACGCGTACCTCTGGAAGTCGACCGACTTCGGGAAGACTTGGAAATCGATTGTCGGCAACCTTCCGGCCGAGTCGATTAACGTGGTTCGCGAGGACCCTAAATCGAAAGACATCCTGTACGTGGGAACCGACATGGGAGTTTACGTAACCCTAGACGCCGGAACTACTTGGCAAACGTTGAGCGGTGGAATGCCGAACCTTCCGGTGCACGACCTTGCGATTCAGGAGAGAATGGACGATCTGGTTGCCGGAACGCACGCGCGTGGCGCCTACATCATCGACCTCGAATGGGTCCGGAAAGTTAATAAGGAGTTACTGGGTAAGGACATTACGATCCTAGAAAGCGAGGACATGACGCGCCGGGCAACCTGGGGCTACGACCGCCGCGAAGTGTGGGACGAGAAGGCACCAAACGAGCCGAAGCTAAAGGTAGGGTTCTTTACCAACCAAGCCGGTCCGGCGGTTTTGCGGCTACGGGACGCAAAGGGCACGATGGTCTTGGAGGTGAAATTAGAGGCCCTGAAAGGCTTTAACACCGGCGAGCTTTCTCTGCAGCTAACGCCAGAGAAGCCGGACGTTCCCGGAAGCTTTGATGCCAAAACGGCCGCAGATGTCTTGAAAGACCCCTTCGCTGGGCGGCGACCTACCTACCTACCGGCGGGCGAATACACGTTGGAAGTTGAGATCGGCGGCAAGATTGAGAAGAAGGCTTGGAAGCTTAAGGAAGGATAGAAATGAGTTGGTTACAAGATCCGGCAGCATGGGTTGGGCTTCTTAGCCTAACCATTTTAGAAATCGTTCTAGGTATCGACAATATTGTCTTTATCTCCATCCTTAGCGGACGTCTGAAGACTCCAGAAGAGCAGGAGCGAGCGAGAAAGTTGGGCCTTGGCCTTGCACTTATCTCCCGGATCTTGCTTGTCTTGTCTGCGGCATGGATTGTCTCATTAACGAAGACGGTTTTCGAAATACCGCTTCCTGGTATTGACGAACATGCGCGGGAGATCAGCTGGCGCGACATCATTCTGATCACCGGCGGACTCTTCCTGATGTGGAAGGCGGTTAAGGAGATTCACGCCAAACTAGAGGGTGAAGATTCGCACCATGATTCGAAGGTAGCGCCGAAGATGGCCGCAATCCTCGGCCAGATCCTCCTGCTAGACGTTGTCTTCTCTATCGACTCGGTCATCACAGCAGTCGGAATGGTTAAGGACGTGAGCATCATGATTACGGCCGTTCTCATCGCCGTGTTCTTCATGCTGGTTTACGCAGGCGCCATCGCGAAATTCGTGGATAAGCACCCTACGGTAAAGATCCTAGCCCTCTCGTTTCTCATCATGATTGGGATCAGCCTTGTCGCCGAAGGGTTCGAAGCCGCGATTCCGAAGGGCTACATCTACTTCTCGATGGCCTTCGCGGTGGTAGTTGAGATGCTAAACCTTAGGGTGCGCGGCAAGGCCGTCGAACTGAAGAAGAATACGGTTATCAAGACCTAGAAGCCAGAAGGGCTTCTAAGTCTTCGTTCGTCTTTTCCCAAAGGGCGTAGGCCGCCTCAATAGCGGTTTGGAGATCATGGTGCTCGCGGCTCATCTGAGCGATATTGTCACTTGGTTTCGGGTTCGCTAGGGCCGTTTCGAGTGCGCGTAGGGCGTTTTCTTTGTTGAAAACGTCCTCTTCGCACCGGGTTACTTCTCGCCGAAGTCGGTCAATCTCTTTCGAAATTTCTCGGGGACTTAATTGGCTTACCGGCGCGGCAGCTTTTGCCGGAGCCGTCGTCTTCTGAACCGCAACCGGATGGGACTTCGCCCGATACTCGGCCAAGGTACCGCTGAACTGCACTGGACCACTCTTCTTGATGTCCAGGATTTCGTTGACCAGCTGGGCAAGGAACCAACGGTCGTGGCTAACCGTGACAAGAGTGCCCTGATACTCCTTAAGGACGCCGACGAGCGCGCCTCGGCTCGCCATGTCTAAGTGGTTCGTAGGCTCGTCTAGGATCAGTAGGTTCGGCTTTCTCTGCGTTAAGCGTGCCAGCGAAAGCTTGTTTTTCTCTCCGCCACTAAAGCTCTTAATCGGCCGGAAGACGTCGTCGCCCGAAAACAGAAATCGCCCCAGAAGGTTGCGAGCTTCCGGCGGCTGCATGTCATGCTCCCAGACAAGTACATCTAACGGCGACATCTCAGGGTCAAGGTCGTCAAGATCTTGCGAGAAGTATCCGACACTCACGGCTGAACCAACCCTAACCGTACCGGCCAGCGGCAAGAGTTGGCCAAGCATTGCCTTGATAAGCGTCGATTTGCCGGCTCCGTTCTCACCGATAATGCCCCATCGCTCGCCAAACTTCACGGTTAAGTTGAGGTTCTTGTAAAGAACTAGGTCTTCAAAGCCAACGGTTAAGTCTCGGGCTTCCAGTACGATATCTCCCGACCTACCCACGCTACCGAAGCCACCTTTCATCTGTGACTCCATCTTTGGAGCGTCGACTTTCTCATCGATCTTTCGCTCCATGATCTTTAGTCGGCCGCGCGCTTGGGCGGTGCGCTGTGAGTTCATAAAACGCCTGACAAACTCATCTAGCTTCGCGATTTCTTGTTCTTGCCGCTTGGCTACCTCGGCTAGCCGAATGTCTTCCTCGCGGCGAAGATCGAGATACTTGGCAAAGGGACCGGGATAGGCTTTCACGGTACCGTCGCGTAGCTCCAACACACGTTCGGCGGTGTTCTCTAGGAACTCGCGGTCGTGGCTAACCAGGAGTACGGCGCCATGATAAGCCTTAATCCAGCCTTCCAACCACTCAGTCGCGTCTAGGTCTAAGTGGTTAGTGGGCTCGTCCAGAATCAAGAGCTCTGGTTCTTCTAACAGAATCTTTGCGATGGCAAGGCGCGTCCTCTCGCCTCCACTAAGCTTTTCCGTTGGTTTGTCAAACTCGTCGGGAGTAAAGCCCATCCGCTGAAGAACGACCTTCATATCGTTTTCAGCCGCGTAGCCTTCTTCCGAAAGGAAGTGCTCGTGGACTAGGGCGTATTCCTCGATGTCGTCCGTGGTAGCGGTACCCGCATCCAACAGCGCCTGTAGCTCTTCCAGCCGCGCTTGAAGCTCAAGTTGGTGGGTTCGTGAGTTCTCGGCGGCCTGCAGAACCGTCTGCCCGGCATCGATCTGTGCCTCTTGGCGCAGGTAACCAATCTTCACGCCACGGGCAACGTTCACGGAACCCGTATCCGGCGTCTCTTGCTGGGTAATGAGCTTAAGTAGAGTGGTTTTTCCGGCACCGTTACGGCCGACAAGCGCCACCTTTTCCCGAGCATCCAAGCGAAAAGACGCACCGTCAAGGATGATGTCTACGCCATAGGACTTGACGACGTTATTAACGGATAATATCACGACTAAAGAGCTTCCTGATCGCCTTTTGGTTGTCGAATCAGCGAGAAAACGCTCGCATCAAATACGTTAGGGTTCATTTTGATCGCGAGGATGGCATCTGGCGTTAATGGACGGTCGATCGAAATCTGAGCAATTGCCGAGGCAGCTCCACCCAGGACAATGTTCTCCATCTCCTGAACGTTAACACCCTCGTCTTTAAGCACTCCGAGCACATGAGCAAGCACGCCGACCCGGTCAAGGTGCCGCACGACAAGAACATGCGTCGCCACGTCGGCACGCTTCACGTTGACGACGTTTTGCACGGAACCCTTCATCGCGTACTCACGCACCATGGCGACAACTTCGGCCGCGATGGCCTCCTGGGCCTGCATGGTGCTGGCACCGATGTGGTGTGTGCAGTACGCGTTTGGGTGATGTCGGAGGACGCCATCATAGGTTCCGGTCCCGGCTTCGGGCTCGCCTTCAAAAACGTCCAATCCGACGCGAAGGTGACGCAAGTCCATTGCGCGGAGCATCGCCGCTTGGTCCACGACTTCGGCCCGACTCGTATTGATAAAGATAGAGTCGTCGCCTAAATCTTCAAAAAATCCGTCGTCCAGCATTCCCAGGGTATCGGGAGTTAGCGCAACGTGGACGGTTACGATGTCGGAAAGCAGGGCTAGCTCCCGCAAGTTTGAAGCGCGGCCAATCTGGAGTGCGGCGGCCAAGTCGGCGGTCATCCAGCGGGAGTAGGCGACGACGTTCATGCCGAACGCCTTCGCGCGAATAATCATCTCTTGGGCGATCTTGCCCATGCCGATGACGCCTAATGTCCGGCCGTAAAGCCCGCGAGACTTTGAGAATTCAGTCTTGTTCCAGTGACCGGCACGAAGCTCGGCAACGTTGTCGGAGATTCTTCGGTCGCAGGCAATCATCAGGCCAAAGGCCAGCTCCGCCACGGCTTGGGAGTTACGGCCCGGGCAGTTCGCCACGAGGATTCCGTGTTGGCTAGCGGCCGGAATGTCTATGTTATTAACTCCGGCCCCGGCACGAATCACGAGGCCCAGCCGCGGTGCCTTCAGCGCATTTGCGTCCACCAAACTGGATCGCACGACGAGGATGTTGGCCTCAGAATCGACAAGATACTGAGCCAGAGCCTCGCCCACGAGAGTTGGCTGGTAGTCAACCGGTACGCCCAGTTGCCCAAGGCCGGCCAACCCGGAGTCTTCAAATTTGTCGGCGACAAGAACTTTCACCGAGGGAGCAGGGTACCTTCTGCCGACCCAGATTCCGGCATTCCCGACTGGTATCATGTGGCATCCGGCCGGGGTGGCGGAATGGTAGACGCGGCGGTCTCAAAAACCGTTGATGAAAATCGTGCGGGTTCGAGTCCCGCCCCCGGCACCAAACGGCGTATCCTAAACTTGTGATCGCGTCGCTCATCCTCTCCACCCTTCTGCTTCCCGCTGCCGTCCAGCAAGTTTCCGTGGTCGAGGACAAGGGCCACCGCTTCCAACTCATGCGAAACGGCAAGCCCTATCTCATCAAAGGGGCCGGGTGCAGCGTCACGAATGCGGCTAGTCTCCAGCGCTTGAAGGCGGCGGGCGGCAACTCGGTGCGCACTTGGGGGGCAGACAAGATCGGTGAGCTGCTCGATGAAGCTCAGAAGCATGGGATGACCGTGACGGTCGGCTTTTGGCTGGGCCACGTCGCCCACGGTTTTAAGTGGGACGACAAGAAGCAGTTGGACGATCAGTACAAGTCTGTACAAGAAACCGTAACCAAATATAAGAATCATCCGGCAGTCCTGATGTGGGCGCTGGGCAACGAAATGGAGATGGGCAACAACAACGCCACTCTATGGAAGGAAGTCGGCCGGTTGGCGAGAATGGTCAAGTCGATCGACAAAAACCACCCGGTAACAACCGTTGTGGCCGAGATGGATCAGCAGAAGGCCGACTTTATCGCTCAACTGGCGCCCGATGTCGACTTGGTCGGAATCAACTCCTATGCCGGCTTGATGTCGCTGCCGGGACGCCTGCGCGAGTTCAAGTGGAAGAAGCCTTACATCGTCACCGAGTTTGGCCCGCACGGTCCCTGGGAGGTCGGTCGAACGCCTTGGGGCGTCTCCATCGAACCGACGAGTACGGAGAAGGCCAAGATGTACGTCGACGCCTACACGAACTCCATCGCCGGCCAGCCCGGCTGGTGCCTCGGCTCATACACCTTCATCTGGGGTTACAAACAAGAGGAAACCGCAACCTGGTTCGGCATGATGCTTCCAACCGGGGAGAACCTGCAATCGGTTGAGGAAATGACTAAGTTTTGGTCTGGAAAGTATCCTAAAAACCTGGCGCCCCGGGTGGCAAAGGTTGGCTTCGAAGTAGGGAACCAGTTCGCGGTTGGTGCGACGATCCGCGCAAACGTAACGGTCAGCGACCCTGATGGCGATCCGTTGCAGTTTGAGTGGAAAATCCTAGAGGAATCCACCGACAAGAAGCCGGGCGGCTACGCTCAGGCAGCTCCGCCCGAGGTCGATCACGTTGCCGGGAAGGCCGATGGCCCTTCGGTAACAATTTCGGGAATAAAGCGCGCCGGGCAGTACCGGCTGGCGGGCTACATTCGAGACGGGAAAGGAAATGCGGCGACGGTTAACCTGCCGTTCTTGGTCAAGTAACGCGTCATTCGTCGACGGTTCCGCCAAGGGCGGTAATGGCTTCGTGCAGCGCCTCCTCGGCTTCGCCGAGGGCGCTGGCGACCGGCTCGGCGTTCACCGCCGGGGCGGCATCTCGAATGTCCTGCAACACCGCGGGGGCGTCGCTGAGCTCCTTGAGCGCGTCGTTCAGCTTCGCGACCAGTCCTAAGCGGCGTTCGTCCTCCTCGGCATAGTTCGTTTTTGCCGCCGCTAATGTGGGCTCAGCGGCATCGTCGGCGGCTAGGCTGGCGGCGCTGTTCAGCATGTCGATCAGGTCGTCCGCCGCCGCGGAGGCGTTGGCATTCAGTTTTGGGCGCACCGCCTTCAGCTCATCGCGAGCTTTCGTAAAGGCATCCAGAGCCGATTCGATGTTGAACACGCCGCCGCGAAGCTGCTCATAGAGTTTGGTTTCCGTCCCATCCGCCTCGGTTTTCGCGACAGACTTTGCCGCGGGAGGAGGCGCGGTACATCCTGCCGCCAGCATGGCAAAACAAGCCGCGAACAGCGCGATTGGCTTCGGCAGGATCATGGCGGCATCGTACCGTGTCATGCTTTAAGCATGGTTTTGGCCACACTTTTCGCCCTCGCTCTTTCGCAAGCCGAGCCGCCATCGCCGTTGTTGCTCGATTCGGCGAAGTATGGCCAACGCGAGCTTGCCGTTGGCAGCCTTACAAGCCTCGCGACCGGAAAAGCCGCGACCGTGGAGGACATTGCCCAGCAGGCGCGCGGCAAGCGGTTTGTGTACCTTGGCGAGCAACACGCGACGAAGGCGCACCAGCAGTTTCAGGCCGACATGATCGAGGCGTTGGTGAAGGATGGCCGGAAAGTGGTGGTTGGACTCGAAATGCTCACGCGCCCAAAGCAGACTTCGCTCGATCGGTACATCGATAAGTCCACGAATGAGGCCGAATTCTTGGTCGAATCCGACTGGAAAACGCAGTGGGGCTTCGACTTCGCGTTCTACCGACCGGTGTTCGATGTCTGCCGAACGAACTCAGTCCGGATGGTTGCGCTAAACGTTCCACGCGACTGGGTACGGACGGTCGGGCGAAACGGCCTCGGTGCGCTACCGGCGGCGGTGAAGAAGGATCTGCCGGCGACGATCGCCACCGACCAAAAACGGCATCGCCAAGTGTTCGAGTCGTTGATCGGCGGCCACCCGATGAGCGGTCCGGCGGCCGAAAACATGTACTCGGCGCAGGTGCTGTGGGATGAAGGCATGGCAGATACCGCCCTCAAGGCAATCGGTCAAGATACAGACCCGAACCTAGTGTTCGTCGTCATCGCCGGATCGGGGCACATCATGTTCGGCGAGGGTATCAACCTACGGGTTGCCCGTCGCACGGGGATGCGCGGGGTCAACATTGTGATGGTGGAAGGCGAAAAGTCGGTTGCGGTTTCGCGCGGACTTGCCGATTTCGTGCTTGTTACCGCCCCGGCACAGAAAAAGTAATTACGCGAGTTCCGCGCGGATGGCATCCCATAGACGGCGATTGACGACGCGCGGAATCACCTTCAAAATGCGCTGAGTCTGCTCGTAATACCGCTCAAGTTTGCGGTCGCCTTTCATTCGTTTGGCCTCGCGCAGGTTCGCCAGCCGGTCGGCCAGCTTAATCGCTTGGGCGGCGGCGGACATTCGGGCGATGTCGTAAAGAAGATAGTCCGATCGCATCTCCCAAACCTCGTCCCGGTTCTTTCCCGCGATCTCGTCGGGCGTTGGTTCAGTGCGGGTTAGTTCCATCACGAGGCCCTGCACCTTTGGGCCAAACCATTCCAAGATTTCGCTGCTGCAAATCTCGGTCATCTCCAGTAGGTCGTGCAGCGTTGCGGCTACCAGCGAGTCTTCTTCGGTTACCTCGCCGATGTAACGGAGGTTCGACAGCACTTCCAAGGGATGGGTGACGTACGGCAAGGGCACCTCACCGTCGCGGGTCTGCCCGCGGTGAAGTTCAGCCGCCACCTGAATGGCGAGGTCCAGCTTCGATCCATCTAGCCGTGGGCCCTCCATGTGATGAAGTTTGTTCTATTGCGTCACCGCCTCGCTGCCCCGTATTTGGGTGTTACACCAAAACGGGAGCCATACCAACGTAAACTCTGGCGAGTGATCGGAATCTACGCGGCGGCTGATATTGGCTCGAACACCACGCACCTTTTGGTGGGCGAAACCGATGGCCACCGGGTCACCCGGGTAGAGAACCGAAGCGAATGGATCTCCTTAGGCGAGATCGTCACGCGTGAAGGACGTGTCCCGGAGGCGGTGATTCGGCAGTTGGTGGCGACGATGCGCGAGTTTGCCCGGATCGCGAGGGAGCAAAAGGCACGCCGCCTTTACGTGTTCGCAACCGAGGCCATGCGTGCGGCTCAAAATCACGACGAGGTCGTGCGAACGATTTTGGAAGCAACCGGCGTACAAGTCGAGGTCATTCCGCCAAGCGTGGAAGTCGCGCTCAGCTACCACGGGGTGAAGATGGACTACCGCTTTTCCCGGCACGGCGACCTGTTTTTTGAGCTGGGCGGCGGGAGCCTCCAGGCAGCATTTTGTAAGGAAGATCGAGTTGAATCTTGCCACAGTTGGCCGTTGGGTACGGGCCGAATGCGCGCGAAGTACGGCCTGATCAGCCCTTGCCTGCCCAGCGCGGTGGAGTTGGCGACGGATCGAATCGTGGAATCGCTGGAGGAATACGAGGCGTTTTGGCCGTCCGAGACGGCGTGCGGTTCGGGCGGTGTCATCCGCGGCATCTGGCGGGCGCTCCATCCAGACCTCGAAAAGCGAATCTACCGAGAAGAATTGGACTATCTCATTTGGGCGGCGACGCACCTCTCCCAGGAGGACTTGGTCCGCCGGTTCGGCGTTAAGCCAAAGCGGGCCGGGACGTTGCTGGCGGGCGCGGTCGTGTTCCGCGCGGTGATGGCCCGTTTCGGCTTCTTCGAAATCTTCGTGAGCGAATACGGCATTCGCGATGGCGCGATCCTTGCGATGGGCCGAGAAGACGCCGCCCTGCCGGAGGGGAGCTAAACAGAATGCGACTCGCACAAGACCGATATCTAAACCGTGAACTTAGCTGGCTTCGCTTTAACGAGCGGGTGCTGGAGGAAGCCGTGGTTCCGTCGAACCCGCTGCTGGAGCGCCTTAAGTTCTTGGCAATCTTTGAGAGCAACCTCGACGAGTTCTACATGGTGCGCGTTAGCGGCCTCATCGAGCAGTTCGAGAGCCACGTTCTAGAGACATCGCCGGACGGCCTAACCCCGAACGATCAGCTTTTGCAAATTTCTCAAACCGCCGAACCGTTGCGGCGGCGTGCCGCGCAGGTACTGCACCTGATGCTGTTGCCGGAGCTTGAGCGCCATGGCGTCCAGGTGCGGAGCTACGCGAATCTAAGCGAGCGGCAGCGACGCGACCTCGACCGGTACTTCCAGAGCGAGGTTTTTCCGCTTTGCACGCCGCTGATTATTCATCCGGCTCCGACGCTTCCGTTTATCTCGAACCGAAGCCTGAACCTGGCGGTGGAGCTGGTGGACGATCGAGGTGAGCTGCGTTTGGCGCGAGTCAAGATTCCCACCGTTATCCCGCGCGTCGTCCGGCTGGGCAAACGCAAAAACGAGTTTGTCCTGCTAGAGGAGATCATCGCCGGCAACATCCAGGCGTTCTTCCCGGGGGTCGAAGTGCGGGGCGCGCACCTGTTTCGCGTAGTGCGAGACGCCGACTTCGAAATTCGCGAGCTCGAAGCGAGCGACCTCATTTCAACCATCGAAGAGACCCTGCGGCTGCGTCGGTTCGGCGACCCGGTCTTGCTGGAGGTTCAGCCTTCCATGCCGGAGGCGGTCCGAAACATCCTCATGGAGTCGCTGAAGCTCGACGAGGAGGACGTTTTCCAGATCGATGGCATGCTGGGCATGGAAGCCTTGTGGGAGCTTTCGGCGATCGACAAGCCCGCGCTGCGGTTCCCGGCGCTGATCCCGCATCTGCCCGAGGCGCTGAACGGGAGCAAGTCCATCTTCGAAGCGGTTCGGCAAAAGGACGTCTTGCTGCACCATCCGTACGACAGCTTCCGTGCGGTGGAGGAGTTCGTCGCCTCGGCGGCCAAAGATCCGGCCGTTTTGGGAATCAAGCAGACGTTGTATCGCGTGGGCAAAGAGTCGCCCATCGTCGAAAGCCTTTCGGCGGCGGCCGTCGAAGGGAAGCAAGTCGCGGCGATGGTCGAGCTGAAGGCTCGCTTCGACGAGAGCAATAACCTGATCTGGGCGCGGGCCCTAGAGCGGGCCGGCGTACACGTCACCTACGGGTTCACCGAGTTCAAAACGCACTGCAAACTGTGCCTCGTGGTTCGGCGCGAAGCCGATGGAGTACGCCAATACGCCCACATTGGAACCGGAAACTACAACCCGGCAACAGCGCGGCAGTACACCGACGTTGGGCTGCTAACCGCCGATGAAGAGATCTGCCAAGACATTTCCGAGCTGTTCAACTACCTCACCGGCTTTAGCCGCCAGACAAAGTACCGGAAGATTTTGGTGGCCCCGGTGAACCTGCGCGACGGCATTTTGCAGCGAATCCGGCGTGAGACGCGCCTCCATCGGCAAGACGGCAACGGCCGAATCATCTTCAAGCTCAACTCGCTGGTCGATCCCGAAGTCATCGACGCGCTGTACGAGGCCTCTAATGCCGGGGTGAACATCGACCTCATCATTCGCGGCATCTGCTGCCTGAGGCCGGGGGTCGAGGGGCTCAGCGAGAACATCCGCGTTTGCAGCATTGTTGGTCGGTTCCTGGAGCACTCGCGGGTGCTGTACTTCCACAACGGCGGCGAATCGGACGTCCTGCTCGGCAGCGCTGACGCCATGCGGCGAAACCTCGACCGGCGGGTGGAAGTTCTGGTCCCGGTAGAGAACGCGAAGCTCATCGCTGTGGTCCGCGACCGTTTGCTTAGAACCTGCATGGAAGACAACGTCAAGAGCTGGGAGCTGCAATCGGACGGAACCTACGTGCGAAAGCACCCGGCGGACACCACCAAGCCGCTGAGCGCCCAGGAGTGGTTCATGACTCACCCGGCAACCCGATATCAGTTCAAAAAGGGCGACTAGGCTTTCTGCTCAAGGACTTCCTCAAGTTCTTTGTGCGACTTTTCCGCCAGCCGAAGTTCTTCCAATGCCCGGTCGAACGGTCGGCTCGAACCGCCAGGCAAGGGGGAAGTCTCGGTGGTGAGCGCCTCGGACCGGTCTGCCATTTCCGAAAGCCCCGATTCGATGCGGCCGAGGGCGGCCAACGCTCTTTGGCTCGACTCGGGGAACTCCGCGAGGCCGGCCGAGGTGTTCAGGGCGTCGGCAACGGCTTCCTCCGCGGCCGGCCGCAGCCGTTTGGCGAGCGCCGCCCGATCATCGCCCATCTCGGAAAGCGCGTCTACCGCGCCTAGGAGGCGGTTGTACTGAAAGAATATGGTTTCAAGCCGCTCCACAACCGCTTCGTTTGGCTGCAAAATTCGCACCCGCTCCGGAAAGGTTAGGCTGCGGCGACCCCCCTTCATGTGGTTTGGGTGGGTTAAGGACAGGGGAGGGCGACGACCAATATCGGTCGACAAAATGAGGTTTCGTAGCAGAGCGCGGCCGTCCTCATTCAATGAGTCCGGGCAAGTGGGCTGAGCCGCGGCGCGTCCGCCGATGGTCACCGCCACCAGTAGGTTGACGAATCCGGCGATGAACGGACCGAGTGCTCCGTAGCTGATCTCATAAACACCCGTGACCACGGCAACGACGAGGATGCTGATCGCAATGACGATCATCGCAACCCCCACGGTGGCCTGAATTCGAAACGTGGCCTGTGTATACTCCGGAGCCAACCAGACGAGACCCTGGGACCGTAGGAACCTCCCAAGCGAAGAGTCGGACTTTACCAACACCGTTTGAGTTTAGAGGATCGTTGCCGCCGGAGGGGCGCGGGTGGGCATTCTATACTAAACAATGCTCCCGTGGGCCCTTCTTCTTGCCGTTGCGCCGACCGGACTGGACTTCAACGTCACTACCGGCACGGGCCTGTTTGTGTCGGTGGACGGCGTTCCGGTCGTTCGTGGAACCTGGTTCCAGTATTACGAAGCGGGCTGGACCAAGGGCTACTACAGTTCGCAATACAACCAGCAGGTCGTCACGCGGCCGGATGCCGACACCTTGGTGATGACCTACAAGGCACCGGACGGCCTAGCGTTTGGTACGCAAACGTACAAGAGAAGTGGCCGAAAGCTATCCGTAACGTATCGGTTCGAGTGGGCGGGACCTAAGCCCGCTAAGGTGGAGGCCACCGCCGGGATGCTCTGGGCACCGGCCCTGGAAACCTTCGGCCTTACGGCGGACGGCAAGCCCGCGCGCGGCTTGGAGCGAAACTCGTACGTTGCGGGCGATATGGGCTCGCGACGGTACGCCGAAAACGCGACGTCCTTCCTGTTCGGCTCTGGTGGAAACCAAGCGAGCGTGCGCTCCAGCCGCCCGATTGGCATGTTCGATGCCCGAGGATATAGTCAAGATTGGGCAACCAAACGTGAACTTTATTGGATGGGGGCCGAGGACATGAACGTGTCGAAAGAGAAGCCGCTGGAGTTCACGGTGGACTGGGACTTCAGCGACTTTCGCACCGCAGACGCTGCGCCGACCGCAAAGACGCTTGCCCTTGGAAGTGGGGCAAAGGAAGCCCGCACTGTGCGACCGTTCGAGCGGATTCCAGATCTGATTCCGAAGCCGAAACTTAGTCAGCTGGACTTCAAAAAGACCATAGAACTGACCGAAAACTATACATATCCGGTTGGAAAGTTTCGCTTCCTGCCCGACCTCGGCGCTGCGCTTCGGCGAAGGTTCCAAACGATTCCGAAGGGCGGAAAGCCAATCGCCATCGACGGCGGCACCGCCAAAATTGGTCTTCGTCCGGGCGGCTACCGCTTGGTGATCCAGCCCGGCAGCGTCAGCGTGATCGGGCAGGACCTTGAGGGGCTCCAGAGCGGAATCGAGCGGTTGGCGGCGGTCGCATTCGTGCAAAACGGCAAGCTCGTTTGGCCGACTGGCGTGCTGCTCGATGAACCCCGGCGAGATTTCCGTGGCGTACATCTGTTCGTCGGGCCGAAGTCGGTCGAGTTTCAGAAGAGGCTCTGGACGCGCGTGCTACGACCGCTCGGGTTCAACAAAGTCGTGCTTCAGTGCGAGCAGACCGAGTGGAAGAGCGCGCCCGGAATCAAAACCGGCATCTCCATGGACCGAGAAGAGCTGGCACGGCTGTTCAAGATGTACCGTGGAATCGGCGTCGAGCCGATTCCGCTCATCCAAAGCTTTGGTCATATGGAATGGCTTTTCCGAAACGGGAAGAACCTGGACCTCGCGTTCAACCGCGACGTCCCATACGCCATTGATCCGCGAAAGCCGGCCGCCGGAGAGATGATCTCGAACATTTGGGATGAGGCGATTGACCTTCTGAAACCCGAGCGGATCCACTTTGGCCTGGATGAAGTCGACATGCGAGGCTTTCCCGACGATCCGCAGCTCACCACCGAATTGTGGAAGCTCCAGGTTCCGTTCCTTACAAAAATCGCGGAGAAACACAAGCTGCCGATGATGCTATGGGGTGATAAGGGATTGGCACCCGGCGAGGCGCCGGATGCCGCTCACGGCGAAAACGCCGTCGAGGCCCAGGCTCGCCGAAACGCCATTCCCAAGGGAACCTTCATCACTGACTGGCACTACGCCGGGAACCCGAACCCAGAAGTGTTCGTGCCGGTGCTGGACCTTTGGAAGCGCGAGGGCATGAAGCCAATCGCGTCGACTTGGTTCAACCCCAACAACATTCGTGGGTTCTATCTGGCTGCGGACGCCATGCGAGCCGGCACGTTGCAGACCACCTGGGCGGGCTACGAAAGCAATGAGGCCGCGATGCTGGCCGCGCTACCGCAGTTCACCGCGATGGTGCTGGCCGCCGATTACAGCTGGAGTGCACGCACGGAAATGGTCGATAAGCTCCCGTATAACCCGGAGGCGGTCTTCCGACGGCTGTACTTCGCCGCGCCGCAATCGCTCACCAGCCTGCCGGGGCAGACCTTCGGCACCGGTCCGACGTTCACCATCGGCACGGTCGCCTTCCGCGAGCTAGCGGGCCTTCAAGCCGCCGGTGGCATGCGAGGGGCACCAACCACCGCTGAGATCGCCTTGCAGGGCACTGGTAATACCCTCGCGCTCGCTCTCTCCGGGGAGATTCAGGCCGACGAAGGGGAAGAACTCGCGACCGTCCAACTCACCCTCGGCAACGGAAAGACCATCAGGCAGAACTTGGTGTACGGCCGTGACTTCCGATCGGTGCTCGACAAAGGTTCCTGCTTCGCCAGCGAGCGCGAGAACGGGAGGTCCGTCGCGGAGATCAAGCTACCGAAAGGGAGTCGCGTGACCAAGCTCACGGTAACGCCGCTGAAACCGTACAGTTCCGTCTTCATCCACGGCATCACGCTCTGGTAACGTGCCAAAGATGATTTTCGAAGCTGGGCAACGGATTCTCTTTGTGGGCGACAGCATTACGGACGCGGGTCGGGCACGACCGGTTGGCCAAGCCGGCTTTGGAGGGCTGGGGAATGGCTACGTGAGCTTGGTTCACGCGATGATCACCGCCGAGTTTCCCGAGCTTGGCCTAAAGTTCATCAACGTCGGCACCAGCGGCAACACCGTGCGTGACCTGCGCTCCCGCTGGCAAACCGATGTGCTCGACCTTCAGCCCGACTGGGTGTTCGTGATGATCGGCATCAACGACATTTGGCGGCAGATGGATTCACCGACGAACCTCGACGCCCCGGTGACCGTTGGCGAGTATGCGGCCACCCTCAAGGACCTCGTCACCGAGGCCGCTCAAATCGCAAAAGGCGTCTTCATCCTTCCCGCGTTTTTCATGGAGCCACAACGCGAGGACCCCATGCGCAAGCTTACGGACACCTTTCGAACCGCCGCCGAGACGGTGGCCGCTGAGACCGGGGCGGGGTTGATCTACGTGCAACCCGCGTTTGATCGCTTCTTGCAGCACCGGCATTCGGCCAGTTTGGCTTGGGACCGCGTGCACCCGGATCCTGTTGGCTGCATGCTCATTGCCACCGAGATCGTTCACACGATCAAAAGCGATTAAGCTTTTGCGGCGGCGGCTTTCTTAGCGGCGATTCGGTGTTTGATGGCCTCGAAGACCACGGGGCCACCCGTAATGACCATCATCGCTAGCATCACGCCTTCGAAGTGGTCCTTAAAGAATGGAATGCCGCCCAGCAGGTAGCCGGCCCAAACGCAGATCCAAACCCAGAGGACGGCGCCCAGCAGGCTATAGCTAAAGAACCGCTTGTATTCCATGGCACCCATTCCGGCGACGAACGGGGCAAAGGTCCGCACGATCGGGATCCAGCGGGCGATGATGACGGTCTTCGGGCCGTGTTTCTCAAAGAATTCTTGGGTCGCCAGCAGGTGCGAGCGCTTAAAGAACTTCGAGTGCTCGTTTTTAAAGAGCTTAGGACCAAGCCACTTGCCCATATGATAGTTCACCGTGTCGCCTAAGAGAGGGGCCAACGTAAGGAGGAACAGCAGGAGCCAAACGTTGAACCCGTTCTTCTCCGGATGGGCAAAAATTCCGGCGGCGAAGAGCAGGGTGTCGCCCGGAAGAAACGGCATGATGACCAGACCCGTCTCGGCAAAAATGATCAAGAAAAGCGCGAGGTAGGCCAACGGCGGCGAGACCTGGATGAGCCCCGCGATCTTGTCGTCAAGGTGCCGGATAAATTCGAGTGCCTGCATAACGTTACAACGCGAGAGAATACAGGATTCTCTGCCCAACACTTTTTCGGGTTGCAGTTTATTCATTACCGATTAGTTCGCCGGGGCGGAAAGTCCTAGGACAGCGCCCAAAAAACGGAACGATCCCGATTGGTCAAAGGTCGATAAATTGAAGGGCATCCTTGCGATAAACTTCAGACAGGAATCATGAAACCATTTGCAACAAAATTTGGACTCGGCACCGCCGCTCTTACCGTTGGCCTCATGGCCGCTAACGCCGCTTCAGCTGCCGATGACATCCAGGTGAACATCGACGGCACGCCGGTTGCGTTTGGTGCAACCAAACCGGTGCAGATCAACGGTCGCGTTTTTGTTCCGCTCCGCGGCGTGTTCCAGCAGATGGGTGCCTACGTCGAATACGACTCGGTCACCCGAACGATCCGCGCGAACAAGCAAATGACCGAGGTCAAGCTGACCATCGGTAACCCAAACGCCACCGTTAACGGCAACACCCTGATCATGGATACGCCGCCGTCCATCATCGGCGGAGCCACCATGGTTCCCCTCCGCTTCCTCAGCCAAGCCCTTGGCGCCGACGTCGAGTGGAGCTCACGAAACCGAATGGTCTCCATCTTGACCAACGACAACGGCGGGAACGGCAGCGGAAACGGCAATGCCGTCAGCCCGGCCGAAACCCAGACCATCCTTGCCTACACCGTCATTCCGGTGACGCTCGATGACACGCTTTCTTCGACCGAGTCGGACGAAGGCGACAAGTTCACCGCCCGCGTGAACACCGGCGCGACCGGCGTTTACAGCGGAATTCCGGAAGGAACCAAGATCGAAGGCCACGTTCGCCAGGTGAAGGCGCAGTCTGGCAAAGAGCCGGGCGTTCTGGAGCTCGCGTTTGACCGACTTCGATTGCCGAACGGCACGACGGTTCCCATCGACGGCACGCCCTACAGCCTGGACCAGAAGGACCTGGCTACGAACGAGGACGGCGTCATGATGGCGAAGAACAAGAAGAAGGACAACCGTGCGGCCTATGCGGGCTATGGCGCGGGAGCGGGCGTGGTGGTTGGCCTGCTCAGCAACGGCAAACTCTCGCTGGAGAAGGCGCTCATCGGCGGCGTTCTCGGCTACATCATCGGTTCTACCGAGAAGAAAGAGAACAAGCCTAGCAACGTGAAGCTGCAGAAGGGCATGGCGCTTGGCGTTCGTCTGAACCAAGACGTCGCGATCCGACTCTGACTCTGACTCTGCTTAGCCCCCGCACCGCAAGGCCCGGGGGCCTTTTTGTGTCGGCCCGCACCTCCAGACTTCGCGCGGCATTTACGAACTTGAACAGTCGGGACTCCGGTACGAACAATCTGCATCCGAAAACGCTTCCACAGCAGACCTGCAATTGCTTGTTAAAAATTACGTTATAAAAATTGGCTGTATTCCTAAATTTACCTCAGAATTGCGCCGAAATCCCATTTACGAAAGAAAATTACCTTAGCTCTATAAACCCTCGGAGTCTTGATCTAACCAGCTCTTCACGAGCGGCAAGGAACGAGTCGAACTTATCAAAGCTATAGAGTGAAGCGTCGTCTGGAATCAAGTGGCGTCGCTTATAGTCTTGACTCCGTGTGTTAACCCAGTCTTCAAAGCTCCGATTGCTCTTCTCCTCATTTTCCGCGTCGACGAGAAGGCAGAGGTTTCCAATTCTGTCCTTCCAACTCAACCAGTCAGCGCGCGATGTTCCTTCAAGTTCTTTATTCTTGAAGAAACTTTTGGGAAATATATGGTCTTGATGGAATGACATCGTGCCCCACGAAGCCTCATCGTACAGCATCGTCAGCGCCAGAAAGGTTCTTTGCCCGCCGTACTTGAAGTCAAGGACGCGGTCAGCAGCATCGCCGTCGAACGTGGCGGAACGTCCTAGTTTACGGAGGGAATCCAGAATCGCCTGCGCTGGGAACAAACCTGATAGCTGAGATTCGCCCCTTAGCCTCTCTCGGATAGCCGTAAGAATCGTGTCTGAAGAGCCACCAAACACGTTGTTTAGCAGGCATGCGCAAAGCCATCGTCTTATAAGCGCTGCATTAATATAGTCTTCAGACGAAGAGCCTCGCAACCTAACGGAGGGATGCTGGTGGAGAAAATAGAAGATTGGGATCAGAGCATTCGAACTCGTCAAATTCGCGCCATCAATTCCGCGCGAGTTAATGAAGTCGACGCCGTGTTCTATAGCAGTCTTTATCCCGGACCAGCCCGATCGAATTTTGTCTAGGTTTTGGCTGCTGAAATTTTCCACCTTGTAGGTGACCGGCAAATCGAGGATAGCAAGGCAAGCCTTCAGGACGAAGTCCTTCGAGAAGCTGTTCTTTCGTGTCAACTGGCCATTTAGCCGGTCTACGAAGCCATAGATCTCCTCACGAGCATTGAGCCCCGACCAGTTGCTGGTAACCATGCTCAGGAGGAGGTCTGATTTAGTAAGTTTAGTGCCCTCAGAGTTGGCCCGTACAAAGATGTCAAGGACGCGGTCGTAGTTCTGCTCCCTCTCAGAGTAATAGGCGATGATTTCATCCTTGTGAATTGCTCGGTAAAGGCGGTCAAGGTTGTTTCTCATCGTTCTGAGTTGGTTCCTTGTCACATTCCCTGGAAGCGATTCTTCAAGTCTGTCTTTGAAATCATCAACTTGTTCTTCCGATTCAAAGTCAAGGACTCTGCCGACAGCGAGCCAACAGTGCTCTAACCCATTCTGCGGGCTGGACTCGTGCCATCTGAAGCCATAGTAGATGCCTTCCTCGGCGTCGCCATCCTCCCCTTCGCGAGGGTTTTTGAATAGGTCTAGGAATAGCCGCTTTGTAGTCCAAGTATCTGGATTATCGCGTCGCCCATATTTTCGCTTGAATTCGTAGACGCCTCTTAGTCCTACATTCAGAGATGTCAGCCGCTGTTGCCCGTCAAGCACTAGCGTTAAATTCTTAATGCCTGCGGTGCTTGCAAGCTGATTGTGGGTGCCACCTTCACGAACTCGATCGAGAAACTTGTAGACATCCCACTTTTCGCGATTCTCGTCGTCAAGCTCCCAGAACAGGAATGACCCGATCGGATACCCTCTCATGACGGAATCGAACAGTTTGATGACCTGTTCAGGTGCCCATACGAACTCACGCTGAATTGCTGGAAGTAGATACTTTTCGTTAAGCTTCTTTAACGTGGCGGCGATTGTGTCCGGCGTGTAGCCCATCACTGAAGTATGGACGATCCTATGCTTGCAACTCGCCGACAAGGTTCTCTCGTCGGAAGTTGAAGTGTTCGGACATCCGGAGGCCTTTTCGCCCGTCCCGTCATTTTCAGAGCCTTGAGTTTTCGAGACTGTGCTTCCGGATTTTCGTTTGCGAGTCGTGGCGGCGGTTTATGTCGATTGCTATTCTCATATCCAATCAATCGAATTGAGTTGTCTTTGAAGAGTGTGGAACCGATCGGACGCCTCGTATGGCTGCCAGTGGCCAACCAGGTCGCTGAAGTCGGCGACGGCTTTGCCTCCGCAGCTCGCGCTCGTCGGCTCGTCCAAAGGAACCTGGATGGTCCGCTTTTTGCCTAGCGTTGCTCGCTCCAGCCAGATGCGGCGCGCTTCCAGAGGTAATCCTCGGATCGAGTACTGGGTAGGACGGACCCTCACATGCACATTATTGCACGCACGCCAAGCACCTCAACGGCGTGCAGGAAGCCTATTTGGCCTCTCAGCAGACGGGTCCTTTGCGCCTTTATTCCACGAAACTCGTGTACACTGGAGTCGTGAAGAACGTCACCATCTCGCTTGATGATCATCTTCTTGAGAAGGGCCGTGAGTTTGCGCGGAGCCAAGGCAAGTCGTTTAACGAACTGGTTCGAGAGCTCCTGCGGACGACCGTCGAGGATCGGAATGTACAACTGGAGGAAACCTGGGCCTATGCCGACAAGCTGAGCCTGCGGCTGAACGCCCCCATGCCGAGCCGCGAGGAGCGGAATGCCCGCCGTTAGAGCCTTTATCGACTCGAACGTCCTTATCTATGCGCTTCTGGAAGACGACCCGAAAAAACAACTCATTTCGCGTCGGCTGCTTTCCGAGATCGTTCCGGTCGTTTCGCCGCAAATCCTTCTCGAATCCACTAACGTTTTGGTGCGCCGCGCATCGGTCGGACCGGCCGACGCCGCCCGGCTCTTACGCGCGTTTGTAGATGGCGAAGTTGTGCCAGTGACCGGGCAGACCGTACGGGAAGCTTGGCGCATCGCAGACAGGTACGGCTTCCAAATCTACGATGCGACGGTCGTCGCTGCCGCAATTGGCTCAAAATGCCAAACGCTGTACACCGAAGACCTGCAGGACGGGCAGAGGATTGAGTCGCTTCGCATAGTGAATCCGTTCTCATCCAAGGACGAAGTCAAAAACTGGCTGCCGGACTAGGATTCGAACACTGTCCGTTCGAGGTTCAGGAACTCAAGGTGGTCGGTTGCTAGGTTCACTGATTGAGCCTAGAGGATTAGTTTGGGTGCCAAACCTAGTGGCCTTTTAGGTGCCTTTGGCCGCGTATACTGAATCCATGAACGGTTATCCGACCTTCAAGGAACCTACTCAAGGGCAGGGACGGCCACGGAAGCGACACGTCTTCGAGCGCAAGTGGGAATTGCGGGTCCGTGACTCGAAGAGCGACCAAAGGCTGACGGTTGACAGGCGGGAGCAAGTGATTGAACTCCAGCGTCGGCACGGTAACGCCGTTCGCGAGATTCGCGCGATTTCCTTTGAAT
>CAMCVK010000001.1 GCA_945881865.1 Fimbriimonas ginsengisoli Gsoil 348 | reverse complement strand
GTGGCACCGACGGTCGACTGCACCTCGTGAACTCCCTCACGGCAGGTGTGGCGAACGTCGAGGCACCTCTGGACGCGGCGACTTACCAGCTTGGGCCGGCATTCAACGGCGTGCTCTACTTCGAAGGCAACGTGCGGGTCCGAGGGGTCATTCCCACCGACATTCAGCTGAATGTTGTTGCGAACGGCACGATTTACGTGGATGGCAGCGTCACCAAGGGCATCACCGGCAACCAATACACGGCGACGTACTCGCCGAGTAACGGCGCGCCCGAAAGCGCAACGGCGGTCGGAGACCGAATCAACCGCCCGAGCCGCTCGATGCTTGCCCTGATGGCGCGCGACTACGTCACGGTCAACACGACGATGTTCTTTGGGCCGTCCGGCACGCAGAGCCTTGATGCCGGTCGCGATGTGAACTCGGTTCGAGTTCGACAAGACGCCGAACTTAGTCTGCTTTCAGAGTTTGTTGCCGGACCAAACACGGCCGCCGACAACTACAACCCAAGCGCTTGGTTGCCATTTGCGATGACCTACCGGGATGCGGTGACTTCTGCCCAGCAGACGACCAAGTTGCTCGTTTCGCAGGCGATGGAAGACGGAGCCGCCGATCGCGCGTTCGTTTCGGCGAACGTAAACCCGGCACTGTTCGATTCGCCGACCATCGTTTCGACCTACCTCTTCCCCTTTGGCGGATCGAACGCCGCCTCCGGCGCATTCCCGGGACCGGGCAAGATTCCGGTGTTGGGATTGGGACAAGAAAACTGGCAGCGATTTCCGAAGTACGAAACCATCGCGTTCGATTTCGTAAACCCGCTGACGGCAACGGCCAGCGGCAACCTGATCACGGCGAACGGCACCGAGGGTAACTACCGACTGTTCAACCAGGGAACGAACGAACTCACCCTTCGCCCGAACCCGCTGAACGGCCAACCCACCAACGACTACTTGCTGGCTCGGGCCGCCATCGTCCCTCACGACGTCCGGGTTGACGCGCTCATCTACGCCCAGGAAGGCTCGTTCTTCGTGATCCCTGGCTACTGGTTTAACGGAAACGCAAACGACCGCCGCGACACCTACTTCGACCGCGTTCGAACTCTCACTACGCAGGGGTCGAACCTGACCCAAGCGACCGCGATCGCCAACGACGAGCGGCTCTCGACCTTCGGGTCGAATCCGGAGGCGCCGTTCTACGGAGAGCCGATGGATATTCGAATGGTAATTAACGGTGCGGTTGCCGAAAACATGCCACCTTCCATTGCCGAGCAGTCGGAGTGGATCAAGAAGTGGGGCTGGATTCCCGGCCGACAAGGTGCTTCCACGGCAAACATTCCGGCCCGGCACGTTCCGGCGGGAACGGATTTGAACGCGACTCCGGTCGTGCCAAACCTTGTCATCAGCTACGACCCGGTTCTCGGATCGGGCCGAACCGACGGCTTCGCCAACCTTTCAACCGACAGTCGAATTCTTCGAACCGACTCGGCCGGTCGCGTCCTCCCGCCGCTTCCGCGCCTTCCGGTCAGTCCCGCCTTCGCCTACTTTGGGGATGTGAACTAAATGTTTCTGCGCAAACTCGCGATGTTCTCCCTTGCCGCCCTGGCGGTATCACCGGCACTGGCCGGTCCGGAGACGTTTTCCACCCGACAGCAAACGATCCGCGCTGGAATCGTGGTGCTCGCCTCCGACTTCTCCGGTGGTACCCCGCCCAGCAGCGCCGCGCCCCATGCTTGGTTCAACCTGGACTCCGCGTCCCGCATCAAGCCCGGTGGCTGGAACATTGCTAACCCGTTTGCGCCGTCGTTCTTGAGCGGAGCGAACGCCACCCGATGGCAGCAGATTAACGCGGCGGCCGGTTCGACCCAGCCCGCCCCCGCTGCTGGCGAACAGGTGACCAAGAGTAAGGCCGCTTATTGGGAAGTTTTCCTGAGCAGCACGACCGACACCCAGTTGGCCAACTACGACGTCTTGCTCGTTGCTCCCCGGTTCTTCGTATCGTTGAACAGCACGGAGCGGGACAAGCTAAGAAAGTTTGTGGACCATGGCGGCGTACTGTGGATCGACACCGGAGTTATCACCGCAGGAATCGATACGCCCAACAACTTTCCGCTCGCGTTTTTGCTGGGCAACGGCTCGATCGGTGGTGATGCATCGTTCGGGACGCAGCCTCTCCTGACCCGACCGTTTCGCCTTAACCCGCGCGATATTCGACTTCTCAACCAACAACCGTTCAACGCGAACAAGTACTTCCTAGATGCCGTGCCGGGCGGTCTTTTGGGTGGCCTTTACGATGGACTGAGCGCAGAGTCTTCTCAATACCAAAGCGTTGTCATCGGCAACGGTGGCGCGACGGTTGGCCTTGCCCGAATCGGGAACGGCTTTGTCGTAGTCAGCTCGCGCGGAATCGCCAAGCTGCTCGGCTCGACCCCGGCGCAGCCCGCCACCCCCGCAAACAATGTCGCCTTCCGCGCGGACGACGAATCGCTTGTGCCCGGTGGGCAGAGTGCCGCCAAGTTTGCGGTGAATCTCATCCAGATGGCTTCGGAGTATCGCCAGTCGGGCGGCGGTCCACATCGGCTGAACAGCACCTCCGCGAACGTCTCGGCACCGCTGCTCCAAAGATTTAAGTCGAGGGAAAGTCTCCCGCCATCGAGCTCCGGCACCCCGCCGGTCATCTACAAGGGCGTCGCGATCATGTCCTTTGCAGATCGGATTGTCGCCTACGACCTGGAGCCAGGGCGCGACTACGATAGTGACGGCAACGCCGACGATGGACTCTCCGATTTTGGTAACGGTTCGTCTGCGGACCGCCTCTGGGAATCGCGCATTCTCACGGGGCCGATCTCGGCACCGGTAACCGTTGAAACAAACACCGTTGGCGCGTTTCCCAAAGACCAGGTGCTGGTGACGGATGCGACCGGCCGACTCTTCGCATTCCCGATCTTCCCGCGAGACGTAAACAATTATTTGCTGCCGACGGCAAACTTGCAGCCGGCCTACCAGGTAGCTCCGCCAAACGGCGCGGCGACGTCCGCTTCTGCACCCTTTGCCCCAACCGTAGCCGAAGGTTTGGTTTACGTTACCGACACGATCACTTCCGGCGCGAACCGCCGTGGTCGCGTATGGGTGGTCAACCCGGCTGTGGGAGCCCGCGTGGCGGTCTCGAACCGGTCATTCGTTCTCGGTGGCACCGGCTCCGATGTTTTCTTGCCGGAGTTCACCGCTGGCGGAACGATCGGTCTCGTGCCGATCGCTGATAATTCCGGCGGTTACGACCTTTTGATGTATGCGCCGAACGGACCGACCGGATCCGGGTCGCCAAACCCGAACTCGGCCGCCGGGCTTGTCAGCATCTGGCTCGGTAGCCGCGGTGAAAAGCCAGTCGCGTACGAATCGACGGCCTCGGGACTCTTGATCACGACGCGTGCCAGCCAGCAAGGCGGCCTTCCGATCTGGACCCCGGTCGACGAGAACACCCGGTTCATCCCCCGCATCGCGATCACCGACTCCAGCGGCAACCCGTGGAGCGCGGCCCAAATGGCCACCTACTTCAGCGGCCGGCCCCAAGACACCGGTGGCGGAGTGCTTCTGTTCCCCTTCCGGGCTGGTGCGCCGGTTCTGCCAGACAACGTTGGCATCCGCATCGACTACATGATCAACTGGGCGCAGAGCAATGCGGGCGTCCTTCCGCAGGTCGTGCGCGGTCAGCTGAACTTCCCGGATACAAATAATTCCCGGCGGGTCATCGGATCACTTGCGCTCTCTCCACAAGGCTCCGTGTTCGCGATCGTCGGTGACGGCACGACCGGCGGTTCGTTCTTTGGATTCCGAGAGGAAGGCCGTGGCGTCTTCCGCTGCACCATCCGATACGACCTTTACGATCAGCACAACATCCTGCTAAACGACACGGCCCGAACAAGCTACCGCGAGGTGCTGTTCGACAATGACGGTACGAACCTATTCACACCGTCCGGAACGCCCGCCGACGCCCGGCTGCGGAACTTCGCGTTCCGAAGCGGACCGGCAGTTCGCAACGGCCAGGTTTTTGTCGGTGCCAGAGCGACCAAGGCCATCACGATTCCCGGCTTTGGCCGAATTCCGAGCGTGCCGGTCGGCCTGCTCCTTGCGTTCCGCGCGGAGCCAGAAGCCGCCGAGATCCCGGTTGGAGATCTTGGCGCGGACGTCACGATTTTGCAGCCGGACATCGCCCGGAGCCAGGACAAGACGCAGCCGGAACAACAATCCATTCTTCAGACCGGGAACTTCACTTACGAAGCAGCGCGCGGCATCATCCGAATCGAAAATCTGATGTCATCTGGCCGCGGCCCGATTCAGAGCGCCCTGAGCCTGAGCCAACCGGTCATCGTACGCGGAAGCAGCGGACAGGATCGACTGATTGAGCCGGATGCGATTGGTGGCAGATGGAGCCCGCTCCTCTGGTACAGCGCGGTTACCGGACTGGACTTGCCCCTCGGTAGTTCGCAGGTTTTCGTGGGCGGAGATACGGTTTTCCTCGCCGGAGAATCAAGAACGCTCAGCGCTTTGAGCCAGAATCCGCCCCCGCCGGCGATCCCGAGCCCGCAAGCGATCGTTTACGCGTTCGACGCGGAAGTCTCGCCGAACGACCGATTCCTCATCAACACCAGCCTGAAGCCGTGGCTGAAGCAGAGCACGTCTCTTCTCGTAAATGGCGCGACCCTGGAAGGTAGCCCGCACCTTCGGTGGCCCTCGTTCATTGGCATCACAAACTCCGAGTCGTTCCAGGTTCGCCTCAACCAGGCGGTGTTTGGCGATAACGGTAGCTCGGCCTACGGGCTTGTTGGCGGAGAGGGAAGTCTCCTTGCATGGGGCAGTAACGGCCTCAGCGCCTTCAGCCGGTCCGATGTGGTGGTTTGCGACCAGAGCCGACTTGGCATCTTTGAAGCGACCGGAGCAACCTTGTTCACTACGGACGGCATTGCCTCGCTCGGCAAGAACGGCGAAGCCGGAGCAGCCTCCATTCGTCCGCTCTCCCGGCCAACCCGGGCCTATCCCGTCGGGGATTCCGACTTGCTGGTGGTGGACAGCGGTACCCACCGAATCAGCCGAATTGACAAGACTGGGCGCGAAGTTCGCGGTCTGGATCAGCTCATCGTTGATCCGGGCTTCATTCCTACCGGGATGAAGACGAACGAATCCACACGCTTGCGCGCACCGAAAGATGTCGCCTACTGGGAAGACTTTGTTCGACGTGGCGCGACGTCAATCGTCTCAAACCAACAGACCACCGAATTTTGGCGGCACTACCTCATCGCAGACTCGGGCAACAAACGACTAATCGAAGTCGTGGACCGGTTCAGCGTCGACGCCGTGACCGGTCAGCCGCGCGACGTCATCCAGATTGACGGGGAGCCGCAGCTGGGCGTGATCGTCTGGCGAAGTCCGGAGCCAGCCTCTGGAAGCGCCTACGACTATAACAGCGTGGCCCGACAGCTCATTCCGGGCAACGGAACCGCCGGACGCTATGTGTACGTTGCCGGCCTAGGCGACAGTTTGCCGACTCGAGCCGGGGTTGGTTTGGATTCGGGTGGCGCCGGTGGACCGGTTTCGACCGGAGCGAACGGAGGCGTCGTGGTCTTCGACCCCGCGAATCCGACGCTGACGACGGTGATCAACCGAGTTACGCTACCGGACCTGCGCGGAACGAGGTTCTACGACATCACGCTTCCGGGCTGGCGCTCCGCGACGGCTTCTGGAAACACGAAGGTCATCAATCAGCGGCGGGGCGGAGACCGCTACCTCAGCAACGTTTCTTCGGTCACCACCCGCGTGGACGCAACAGGGGCAGCGCCGGTTCTGTACATCATGATCACGGACGCGAACGGCGTTTACGAGGTACCGGCACCGACTGGCAACGCGGAATCGGCACCCGCAACGTGGTATCTACCGGCCGACGCGTACACGGCGATGCGACGCACGGGACGGTTTGGTGGACCGGCAGGGAACAATCCGGCCGGATTCCGCGCCACATATGCCAGAAGACTTGACTCTGGCGAAGTGCTCATCGTGAACGGCTACGTTGGTAAGCGACGGAACGGCACGGATTTCTTCGGGGAAGTCATCCAAGTTGATCCTGACTACAGCACGACCACTGAGAACCTTGGGTTCCGATTGACGAGCATTCGATACGAATTAAGTGGGATCACCGGCTCACGGGGTCTCGTTCAACCGGTCTTTGCAGAGAGACGATAAAAGCATGCGAACTTGGCAAGCGAATCAGGCGGTACTCCGCACCACCCTCCTAGGTGGTTTTTTGCTCGGGCTCACCCTTGGGATGAGCTCGGCCGCACTTGGTCAGACCCGAGACTTTGGGTCTTTCCAAGGGAATAGTGCCCGCCAGGGCCACAGTTCCGACCCGCTCGGTGCATCGTCTGGTCTGTCTGGCATCCGCTGGTTCACGCCAAGCGGCGTCGTAAACACGACGTTCACGTATGCCCTGGACAATACGGATGTCGCGGATGCCTGGAATCGCGTCCCTCCCGATCCGCTTGCCTACCCCGGGGGACCGTATCGGCGACCGCTTTTTGGTGCCGTTGTCGTCTCTCCGAGGTTCCTACCAAACAAGGCTTCCTACAACGACAATGCAGAGTGGTCGAAGCCGCAAAATGGCTACGAAGCACGGTTTCCGTACCAGATTCCGCAGCGCGATGCGCAGGTGACGCTTTCCGGGAACGTGTATCCGCCCAGTAGCTCGTTCCGCGAGCCGCTCTACAACTACACGCGTTGCACCGCCTCCGCCGTCGGGTCCGACCCGACACGGGCACAGAACGCGAACAACCGGCGCCGATTCGAATGGTGGTTCACCGGTCGAAGAAATGTCCAGGTCAACTGGGCACTTTACGTTTGGCTGCCGGTCGGAGCAACCCGTGTTGGGCCCGGACCGGATGACCTTCTGTTCCCGCAGCGCTACAACGTTTACGAAATCGAGTACCGACCCGGCCTGCGGGTCATTGATGTGGTGGATACCTATGCATCGGGCGGAGGCTGGGTGCGACTTGGTGGCGGCGGCAAGCCGACCAACGTCGTGTTCCCGTACGATGGCGTCAACCCCATCAAAGTGAAGCTCCTCAACACGATGCCGCGAGATGCGAACGGCCGGCTCACGATGGATCGAGCCCCGGAGAACTACTGCGTGTATGCCGACGCGGCGAAAGCCGTGCCGGTTTCCGGTAGTTACGAGGCAACTCCGGTCGTGTCGAACAACGGCGGCACAAGCACGGAAGTCGTTGCGGTCCGGAACGGAATTACCTCGGAAGTCACCTCCGACGGACGTCTACTGACGCTGACGCGCGCCATTGTAACGAACTACATCCACAACTGGCCGTTCGAAAACGCCATCTCCAACACCCGTTGGGAGTACATGCCGTTTGCGGATACGACCGGCGAAGGATTCCGAGATGACGTCAGTAACGATGTAACGGTCGGACCCAACTGGACCCAGGCCTTCGACAATAAGTTTCTCAATGGTGCTTTCCGGCATGCCGATATCACGAATGTCGAGGCCAATCGTACGCTGGTGACCTATGCGCCGACGTTGAACGACGACATCTACGATATCTACGTTTGGCTGGCGGGTAGCACGAGCACCCTAGCCTTTGGCGATTCGGTTGAATACGAGATTCTCGAAGGAGCCACCGTCACGAAGGTTCGCGTCAATCAGCGAAACCGTGTTGGTTGGTTCAGGCTCGGGCAAAGGCGATTCAGGAACATTCAGTCGGCCTCCGGCCCGCTGGCTCCCCTCGTCGTCAGGGTTTCTAACTACTCACCATTAGTCGGAGATCTTGGAAAGAAGGCAGTTGCGGACGGAATCCGATTTGTAGGAACCAACAACGTTGAAGTGAAGTCAACGCCGGTCATCTCTAGAGCTCGAATGGCCCTTCAACTTGGCGGCGGGACCGCCGAGCGACGGGTCGTGATTGTTGCCGACGAAAGCGGCCGCATTCGATGCCTTGACATGCAGGGCCGAAACGACACGACGACATTTGAATATTGGATCTACCCGTCCCGCCGCCGATCTGGCTTTGTCGATCCAAACTTATCGGAAGGCATCGACGGAAGAAACAACCCGACGCCCACGCCTGATTCGATTCCGATTGCGGAAATGCCTTCCGGCTTCGACCTTTCGTCAGCTTTGGTTCAGCGAATCAACGGCGAGGACTATCTCTTTATCGCCTCTAAGAACGGTCGCATCTACTGCCTCGAGATGCGCGGGCGGGGAGACTACGTCACCGGAGCGCGCGCCCCGGGTACCACCCGGCGCGTTTGGAGCTACCCGGACGACTTTCCGGCGGTGCCTAAGCGGTCCAACCTCGGTGCCTTCACCGGGTCGCTGACCTTTGCCAACACGGCCGCCGGCCCGACGATCTTTGCGCCCACCACGAGCGGGCGAATCATCGCTCTCGACGCGCTGCCGTCCGGATTCACGCAGACGTCGCTCCGCACGACGACCGTACGATGGGCCTACCCAGATTTCGACGAGCAACCGCTCGGCGCAATCTCGTCCACGCCCGCCATTGAGTTCGGCAACCTCTACTTCGGCGCCCAGCAGCGGAACGACCAGTACGCCCGGTTCTATTCTTTGAATCCGGACACCGGACAACCGAACTGGCAGTTCCCGAGCAACACCGACCTCGGAACCACCGCTCGATTCCAAACCAGGTCGTTCCTCGCAAGTCCGCTCACCGTTTCGTCGGCTCTCCTTGGGGGAAGCATGCCGAACACGGTGTTCACCATCAACCAAAACGGCTATGTATTCGCTCTGAACGCAGCCACGGGTGAAGTCCTCTGGAACAGTAATGAGCTTGCCGCCGGCTCGACCGCGGCGCTGACGTTCACTTACATGAACGTCTTCGACTCCAGCGGCACCGGCGCAAGAACCTTTGCCCCGGTGGTCCTGGTACCCACGCAAGACGGCAGGTTCGCCTCCCTGTTCGCTCGGACCAGCGAAACGAACCGCTATGGAACTCGCCGAGCATGGGAGTACAACGTCGCGGGTGAATCCGTGGTTGCCTCTCTCACCCCAGGTAACAACTTCCTTTACGGCGGCGACGATGCGGGCTTCCTGTACGCCTTCACCGACACCAGCACGATCGCGCCCGGACTGGGCGATGCTCCCGGAGAGGAGACGCTGGTTGAGAACGATACGCGCGGTGATCTTTTCCGAGAGGCGCGGGTGCAGCCGATTACGCCCGAGGCGTATCAACTGCTTCGCCAAGGTCTTGGCGAGCCCGGACATCCAACTTACGGCGGCATCATCGACCCGGCAACCCGGCTCGTTCGGCCGCAATATCGCGTTTCGCGAAGTCCTCTTGCCTACGAATGGGGCGAGACGATGTACCTCTTCTGCTACGACTTCCCGTATGTGAACACGGCGCAAACCGGATCGGCCACCCCGGTCGCACCGCCGGTCGTCAACTTCTCGTTCAGCGTGGAGGGTCAAACGACTCGAACCATTCCGGTGGAATCGCGCCAGTTCGACTCGCCGGGAGCCTCCCCGATTACGGGAACGACCCTAAATCCTCCGCAGGACTACTCACCGCTGCGTAACGATGGCTACGCGATTCTGCCGTTCACCTTCCAAGGTGGCGGACCGAACGCCTTGCCGCCCGGAACGGCTGAATCGAGCTTCACGATCTCGACCTCTGCGCTAAACGTTGCACGAGCACTCGAGAACGTCACCCTCGATCCAAGCCGAAACCGAATTGGCTTCACCCTCGCGAACCCGCTTGCGGTTTCGATGGATGGCGTGACAACCGGGCTGAGTATCGGCCTATCCACTCAGCCAGAGAGTCCGGAGAATCTTGTCAACGGTTCGCCCGACGTCGGCGGGGCCAAGAAATCCTGGCTGCTTCAGTCGGCCGGGCAAGCCGGCCACGGCAAGTCGGCGACCGCACGCATGTTCGTTGTGGATAGAAGCATGATGGGCCTCATCCGGCCCGATGGGCTTGGTCTCGATAACGTTCGAGTTGAGCGGGCAGGCCTCGCCTGGCAGGGCGGAGCCTCGACGATCTACAAGCCGCTCTCCAACCTTCTGTACCCTGGGTTCGAAGACCGTCCGACGGGCATTCCGAACCTAAGCTTGGACTATCCGGATATCCGGCCCGAGAACATTTCGGTTGTCAAAGATCCCAATGGGCTTCCGCAGAACCCGACGTTCTCGACCGTGGGTGTATCGCTCCGAGCACCGCTCGTGAATGATGGCGGCACGTTGCGATCCATGCGTGAGACTGACGCGCCGACGAGCCGTATCTTCCAGCCGACGGTGTTTGATTTCCAAATCAACGTGCCGCGCTTCCAGCCGCCGAACAATGCGTCGGTTGGCTTCGTTGGCTCCAAGATTCCAACGTCGCCGGGCACCAGCGTCGCCGATCCTCGCTTCCTTCAGCCAAACAGCTTGGGGAACACGAACCTCGATCAAGGCTACATCGGCCGAATGAGCGTCTACGTGGACTCCAGCTCGAACGGCGTCCTTGACACCGCGTTCCGAGAGGCGTACCGCTCCTTCTCACTGGCTGCGGCCGTTGGAGTCGATGAGAAGCTTAGCGTCAGCACGCCGTCGGTCGATCCTTCTTCGGGCCAAAGCCTTTTGAACCTTGGCTCCTTGGCAGGTGGTACCGGTTACACCTTGAGCCCGACGGATTACTCGCCGTGGGGAGGAACTTACACGAGCCTGTTCCAGCCGTTTACCGTGCTGAACGAAGGAAACGTGAACCTGCTTGACGTGCGCCTGGCAAAGAGCCTCAACTCGATCCAGACCTCGGGAATCTCGCCGTGGATCTTTAACAGCCAGACCTCCGACTCGAATGCATGGCTCGATGGCTCGCTTGACCTTTGGAGCAACTTCGACATCCGATTCGCACCGGTTTACGCCGGTACCGTGAATCGACAAATCGTTCAGAAGCCGAGGGTGGGAGACACCATCCCGACGCAGCTGACCGTGAATCCGACGCGGCGGGACAACTCGACGCTCGGAATTGTCGGTGGATCACTGATTGCAGGCGGTCCGACGTCGGCACCGAAGGTTTCGGTCACGGTTCCGCTCGGATTCCCCAGCGGTACGTACTCGCAGACGATGCGGGTCATCGAAAACGACCAGAACATCGCCAGCAACGAGATGTGGGACCGCGTTGGCCCCAACTCGGTAGAGTCGTTTAGCGACCCAACCTTCAAACTCGCCTTTAAGGTTCGAGAAACGCGCCTTACCAACAAGCCGACCGCGTTCACGGCCAACCAGATCGAAAATCTGGTTCCGAACAACGCCCGGTTCGCCTATAAGAACACCCAGCCAGGTGCCATGCGCGATCCATTCGGCAACCTTTTGGTAGCCTGGATTTCGAACCGACCGAGCGACACGCCGTTCCCTGGCGTGCCGGCGGCCCCGCTAGAATCCGATCCTTGGCGAATTTACTTCGCCAGCCTGGATAACGGAACGACGTTCACGTCCACCTCGGTAGACACACCGGGCGGCGCGGGTTACTCCCCGATTCGGGACCTGAACTTCTGGAATCAGTCGGGCGGCACGAGTTGGTTCCGGTTCGCTCCGGCGAGTAGCAATGGCTATCCGGCGCCTTCGACGAACTTCAACCAAGCGTTTGGCGTCACCGCGGGCGAAACGCTCATTCCCCAGAGCATCAAGTTCTATCACCCCACCTTCCCGGTCCTTGGGCGCATGTCGCCGACCGATCCGGGCAACGTGGGAGCTGCCTTTACCAGCGGTCTCATGGCCTTCACTGGCGAAGCGAAGAAGCAAGGCGACGGCGGCAACAACGTCATCTCTCGCGTCTTCCTTGCCCGTCTGCAAACGGACAACACGGGTGCGGTCACTCTTGCTTCGGCGCCGATTCCAATGCCGTTCGACGACGGCACGGTCAAGGGCCGACCATCCATTGTGCAAACCGGCAATAACTCGGCGGTGGTCTTCTACCCGGCAACCAGCGGTAACGGAACCGTCATCATGGCGGCGAACTATGCCGAAGGAGTTTGGAGCGCGCCGGCGAATCTGCCACTCGGCACCGCCTTCTCAAGCGTTACCGGAGTAAGCGCCACGACCGTTGGCCCGACCCCGCTCACGGGATCGAGAGTCATCGACCTGGTCATCACCGGCAAGCTTTACGGCTCGGCACAGACAGAAGTCTTTACCGTTCAGATCGGTACAAACGCAGGTCTGGTATTGCCGATCACCAACGGTGCCTTCACCGGCCGACCGTTCGTGAACGTTGCCACGGCCGCAAACGAAACCCTGCGCTCCTTGGGCGGCGGAACGTTTGCTGCTAGCGGAATGCTGTGGGACCTGAACGAAACCGTGGACCTAAGATTCCAACGCGCGGACGGAACCTTCCTCGCCGCCCTCAGGGCCGGCACGCGAACGCAGGACCCGCAAACGAACGTGATCTCCTATGAGAGCACGCTCGGCGGAAGGGTCTTCTTGAATCCGTTCACCGCACAGGTCAAGTTCAGCAGCTCGGTGCCGGGCAGGAACCTGGCCGTCGTGCTGACCTATGCGCCGCGCCTTCTTCGGGTGAGCGAAGGCGATGTTTCTTACGGTACGCCGAACGTAATGTTCGACGGACGCAAAACGAGCGATGGCGCCTACTGGACGCCGGCTTCGGCGACCGACCCAACGTTGCGCAACGACCGATGGGTCTACGTTTATACGAAGGCCGGCGGATCGGGAGAAGCGCCTCGTCCGGTCGTGAAGACGATGCGGCTCGGAATCCAGTTGCCGTCATCGGTCCAAACCGATGACAACGGCGTTGTCTCCGGCTTGACCGTCAGCGGCAACGCTGGTCCGTACCAGGTGGATCCGGCCAACGGACGTGTCTACTTCACGCTTGCTGACCGTTATACGGCGGTGACGGTGTCTTATCTCGGTGTCAGCGCCGCCGACGGAGCAACGTTGCCGGTCCGCACCGTCTCGGGAACCGTCTTACCGATCGTGGAGCTGGGCGAAACCCTGGTTCCCATCGAGCAGGCCGTGAACGAAACCGGCACGGTTACCTTCATGGATCCGTTCGAGCCGCAAACCACCGACCTTCGCCTGCGAAGGCCGCCGCTGGTGTGGTTCTTGTGGAGTAGCACCCGCGCCGGTGTGCCGGACATCTACATCCAATCCATCGCGCCACGGCTCACACCCGTGCCGCTTGGAAAGTAAGTAAGCTTCGCGCGATCCCTCCGAAAGGGCCGGGATCGCGCGTTTGAACGATATCGGACGGTACTACCGTCTCAACTAAGCCCGTTGGAGCCCGGGTTCAGTTGACAGGTGCAATGCACCGGTGATAACATGTGGCAACCATACGAGGGGGGAGGCAGATAGCTTATGGCTAAGAAGCTCAGTAGCGTTCTAGGGATTGACATCGGAAGTCGAAAGATTAAGGTTTGCGAAGTGAGGATGCAGGGGAAAGAGCCTGCCGTCACGGCGCTTGGTATTGGGGACACGCCGGAAGGGGCAGTTGACAGCACCGGTATTTATAACAGCGAGGCCGTAGGTGCCGCGCTTAAAGCCCTCATTGCCTCGTGCGGGGCAAGCGTGAACCAGGTCGTGGTCTCGATTGCGGGCCAGAACTCGGTTCTCGTTCGGACGCTGGAAGTTCCGAAGATGAACCCGGCCGAGTTGAAGGACCATATGCAGTGGGAGATCAACCGGAACATCCCCTTCGCCGAAAGCACGGTGATGTCGGACTTTAAGCCGCTCGGCGGAGATGACCCGAACTCGGCAAACATGGACGTCGTCATGGCGATTGCTCCGCAGAGCGCGGTCGACACCATGCTGCAGGTCATTAAGAAGGCCGGCAAGACCGCGGCCGCCATTGACGTTGAGCCCCTTGGTCTTGCACGCTCCATTCAGACGAGCTACGCGGCAGAACTGGGGACCAAAACGATTTGTATGGTGGATATGGGTGCTAGCACCTGCTCCATCAATATTTTCAGCGGCAGCAAGCTGCTGATGCCCCGGCAAATCCCGATCGGCGGCGACATGTTCACCCGCGTGATTGCGGACGAAATGCAGACGTCGGTAACGGAAGCGGAGACGATCAAGCTGACTCAGCTCACGATCCCCGAGAACGCGGCAGAGCTGCGGTCCGCGGTCGTAAACCCGTTCGACATCCCTGGCGTGCCCACCCAAGAGTTTCAGCCGTACAACCCGTTCGCCGATGACCCATCACCCGCGCCAATGCAAATGGCCGACGCGGCGCCGGTTCCGATGGATGACTCTCCGGAAAACCGACTTTTCAACGCCATCGCACCTCTGCTGGATGACTTCATTGCAGAAGTGCGCCGATCGGTGGACTACTTCCGAAGCCGCGGCGGAGATATCGACGTCGTCGTTCTGTGCGGCGGTGGGACGATGATCCCTGGCCTGACGGGCTTCATGTCCAAGAGTCTAGGCATCGAATGTGACGCCTACGACCCTCTTCGTCGTCTCAATGTCAGCGCAAAGAAAGTTGCGCCTGGGTTCGTAGATGAGCATCGGCAAGAGTTTGCCGTCGCCATTGGGAACGGGCTACACATTCTTTTCGACTAAACGGGCGTATGAAGCTAAATCTAATACCGACAAGCGTCAAAGGAGCGAAGAAATCCCAGTTTGCCTGGGTCGGCGCGCTCGCTATCGCCGCACTGGGAGTCGCCGGAATGGTTGGCCTCACCCTCATGTCTTCGCAGGCTCTCTCCGAGGCGAAGCAAAGGGAAGCCGATCTTCGACCACAGGTCGAGCGCGCGGTTACCATTTCGAACCAGGCGGATGAAGTTATTTCCCAGGCTCAAGGGATCATCCGCAATTCCGCGCTTTCTGCTGCTCTCGTCAAGCACAACACCGTCTACCCAGACCTGTACGATCAGGTCCTTCCGTACATCCCTAAATTCTTTCGGTTGACGTCGATTTCGGCGAGCCCGAGTGACGCCGCAACTGCGACGATCACGATGCAGGGTGTGTTGGATAGCTACCAAGACTACGCGAACCTGATGATTGCGCTGATGCGCATCCAAGGCGCAAGCGCGGTCGGGCGAACGGGATTTGTGGACCGAGCTGACTACGTTCCGCCATTGACGGAGACCGACAATCAGGGGCGGATTCGGCCCAACGGTTCCGCGGTTCCGATTCCGGACAACGACCTTGACCGACTCGCCTACTTCGAAAGCCAAGGGGCTCCTGCGCCGGCGACCGGCGTTGGCGGATTCGGTGACCCGAATTCAACTTTAAGATTTGCCGGACCGGAGTCTTCACTGATCTCCGTTACGCTGGTGATGTCGGCAGCACTTCAAGTGCCCGATACGGAAACGACGCTACGAAGTGGGGGCGGAACCGCTCCTTCCGCACCGGCCGCGCCGGGAGTTCCGGCATCCGCTGCTGGCGGCCGCGCCGGACGCGTACCAGCAGGAGAAGAAGATTGAAACTAGGTGCCCTTCCGATTTATGTCATTGGACTTGCGGTGGCAATCATCGCGATCAGTTTTGGACTCTTCCATCAATTCATGCCTAACATGAAGGACGCCGAATCCTTCAATGCGCGGGCGGAAGAACTTCAGGCAGAGGCCGCGAAAGAAGGTCAGGCTAAGAAGCGTCTTGAGAACGCGAAGAGTCTGGTTGAGCAGGAAGCCGCCAAGTGGCGTGCCGTTGTTGCTCGCCGAACGCCGGAGAGCTCGGTCAAGAGAGGCGGCATCGATCTTTCGGTCAACGGCTGGCAGCTCACCGTGGACTCGCAGCAGTTCCGCAACAACATCCAGCGCGATGTGAATGCTCAGATCCGAGTCGGTGGAGTAAAGATTCTGCAAGCGCCGACGATTCCTGGACCTGGCGTTAACGAATCCGCGAACAGCCTAATCAACAGCTATTATCAGCTCCAGACTTACGGCTTCCCGGTCCTCATCTTCAACCTCGGCACCATCACGGTGGAAGGAACTTACGACCAAATCATGGACAACGTACGTTCTTATGCTTCGATGCCGAACTATCTGGCGGTAGCGGATGGGCTTGCGCTCACCGGAACCAACGGGCAGTTCACGGGAACCTACAACCTAACGGTGATTGGCTTCATTCGAGCTACTGATATCTTCCCATCCGTGCCAGAAATTGGTGCGGCCGGTGGAGCGGGCGGCGGATCGCCCTTCGGCGGCGGCCCTGGTGGCCCTCCTCCTGGCTTCGGTGGCCCTGGTGGCCCTCCTCCTGGATTTGGCGGTGCACCTCCTAGCGCGGCTGGTGGGCGTGGCCCGGCGGCGGCAAGCGAAGGCGGAAAGTAACATGGATCAAAAGCAATTTAGCTTTGTAGTTTCTGCGATCCTCGCAGGCCTCATCGTTGCAGGTTGTAGCGGCGGGGCAACAACGCCCGCGGTTGCGAGCACTCCGGCCACGCCGGTTCCGCCGATCAACTTCAAGCCGAACGTGAATGCCGGCGTCCCGGTAACTCTCTCAACAGACGTTACTCGCGTTGCCGCGTTGCCAAAAGCGGCTGCCAGGTACGGCACCCAGGCTAACCCGTACGACGCCTTCTCATTGCGACCCGGTGAGAGAGAGTTGGAGCGCGTGCAGGGTATGGAGCGTGCATTCTCGACGATCGGCTTTTCGAACGAGTACGAGCCGTCGGTTGACACCAAGCCGCTGCAAACGGTCGAGCCGCAGCCTTACCGTCGCCTCTCCGGAATCGTTGTCGGCGATGCCGTAGTCGGGTTGATCGTGATGGAGAACGGAGTGACTGAGGTCATTACGCCCGGCACGAAGATTCCAAACACCGATTGGACAGTTGTCTCGATGGATGAAGAGCGAGCGGTACTTCGAAGAAGCGGAAACGTTAATCCGAAGCAAATCGTGGTGCGCCTCGAAAACCCGCCGCCAGGAACGCAACCCGCGAACCCAGCCGGTGGAAACCCGGGCTTCGGCCCCGGTGGCCCGGGTGGTTTTGGACCCGGCGGAGCCGGTGGTTTTGGCCCCGGTGGCCCTCCTCCAGGCTTCGGCCGTGGCGGAAGCAACAATGACGGCGACTAGAAAGGATCGAAACGTAACGAACCGCTAGTCTTTTAAGTAAAAGAGGATTAAGATGAAAGGACAAACTATGAAGCTCGCATTCAGTCTCATTCTTGGGGCCGCCATGATCGGCGGAGTCGCGGTAAGTGCGCACGCTCAAGACAATATCGAAGATAAGGTCGTCGCTCGACTCGACTATCAGGCCGCAGACGTTCGCGAAGTGCTCAAGTCGCTCTTCAAGGCCGTCGGAAACCCTGGCTACTCCGTTGACAGCACGGTTCAGGGAACGGTTACCACCAACCTGACGAACGTGACGTTCGCGGTTGCACTCCAGAACGTTCTTCGACAAGTTGACGCGACCTACCGAATCGAAGGCGGTATCTACCAGATCGTTCGACGCGAGATAGACACCGCAGTCGGTGGTCCGGACGCGACCACGACGCCGGTTGTGAGCAACAAGGTTATTCGACGCATCCAGATTCGATTCGGCGACCCACAGGTCATCGCGATCCTCGTCGGTACCGACAAAGGAAGCCAAAGCTTCTCGGTTTTCCCGGAAATGAGCACCGTGCAGAACAGCGGCGGCCTCGGCGGCAATAGCGGCGGCGGCGGCATGGGCGGCGGCGGTGGTGGCCTTGGCGGCGGTGGGGGCGGCTTCGGCGGCGGTGGCGGCGGTAGCCGTGGCGGCGGCGGTTTGGGCGGCGGCGGCGGTAGCCGTGGCGGCGGCGGCGGTGGCGGCGGTTTTGGCGGCGGCGGCGGCGGACGCGGATTCTAAGACACACTTAAGGACGAGAGGGATACATAGGAATGGCAAAACGACTTAACGGCAATCGGCTGATCAAATTAGGGGCGATCAGCTTCGCCTTTCTCATCGCAAGTCTTGCATCGGCGCAACAGGCGTCCGATGTTCGATTGAGCATCAACCTCAAGGACGCGGACATGATGACCGCGACGAAGGTCTTGTTCCAAAAGACCGGCGTTCAGTTCTTGGTGAAACCAACGACAAAGGCGTTTTCTCGCATTACGCTGAAGTTGGATGACGTGACCGCCGAGCAGGCAGTGCGGTACATCTGCACCGCCGCCGGTGCGTTCTTCACCCGCGACGACAGCGGTGTTTTCATCATCAGCCAAGACGCTCCGGTAGAAGCGGTTGCTCCTCTGGTGGCACCGAAGCCGAAGAGTAAGGTTCTTAAGAAGATTGCCGTCCAGCACGCGGACGTTCGCGATCTGTACGACCAGGTCGTTCGAAATATTCCTTTCGACTCGGCACGCGGCTGGAAAGAGCTGAAGAGAATCGTTGCCCTCACGAGAGGCGACGAGCAGCGAATTTTCGGTAACGGAGGCCTCAACGTTTACGGAAATCAGGCTCCAACGTTTGATCTTAACGCTCAGCGCAGCGCGACCACGGTGAACCAGCCGTTGGCACCGCAAGATTCAGCCAACGACATTCAGCTCCCGGGCGACCTAGCTAACCAGGGTCGCGGAGGCGGCTTCGGTGGTGCTGGCGGCGGCCAAGGTGGCGGCGGTCTTGGTGGCGGTGGCGGCCAGGGTGGCGGCGGTCTCGGCGGAGGCGGTGGTCAGGCTAACCTTACGGCGGGACAAGGTCTTGTCCCGAGCGGTATCAGCTTCATCTCCTACGACCCGAATACCAACAGCTTCATCGTGGAAGCGGATGACGAAGAAGCCATCAACAAGCTTCGAGAGGCCATCCAGCTTTTCGACGTGGCTCCCCGACAGGTTCAGATTAAGGTCGAGTTCATCACGGTCACGAACGGTTTCTCGAAGAGCCTTGGCTACGAGTTCCAGTATCAGCGCGGAACCGTCTTCGCTGGAACACGACCTGGAGTGTTCGCTCCGGCTTCAAGCCCGGTCTTCCTGAACTATTCGACCGGAAATGTGGCCATGCGGTTGCGAACCTCGCTTTCCGAGGACAACAGCAAGGTTGAGAGCGCGCCGCTTATTCGGACGCTTAATAACATGCCGGCTTCGATCTCAAGTAGCACGACGCAAACGGTCTTCACTCCGACCACGACCCTCGTTGGCGGGGCCGGAGCAACGACCAGCTACCAGGCTAATGACGTCAGTGCGACGACGTTCCTCAGCGTTGCGCCGCGAATCAATTCCGACGACACGATCACGGTGTTCTTGAATCCCCAGATCGAAGGGTTCGTTGGTAATTCGGTTGCTCCTGACGGGCAGACGGTTCCCAATACCTTCAGCCAGAGCATCTCCGTGGTAGCTCGGGTAAAGAACAACGAGACGATCGTTCTCGGTGGGCTTGCATCTAAGACCGAATCGAGCACTCTCGTAAAGATCCCGGTTCTTGCGGATCTGCCGGTCTTCGGCCAGTTCTTCCGGTCGACTTCGAAAACCCGCTCGAACAGCGAACTCCTCATCTTCGTCACCCCGACGATCATCGAGGATGAAAGCTCGAACAGCGGCGGACCGCAGTAAGCTCTCCAAATCGGAGAACAATCACGGCAGGATACGCAAGTATCCTGCCTTTTGCTTTATGAATAGGGCTTGGATTCTGGTCGGAATGATGGGGGCAGGAAAGTCCTCTCTCGGTCGGGCACTCTCGCAGCTCGCGGAAAGGCCCTTCTACGACACGGATACCCTTCTCCAAAATCGCCTCGGCCGTACAATCTCCCAAATCTTTCAAACCTACGGCGAGCCGACCTTCCGCGACCACGAGTCCAGCATTTTGCGCGATCTAGAAGCGAGCGAGATGGTCTTGGCTACGGGCGGCGGAATCGTCCTGCGGGACGAAAACTGGGACGAAATGCGCCGCCTCGGCAAAACCTGCTACCTGCGCGTCGCCCCTGCCGTGCTGATCCAGCGCTTAGAAAAGAGTCGAAAGAAGCGCCCATTGCTGGAAACTGAGGATTGGGAGGGGAAGCTGCAATCGATGCTTTGCGCCCGCGAATGTTTCTATGAACGTGCAGACGTCATCTTCGACGTTCCGAACGAGGATCTTGAGCCGGTGGCCCAACGCTTGTTCGAAATCATGATCCGGCCGGACCGCACCGTATGACGATCCGTCACCATCGCGGACGCTACGAGATTCGCCGATTCGATCTCGACGAACTTCAACAACAATTGGCCAGCGAGCCTTGGGTGATCACCGATGAAAACGTCGCGGCTGCCTACCGTGGTGCAAAGACTGAGCTCGTCCTGAAGCCCGGCGAAGAAACCAAATCGTTTCCTTCCTACCAGCACCTGGTCGAGCAGCTGGCCAGTCTCTCCGTTAGGCGGTCCCACCGGTTAGTCGCGTTTGGCGGTGGAGTCATCGGCGACCTGGTAGGGTTTGCCGCCGCCACCTACCTCCGCGGCATCCCGTTCGTGCAGGTTCCCACAACGCTGCTCGCCATGGTGGATTCCAGCGTGGGCGGGAAAGTTGGCGTCGACCTTCCTCTAGGGAAGAATCTTGTGGGCGCGTTCCATCCGCCGAGCGAAGTCTGGCTGTGCCACGAACTTCTGGCAACCCTGCCAGATCGACAGGTGCGAAATGGCATGGCCGAGGTTTGGAAGTACGCCTACATCATGGATGCGGACCTCGCCGACCAGCTCGATGCCGCGATTCCAACCCAGGCGAGCATGCTCAGTGAAACCCTCGTCGACCGATGTATCGCGCATAAGCGAGATGTCGTGCAGGCCGATGAGTTTGAGACGAACGGCCTTCGTGCCATTCTCAACTTTGGCCACACCATCGGCCACGCCATCGAGCAGGTGCTGGGCTACCAGGAGCTGTTGCACGGCGAGGCGATCGCGATTGGGATGGTTTTCGAAGCGCGCCTAGGCGAGTTGCTCGGCTTCACCGAGGCCGGAACAGCGGCGATCATTGAGGATCAGTTGCTCCGGCAGGGCCTCCCGACCGATTGGGAAGGATTCCAAAACCCAGAACCACTCCTTCAGGCGATGTTTCGGGACAAAAAAGTTGTCGGGAACGCGTTGGCATTTAGTCTCGTTCCCAAAATTGGAGCATGTAAACTCGTAACGGACGTGCCCGTCGCCGCCGTGCGAGAGGTCATATCGCGATGAAAACGGTTCGATTTGCCTTTGCCATGTTAACGGTGCTCTTTCTGGGAGCCGGCTACGTTGCGAACCAGTGGCAGGTAACCGCTGGAAAAGCCGCCGAATTCACTCGCCAAATCGACTCTCCCTCCATCCGGTTGCTCGCCACCGTCGTTTTGCTGGGCAGCATCGCGTTGGCGTTTGTGCCGGAAAAAGAAGAGGACCCGGCTTGATTGGTCAGCTCCTAAGCAAGCGATACGAGATAACGAACATCTTTCTGGATGGACCCATTTTTGTGGGCTACGTCGTTAAAGACCGTCAGAGCAACCACGACCTTTCGGCACGAGTCCTGAAGGAGCCGTTCTCCCAAGAAACCGCATTCCTAAAAGAGCTTCAGAGCGTTATCGTTCGCTCCCAGTCGATCAAGGGTCGGCAGATCGAACAGTTGCTTCGGCTGGATAACGACCCGGTCCCATATATCCTCAGCGAGTACACCCGAGGGCCCACGCTTTCCGATCGGATTCGGTCGATGGCGCCCTTCTCGGTTTCCGTCTCAATTGGGATGGCCCTCAGCGTTTGCACCGCCCTGGAAGTGGTTCATAGCCAACGCCAGGTACATGGCGACCTCACCGGCAGCAACATCATCATGCGTCCCAATAGCTCTGCCATCTTGCAGTTAACCGGGATTTACCGCGCCTACGCGGTCAGCAAGACCGCAGGGCACGCGATTTTGCCCGGCCTGGCACCCTATCTAGCGCCGGATCTTTCTCGCGGTGAAGAGCCGTCGGCCCAAAGTGACGTTTACTCGGTCGGGATTTTGCTCTTTGAGCTGCTTACCGGCCGCAAACCATTCCTCGCCGAAGGACCGGCCGAGCTTGCGGTGCAGCACCGCGAGTTGCCGTTGCCCGCGTTGCGAGAAATCAACCCGTCCGTGCCGGTGGTCTTGGAAGAAATCGTCAAAAAGGCCCTCGCCAAAAATCCGGGTGGACGCTACCGCTCCGCCGGAGAGCTGGCGGCCGACCTAAGGTTGCAACAAGAGGCAGTTCAGTTTGGGAAGACCTTGAGCTGGCCACTGCGAGGGGCACCGGGGATTGACGCGGGCCCAGTCCCGAAGTCGGAACCAAAAAGAGAGGAACCGAGACCGTCAGACGGCCGTGGCGCCGGCTGGCCCATCGGCGCGGGAGGGGTGGTTTCGGAAAGCCGAAAAAACGGCTCTGGCTCCAAAGTCCCGGTCAGCCCTGGCTCGGTTCCAGGACAGGTCGCACCAAACATGGGAGCCATTCGTGAACCAGAGCCAGAGACGGAACGGGAGCGTCGTCGCCGCGAGCGAGATGTGCCGGTTTGGATGCTGGTCTCCATCGCCTTCATGGTCGCCGTAGCCCTCAGCCTTTGCGGGGTCTGGCTGCTCTACAACTTCAGCAAGCCTACGACGGTGCGGGTCCCGAACATTAAGAGCCTAAGCGTGACCGAAGCGAGGGTGATGCTGGACAAGCTCAAACTCGATTTACGGGTCCGCAGCCGCGAGCCGAGCGACCGGGTCGAGCAAGATCGCATTTTGGACGTGAGTCCCGAGCCGGGCAAAGAAGTTCGCGAGGGCGGACGGGTCGAGGTGGTCGTGAGTGCCGGTAGCCGGTCGGTCGAGCTCCCGGACGTTCGCAACCAAACCGCCGACAAGGCGCGATCGCTGTTGGAGGGGCTCGGCCTCACCGTGGAATCGAGCACGAAAGAGGAACCCAATTCGGAGATTGAGATCGGCTCGGTCATTCGAACGGAGCCATCGGCTAAGTCGAAGGTGGATCGCCTCAGCCGCGTACAACTCGTTCTCAGTGCCGGGCGAATTGAGCGACCAGAGTTCGCGGGCCGCGCCTACCTCTACAGCATCAAGATTGGGCTGGTGGACCTCACCTCGCGCAAGCGAATCCGGCTCGATGTTGTTGATTCAAAGGGGACGAAGACGGCGTTCGAGGACACGCGCGGGCCGGGTGACACCGTCGACGTTAACGTGATGGCCTACGGCGAGAGCGCGACCTTCCGGCTTTACTACGATGACGAACTCCGGAAGGAGTTCGAAAAGACCGCCTCCGAAGGAACTCCGGATAGCTCGGGCGGCACAGGTAATTTTTAGGATGAAATTAGAGGGCCTACTCGCTCCGTCAATCTTGTCGTTCGACTTGAGCCAAATTGGTGGCGCGGTGCAAACGATGGCGGCAAACGGTGCCGATTGGATCCACCTCGACATCATGGACGGCCAGTTCGTGCCGCCGATAAGCTTTGGGGATAGCCTGGTCGCCGCGCTGCGACCGCAGGTTTCCATTCCCTTCGAGGCGCACTTGATGACGCTGACGCCGGAGCGGCAGTTCGATGCCTTCATCGCGGCCGGATGCACGCGAATCATTTTTCACAGTGAAGCGACGGTGCATTCTCATCGGCTGGCGCAGTCGTTGCGTCAGCGCGGCGCGCAAGCGGGGTTGGCCCTTAACCCAGGCACGCCCGTGGAACCAGCCTTGGAGATTCTGGATGAACTCGATCTGGTGTTGGTAATGACGGTGAATCCGGGCTGGGGTGGGCAGCCGTTCCTGCCTCATACACTGAACAAAATACGTCGTCTACGGGAAGCCAGCCCCTCGGTTGCGATTCAGGTTGATGGCGGGATCGACCCCAGCACTCTGCCGCTGGTGAAGGAAGCCGGCGCAAACGTCTTCGTGGTCGGAAGCTACCTCCAACGACAGCCCGACCTCGCCTTGGCCACCCAGGCGTTTAAGGCGGCGTGCCGTTGAAACTATTCACGACCGCTTGCATCCTCATCGGTGGCCTGATGATCGTGGCGTGGCCGTGGTTGCTGGGCCCGGCACCCAAGCGGGGCCAACCTAAGGCAGAGTTCCTTGCCTACACCCAGCGATCCAGCGCGTATCTTGCTGGCATGTGCGTCTGTCTCGTCGGCTCCACCGTTGGGAGTATTTTGATCGTCCGAAAGACCAAGCGAGACTACACGCAGCAGACCCGCGATAACCTCCGTAAGTTGGTCGCCGGTCAGTCAGATCAAAGCCGACCCGAATGAGCACCCCTAGCAAAGACGTCTCCGCAATGCGGAGGGCCATCGCCCTCTCCCGAAAGGGCTTCCCGGCCCCAAACCCGCATGTCGGGTGCGTCATCACCGGCGAGGATGGCTCGGCGGTAGGGGACGGCTGGTGCGACTTTGCGGGAGCGCCGCACGCCGAGGCGGTTGCCTTGGCCGAGGCCGGAGCCCGCGCGGCGGGTGGTACGGCATACGTCACGCTTGAGCCGTGTAACCACTACGGTCGGACGCCGCCCTGCAGCCAGGCGCTCCTTCGTTCCGGCGTCCGGCGAGTGGTCATTGCCGTACTGGACCCAAATCCGGTCGCAGCCGGTGGAGCGGAGGCACTTCGCGAAGCAGGAATCGAGGTTGAAATCGGTCTGCTCGCCGATTCCGCGGCGGAGGTCAACCACCAGTTTTTGTTTGCGATGGCCCATGGAAGGCCGGAGTTCACGCTGAAGGCGGCGATCGGCCTTGATGGCCGGATCGCACTGCCGAACGGAGACAGCAAATGGATTACCGGGCCGACCGCCCGAAAGGCCGGGCATGCCCTGCGGGCCGAATGTGGAGCAGTGTTGGTTGGTTGCCGAACGGTTCTGGCGGACGACCCCGAGCTCACCGCCCGGATCCCCGGGGTCAAGAACCCGCCGGTTCGAATTCTTCTTGATCCGAATCGTCGCCTAACCGGCAAAGAGCGTGTTTTCGATAACCAGGCGGAAACCTGGCATATCACCGGACCAATCAACTTGGATCTGCTTGCCGCCGACTGGTACCGTCGTGGCCTTACCGGCGTGTTAATCGAAGGCGGCGCCATCACCCACGGGCACTTTCTGCGGGCGGGCTTGGCCGACCGGATCGAGCTTTTCGTGGCGCCAAAAGTGCTTGGGGCAGGGCCGAGCTGGGTGCACGCTGCCGACTTGCCGAGCCCGTTAGAACTTGGCTGGGAAATCATAAAAAGCGCCCGCCGGGGCGAAGACCTCCAAGTTTCGCTCGCAAAGCGGTTCGAATAGGTCCAACCGAAACGCCGGGTCACATGGGCCGTTACACCGATACCTTCCTCGCGAGAAGACCAAAAAGGAGATATCGAAATGAAGACCCAAAATGCCGGCATCGTGGCCGGACTGATGCTCGCCCTTACCGCCGTTGCCCATTCGCAAGATGGGCGCGACCGCCGACTCGTGATTCAGGAAGACACCGTGCTTCCCATCGTAATGAACGACTCGCTATCGATTCGGGACGCCCAGCGGGGCGATCGATTCACTGCCCGCATTGACGGTGAGCGCCGTCTGGATGGTGCCCGCCTGCTGGGACGCGTCGTAAACGTTCGGCGCGAAAGCCGAAATCGCCCGGCCGCCCTTGAGCTCGAATTCTATGAGCTGTCCCTTCCTTCGGGCGGAAAGGTCGCGGTTCGCGCCGTTCCGGTGCGTTTGAACGACACCCGCGATCGCGGCGGCAGCTGGTCTGCCAAGAAACCGGACAATCGGAAGCAAAACACCGTCATCGGTGGATTGCTTGGCGGAGCTCTCATCGGCTCCATGATCAGCCGCGCTGGTCAAGGGGCCGCCATCGGGGCTGTAGCTGGAATTCTCATCGCCGAATCGGGAGGGCGCGAAGACAAGGACCGCGTCATCTCGCGTGGAACCAAGCTCGGAGCGCTCTTCCAACGAGACGTTCGCTTTTCAGCTGCAAACGATGAAGGCGAACGATGGCAGGACGAGAACGACCGCCCGCGTGACTCTGACGATGCGGAGATCCGTTTCGATGGCCGCGCCCTGCGGTTTGATACAGCACCGTTCCGCCAGGGGAGCCGTTGGATGGTTCCCTTGGAGTCGGCCGCGCGCCAGCTCGATCTCGACTACGACCGTTCGGAAAGTGGCCGGATTTACGTGGACGGCGAGGAGGGCCGTTTGCGGCTCGATCTTCGGCAAAACCAGCTTCGCGTGAACGGACGAAACGTCGACCTGGACGGCCGGGTGGCCCAAAGGCGGAACGAGACGTTCGTCTCGCTGGACCTGCTGGCCCAGCTAACGCGGCGAAACATCACCGTGAACGGTGAGCGCCTAAACCGCGAAAGATAAGAACCAGTGGTGGAGTCGGCGGTCCGAAGTGAGCTCGGGGTGGAACGAAGTTCCGAGCCGGTTCCCTTCGCGAACCGCCACCACCTGGCCCTTGTACTCCGAGAGAACCTGAACCTCCGGCCCCAGTTGCGTCACGACCGGGGCGCGGATGAAGACGGCGAGGCTCGGCTGATCCAATCCACTGACCGTTACTTCATCCTCAAAGCTGTTCACCTGCGCCCCGAAAGCGTTCCGGCGGACGGTGATGTCGAGAAAGCGCAACGAAAATTGTTCCGGTCGGCTTTCCACCTCACGGGCCATCAAGATCATTCCCATGCAGGTCCCCCAAATCGGCATTCCAGCTTGGACCCGAGCCGTAAGGGCGCCGGCCAGCCCGAAGCGCCGCATCAGCATGCTGACCGTGGTGCTTTCGCCGCCCGGAATGATGACCCGATCGACGCCGTCGAGGTCCTCTGCGGTTCTGATCTCCCTCGCTTCGGCGCCACACTCACGAACGGCGATGATGTGTTTGTCGTAGTCGCCCTGAATCGCGACGACACCAACCAAGTTCTTAATCATTTTCGTCTGCTCGCCGTAGATGCCGCGCTGAACGACGCCGAGAGCAAAAGTGTACTGCCCGCCCAGTAAACTCAGTTGATGGTCCAAGTCATCGGTGCCCCATTCGACCTATGCGGCCTGCGGCTTGGCAGTCGCTTGGGGCCAGACGCCCTGCGGCTCGCAGGTCTTGTTCCTGCCCTCGAAGCCCTCGAGATCTCCGTTCTCGATCGCGGGAACTGCCGAAGCGACCTTTCCGGGAAGATTACGGAGCCGGAGGTTCGGTGCGACGGGCTACGGAACTTCGATCGGCTGGTCGATTGCGCCGATGATCTTCGTCGAATGGTTGGCGAATGTCTGGACGAATCGGCCGTACCGGTGGTGCTGGGGGGAGATCACTCCTTGGCGATGGCGGGTATCAGCGCCGCGCTGGAAAGAATGCCAGAGGACTTGGCGGTTTTGTGGATTGACGCCCACGCCGATGTGAACACCCCGGGAACGAGCCAAACCGGCAACGTGCACGGCATGCCGTTGGCCGCCCTTTGGGGCCTTCCTTCCGGAACATCTGGCCTTGCCCACGAGCAGTGGGAGCAGCTACTCCATTCGATCGGCCGTAACGCGCTATCGCCTAACCGCACCTGCTGGTATGGGCTGCGAGATTTGGACCCGGCCGAACAGAAGCGTGTACGCGCGAGTGCCGTGACAATGCATGAGATTGACCGCGTCGGCGTCGAGCAGAGCATTTCCCGCCTCATCCAATGGGTGGAAGCCAGCGGCGCGAAGGGGCTTTGGGTCTCTTTCGATGTGGACGTTTTGGACCCGATTCTTGCACCGGGAACCGGAACGGCGGTGCGCGGTGGCCTAACGTATCGTGAGGGTCACCTGCTGGCCGAGTTGCTTCACGAGCAGCTGCAAGCCTCCGAGGTGAAGATGGTTGGCTTGGATGTGGTTGAGACCAATCCGCTTTTCGACCGCAACAACGAAACCGCCAAAGTCGCGGTGGAGTGGATCGCCTCGCTGTTTGGCAAGACAATATTGGGATGACGACCGACGCTCTCTCCATCGCCCAGCGCGTTTTGCGGCAAGAGGCCGCCGCGCTCGTTCTGCTTTCCGAGACGCTCGATGGGTCCGTCGTTGCGGCGGTTGAGCTGTTACTCTCCTGCCAAGGGCGCGTTCTTACCTGCGGGATTGGCAAGTCGGGTCACATTGCCCGCAAAACGGCCGGTACGTTTAGCAGCACCGGCACTCCGTCGGCTTTTATACATGCAGCGGAGGCGTTCCACGGCGACCTTGGGGGCGTGACGGCGGCCGACGTTGTGATCTTTTACACGCACAGCGGCGAGACCGACGAAATCGTTCGGCTGATTCCGGTGGTGCGCGGGCTGGGAGCGAAGACGATCTTGATCACGGGACGGGCTTCCAGTTCGGCGGGAAGGTTAGTGGATCTGGTTTTGGCCACCGGCGTCACGGCCGAAGCTTGCCCAAACAACCTTGCCCCGACAACGAGCACGACGGCGATGTTGGCGCTGAGCGATGCATTGGCGGTCGCGGTTATGGAGACGCGCGGCTTTGGGCCGGACGACTTCGCCCGGTTCCACCCGAGTGGCACGCTGGGCAAGCGGCTGTTACTGCGGGTGCAAGACACGATGCGTCCGCGAGATGAGATTGCCGTGGTTCAGCCGGATGCGACGGTGACGGCGGTGATTCGGGCGATGACGACGGACGGTGTCGGCGCGGCTTGCGTGGAGGAAGGCGGCCTTTGCATCGGGTTGATTACCGAGGGTGACCTCCGGCGGCATTTACTGCGGGGAAGTGACCCGCTTGCGGGAACCGCGGCCGATCTCATGAACCGCTTATTCACTTCCATTGGGCCCGAACTGCTGGCGACGGACGCGTTTGAGGTCTTTCAAAACCATCCGAAGAAAATCGGCGAGATTCCGGTGGTTTCGCCCGACGGCCGGTTGGTCGGGTTGCTGGTGCTGAAGGACCTGCTTCGCACCGGCATCGTATAAAAAAAGCCCCGGGCATTTCGGGCCGGGGCTTTTTGGATTCAGTCTTCGTTGCGCGAGTTGTTTCGATCGCTGTTGCGGTCGTTGCCGCCGCCATCGTCGTAGCGTCGGGTTCGCTCGCGGCGCATGCCGTACTCGCGTCGCTCGGTCGTCATTTCGGTGACCACGAACGGCAGGAGGGCCATTTCTCGCGCGCGTCGGATCGACTCGGCGATCATTCGCTGCTGGCTGGCCGTGTTTCCGGTCTGGCGGCTGGGGAGCATCTTGCCGTTATCCGGGTTGATGAACCGCTTGAGGATGTTGACCTCTTTGTAGTCCACGCGGTCGATTTTGTTCAGGGTCAGGTAACTGGTTTTTCGGCGTCGCTTGCCTTTTCCGCGTTGCCCAGGCTCTGGAGCGTCTTTATCGACGCGCGACATGCCTGCCGCAGCCTGTAGGTTCTTATCTTCAATCATAGTTTCTTCTTTTCTCTCGCGCTACCGGTTCTCCATTTCTGGTCTGAGCCGCGCACGGTTGACAACTCTATCATTATGCCACAGGCAGGCGGGGCTACGGTCGGCAATCGCCCTGTGCGAATTCGCATTGATTGACAAAAATCTTTCGTCGCGACCGGGATATAATCCCAGACGAAAGATGGTAGTTCATCGCTTTAATTGGATTGTCCGAAGTCAGGTTCTCGTTTCTGGCTTGATTCTTGCGTTGGCCTCAGCTGCTTCGGCCCAGACCTCGGTTATCCGAGAGATGTCGAAGAATAGGTCGAGCATCTACGTGCTGTACTCTGGCCCGGAAACACGTGCCATGGCCGATCGGCTGGTTCTGGCTATCAAAGACAGCCGGGACTATAAAGACAATAAGCGCCGGAAAATTCTCGCCGTAAGCGCGGAAGAGGCCAAAGAATTCGCCTCAAAAGAGAAGGATTTCGAAAAGGAATCGCTCATCGTTCTGCAATCAGCCAAGGACTCTGCCGAGTACCCATCCGTTGTCAAGACAAAGTTCCGAGTGCCGAATCCTGCAGCCGACTACGTGAGCGAGATCTCCGTGCGCACTGTGCGACCGAGAGCGGGCGAGCAGTCCTTCAACATCATCCTTAACGCGCCGGACGATGAAAGAGCCGGTCGGCTGCTTGAGAAATTGTTGAGTTCGACCGCAGTCCACTTTTCCAAGACCGACTTCACTAAAAGATACGCTTCAAACAAAGTCGTTGTTCATAGCAATTTGCAAGCAGGCGTCCCTTGGGGTTCCACGGCCCGAAGGGACGGCCTTGAAACCTGGGATTACATCCAGACCACCAACCTAGCCGACCGCCCCTTTTTTGCCGACAGTGACCCGGAGGTTCGGCATGTCTACCTGGTGGATCGCTCCCGGCCAGTTGTCGGGTTACCTCAAGCCATAGTGGAGTTTGGCGTGGAGAGCCGCGTTCGGCCCAACACGCTTTTCGCGGGGAAACTCGTCAGCGGGGACAAGGAAGCGGGGCTCATCACGGCGCCGAATGCACTGCTAGTCCGGGGGGTTGCGGATCGTTTTAGCGACTTTCAGGCGTTGTCCACGACAGGCGCCTCTGAAGACGTCCTCGACTTCCGGGCGATCGGCAAGCAAAATTCAATTGTCCTTCTCGACTTTGGATCGACTCCAAAAACGGTCGCCGAGGCGGTGCGGTTACATCTTGGAAGCAGGCTGCGAAGTACCGGCGTGGGCGTTCTTGATCGCGGCAAGACGGTCACTGACCTCTCGAATGCGATTGTGAACGAGCAACTTTTGGGAGCGCCAAGCACGAAAACCCGCAAGCTACTGCGCAGCGACGGCGTCGGTTTGGTGTGGCACCTCATTATCACCGATGCTTCGGGATCCTCCAGCTACGTAGCGAACAGCGAGAAAACTGGTAGCTACTCCTCGGAGCCTGAAGCGCCGGAGCGGGAGCTTCTTGAATCGAAGGAGGCTTTCCAGTCCCGCGTCAAGGCATATGAGGCGGCGGTCCAACGCTGGCGCTACACCGAGCCCGTCAACTACCGGCTGACGGTGGTGAGAAAGCAGCGGGCCTCCTTCAAAATTAGGCTCCGCTTCTTTGACTTGACTCAAGCAGCCGGCAAAGTGGCCTGGGAGGATGCGGCGGAAGTCTCGATTCCATCCGAGCGGATTACCGCCGAGCGTGAAGAGCGACGATCTGGACACCTCAACCCGCCAAGCGGCATGCAAACTCCTAACGGCGACACCTTGGTAGATGACAAATCGCTAATCGAAGCTGGTCAGATTGCTGCGGACGCCGCGGTTGCGAAGTTGACCGCTCGCGCCTGGCTCAACGGCGATCCCCAGTTCGTTTTCGCTGCCGCCACTGCGAGTACGGCCGCTACCGTTCAGCCAAATGAGCCCAGTTCGGCACCCACCATCCCCAAGATCAAAGGCTCGCGAAAGATCGTTAGTATCGACGGTGGCGTGTACACGGTCGGAATCGGAACTGCGCAGGGCGTGATGCCAGGCGACAAGATCATCGTCAACCTTGGCAACAACAAGACGGTGACGTTGAAAGTGATCTCGACCGCCCTTGAAGCCCGATGCAAACTCGCCAACCCCGCCGACAAGGCGAAGGCCAAAGCCATTCGGGCCGGCATGACAATTCAATGGTTCAAGAAATAATCTCATGGCAATCCTAACCACTATTCTCGCCACTTCGCTTCTTTTGGCCACCCCGCAGACCGGGCCCAAGCGCCGGTTCTCGGTTCTGGTCATCATTCCGGAGCAGCACCTCACCCGGCGCATTCCAGACCCGGCAGCGGAAACAGAAATCTCGGCGGCGTTGATTGACGCTGGCTACAAGGTTATCGACGGGGAACAGGCGATGCGCAACATCAAAGCTGCAGCACGCGACCGCCTCTACGCGGGCGGACCGAAAGGGGACATAGAAGCTTTACGACTAGGAGAAAGGCTAGGAGCCGAAGTGGTTGTGAAGGGCGAAGCCTTCTCGCAACTCGTCACCAGCCGACCGGTCGAAACTGACCTTGGAACCGTCACCCAGTTCATTGTTCGGGCTAGGATCGAGCTTCGTGCCATCCGAGTGGTCACGGCGGAAAAGATCTTTGCCGGTGACGAGCAGATCACCGGCGCTCCTGAGCTCACGGAAGAACTTGGAAGCAAGGAGTCATTGAAAGCCGCCGCCGAAGCGATCGCACCACGCCTGCTGGATAAGCTCGACAAGCTGAGCACCTCGACCAACATTCCGGTCGAGATCGAAGTTCGCAACGTTTCGTTCTCGCAGGGCAATTCGCTGCGCGAGGCGCTGCGAAAGGCACTCGCCGCCGTCGATATCTCGGAAGGCGACTACGAATCGGGCACCTGGAAGTTCGAGGTCAGCATGCCGCGGACGCAGGTCCCGCGCATTACGATTCGGCTGGAAACCAACCCGTACCTGCGAAAGCCCCGGTTCACCATCCAGTCGGCCAATAAGACGAAAGTTATCCTCGTCAAAAAGGGCTGATTCGGTCTGAGTTGATCACAGCCTTCGATCAAGGTTCCTGAGGAATTCATCAACCCGTTCGAAGGCTTCTCGTGCCATCAAAGCCGCGATTTCTCCGTTGTCCGCCTGTCGCCCGTAGGCGACAGGTCCGACGGAATCGGTCTCGGCAAAGAGTCGTCTTAACAGCTCCACTCCGGATGCCACGATCGGGTTCGAGATTGCGTCGCAAAATTCCTGGGCCATCGTATCAACTCCGCCGGGATAATTTCGGAGACAGTAGACAATGTCGTAGGCATCTTTTGCCTTTTTCCGCTCCTCCCGTCGCTGCAGCGCCATGGCTTTCATCGCGAAAAACGCCGGGAGTGACGCAACCGAAACGCGCCGGGTTGGATCATCTCCGAATTGCACTTCGACCGGAGCGTCGAGCGCCACTTCCAGGCCCTTGATCACCGTGACAAAGACGTCTTCGGCCTCAATGCGTCGCAAGCCACTTGGCGGTGGATCACCTCCGGCCATGAGTTCCACGACAACCTGGTAATTCTCGGCCTCGACTTGAACTCCCTTCGCGTACCGAAAGGGCTTTTTGGGGTCTTGCTGAAACAAGCGCCTTTCAAAAATTTCATGGAGCGTGTAAACATCGTCTGCCGAAGGCTGATCAAGATCAAAAACGATGTCGATATCGACGGTGCCTTCGTGCGGCTCCATCTCTTGCGGAATGATGAGATACGGAACCGAGCCGCCAACAATGACGGCTTTGGGATAGTTTTGGAGGATGTCCGCGATCTCTCGGAGGACCGTCCGCGCCGCCGTGAGCAGGCCCGGAGTCGCGTTGTCCCGGCTCATCCCCATCTCGATTGAATCACCGTTTCGAGGAGATGGTCGGCGGCGTCTTGGCCCCGCCCGGAGAGATGATTTAGGTCGAGATAGGTAAGGATAGGAGAAACGCAACGGGTCCCGTTGACCTCCTCAACGAAATCGATGGCCCCACCGGTTACGTAAACCGTGACGTTGGCAGCGCCGTCGCCGCCTTTCAAATTTAGTGCGGCGGCATCCGTCTGGCTCCACGTTGGCACGTAGAACGCAACCCGCTGATGCCGGGTGAACGGCGCGTAACGTTCTGCGGCGGAAAACTCCGTGAAGGCGTATTCCGACAGGGTCTCGGCAACACGCGCCTCGAGTCTAGCCGGGGAGTCGAGCGTAAAGAGGCGAACGGTCTTCCGCCCGGGCGCGTAATGAAGCGACCAGTCATCCAAGAGTTTGCGTGGCGCGGTAAGAGAAGTTGCGCCGTAGCCCGCCTCGATCCAGTTGTTTGCCTGAAGGATTCTCTTAACGCCGGACACCTGGCCGAGACTTGCGCCCGATGCCTGCGCGAGATCGTCTGTCTTCCAGTTCCGCTTGGGTTGCAGCAGGAGCGCGTGTATGATCTGGGCTGACTTTGGGCTGTACAACGAAGCGGTGCCCTTTCTTGTTTTGAAGGAGTTTCTTTTCCCAGTCACTTTGACATAGGCGCCGTCTATCTGAAGCTCGCCGTTACCGGCTAGGTCTGCCCAAGAAAGGCCGTGCTCGGAGCAAAATTCGATGGCCTGTGGCGAAAGATATGGGGCAATGAAGACGGGTACGCAACGGTCCGGAAGGTTTTGTCGGACGGCGGCCTGAAGTCGGTGGGCTACCGCATGCAGCTCATTGGGCCAGGCTCGGCTCTTGGCTTCGCACAAAAGCCGCTTTGCGCTCGAGCCTATGGCCAGACGCGCTTCAAAGTCCCACGTTCCGCTACCCTGGGTCGCAATCATTTCCAACCTGGAATCTGGGACATTGGCAACCAGGTCCCGGATCGCTTCCTGAGCTCGGAGCTGCAGCTCCGATCCAGATATCGACAGAGCGGACTTTTTCAGCACGTGCTGAAAAATAGTATATCACTGAAAATCTGCTGACTCAGCCTACTTGTTCATCTCGAACACGCTCAGCACGTTCGAGTAGTCGTCCGTCCAGGCGCGGATTGCGGGGGACGGCGTCGCATCCGACCAGTAGTTGATCTTGCTCACGAGCGGGGCAAGGTCACTCCTTTTCCGGGCGATAACCATCCAGCTGCTGGCCGTCTTGCCCAAGGCCTTTTCATCCGTCGATGGTCCGTCTTCTTGCGACCAGGCCACCAAGCCCAGCTCCTTGGCCTGGTTTGCCACGACCGGCTCCAGCGTCAAATATCGGTTGGAGATGTGGTAGGCAAGGATGCCGCCGGGCTCCAGCTTGCTCATATACATCTCCATGGCCTCTTTCGTGAGAAGGTGAACCGGGATCGCATCGGAACTAAACGCATCCAGCACGATCAGCCCAAAGGAGCCGGCCGGTTGCTTCGTAAGCGTGAGGCGAGCGTCTCCGAGCACGACATCGATCTTCGCCTTGGAGTCTCTCAGGAACGTGAAATACTTCGGATCGCGGGCGATCTGCTCAATCTCCGGGTCGATCTCAAAGAACGTCATGCGTTGGCTCTTCTCTCCGTAAGCCGCCAGCGACCCGACGCCAAGACCGACCAGGGCAACGTTCCGCTTCATTGAGGGCCCCGTGAAGTAGGAGAACACTTGGCCGATCGGTCCGGTGCTGTAGTAATAGGTCAGCGGGCGGAGCGGGTTCTGGCGATCTTGCATGCCGTGTAGGGTGTTGCCGTGGACAAGGCGCGCAAACCGGCCGGAAGGGCTGAGCGCGACGCGGTGCAACCCGAAGAAGCTGCGCTTCGTAACCAACAATCTGCCCACCAGGTTGAGGCCGGTCGCGGCCGTTCCAAAGAAGATTCCGGCGATGGCCAACCCGAAACGCAGTGGTCGGTCGGAGGCAAGGGCGCAGAGAACACAAGGGACGCCAAGCGCGATGGCGGTGGTCGCGGGTCCGGCCGACAGCCCGAGGCCTAGCTTGGCGAACAACACCAGCCCGGCCGTGGCAGCATAAACCCCCACGCCGTAGGCGATGTCGATCCAATTCCCTCGGTAGTCCTTCTTGTAGGGCAGCTTCAGGAAGGCAACAGCGGCGATGGCGATCGGGTACTCGGCGAACGTGTTAAAGATGGTTGGGGCGAGGAGACCGTTGAAGATGCCGCCAAGGACGCCGCCCAGGCTCACGTACAGATAGAACTCGGTGAGGCGGCTTGCCCCTGGCCGAAGGTCATACAGCCGCGAGTGGCACATCCACGCCGCTAGGAAGAACACCACGAGGTGAACGGCGGCGATCTCGGGACGCGCTTCCTCCAACACGGTCACCAAAACCAAAGCGATGAGTGCAATCGGCACGATTCGCGAGAGCAGCGCCGTGTTGAGCAGCGGCTTGTTGGTGAAAGCTAGCAGAAACGTGATGAGATAGATGGCGAGCGGAACTACCCAAAGAAGCGGAACCGGGGCTATGTTGGTGGAAACGTAGCTCGTTACGCCCATGAGGAAGCTCGTCGGGACGGCCGAACAAGCCAGCCAAAGTAGCCGCGTCTTCCAGGTCGGCTCGCTTTCCTCGGTTGGCTTGGGGGCGGCAACGTCCGTTCTGGTGCCGCCGCGCGCGGCTAAGAATCCGCAAATCGCCATACCGACGAAGAGCAGGCCAAACCCGGCCGTCCATATTTGGGCCTGACCGGCTAGCCGAAACTGGCTTTCGACGTATGCCGGGTAGGCAAACAAAGCGAGCATGGACCCGACGTTGCTGGCTCCATATAGGAAGTACGGGTCCTTCGCCGCCGGATCGTTCGTGTTGCCAAACCAGCGCTGAAGCAACGGCGCGCCGGCCGAAACGACGAAGAAGGGAAGCCCGACCAATGCGGCGAGGGCCATCACGACGAGCAAGCTGGGGTTTGATGAGCCCCCCGCCGCTTGCTCTTGGATTCCCTTAAACGCGACGTTCTGCAACCCGAATGGAAGCACCAAAAAGGCGGTCGCCATCAGCGGCAGGTGAAGAAACCACTGCCGGTGGCCCAAGTACTTCGAGCTGAAGTGCGCATAAGCGTAACCCGCCAAAAGCGTGGCCTGAAAGAAGACGAGCGACGCGCTCCACACCGCCGGTGCCCCGCCAAACGTCGGCAGAACAAGCTTTCCCGCCAGCGGCTGGATGAGAAATAGCAGGAACGAGCTAACGAACAGGGTAACGGTGAAAACCAGTCGCACGGGTGCCTACCAGTTTGGCACGTTGGGTCCGTAGCCGCGACTTCACCTTACGGTAGCAAGGTGGATCGGCCAAAAAGGACGACTTGCGGACCTAGCCGCTATAGAAGGAGGCGCGCTCTTTTATCCTTTGCGCGTCCAACGCTGAAATGCTGGCAGGACCCGTGGGGGCATCGGCCTTTAACGTGATCTCAAACGTGACCGACTTGGATCCAGTAGGAATCGTAGCAGTCAATGGGACAACCCAGTATTCCGCTCCAACGCTGAAGTGCGTCGGTACGGTCACCGGCTTCCCGACGCGTATGCTGGCATTGAGCTTCTTCGTCCCGGTGGGGTAGCGAGGAAACTCGGTCGCGAAAAGAAACTTATGGATTAAAGCAGGGGTCTGTTCTGACGACGAAGCGTAGTCAGCAAAGGCGCTGGCATCGCCGCGAAGAGGGGTTCCCTGTACCGTGAAATCGAGTTCGGCCACCGTTTGGCCCGGAGCGAAAACAACCTTCGAGGGTGGGATTTTGGTGCCAGTCCACCGAACGATCGCGGAGGAGGTCTCCTCCGCCGGGTGCGCCAGATAGACTTTCAGCTTTACTGTTTCATCGAGCAGGAGATCGGGCGTCTCGAGGACTGGCATCGCAGAAGGTGGCAACCATTCGGCAACGTAAATGTCTGCAGCGGGATTGTAGTCATTGTAAGCCGACAATCCGAAGGTACCTTCTGAAGTAAATTGGGCGAATCGGCCGTTTCTGCTTAGGGAGAAGTCGATACCCTTTGGGATGTAATAACTATAGACCGAGATCGATTTTGATTGCTCGATACTGTAAAGGGAGGACCCTTGCGAGGAAGCCAACGCAATGTAGCGTCCGTCGCCGGACAGAGCAAAGTTTTGACGAATTGAATCGGAACTGGAAAGGGTTGCAGCTAGGAGCGTTCGATTCAAGGCTCGATCTCGGACACTCAACTGACGATACTTAGGGATCCCTTCAAAGGCGATCCGGTTACCATCTTCCGAGATCGAGCTGAAGAACGTGGGCGCGAACAAATTGCTACCGTCATCGTTTGCCGAGATTAGCTCCGTGCGTCGGTTTTGGCGGTCTCGCAGGTAGATGTCGGAATAGCCGTTGTAGTCGAGCGGCCCGAACCGGTCCGACTGGGAAGTGAAGCTGACACAATTGCCGTCTCCGCTCACGCTCGGGTGCCACGAGTGGCCGTTGGTGCCGCTGCTGCCGGAAGCGCCTGAGACTAGCTCGATCCGGCCGGTTTTGCGCACGTAGACAAACACATCTTGGTACACATCACTTGGCCCGGAAGTCAGATTGCTGGCATAGGAGGCAAAGGCGACCACGCTGCCGTTGGCATTGATGCTGGGCTGATCGCTGTCGTCATTCGCCTCCATGCCGCTGATGAGGCTTAGCTTGCCATCGGAGATTCGATACAGATAAACATTGCTATGCGGCGGACTGCCGGGCACGAGGTTGGTCGCGTCGCTGGTGAACGCGATGTGTTTCCCGTCGGAACTGATGCACGGATGATAGCTGCGCGCGTTCGCCTGCACCCCGCCGGTGCCCTCCGAGATGCGGCGGGTTACGCCGTTGTGGAGGTCGCGAAGAAAGACATCACTGACGCGATTCCCGTCGTTTGGAACCAGATTATTGGCAAGGCTCGTAAAGACAACTAACTTACCGTCGGCGCTGATCGTCCGAACGTCTCCGCGCGGAAGGTCCGACGGCTCGCCGCTGGCCCCGTACGCTTGTGCATTTTGTGAGTTACGGCTTGCGATTTCCGTCGTGCCTCTCACATATATAGGCTCGTAGCGAACAGCGCTTGCCTTTGCGGTCGAATTTTGAACGCTCGCCGTGACAACACCGTCGGCGGGGTTTTGACTAGGATCAGGACCCCAAGTGCCGAGCTTCGTGGTGATGGTGAAGGCTCCCGCCGTCTTCCCCTTCTTGATCGGCAACTCCGTCGGAAATCGGAAAGCAGGCGTCTGCCCAGACAGGGTGACAAACATGTCGTTTTCGGCGGGCTTCGTGAGCACCACCCGCCCGAAGGCAGACTTACCGGGGGTCACCGCCGACGGAATCACGCGGACGGTGGCGATGGTCTGCGCAAGCACGGAAGTTGCGGCGCCGAGCAAAGCGCACACGGAGACGGCGTAGATGGCGAGGCGTGTCACGCAAAGAAGTATATGCTCCGACCTGCAAACACTATCAAACGCTTTTGCGTGACATGCCCAAGTTCCAAACTCGCGACGCCGGGAGCCACCTTCGGCAGACGCGAGGCTGGGCAAGCGCGGAGGGCAATCTCCCGCGCCTACTTCAGGATCGAAAAACTAGTGTAGGAGAGATCGTTCACCGAGTAGTAAAGGTATAGGCGATAGTCGCCCGGCGTCGCGGCTTCAAAGGTGGCGATGAAGCTCGCCCGGCGTTCGCCTGCCTTTATCACGACCGTACTCGGGATCTTAAGCGCTCCGCACGGAGGAGTGATGCGAACGAGCGAAGTGGCTTGGGGCGGCGCAGGGCTGGAGGAAAAGATTGAACGGACTCGTGTACGAGCCCGTCTACTTTGCGTGTTCAAGAATTAAGCTCTCGGTTAGGCCCTATCTCGGAAGGCCCTTTGCCAATGGGCGTAGATTCCAACGATTACCTTGAGGTAACGCGGGGTGGGCCAGAGGACCGATTTTTCCGGAAGTTGGGAACCTTAACCACACCTTAACAGAGCCTGCGTAAAGTCTCGCTCGGAGTTCGAATTCCAATGAAGAAAGCCTTTACCCTTATCGAGTTGTTGGTGGTTATCGCCATCATCGCCATTCTGGCCGCTATCCTTTTCCCCGTTTTCGCTCAAGCTAAGCTTGCAGCCAAGAAGGTCAAGTCGCTTTCCAACGTGAAGCAGCTCGGCACCAGCCTCCAGATCTACGTCGGCGACAACGAAGACGTAACCCCGCCGATCTTCGGCACGAACAACCCGACGGTCTGCAACCCGGCAGCCAAGGTCATCGAGGGTTGCTCGACCGAGTGGTGGTACTCCTTGTTCCCCTACTTCAAGTCGATCGACCTCATCTACTCGGACGAGCGAAACGAAGCCGACAACCACAGCGTCCGAGGCGGCGTCTTCGGAGCCAAGAAGCTTTCGGCTTACGGCTACAACTGGGGCCCGTTCGGCTGGCGCGGCGGCGGACTGCTTGAGAAGCAGGTCGTTTACGTCCGACCGACCGGCGGCAACGGCAACATCAACGCTGGTAAGTCGATGACGAGCATCAGCGAGCCGGCTGGCACGTTCGCGTTCGGCGACACGTACGACACGCCGCGTGCAACGATCGGAATCGGCTTTGCTGCCGACACCTACAACGGTCTGACCAACGAAGGACTTCGCTACGGCGGATCGTTCAACTACGCTTTCGCTGACGGCCACGCCAAGGCGATCAAGGTTAAGGGCGGCATCCTTCCGGGTGCTTTCAACAACCGATACATCGTGGTTGCCGACACCGCTGGTCTCGGACGAACGGCTTACTGCTCCGATCCGGATGCAACCATTCCGAACGAGGACGGTACGACCTCGCAGCTGAACACGACGCCTGAGCCGGGCGACATCCGATGTGGCGAGTACGCACAGTGGATCGTTCAGAACATCACCACTCCGTGCCCTGCCACCCCGACCGCTGCCTGCTACTTCACCCGATAAGCGCGCTTCGGCCCAAACCCTCTCGTGCGGGCGGATCCTTCTGGATCTGCCCGCACGTTTCGTTTAACACCATGAAAAAACTCCAGATCGGCCTCATCCTCATCGGCCTTCTCCTCGTTGTCGGCTGCGACTCCGGCCCACAGAAGGTTGACCCTGCCTCGAAGAAGCTCCCGGATATGAATTCCGACGAAGCGGCCAAGGGCGGAACCGTCCTTCAGCGCGACGAATCCGGCGACAAATAACGCCAAAGTGGTCTAGGCGGGCCGCTGTGCCTTCCTAGACCGTTCGCCCCTGTAACTTTCGCCCAGATTATCTCTGGGCCCGTAAACCGCCCCACAACGCCGATTTTGAACCTAGCGAAGGGCGGTTTCTGCAGTCCGGACGGACCGAGAAAGCAAAGGATTCAGCTTTTTTCGAGAATTCCTTAAACTGCCCTTGACAATTGGCCTCCAGGAATGCTTCAATATCTCTCGTTGCCGCGAAGAGCGGTGACAAAAAAGAAAGAACTTTGAAAGTTTAATAGAGACGCGTTCAGAAACAAGTACGGTTGAAGTGTTAAAGCATCAACCCCGATTCAAAAAATCGATGGCCAGAACTCTGCGAGCTTGACTCGGTGAGGGAAGGTTCCCGCAAGGGAAACATCAGCAAAGTAAGTCAACCAAGTCGATCTTCGGATTGATATTGGGTCAACTCTTTTTCGGAGAGTTTGATCATGGCTCAGGACGAACGCTGGCGACGTGCCTAAAACATGCAAGTCGAACGAGGTCTTCGGACCTAGTGGCGAACGGCGGAGTAATACATGAACAACCTACCCTAGAGCCTGGGATATACAGCCGAAAGGCTGGGCAATACCGGATACGGCTGGTTCTCGGCATCGAGAGCCAACTAAAGGTTTTTCGCTCTAGGAGGGGTTCATGGCCTATCAGCTAGTTGGTGAGGTAAAGGCTCACCAAGGCGACGACGGGTAGGGGGTCTGAGAGGATGATCCCCCCGAGTGGGACTGAGACACGGCCCACACACCTACGGGTGGCAGCAGTTGGGAATCTTGCGCAATGGGGGAAACCCTGACGCAGCGACGTCGCGTGGACGATGAAGGATCTAGGTCTGTAAAGTCCTTTTTCACGGAAAGACTTAGGACGGTACCGTGAGAATAAGCACCGGCTAACTACGTGCCAGCAGCCGCGGTAAGACGTAGGGTGCAAGCGTTGTCCGGATTTACTGGGCGTAAAGAGCGCGTAGGCGGTCTGTTAAGTGTGAAGTGAAATCTCCAGCGCTCAACGCGGAAACGGCTTTACATACTGGCAGACTAGAGGGACGAAGAGGTGAGTGGAATTCCTGGTGTAACGGTGAAATGTGTTGATATCAGGAGGAACACCGATGGCGAAGGCAGCTCACTGGTCGTTTCCTGACGCTGAGGCGCGAAAGCGTGGGTAGCAAACAGGATTAGATACCCTGGTAGTCCACGCCCTAAACTATGGATACTAGGCGTAGGAGGTATCGACCCCTTCTGTGCCGCAGCTAACGCATTAAGTATCCCGCCTGGGGAGTACGGCCGCAAGGTTGAAACTCAAATGAATTGACGGGGACCCGCACAAGCGGTGGAGCATGTGGTTTAATTCGATAATAACCGAAGAACCTTACCCAGGTTTGACATCGTCGGACATCCTATGAAAGTAGGCTTCCCCCAAAGGGCCGGCAGACACTTGTTGCATGGCTGTCGTCAGCTCGTGCCGTGAGGTGTACGGTTAAGTCCGCCAACGAGCGCAACCCACGTCCTGTGTTACCAGCGAGTAAAGTCGGGCACTCACAGGAGACCGCCGGTGTAAGCCGGAGGAAGGTGTGGATGACGTCAAGTCAGCATGGCAGTTACACCTGGGGCTACACACATGCTACAATGGGCGAAACAAAGGGCAGCAATACCGCGAGGTGGAGCAAATCCCAAAAATACGCCCTCAGTTCAGATTGTAGTCTGCAACTCGACTACATGAAGGTGGAATCGCTAGTAAACGCAGGTCAGCTATACTGCGTTGAATACGTTCCCGGGTCTTGTACACACCGCCCGTCAAGTCACTTGAATTGTCTTCACCCGAAGTCCGTGGCCTAACCGCAAGGAAGGAGCGGCCGAAGGTGAGGGGGGTAAGAGGGACTAAGTCGTAACAAGGTACCCGTACCGGAAGGTGTGGGTGGATCACCTCCTTAAAGGAAAAGAACTCGAGCCGACACAATCGGTTCGACATTTCCAGGTCGGATCTGAACGCGTTTCTATTAAGCTTTCAAGGCTAAAAAGCCCCGCAGGGTAACTTGCGGGGCTTCTTTCGTTTCGCAACGTCATAATGTTGGAAGCATGCGATACCTAACCGTCCAAGACATCCTCTGGATCCACCTCCAACTCGGAGGCACAAACGACGCCTACCGGTTCGCCGATCTTGAGGAAGCGACGTTCTACCAGTACGCCTACGGGGACAGCCGAAGCGTTCAAGACCAAGCCGCGCGTCTGCTATGGGGATTTACGAAAAAGGCGCCCCTAGCCACGCACAACGCAGAAGTAGCTCTGCTGGCAACGAAAGGGTTCCTTATCGCGAACGGATTTCGGCTAACGGCCAAATTCTCGGCAAGCGCACCGGACAGTCTTGCGGCGGCGAAAGAAGCCATCCACGCGGCCAGCGAGCCAGACCCGCACGCCCACACGGCCGAGGTGCGAACTATTCTTGGCGATCTGCTGGCGACAGCCGCAATGGCCTAAGCGGCCATCGGCGCGTACCGGTGAACCATCTGCTCAATGGTCATGGTCAGGTCCTCAAAGCTCGTCGGTTTCACCGCATATTCGGTGGCGCCCAGCGACAGGGCGCGTGTGACGGCGGCGGGGGAGTCTTCGCTGCTGAAAACCACGATGCTTAGGGCCTCTTCGCTTGGTAGCATGCGGAGGCGGCGAAGCACCTCATATCCATCCAGGGTTGGCAGCTTTGCGTCCAGCAACATCAGGTGGGGTTGGCGTCGGACGGCAGCCAAGGTGTCCAGCGCTTCTTGTCCGTCGCGCGCCACCAGGATCTCCGAGACGCCGGCGCGCCGAAGGGCACGCAGGATGAGCTGCTCGGTATCCGCGTCATCCTCAACGAGGAGGACGGAACAATCCACGGGACGCATACTTTACTATGCGGCGAAACCTGCAGGAAATTGTTCCAACCCCAAGAAGCATGCGATATAAGCCGCAAATATGGCGAGGGGAACGGGAGCGGGCGACGAGATTCGAACTCGCGACATTTTGCTTGGGAAGCAAACACTCTACCGCTGAGCTACGCCCGCAGGACGGAAAGCTTGGAGCGGGTGGCGGGAATCGAACCCGCATGGCCAGCTTGGAAGGCTGGAACTTTACCACTAAGCTACACCCGCGTACCATCATTATATCTCGTTCCGGAACTCACGCATGCTGACCGACCCACAAAGAAAACGGCTAAATCGTGGCGCTGTCGTCGTCGGGCTGGGTGCGCTTGCGTTTACGGGCTTTGTCTTTTATGCCTGGATGAATGTGGCCAACCCGCCGAACGAGCGCGCCCTCGGGGCCATGGAGCCCACCGCGAAGTACACGGTGCAAAGGGAGGCGTTCGGCTGGACCTTCCGGCCGACGGGTAAGAGGCCGATGGGCGGAATTGCCTTCTACGGCGGCGCGAGGATCGATCCCCGGGCCTACGCACCGCTGGCGCGTGAACTGGCCGCAGACGGCAACCTCGTGGCGCTGATGCAGCCAAAGTCGAACATGCCGGTCTTGGAGCCAGATGTGATGGACAAAGCGATCCGCGCGCACCCGGAGATCACGGAATGGCTGCTCATCGGTCATTCAATGGGCGGCACGGCCGCCGCGATGTATGCCGAGAAGAATCCGGGCAAGCTTGCCGCACTCATCTTCCTGGCAGGATATCCGGCCACGACCACGCATCTGGAAAAAGCGAACCTTCCGGTGCTGATGATCGCCGGAAGCCGCGACCCGCTTTCGCGCCCAGAGAGGATGCAGCAGGCGCGGAAGAACCTGCCGCCGTCGGCGCAGCTCATGGTGGTCAACGGTGGGAACCATGCGCAATTTGGCTCCTACACCGGCCAGGTCCGCGACTTCCGCCCGATGGTCACGGAGGAAGCGCAGCAGAAGGAAACCCTGAAGCTGATTCGGCAGTTTCTGAAGGCCGTTAAGCCGCTTCCTTCGCCATAACCTGCCAAATCCGAACCAGCTTGTCCTGTCCGCCGGCCGCCAGCTTCGAGCCGTCGAAGCTGAAGCTCACGGTCGAGATCGGACGAGCCGAGGCATCGATGCGAACGTTTCCGATTCCCTTTGCCGCGTTCCAAAGCCCAACCGAGCCGTCACGTGACGCCGAAGCGAAAAGCCAACTGTTCGGGTGGAACGCGAGGGCCTCAATGACCTTCGTGTGGCCAAACATCATCTTGACGAGCTCGCCGTTAGTAAGGTCGAAAACGCGGATACTTAGGTCAACGCAAGCCGCCGCGAGGTAGCGCGTATTCGGGCTGAAGGCAATAGCGGTTACCGCGCTGCGAAGCTGCCGTAGCTGACCCCGGGTTTCGCCGGTCTCGCCGTCGTAAAGATAAACCTTGGCATCCGAGCCTCCGCTGGCAAGCATCTTGCCGTCCCAGCTCCAGGCCACGGACATCAAGCTGCCGTCATGGGCCGCGCTGCGATAGAGGCACTCGTTGGTCTCGGTGTCGATGACAGAAAGCGTGTTGTAGATGCTGCCGGTGGCAACCTTCTGGCCGTCGGGCGAAATCGCGACGCTACCAACCCATTCTTCGCTGGCGGTCTTCCAGTAATCGACCTTCTCTTCGTCCAGGCGAGAAAAGTTCACCTGGTTCTCGGCCGATCCTGCCGCCATGACGCGGTCGAGGGAAAATGCACGCAAGGTGGCAACCACGCCCTGGTCCATCTTCGTTTTTCGAACCGGCTGGCCCTTGTCATCCCACCAGATGAGCTCGTTGTCGAACCCGCCGGTGATCAGCTGGCCGCTGTCCGGCGCAAAGGTCGAAGCGTAAATCGGGGTTTTGTGGCCGCTCAGGCGTTGCAGTAGCTTCACCACGACCGGACGGCGCGGAGCAGCGGCCGCCGGGTCGGGCGTCCGCTGCTCGCCGGCGAGCATGGCATCGTACTCGGACCTCCGGTCCGGGTCCATCAGGGTCTCAAACGCTTCGTTGATCCGCGCCATGTTCTCATGGGCGCGCGGATCTTTACTTACGTCCGGGTGATGCTTCTGGGCAAGGCGTCGGTATGCCTTGCGAACGGTATCGATTTCGGCACTGGGTCCAACGCCTAGCACCTCGTAATGACTGGTCACGGTCTTCAAAATGTCGACTCTTAAACAAGCGAATGACGCAAGAGTGTATCTTGCTCACCCCCTATTCGGATACGGCTTAACCCGAATCTTCGAGGTCTACGCTTCAATTAACGCGATAAGCTCAGCTGTCTTGGCTTCCATCAGGGCATGATCGCCGCGAGACTCGACGTTTAGGCGAATTACCGGCTCCGTATTGCTACCTCGAAGGTTAAACCGCCAGTCGCCCAAAGAAACCGAAAGCCCGTCCACTTTATCCACCGTTCCTTGCGGCCCGTAGATGGCTTCGATCCGCGCAAGGGTTCCCGGTACGTCGCTGACCTTTCGGTTTACTTCGCCGCTACACGGATAGTTCGCGATCATCTCGCTTACCAAATCGCCCAAAGATCGACCGGTGTGCGAGATCAACTTCGCCACGAGCAAGAACGGAATCATGCCGCTGTCGCAATACCAGTGGGCCTTGAAGTAGTGGTGCGCGCTCATCTCGCCGCCGTAAGTGGCATCTTCAGCCCGCATCTTTTCCTTGATGAAGGCGTGGCCGGACTTGCAGATGACGGCGCGACCGCCGAGCTTCTCGACGATGTCCAGCGTGTTCCACATCAGGCGCGGGTCGTAGACGATTGTGTCCTTCGTGCCGGCGATCAAGATCGACTGGGCGAGCAACCCGACGATGTAGTAGCCCTCGATGAAGTCGCCGTGCTCGTCCAAGAAGAAGCACCGGTCGTAGTCGCCGTCCCAGGCAACGCCAAAGTCGAACGACTCGGCATGCATGAGGGCCTCGGCCCCGGCGCGCGATTCGGCGAGAATCGGGTTCGGAACGCCGTTCGGAAAGTTGCCGTCCGGCTCAAAATTTCGTGGCGTTACCTGCAACGGCAGATGCGGAAGCAATTGGTTCAGGGCCACTCCGGCGGCACCGTTGCCAACGTCGGCCAGCACCTTTAACGGCTTCAATTCGGACGGGTCAACGATCTTCAGCAAGTGCTGAACGAAGTCGGCGTAGACGTCGTGGTCCACCCGGCTTCCGGCTCCTTCGCGCTCCCACTTTGCCTCGAATGCGCGCCGCTCGATGTCGTTCAGGCCGGTGTCGCCCGAAATCGGTCGGCTCTCGCCCCGAACCATTTTGAGGCCGTTGTATTCGGGCGGGTTGTGGCTGGCGGTAATCATCACGCCGCCGTCGTAGCCGTAGAACGCGGTCGCAAAATAGACCATCTCGGTTCCGACCATCCCGAGGTGAATGACGTCAACACCGGCATCGTTTAGGCCGCGAGCGAACGCATCGTATAGCGCAAAGCCGGTGAGGCGAATGTCATAGCCGATGCAAACCGTCTTCGGATTCACTTCGTCGGCGTAGGCCCGGCCAATCAGATAGGCGAGCTCTTCGTTGAGTTCGGTTGGCACGACGCCGCGCACGTCGTATGCCTTGAATGCCGGGAAATATTTGCCCATGTCAGTCCGGTTCTACCATAACGCCCTGGTTTTCGGCCCTATATTTGCGGTTATGCTAGGCCCCATGAAGCGTTGGATCTTTCCCGTCTGGGCGTCGGCAATCGCCCTCAGCCTGCTCGCTTGCGGCGGCGGTGGCGGCGGAGGATCGACGCCCGGTGGAACGCCGAAGTGGACGGTGTTGGTCTTCATGAATGCGGCCAACGACCTTTCCGCCTACGACCTGCTGAATATCAACCAGATGGAGCGCGTGGCCGGTCCGGATGTCCAGTTCGTGGTGCAGTGGAAGCAGGCGAAGGGCTCGTGGGACAGTTCGCCCGAGTTCGTCGGCACCCGCCGCTACCTCATTAAGCGAGACAACACCAGTGCGCTTGCCAGCCAAATGGTGCAAGACATGGGCACGGCAGTCGACATGGGCAAGCCAGGCACGCTGCGCGATTTCATCGATTGGGGCCGCGCCAATTACCCGTCCGAGCGGACCTGCCTCATTGTTTGGAATCACGGAAACGGCTGGCTCCGCGGCCCAAAAAAGGACGATCCAATCACCCGCGGCGTCAGTTATGACGACGCGACCGGAAACAGCATCGAAACCTGGGAGCTAGAAGCGGCCCTCGGGCCCGGCAAGTTCGACATTCTCTCGTGGGATTCGAGCCTGATGCAGATGCTAGAGGTCGCCTATGAGGTCAAGGATCAGGCGAGCTTCATCGTTGGTAGCGAGGAAAGCCCTCCGGGAGAAGGTTTGCCCTACGATAAGGTCTTCGGCCGATTCCGCGACAACCCGACGGCCAGCACTGCGGAACTTAGCAGAGCATTTGCCGACGGCATGATGGAAGTTCCGGAGTACAACTCGCGGAAAATCACGCAGAGCTCGATCGATTCCTCAAAGCTTCCGGCACTTGCGAACGCCATGACCGTCTTCGCGAACCAGCTCATCGCCGAAAAGGCTACGTTGTCCACGGCGGTTCCGAGCGCCCGGACGAAGACGCAAAGCTATTCGGACAACGGCCTGCGTTACTATCGAGACCTTCGCGACCTTTGCCAAAAGCTGGAAGCCGAGCCGACTGCCTCCGCGGATCTCAAGGCAGCGTCGGCCGCGGTGCGCGCGTCGCTGGCGAACGCGGTCATTTACAACCGAAGGAACGCAAACTCGGCGAACAGCTACGGTCTCAGCATCGACTTTACGAATGCGACGACGTTCAACGCTTCGACGAAGCTTGCGGACTATCCCAAGCTCAAGTTCGGCGTGGATACGAGTTGGGACGAGTGGCTGCGAGTCGCGCCGTAAATTGAGCCAGCGCATATAATGGCCGCATGGCCTTTGAGCCGCTGCAAACCGACGAAAAACTGGATGTTCCCGAGCAAACCGCTCAGGACATGGATAAGCAGATGCTTTTCGGCTGCAGCGGCTTCCTCATCGCGAGCGTTGTCGGATACCTGCTCACGATCTGGCCGTTCCTCGCCTTTCAAAAGATTGAGCAAACTTTCTGGTTGGCCGCGTGCTTCGCCGCCGGCGGCGGGCCGGCAATCATCGTCGGGCTCATTTCAACGCGTCGCTTCGGGCTGGCCGGGGCGTGCGGATTCGTCGCGGGCGCGATGACCACGGGGATCTTCTTGTATCTGCGGATACAGCAGAGCTTCCTCTCCGCGCTGGCGAAGAGCAGCCCAACGCCGGAATATCCTGACTCGTTTATTTGGCTGCTTCCGATCGTTTGGATCCTGCTTTGCGTCTTCCTCGCGGTCATCGCACTGCCTAAGGGAGAGATCAGTTAGCCAAACCCCGGTATATTGACCTTGGTATGTTGACTTTCGAGCAGCAGGAAGCGCTGTCTGGGGCGCGATCGCGTCTAGACGCTATTAGGGGGCATCTTTGACTACCCTCGACTTTTGCGCGAAATTGAAGAGCTAGAGACTCGCTCTTCGGAACCCACTTTTTGGGACAACCCAGACCAGGCCAACAAGGTCCTGCAAGCCCTCTCGCGCCTCCGGAACACGGTGAACCCGCTCAACGAGCTCACCAAAATGGACCTGGACATTAGCGAGCTATACGACATGCTTCGTGCCGATCCAGACCCCGATACGGAATCGGAAGCCGATGGCATGGCTCTTTCCTTGCTGGGTCGGCTGGATACTTACGAGCTTCGGACCTTGCTCACCGGCGAGTACGACGGCCGCAACTGCATGTTGGAAGTCAACGCGGGCGCCGGCGGAAGCGAAGCCTGCGACTGGGCGGCCATTTTGCAGCGAATGTACGTTCGATGGGCCGAACGCAAGGGCTTTAAGATCGAGGTCATCGCTGAAACGCCCGGCGACGTCACCGGTTACCGGTCGGTTCAGATGCAGATTTCTGGGGAGAATGCTTACGGGTTTGCGAAGGCGGAGAGCGGCGTGCATCGGCTTGTGCGCATCTCGCCATTCGATGCCAACGCTCGGCGGCACACCTCGTTCGCGAAGATCGAAGTTTTGCCGGAAATCGAGGAGTCCGAAGTCCAGATCAACCCGGATGACCTAAAGGTCGAAACCCTTCGGGCGGGCGGCGCGGGCGGCCAGCACGTTAACAAAACGGAGTCGGCGGTTCGGATCACGCACCTTCCGACCGGCATCGTCGTGTCGTGCCAGAACGAACGAAGCCAGCACAAGAACCGCGCAACGGCCATGTCCGTCCTCCTAGGCAAGCTGATCGCGCTGGAGAAAGCGGACACCCTGGACAAGGTGAATGCACTTAAGAATGACGGCGGCCCGGCAGCATGGGGACGGCAAATCCGCAGCTACGTCATGCAGCCCTATACGATGGTGAAAGATCACCGTACCGGGCACGAGACGGCAAACGTCACGGGAGTGATGGATGGCGACATCGACGGTTTTATCGAAGCGTTCCTGAAGAAGAAGCCGGCCGAAGACGACTACGTGGAGTAACACATGACCCTTGCCCTCTGTTTTCTCGTGGCGACCGTGGCGCAAGAAACGCCGGTCATCTCGTTTCCGCCGGGAGTCCATCCCGAGTTTCAACGGGTCTGCCTGGCCGCACAAACGGCGCTTGCCGCCGGTCAGTTCGAGAAAGCCGGGCGCCTGCTCGACCGCCTGCCGGGGTCCGAGATTCGGCTGGAATGGGACGACCGAAACATTCCTGCTGGCACAAAGCCCGTCTTTGAGCAGGCGCGGGACGAGGCGATCGCCCAGTGGGCACGTTTCCCCACGATGCCCCGCATCACGGTGGCCAAGAAAGCCACCATTAAAGTTAGCTTTGAGCCAAAACTGAACCTGAACGTAGCCACCGGACTGCCGGCCGGCGCCGTGAGCATTTTTTCGGAAGGCACGTCTCCTCGTCTGGAAGTCGTCATCGGACTCTCTCGCGGGGCTCCCGCCGAGCCGACCAAACCGGTGGAGGTTCGCAACGAAATCATCCACGCCGTTGCGAGCTTCCTGGGCCTGGGCGAGAGTCCATTGTTTGGTGCGGCGGGCAGCCGCACCGATTTGCCTTCGGGTGCGCGCGTCGGCATCTTCCCGCTCGACCTCGATACGATCAAGTCGAACCTAGCCATCGTGGCGACGTTGCGGAAGGCAGTTCAGGATAGGTCGAAGGTATCGGCTGGAACCGCGAAGCTTGCCACCGAGGCCGGCAACTTGGATGCCGGCGAGGTCGTTCAGGGCCAGACGGCACCGTATTCGATCCAGATTACAAACAACGGCACCGGGGTGATGAACTACCGCACCCAAGGCGACTGCGGCTGTGTGAGAGCCGTTCCGCCCGGCACGGTGAAGCCTGGCGAAACCATTTTCATCCGTCCTTATATCGACACCACCGACTTTGTTGGCGAACTCAACAAGAAGCTCATCCTCTTCACGAACGACACCGAAGAGCCGGCCAGGACTTTTCCTCTGAAGGTGTTCATTCGGCCGAAGTTCCGGTGGTTTGCGCCAAATGGCGTCGTGCTCGTGCTCGATGACAAGCCTGGCACCGCCGAAGTGATCCTTCAAACACCGCTCGCGGGGAACGCAAAGACCGAAAAGACCCACATCGACGGCATCGAAACGACGTTCCGAATGTTGCCGTGGAGCGGCGAGCTCGACGACCCCGAGATGCGGGAAGGGAAGCGAGCGCGCACTGGGACCCGGTATCTCATCACCATAGATCCGAAGAACCTCACCGGTCGCCGGATGGTCGGCGTGAGTGTTCCCACGGACGACCGGTCGCAACCCGTCACGCGCACCACATTCTTCGTCCAGCGCGGGATTATCTGCCTGCCGAACGAGGTGTTCATGGGCCAGCTTCCTGCGGGCGTCAAGAAGTTTTCGACTTTGGTCAGCCGCCCCGGAAGGCCCTTCAAGATTCGGTCGGCAACGGCGGATTCCGCCGAAATCTCGCTCAAGTTCGCCGCCACCTCGGACAAGACACCGGCCGACGAATACAAGCTCGAAGTCACCTATCTTGGCAAGGCACCATTCGGGCCGATCACCGGCACGATCACGATCCTCACCGACGATCCCAAGCAACCCAAGCTTCTGCTCCCATTTCAGGGCGCGGCGGGATGAAGGCGGCGACGCTTTTTGCCGCGCTCGGTGTCCTCTCTGCCGTCGTCGGATTCTCGTCGCAAAAGGCCAGCGCACCCGAATGGACCGTAATCATCGGCGGCCAGACCGACGGCTATCTTTCTCCTTGCGGTTGCACCAAGCCGATGTCCGGCGGCATCCGTCGGCGAGTTTCGGCAATCCGTCAGCTTGCCACCGGTAACGCGCTCATTCTCGACAGTGGTGGCCTTGCGGTTGCCGCCGGCCCGCAGGACGAGATGAAGGCGGATGCTCTCGCCGAGACGCTTGTCTCCGCCAAAGCCGATGCCGTCCTACTCTCGGGGGCCGATGCCGTGCTCGGGGTCGCCAACCTTTCATCGCTGATAACGCGCCTCGACGGTCGGCTTCTTTCGGGAAGCCTGACGCCTTCCGATCGGCTGCCCGTGGTGCCGTCCATCACGAAGGGGCCGTTCACGGTTGGCGGGGTTTTGGTGAATCCGGCGGCGTTTCGGGCGTTAGGAGAATCGGCCCGTGGGTCCGCCGAGGCGGCCGAGGAGTTCATTGCCCAGCTGCCGTCGGGCGCCGTGCCCATCCTGCTGACTGACGGCGGAAAGGAAGCCGCGACGACGCTGGCCGAGCAAAACCCAGACCTGCGGCTCGTCGTTTTTCGGCAGACGGGAGAGCCGCTCGCCGCGCCGATTCCGGTCGGCAAGACCCTGCTCGTCGCCGTGGGTGAGCAAGGGAAGCATGTTCTGCGGTTTAAGTTTCAGGACGGAGCCCTAACCGAGTACCGGGCGATCCGCCTCGGGCCGGAATATGACGACGACCCAAAGGTGGCCGTCATCTACCAGACGTACCTCCGACGTGTGGCCGACGCTGGCCTGCTGGACGCCTTGCCCCGCACAGTAACCGACCGCTACGTCGGCTCAGAAGCCTGTCTGCCCTGCCATACGCAGGAGCACGCCATATGGAAGGGGTCGCGGCACGCAACTGCGCTGAAGACGCTCGAGGCCGACGGGCATCAGCGCGATCCGGACTGCGTTTCGTGCCACGTGGTTGGGCTGGATTCGGAGAGCGGCTTCCGCTCACGGGAGAAAACGCCGACCCTCACGGACGTCGGATGTGAGAGCTGCCACGGTCCGGGCGAGCGGCACGCGAGGGAGCCAAAGCGGTTTCCGTTCAAGAAAGCTGGGGAAGATTCCTGTACCGGATGTCACCGAGGTTCCACAAGCCCGAACTTCGATTTCTTAACATACTGGAAGAAAATCCAGCATGGCCCTGTGGAAAACCAGCGGATATCTAGCGGTCAGGAAAAAATTAAAAAATCGCGATAGTGCGAGAAAGAACGAGATAACGGAAGCGCGGCGAACCTGCGTGTAAAGGATCAACCGCCGATTTCTGCCCTTGACGTTAGGCCAAGAATTCATGACAATCCTTGTACAGCCAAGAAATACGAACATGGGGGACATTAAATTTTTGGCAAACCTTAACCAAACTTCAGCGGAAGCTGTACCTCGTCTTTCGGATGTGCTCGGGGGAGAACGCAGATTGTCATTTGGCAGTCTTGCCGAGTACGCCGGAAACGTTGAGGCCGTTGAGGCCTGTCTCCGGTTCGTGCGCGGGTGCGAACCGGCGCTCGCGCTCGTAGGCCCGAGCGGGTGGGGCAAGACCCACCTTTTGGAAGTGGTCACGAGCCTCTTCGAGCGAACTCAAGGGGTTAAAACGGAAGTCTTGAGTCCGCAGATGCTTGTGTCGGCGGCCCATCGGCTCGATCCAACCGCGCCTCTCATCCTGGACAACGCGCACGAGATTTTCGAGCGAGTGCGTTACAAAAACGAGATCCGAGTGATTCTCGAGCGCCGGGTGCGAGCGGGTCGCCCGACGCTGCTGGCGTTCACGTCTCATACTGTCAGCCGCGCCATGAAAGGGCTGCTCCCCAACCTTGATGACTGGCGCATCACCCCGATTCATCAACCGAACGTCGGCGAACGGAAAGCGGTGTTCTCGCGCCTTGCCGAGGTCGCGGACCTGGAGATATTTCCCGACCTGGCCGAGATCATCGGCTCGTACCTCGTGGGGAATTGCTGCACGATCGTCGGGGCGGTAACGCGGCTTCGAGCCGAAGAGTCTTCGTTCGCGGGTCCGGCGGGCGCCCTCAGAGCCTGCGGAGTCCTCAACCCGTTCTTCTCGGACACGCCCGCGTGGGACCTGAGCCGCCTGATTCTTAACCGCGCCAGGAAGTTTGAACCGCTGCCAGACGTGCGCTGGTTGGACCTCGCTCTGTTCGCGATGCTCCACGTGGCAAAACTCCCCGAGGTCGAAGTTGCCCAGGCGAGTGGCTTGGAACCCAACGTCGTCTATCTTCGAAGCCTCGACTTCCGAAAGCGGTTTTTGGCGAGCCCCGAGCTGCAGACCTACGTCGATGCGTTTTGCCACGACGTCGTGATGCGGCTGAAGCGCGGAACCACGGAAACTCTGCCCTCCACCGGGATTACCGGGCCCGGTTCGTCGTAGTTATTCCTATGAACCCCACCGGAACGGCGCAGTCGCTGGAAATTCTCGAAAAACTCCAGCAGACCGCCCCGAAGGACAACCCGCGCCTGCAGGCGTTGCTGAGCGAACTCTCCGAATCGCTGAAGAAGTCGTCCGTGCAGGCCGAGGAAGCGGAAAAGCTCCTCGCCGAGTACGAAGCTGCCTACGAAAAGCTGACCGCACCGGCGAACCGCATCGGAATCTTCCTGCGTTGGGTGGAGAAAGATAAAGGCTTTGCGCTGATCGCATTGGGTGACACGGAGTACGTTTCGGTCGCCGACGACAAGATCGAGCGCGATGCGCTTCGGCCCTCCCAGCGGGTCCGAATCAATGAGTCGTACGCCATCGTGGGGCTTGTGGAGTCGGGCGAGGCCGGTCCGATCGTGAAGGTCTCCGAGGTGCTTGGCGAGCAGCGCATCCGGCTTGGCAACGACATGCCGGGTTCGGAAGGCCGCATCGTTTTGCGCGGAGCCGGGCTGGCCGAAACCAAGATTCACGCGGGCGATGAGCTTCGGCTAGACGTCAGCGGTCGCTTTGCCGTCGAGCACTTCGAAAAGCAAGAGACGCGCGATTACTTCTTGGAAGACGTCCCCGTGCTTCCTTGGGAGAATATCGGTGGCCAAAAGGAGGCCATCTCGCTGATTCGAGAGACCATCGAGCAACCGCTATTGCACCCTGAGATTTTCGAGCGCTTCGAGCAGAAGCCGGTGAAGGGAATTCTTCTCTACGGACCTCCGGGTTGCGGAAAGACGATGATCGGGAAAGCTACCGCCTACAACCTGACGCAGGAGTATTCGAAGCGGGTTGGCCATACGGTGAAGGAGTACTTCATGGCGATCTCCGGCCCGAAGATCCTAAACATGTGGCTCGGTGAGACCGAGCGAATGGTTCGCGAGATCTTTAAGACCGCCCGCGAAAAGGCCAAAGATGGCCGCCTGGTCTTCATCTTCATGGACGAGGCCGAGTCCGTTTTGCGAACCCGGTCCAGCGGTCGCCTGATGAATATCAGCAACACCGTCGTGCCGCAGTTCTGCGCGGAGCTTGATGGTTTGCAAACGCTCGATAACGTCGTGCTCATGCTCACTAGCAACCGACCCGACTACATCGACCCGGCGGTTCTCCGCCCGGGCCGAATCGACCGCAAGGTCAAGATTTCCCGGCCGGACCGAACGGCAAGCGAAGAAATCCTCGGCATCTACCTGCATGCCGGGCTTCCGCTTGACCCCGCTTTGCTCGCAAAGTGGAACGGCGACGCCGATTGCGCGCGAAAGGAACTGGTCGAGGCCACGATGGAAGACATTTGGGCGAAATCAAAACCCAACGAATTCTTGAAGGTTATGCTGCGCAACGGGTCGAGCGATACGCTGTATCTGAAGGACCTCGTTTCTGGTGCCCTGATTCGCAGCATTGTGGATCGGGCGAAGGAGTATGCGATCCGCCGCGCGATCTCGAATCCAACCGGAAACGACGGCATTAGTCTCGAAGACCTTCAGACCGCGGTCCGCCGCGAGTACAAGGAAAACGAGATTTTTCCAAAGTCCGACACCATGGAAGATTGGCTGCAACTGCTGGACTACGCGCCCGAAAACGTCGCTTCGGTGCGACCGATCGGCCGAAACCGTGGCGAAGAGATCAGCCGAAAGACGATCGTCTAGAACTTCTTTCGACCGCCGGGAGTCAAAAAACTTATGATGCTCGCGTTGAAGATAGTCGGGGCGGCCATTGCGATCGCCAGTGCGATGGCAAACGCCGAGAAAGAACCGCCGGTCAAGTTGATCGATTCCCAGAGCGGGCTCGACACGCTGGTCGAAGAAGCCTCGGTGGAACTCTTCCGAGACACCAAGGTCTGGGAAGAAATGTGGCTGCGTCACAAGGGTCGAGGCAATCAGATTTCGACCCAAGCCTTGAACATGTATGTGGAGCCAGTCCCGCAACTCGACTTCAAGAAGCAGATGGTTCTCGCCCTCTTCACGGGCGAGAACCAAGGTTCTGGTTCGAGTTACCGGGTAGTTGACATCCACAGCGCCGGAAATAGGGTGGTCGTTCGCCTGAAGCCGGAATCGTTTGTAGACGGGCCAGTCTCGCCAAACGTGAAGGTGGGCGGCCGCGGGTTCACGTTTTTCCTTCTTAGCCGAACCTCAAAAGAGGTCATGGTGGAGGTTACGGACGGCAAGAAATGGCGGCCGGTCGGCCAGTTTCCGGAACTAAAGGCCGCGAAAACGACCGCCACTAAGGGCTAAGGAACAGCGGAGCTTCGGCGACTGGCTCATTTGAGAATTCAATTGCGGCCTGAAGCGACTTAGCCGCCCTCGCGGCGGCATCTTCGTCCGCCGCGTGGATGGTGGCGAACGGCTCTCCCTCACTGAACCGACTACCAACCGGCCGGTGAACGCAAACGCCGACCCTAGGATCAATCCGATCCTCCTTGGTTTTGCGTCCCCCGCCTAGCTCTAGAACTGCGCGGCCAATCTCGGCGGCGTCTTGGCGGACCAGCCAGAAATCTCTCTCGGCAAGGAGATCAAGCACAACCGGGGCCGGTTTCGGCGGAACCCGACCCGGCGCGGCTCCCTGGGCGGTAAGCCACTGTTCCCACTTTGCGGCGGCGCGGCCGTCGGATAGCACCGCGTCCACTTGGCCCCGCGCCTCATCCTCGTGAATATTCAGCGCGAACGCCAACGTATGGGCGCAAAGCCGCCGTGCGAACTCGCTAAAGCGCGCCTGGGCCGGATCCAAGGAGTCGCCGTAAAGCACCATCTGTGCCTCCTGAACCTCTAGGTCGTTCCCGGAGGCACCACCTAGCGGCTGGCTCATATCGCTGATCTTTGCGGTTACCTTCAGGCCGAGCCGGTCGCCGATTTCCTGCAACCAATACGCAAGCTCTTGTGCGGAGTAGAGGCAGTGGACCAGGCCGCCGCTGCCACATTTCACATCGAAGGTGATGAACTCCGCGCCGCCGGCGAGTTTTTTGCAGAGGATGCTGCTAGCGATCAACGGAATGGAAGTGACGGTTCCGGTTACGTCGCGCAGCTCATACAGGGCTTTGTCGGCGGGGGCAAGCTCCGTTGACTGGCCGGTGAGAACAATGCCAATCTCCCTGGCCTGGGCGACCATTTCCGCCGGCGACAGGCTAAGGCGCAGACCGTCGACACTCGACAACTTGTCGATGGTGCCTCCGGTCAATCCCAAGCCTCGGCCGCTCATCTTCACCATGGTGAGGCCGCACGCTGCTAGTACGGGCATGGCGACCAGCGTCGACTTATCGCCGACCCCACCCGTGCTGTGCTTGTCCACCCACGGCTTCGGCAAGCCCGCGAGGTCCAGAGTTTCGCCCGATTCCGCCATTGCGCGCGTGAGGTCGGCGGTTTCGTCGAGCGTCAGCGGGTTCAGATAGGCGGCCATGAGCCACGCAGAGAGTTGGTAGGCGGGAATACTCCCGTCTGCCGCTCCGTTGGCCAAAAATGTGAGCCCTTCAGGAGAATGCACCCCGCCGTCACGACGCTGTTCGATAATCGAGACGAAGTTCAAACCGCCGCCCGAACCATGCCGACGAAGTTCTCGATGATTCGGAAACCATCTTCGGTGAGCACCGACTCCGGATGAAACTGCACGCCTTCGATCGGGCGTGTTTCGTGCCGAAGCCCCATGATCTCGTGGTCGTCCAGGCTTTCCGCCGTCACGATGAACCCGGGGGGAACTCCGTCGTGCGTCACGACCAACGAGTGGTACCGAATCGCCCGAAATGGGTTCGGCATGCCCGCGAACAGGCCTTTGCCATCGTGCTCTACGGGAGAAGCCTTGCCGTGCATGATGTTCGGTGCCTGGCGAACGACTCCTCCGGCCACCAGCCCGATGGCCTGGTGCCCGAGGCACACTCCAAATACCGGCGTTCCGTCGTAGTCCGGGCTTAGCGCCCACCGGAGGACGTCGATGCAGATGCCGGATTCGTTCGGGGTGCACGGCCCGGGCGAGAGCATGATGCCCTGGGGCCGGAGGGCCTTGATTCCGTCAACGTCAATCTCGTCGTTCCGGCGGACTTCGATCTGTTCGCCCGTCATCCCCAAGTACTGCACCAGGTTGTAGGTGAAGGAATCGTAGTTGTCGATGACGAGGATCATGGGCAGAGTTTAGCGCAGGCGGGTTGCCGAGCCAAACGGGACGTTTGACAGCCGGCCCCGGGTTGATGGAAGATAGGAAGAACCATGCTCACTACGGCGATTTCGGCTCTGATCTTGCTGCAGTCCGATTCCCCGGCGGTCTTGCCATTAAGGAACGTGATTGCGGGGTTCAACGAGCGAAATTACGCCAAGATCGCCGCGCAGTTCGTTGGCGGCAAGTTGATTCCCGAAGAGGCGGACTTGATGAGGCGGCTTGGGCCGGAGGTCAAGTACTCCATGAAGGTGATCTCTGTAAAGCTATCGGGGAACGCGGGCCGGATTATCGTTCAACTCAAACAAGCAGGGAAACCTGAGCAAGAGACGGTGAACGTCGTGAGATCTTCCGGGCAATGGCAGATTGTTCCGGCAAGGGATCTGGCACCAAACCAGAAACTGTTTGAAATGTTCGGGGTTTCCGTCACCAGGGGCGGCGTCTTCGACCAGGGAAAAAGAGCGAAAAGACTTTCGGACACGCTTTCGAACGCCAAGGTGGTGGCAGTCGGAATCAATTTGTACCTATCGGATAACGCCAACAAATATAGTTTGACCGCCGCCACGATTCGGGTAGCGATCTTGCCCTACGTAAAGAATGTAAAAGTCTTCTTTTCGAGGACGACCGGCAGACCGTTCACGTTTAACAATCGCCTCACCGAAAAGAACTTGGTGGACGTCGCCGACCCGGCCAAGACGGTTTTGCTTTACGAAGGTTCCAAGGAGAAGCTCACTTTTACTGACGGTAAGACGGTGGTCGCCTTTACGGACGGCCAAGTGCGGACGCTCACCCCGGCCGAAGTCAAGAGCAGCGCACTGCGTTGGAAGCCCTGAAACGAACCCCGCAAACGGGACGTTTGACCCACCCGCGGGAGCGGATGGAAGATGATAGGAACGATGCTCATTACGGCGATTTCGGCCCTTCTGTTGTTGCAATCCAACTCCCCGGCGGCGCTACCGCTTAAGAACGTGATTGCCGGATTGAACGAGCGAAAATTTGCCAAGATCGCGGCGCAGTACGTTGGGGGAAAGGTGATCCCTTCCGAGGCAGCCGCTTTTGCGAATCTTCCGAGAGAGTACAGATTCTCGATCACCGTGACCTCCGTGCAGGTGAGCGGAAACTCCGGCAAGGTGACGGCTAGGCTAAAGGCGACCGGCATGGAACAGTCCGAGATGGTGAACGTCGTGCGCGATTCGGGGACTTGGAAAATTGTTCCGTTGAAGAAGACGCCGGCTCCCCAGAGTCTTTTCGACTCCTTGGGAGTTTCTGTGACAAAAGGCGGCCTCTTCAAGCAGGCTAGAACCGCCAGCACGAATACCGCGACGATGTCGAACGCAAAGCAGACGGCACTCGCGGTGATGCTCTATCTGGGCGATCACAACGATAAGTTCTCGTTCGCGGCCGACGATCTGAGCGGAGCCGTTCTGCCGTACCTGAAGAACGAAAAGATTTTGCTCTCCAAAGGAACGGGCAAGCCATTCACCTTCAACAAGCGGCTGACCGGGACGAAGGCGGTCGACATTGCGCTACCCGCGAAGACCGTTCTGCTGTATGAAGGTTCGAACGAGCGATTCACGTTTACGGACGGCAAGACGGTTGTTGCCTTCACGGACGGCCATGTGCGGTTGCTGACCCCGGAGACGGTGAAGTCGGTCGGGCTCCGCTGGAAGCCTTGACCGGCTCTCCGTAGCGGGCTGTTCGTGAATAGAAAAAGAAGGAACTGATGCTTACTGGCGCGATCTCGGCCCTGCTCTTATTGCAGTCTAATTCCCCGGCGGTGACACCGCTCCAGAACGTGATCGCTGGCCTGAACGAGCGAAATTACGCAAAGATCGCCGCGCAGTACGTTGGGGGCAAGGTGATTTCCGAAGAGGTGGCCGTGATGAAGCGGATTCAGCCGGAGGTCAAGTTCTCGATGAAAGTGATCTCCTTAAAGGTATCCGGTAACTCGGGCCGAATCGTCGTGCAAGTCAAAGAATCGGGGAAGCCTCAGGAAGAGACGGTGCAGGTGGTGCGGTCTTCCGGGCGGTGGCGGATCGTTGCGTCAAAGAAGTTGGTCTCAAGCGAAAAGTTCTTTGAAACGCTGGGCGTTTCTGTCACCCAGGGAGGCGTCTTCGACCGGGCGGAGCGGGCCAGCCGGACCACCGAGACGCTTTCGAATGCCAAGGTGGTGGCAGTCGGAATCAATCTCTACCTATCGGACAACGCGAACAAATATAGCCTGACCAGCGCGACACTGCGGGCAGCGATTCAGCCTTACGTGAAGAATATTAAAGTCTTCTTTTCCAGAACAACCGGCAAGCCGTTCGCCTTCAATGATCGCCTCACCGGAAAGAATTCGGCGGATATCGCCGAGCCGGCCAAGACGGTCCTGCTGTACGAGGGTTCCAGGGAGAAGCTCACCTTTACCGACGGCAAGACGGTTGTCGCCTTCACCGACGGCCAAGTGAGGGCTCTTTCCCAGGCGGAAACCAAGAGCGGCTTGCTCCGCTGGAAGCCTTGACGGTGCGGTGAAACGGATCAGTAAAGGATTCGCCGCTCGCGCTGACGGATGCTCAGAAGCAATCCGACGCAGCCGAGGCATAGCCAAATGGCGGTGCCTCCGGAGCTCATAAACGGCAACCACAGGCCCACCACGGGCACGATTTGCAGCAGCATCCCTAGGTTTACGAACATCTGGAAGCCGAGAATCGCGAACACCCCGGCGGCCATCATCCTAAAGTAGATGTCCTCGGCGTCGGTCATCACGAGGAAGATTCGATAGAAGAAGAAAGCGAAGGCTGCCAGCACGACCGAGCATCCGACCAGCCCACCCTCCTCGCCGACGACGGTGAAAATAAAGTCGTTTCTTTGCTCGGGCACGAACCCCTTCGCCTTCTGAACGCCGCGGTTATAGCCTGTGCCAGTAACTCCGCCAACCCCGAAGGCAATCTCCGCGCGGTCCGTCTGGTAGTTGTCGCCGCGACGGTCTTTCTTTTTGCTGAGGAGGCCCTGAACCCGCTCCAGCTGGTAGCCCTGGAAGAGCTTGTCCTTCACCGCCGGCACCTTCCAGGCGACGATTCCCACCGCAAGCAGACCGGCAAACAGGATCCCGTAGAACTTCAGTGGCGTCCCGGCGACAAACGAAATGGCTAGCCAGGCAACGAACAGCACCATCGTCGCGCCGAGGTGCGGCTGTTTGAACGTGAGGAACATGGGCAAGGCGATGTGCAGAAGCCCCAGCAGGAACAAGAGCGGCTTCTTGATGTCTAGCTCCCGGTTTGCGAAAAACGAAGCCATCGTGAGAATGCAAAGTAGTTTGGCCGCCTCGCTGGGTTGGAACTGGAGCGGCCCGACGTCGATCCAGCGTTGCGAGCCTTTGATCTCTTTTCCGATGAAGAGGGTGACCAGCAGCAGCGACACCATGATGCCGTACAGTGCCCAGGAAACCCGCTGCCAAAACTTGGGGTTGACGAAGTACATCACCAGCCCCGGCACCAAGCCGATCATGGTGTTGACGAGCTGACGCTCGAAATTCTTTGGGTCCTGGCGGCCACTCGCTTCGCTGTAAATGGCCATCAGGCCAAAAACCACCAGGACAAGGGCTGACATGAACAAGGCAAAATCGAAGCCTTGAAGCGCCCGCGCGGATTGCGGCCGCGATCCTATCGGGTTGCTCAGGCTGGCCACGCTAGCGAATACCTCCGGCCGGTTCCCGTTGAGACTCATCGCCGAAGCTCCGCCGAACGACTCCGTGGCCCTCGACGAGCCAAAAATGCAGTTTCCGGCGGACGTTTTCCGATCCGTTTGGTTGCTTCAAGTCGAGCAAAACCACCACTTCTAAGCCGTGGTTCAGGTCCCCGCCGGTGTCGATCTTCGCCGCCTCCGTACGAATTTCGGCCGTCGCGGGCTGGTCTCCACCGTCGTTCTTGAGGACCCCGTTCCACTTCCATGTTTCCCCAACACGCATTGGGAGCCGAACGAGCGGAATGACCGGGGAGAATGTTTCGCCTGCCGCGTATTCTAGCGAGAGCCCGCCGTTGTCTTCGTGGTACGTCTCGTGGTCGATCACTTCGCTGTTCGAAACCAAATCCAGGATGATGCGGCCATCGTCTCGGCGCGTCTTCATGACGGTGTCGATGCGGACGCCGGCGACCTTAAGGGTGGCGTTTTGGGGCGGAACGGCTGCAGTGCTAAACGCTGCGAAATCCGAGACCTTGGTTCCATCCACGGCGGCCGGAGGCTGGCAACCGTAGATGGAGAGGCAAACGGCGAGAACCGCCGGAACCAATCGGCCCGTAACCAATCGGCGTGGGTGCAGGCGGCTCAACGGTGTCCTCGGGACCTACTTCGATTCTTCGACGGTGACCGAGCTGGTTTGCCCGGAGCCGTTCGTGGTCGAGAGCACGGCCTTTACCGCCCCCCGATCCTTTACGTACCAGCTCTTCGTTTGCATCTTCACGTTCTGGCCGTTCACCGTTCCCGAACCACTCGAGGTGATGAGGAGTGCCTGGTAGTTACCGACCTTCGTCTTTAGCGGCTGAACTCCGACGACTTTGAAGCTGTTCACCACGTTGAGCTGCTTTCCGGGCTGATCGACCGTCGTCGAACTCTCCCAGGTCGAGCCCGGTGCGAGGTTGTTCGGTAGCTCAAGGTCGCGCTTGCCGACCTTCGCGATGGTGGAAGACTTGACGTAGATGCCGTCGCGCTCCAGCGTCACGGTCATGCCGCCGAGAAGGTCGCCCAAGTTCCCAGTGCGCTCGATCTCGTAGGTCGCTTTCCCGTCTTCGACCGAAACTAGCTTGGATTCCTGGGTTCCGGTCTGAATTCCCGATTGGTTCGAGCTTGTGACTTCCATCACGAGCGGCTTCGTCATGCCGAGCCCGTAATAGGCATACGCCTCGTTCTTCAAGTCGCCGGGCAGTTCGCCGGGATTGCTGGTGGCGACCGGCGCTTCTTCGGTTGTTTTCTCGCTGGCAACCGCATCCTTACCGGGAGCGGGCTCACCCTTAGTGACATCGCCGCTGGTCTTTACGGGCGTGACCGTGTTTCCGGAACATCCGAGCGCAAATGAGGCGACCATCGCCAAGCCGAGTAAGGTTCGCAAAGATTTCATTGAGTTCATTAGATGGGAGCTTTGGCAAGGGTGAGGGTCGTGGTTACGGCTCCGGTTGGCACCGCAAGAACTTGCTTCATCCGAATAATGCCTACGCTGGGCTGGTACCAAGTCGTTACCACGAAGGCACCGACAATCTTCGCCGAGGTGAACTCGGTTCGGCTTTCGATCGCGATTCCGGTTCGACGACCGATTCCGGTGTCAACCGGCTCGGGACCACGCACGATGTTGGTCGTCTTGATGGTTCCGGGCATGCCAAGCGGCGTCGCGCCTTTTCCTTTCCAATCGAACTTCATGTTTGCCGACAGGGGGAAAAGCGCGAATGGCTGCATCGGGCTGTACGGAACGCTAGTCTTTTCACCGGCGGCAAGCTGGTAAATCCCTTTTTCGTTGGAAAGCCAAATCTGCTTGTCGACGACAACGCCCTCTCGCTCGACCTGGAGCTCGGCTTTCTTACCCTTCGGTGTACCTTCGACGCGGACAACCTTGATTCTTAGCCGGCCCGACTCCGGAACCGTGTTGTTTGCGGTTCGGGTGGTGGACGTAAAGTTGTACTCCCACTCATAGCCGTCCTTAAAGGGGAACAGGTTCTCCGGGGTTGCGTCCTCAAGCTTTACGACGGGCGCTTCGGCGGCGAGCTTTGGCTTATATCCGCTTGGGCCGCATGCCGTGAGCATGCCTGCCGCAAGAATCGCCAGGGTGGTTCCGGCAAGAGGCGAAGAAATCTTAAAAATAATGTCTCGGTTCATGGCTTTGCCGCCGCCCGCTGGTTAATGGCGTCCACCGCGTCTTTTACGAGGCGCTCATCTTGCAACTGCGAAATCGTCAACTCATTTTGCGCCAATTCGTGTTGGATTCGCGGGGCGGAGACGGGAATGCCCGCCGCCGTAATCAAAAGTTGCGTTCCAACCCGCTTTTTCGAGTATTGCCACAGGCGTCGGCGGCCTTCGTCGGTCAATCGAATGGTCATGTCGAAGTACGGCTTGCCGTCGTTACCGGTGTAGCTACGCGAGGTCGCTCCGGTGATGAAGGAATCACTCACCACAACCGTGGCACTCTTTAAAACCCGCTCTGGGTTTTTGGCTCGATCCACCGCAAGGGTCGGAGAGATGCGCTGGGTGATGGACTCCGAGATGATTTCCCGTTGGGCGGGGTTCGCGATCAGCTTTTCGGATTCCAGCTTGTAGTAGCCGACCTGCATTTCGGTCGTAACGTTTCCTTTCTCCTTATAGGCCTCTTCCACCGCGCGAATCATCCGGGGCTTGTACGGTTCTTGCACCTGGCCGATGACCTTTTGCTCTTTGTTATCCACGTTCACGGTAACCGTCACCGGCGTCTCGATAATGATCCCGTTCTCCATCGCGCTGATGTCGAGGCGGGGCAGCGGCATTCCGTCCAGACCCATGTTCAGGTCGGCCTCCAGCTTCTTTTTCAGAACGGCGTCGCCCTTGATCGCTTTCTCAAGGTCCGCCGCCTTCCAGACCACGCGGATTGGTGGCCACGTGTCGTTCTCGTTCATTTCGTTCAGGGTCATCACGAAAGCACCCAATGCTTTGCCGTTGCCCTGCAAGGTTTGCAGAAGTTCGCGCACCGGCACGCGGCGCTTGATCGCGCCTTCCGTCGCGCCGCCGCCGTCGGTCTCCTTGCCTTGGAAGTCCGAGCTGGCCTCGACCAACTGCGCCATGTAGTTCGCCGTGATGATGCGATAACCAGCTCCAGCGTCTATTCCGACGATGTTTACGTCACCCGGTCGAAGCGTCGAGAACTTCTCGTTCATGACCATCTGGTCGGTGACAACCTCGTAGGCCTTGTAGCCACCGAAAGTGATCACTAGGAAGCCAATCGCAATTTGTGTCGATTTTCGCATCGTTACCTGAAGCTGGCCCGGCTGTAAATGCCCGACATCATGCGAAACAACGCACCGGCGGAATTAGTTCGGACCATCTGATTTTACTACCTGCCTTCGGAGCGGCCTATTCGCTCGGGTTGTACGAGGCGTAGAGGTTTCCGGCAAGAGCCGATGCCAGCCAAAGGATGCCGAGGTTGATCGGGAGGATGAAGGGAATTGCGATCAGCAGATTCAGCTTGTTCACCATCAGCGCTACAATGATCGCCCCGCCGGGGGAGGCAGCTACCGCCAAGCCAAGCATGCTAACCATTCCGCGAAAGCCGCGCTGAGTGGGGTCTTCAATGTCGGGAAACAGGACCGTCACGAGCAGGCTCACCGCCGTGAGCATGAACACGAACGTCGGCATGAGGATGACGCAAGCCAATGATTCATCCCACAAACGAAGTGAGAGGAATGGCGCAAAGAGCGTTGTGACGGCCAGCGGTAACAACGCCGGGATGCCCTTTGCAAGGACTTCGAACATCACGACTTGCGAGGGTTTGAAGGGGAGCGGCTTGAGGACGTCACCCTTACGAAGGGTCTCGGCGAAGCCAATCTGCGAGGTGCCGAGCGCTCCAATCAAGACAAGGAGGCCGGTCATCCCCACAAAAATGCCTTCGAGTGCTACGGCCGCCCGGCCCCTTAAGCCGAACGAAATCATGCCCAGCATGAAAAGCATCACGACCCCGACGAACACTTGCGCCCAGATTCCCGTACGAAGCTGCTGAATGCCCTCTTTCCAGATCAGAGCGGTCGGCCCTCGCATCACGAAACGGCCAAATGCCTTGGAGATTCGGCCGCGCTTGACTTTTCCTTGTCGCGCCATCTCGGCATAGACGCCGGCGGTATCTCCCGCTTTTTGGTGCTCGCGAATCTTGATGTTGTCGAATCCGCGTGCCGCCGCCTGATCGTACATCCAGCCGGCTTGGCTGAGACTGACGCGAAGGGAAAGGGCAATGATGCCCCCCAAACCGAAGACACCCGCGACCGCCAGCATGAGATTGTCCGAAATCGGTGCCATGACGATCTCGGTTGCGAAGGTGGCCGGGAAGTAGAGAATCTTGATCCACGGCTGGCTCACCGTGCTTTCGAACTGGGCCAGACTCAAATCCTGTCGCAGGGCAAACGAAACCACGGCAAGCACCAGAATCATCGGTGCCCAAGCCATCCCCAGGATGATTCGGCGGTTTCGCGGACTGTCCATGTCCGACCGGTTCATGAACAGGCTCGCGGCATAGCCAACGCAGGTCCACGTCATCGAGAGCAGAATCCACGAGAAGCTGACGGCCTTGAGAATGTAGTTGCCGTACGTCGGAAAGTTCTTGAAAAACGTGTCTAGCCCAACCGTAGCCCCTTTAAACCCAACCAGCAGCAGAAACAGCGGCATGATGAGGGTGAGGAAGTAGTCCCGAACCATGCGGAACATCAGGACCACCTTTGGGCTCACCGGGGTGGGAAACAGGACGTCGACGTCGGCCGGCCGAAAAGTTGCTTTGTAGGAAAGGATTCCCAGCGATAACATCATCGAAACGACCACAAACATGGCCAACACGTAGGGTTCGATCGACGCCGGGCTTGGCAGCGATACCGCCTTCATGGCGGTCGGCATCACCGGGACGGGTGTTTTCGATGGACGCTCGTACGGTCGGAAAAGGATGAAAAAGTAGTAGCCGAAGAAAAAGAGCGTGCCGAGGATGCGGCGCGGGCTAGAGATCGCTCGCTTGACGCCGTTGAAGAACGACTTAAGCGTGAGATAGATCAGTGGTTGCATCTCGTTCCTCGCTCGTCAGAATCAAGAAGATATCTTCAAGGCTCTTGCCTTCCATGCCATCCAGATTACGGAGCTCTTCCACGGTGCCTTCGATAATCTTCTGGCCCTTTCTCAGGATCATCACGCGGTCGCACAGCTTCTCCGCCGTGTCAAGAAGGTGCGTCGAGATCAGGACGCTTGCGCCGTCGTTTCGGGCGCGGAGAATCTCGTTCTTCAGCTCTTTGGCGCCTTCGGGGTCGATTCCGATCAGCGGCTCGTCGAACAGCATCACGTTCGCCCGGTGAACCAACGCGCAAGCCACCGATAGCTTCTGGCGCATTCCTTTCGAGAGCGTGGCCACCAACTCGTTCCGCTTTTCCGCCAAGTGGTACCGCTTCAAAAGAAGCTCCTTCTGCTCCTCGAACACGTTCATTGTGTCGAAGCACATCGCCACGAATTTAAGGTGTTCCTCGACGGTGAGCAACTCGTAAAGTGAGGGAACTTCCGGTACAAATGCGAGGCCGGCTTTCGCCTTCGCTTGCTCGTTCACGGCATCGAAGCCGTTGATGAGGACCTGTCCGGCCGTCGGTCGTAGAATCCCCGCGATGCAACGCAACGCGGTTGTCTTTCCTGCCCCATTCGGGCCGAGCAAGCCTAAGATTTCTCCCGGCTGGATGGAAAATGTTAGGTCTTGAACCGCCGCATACTTCCGGTATTGCTTCCAGAGTCCCCGTACTTCAAGCATGCCGTGGGTTTTACCTAACGCACGGCATACTTCCGAATTTTGGCCTAGCCTGCAAATAGGTTGAACGCGTCTTTGAGGGCGGCCAGCTTGTCGCTACCTTTCGGAAAGAACTCGTGGCCCACGTATCCGCGGTATCCAGCGGCGTTCAGCGCGGCGGCAATTCCGCGGTAGTTCAGCTCTTGCGTGTCGTCCATTTCGTTCCGGCCCGGGTTTCCGGCGGTGTGGACGTGGCCGATGTGGGGCATCGCGGCGCGCAGCCTTCGGATGACGTCGCCCTGCATGATCTGCACGTGGTAGATGTCGAAGAGAATCTTGACGCGCGGACTCTGCACCATCTCGCAGAAGGCCGTTCCCCATTCCACGGTATCGCCCACATAATTGAAGTGATCAACACGCGAGTTGAGGATCTCTAGGTTCAGGTTGACGCCCAGTTCCTCCGCGAGAGGAGCGATCTTTCGGAGCGCGGTGGCGGCAACGACCATCCCTTCGTAGTCGCTCTGGCCGGTGATTCTTTCGCCGGCGAAGCAGATGACTCCCGGACAGCGGATCTTCTCCGCCATGCGAAGGGAGATCTCCAGCTCGAGCAGAATGCGATCATGTTGGGCCACGTCGTTCAATCCGCTCTGGATGCCGTCGTGACCGGTGAAGGACGCAATCTCAAGTCCGGCACGGTGGGCGGCGTCGACCGCCGCATCCGAGCCGTCGTCCCAGCCCCAGAATTCGGTAGCCGGATAGCCAAACTCGGCCGCGCTAGCGAACAGTTCGTCGAGGCTCGGGGCCGCATTCTTAAAAATCGGAAAGCAAAAACTTTGTTTGAAACTCATGGGTACTCCACCGCCAGTTTGATCAGACTTCCCGCTTCGGCGGCGATGCGCGGGTATTCGGTTAGCAGCGACTCGAACGGCACCGGCTCGGAGAGAATGTACTCGCCTCGGAGATGCCCGTCAGCGATGTATCCGTAAACCGTCTCCTGGATGCGTCGGTGGCTCCACCGCGGGTGGTCCGGGTTGGGGTCGCTGCAAGCGCGGGAGAACACGATCTGGGGCCGGTTCATGTGGGCCTCACCGCCGAAATCGAGTCCCGCTCCGAACGGCGGCGGGAAGGCGCCGTAGACGATGCTTCCCAGATATCCCACTCCGCGCAGGGCCGCCTGGAGCGCGGGCCGAGAGCCCGAATAGTCGATGACCACATCAGCACCAATTCCACCGGTCAGCTCCCGAATGGCCGCCCCGACGTCGGTCGTGGTGGGGTCGATTGCGGAATTCGCTCCGGTTGCCAGCGCGACGTCGCGGCGCTGCGAAACCGGATCGATCGCGATTACATTCGCGGCCCCGGCCAGCCGCGCTAACTGAACGACGCAAAGTCCGATGGCACCCAGGCCAAAAATCGCCACGTTATCGCCCGCCCGCAGGTTGCCATCGCGGATTGCGCCGAGGGCAAACTCGCCCGGATCGAGCAGCATCAGCGACTCCCACGCCACACCCTCGGGCCAGGGCCACGCGTCCTTGTCCTGCACGATGACCTCCGGACAAAACGGCCCGCTGAAGAAAACGGCATCACCGACGGACTTTGCGGATCCCGAGCCGGCTTCGATCACGGTTCCCGCCTGGGCGTTGCCAAGCGGGATCGGGTAGCTCCAGAGCACACCTTCATCCGGCCGATGCATGAGCGCGGCCTGATCCCAGCGCCCACGCTCATTGGCGTACCCCTTGTAGAACGCCATCATGGTGCCGTGCTTCTCGGCCCCAAACGCGCACCGTACTCGGATCTCAGTCGGATTCAGCTCTCGGGAGGGAACTTCTTGCCAGGCAACTTCGCCCACACCCGAACACACCAGTCGTTTCGGCATGCCGCCACGATACCCGTTAACGTGTTTACGGTCTGGGGCCGGTTTCAGCCTGAATGACGCTGCTGATTCCGCCGCGAACGTTGAATCGGCCGGTCACCCGCATCCACCGTGGCGAGCAGGCGGCAGAGAGTTCGTCCAGCAACCGGTTGGTTACGGCTTCGTAGAAAATGCCCTGGTCCCGGAAGGAATGATAGTAGTACTTCAGGGCCTTCAGCTCGATGCAGGTGTCGCCGGGGATGTATTCCAAGTCGATCGTCGCGAAGTCCGGGAGGCCCGTCTTGGGGCAAACGGACGTGAACTCCGGGCAGCTGTGGGTGATGACGTAGTTGCGGTGCGGAGCCGGGTTCGAAAAGACTTCGAGTTCAGTCATATCTCGAACGAGTTTACTGGACCAGCTGAATCGGCCCGGTCATCTCGTCGGCGGGGGTGGCGAGCGGGAGCGTAAAGTACATTCGCGTGCCCCGTCCCAACGTGCTTTCAAGCCAGATTTTGCCGCCCTGGGCTTCTACTGCCAGCTTGCAGAATGTGAGGCCGAGGCCGGAGCCACCCTTGGTTCCCTTAACCTGCTCGAAAGCGCCGAAAATGCTTCGGTGATACTCGGGCGGAATTCCCGGACCCTGGTCTTGAACGGAGAACCGAACCATGTTTCCGACGACTTCGGTTCGGATGCGTACCGCACCCTCAGCGGGGCTGTACTTCAGGGCGTTGCTGAGCAAGTTTGCGAGCACGCGACTGGTAAGGCGAGGATCGATATAGGCGCGTTCGGCGCCAATTTGGACTTGAATCTGCACCTGGTTCGTCTGGGCCCAAAGGGCCACATGATCGATACTTGCCTGGATCATCGGCTCCAAGTCGGTCACCTCGAGCTGCACCGGCATCTTCCCGCTTTCCAATTTGGCAACATCAAGAAGAGAGTTGACGAGGTCGAGGGCCCGGTTATTGGAGACGATCGCCATGTCAACGAGTTCTCGCTCGATCGGGTCCTCCATCGGGTGCATCTCCTGCAGCGTTTGAAGTCCGGTGATTGCGGAAGAAACCGGAGAACGCAGGTCGTGGACGATGAACTCGGTCATCTGGCGTTGCATTCGCGTCGATGAACGGAGCTTGGCAACGACGTACGAAAAGACGAGATAAACCGCCAGGCGGATCAGCATCGAGACCGTAACGTCAACCCTGGTCATGCCCATTGGCAGATTCCAAATCTGATTTAGGAACACGGCGGCGGGCGCATATACGGCTAACAGGTCACCTACCCGCCGCCCACCAAACCAAGCCGCAAAGTAGATTGGGAAGATGTAGAGCACAAAAAGCTCTATTCGCAGTCCGATGTCGATGGCGCTTATCAACAGCGCGAATGCCATGGCGAAGAGGCCGATGGAGATCGGCGTCTGCCGCTCGAAATACTGGTTAAGAAACAGTAACAGTTTGATGCGTCGTCGGCCACGCCGACGCTTCATTCTCCCCACCAACGCATCATCACTAAACAACAATCTCCGATGAGGCCCCGTTTCGCAAACTTGCGGAACGGGACCTCTCAAGCTAAGGCGTCTAATTGTCGCCTACGGTTCGCTAGATTCTCACATTTTGTGAATTGCATGCCCGGCAGCGTCTTCAAACGCCTCAAACACGGCTTCCGACATGGTCGGGTGCGCGTGAATCGTGTCCAGCATGTAATCCAACGTCGCCTCAAGTTTCAGCGCGACCACGGCTTCGTGGATGATGTCGGTAACGTGAGCCCCGATCATGTGCACGCCCAGCACTTCACCGTACTTTCTCTCTGCAACAACCTTGACGAATCCGGCACGCTCTTCAGTGGCAATTGCCTTGCCAAAGATGCCGAAGTTTGCCTTGCCAACGACCACATCGTAACCCTTTTCCTTGGCTTCCGATTCGGTGAGACCGACGCTCGCAACTTCCGGCGACGTGTAAACCGCGTTCGGCACGCAGTTATAGTCAACGGTTTTGCTGGTTCCGTGAAGGATATTGGAAACCGCTACGACGCCTTCGTGCATTGCCGTGTGGGCCAGTTGGATTCGGCCGGTGACGTCGCCGACCGCGTAGATGTGCGGGGCGTGCGTCCGAAGCGTGTCGTCCACAACTTCCACGCCACGCCGGTGGAGCTTGACGCCGACGCCCTCGAGATTCATTCCTTCGACGTTTGCCTTTCGGCCAACGCCAAGCAGGATGACGTCGACTTCAATGGCTTCTTCTTCGGTTCCTTTCTTCACGAAGCATCGCCAGCCTTCGCCGTTGCGCTCCACGCGCTCCAGCGACGCACCGGTCTTGACCTTGATGCCGCTTCGGTTGAAAATCTTGCCGAGCTCGGTGCCCAGGTCCGGATCCATCAGCGGAAGCAAGTTCGGCATCATCTCGACGAGCGTGATCTCACTGCCCAGGCCGTTGAATACGTATGAGAACTCTGAGCCAACGGCGCCGCCGCCAAGCACCAGCATTCGCTTGGGAACAAACGGCGCCGTAACGGCATCGTCGCTCGTCCAGACGTTCTCATTGCGGCCGCCTTCCAGGCCAGGAACCTTGAGGTGGATGACACTGGAACCCATCGCCAGCATGACGTTCTTGCCGCGGAACGTCTTTTTCTCGCCGTTCTTCTCGACCTCGATGGTGTGGGCGTCCAAGAACTTTGCCATTCCCTCGACCGAGGTGATCTTGTTCTTTTTGAAGAGCATGCCGACGCCGCCGCGCAGGGTCTCGACGACCTTCTGCTTTCGCTTCATCAGAACATCAAAGTCGACCGAAATTTCTCCGTCGATCTTGACGCCGAAAACTCCGGCGGCCTTGACGTGGTGCAGTCTCTCGGCCGAGGCGATCATCGCTTTGCTCGGGATGCAGCCCCAGTTAAGGCAGGTTCCGCCGAGATACTCCTTCTCGATGACCAGCACCTTTGCGCCGTATTGCGCGGCGCGGATCGCCCCGACATAGCCGCCCGGGCCGGCTCCAATTACAATAAGGTCTGCGTCAAAGTTCTCCTGTGCCATGGTTTCGATCATTTCCTCTGGCGCGGGGATGCTAGAAATGGCACTGATGAGCGAGGCCGTAACCTCCGCCACGGCGGTCGCCGAGGTTGGAACGTCCACACCAGTTTCCGGCGTGGGCAAATTCGTTGGGACTTCAGCCGAAGCGTTCTCGGAGTTCATCGTTGCCACTGTTTCGCATTCCGCGACGAATTCAGTGTACCGGTTGGCTGGATTCGGCTCCGTCCGTTAAACCTAGACGAGGATATCGCGGTGGTGGCGCAAGCCAGCCGGGTCGATCGCAATCAGGTCAAAGCGGCATTCCCGGTCGGGCTCGCCAACGGATGCCAGGTACTCGCGAGCGGCGATCGCGAGATTCCGCATCTTTGCATCGTCGATGGATTCTTCGGGAATGTATCCCGGCGCCCTTCGCAGCTTCACCTCAACGAAAACCAGCAGGTCACCTTCCAGCACGACTAGGTCCAGCTCGCCGCGCTTTCCCTTCCAGCGGCGAGTGACCACGGTGAAACCGTTTTCGATCAGATGGGACGCGGCCCGATCTTCGGCCTCGCGCCCTTCCGCGCGTCGGTTTTCGGTGCTTCTCATACGTTCGCAAAGTCCAGGCCGAGAGAAGGTTGCATCATTGCTTCGCGCACCGGCGAGAATGTGCGGCGGTGCCAGACACATGGTCCGTGCTCCCGTAACATTGCCAGGTGCTCTGCCGTAGCATATCCAAAATGGCGGTCAAAGCCGTAGAGAGGGAATTCTTGGGACATCTGCACCATCATTCGGTCTCTCGTTACCTTGGCGATGATGGACGCGGCGGCGACGGCGGCATATTTGCCGTCCCCTTTCACAACCGTCTCCGCGGGAACAGACAGCGAGAGCGGAAGTCGGTCACCGTCGATAAGAACGCGCAATGGCGCCAATCGTTCAATTGCCCGCGCCATCGCCGAGAGCGATGCCCAAAGAATATTCTCGGTCTCGATAGCTTCTAGCCCAGCCAGCTCAATTTCAATGCTGCACTTCTGAGAAATTTCTTCGAATAGCTGCTCGCGTAGGCGCGGGCGAACCCGCTTGGAATCATTCAGCCCGGGGATGCTGACTCCAGCGGGAATTAGGACCGCCGCCGTTACGACGGGGCCGGCCAGGGCTCCGCGCCCCGCCTCATCGGCCCCGGCAACGCCGGGCGTGTATTCCATACTTCTTCAACGAAGCATCGCCGTGATCTGCCGCGCGAAGGTTGATTCCAGGATCGGTTTCATTCCATCCACGGTCGTGGTTCGCCCAAGAACTTGCGTCAGGGAAGTAACGCTGTAATCGCGGATGCCGCACGGAACGACCGGGTCGAACATCGAGAGATCATTGTCGCAGTTGAGAGCGATGCCGTGAAACGAAACCCAGCGTCGCACTTTGATGCCGATCGCCGCAACCTTTTCATCCCCGACCCAAACTCCGGTGTTCGGCGGAAAAACCCGGGCGGAAACCTCGACTTCTGCGCAGGCCGCGATCAGCCAGGTTTCGAGGCCACGAATCCAACGATGGAGATCCTTCCCTAACGGTTCCAGCGGAACGATCGGATAGACCACCAACTGGCCCGGGCCGTGGACGGTGACGTCGCCTCCGCGATCTGACCGTACGACGTCGTAGCCTCGGGCGGACAGAATGTCCGGTTCTTTCCGCAGATTCTCGGCGTGAAAGCTCGCGCCGAGGCTGATGGTGAGGGGGTGCTGGACGAAGATGAGCGTCGCCGGTCCGCCGGCTAGCGCCATCTCGACCCGCTCTTGCTGGACCGCGAGCGCATCGCCATACGACATCGCTCCGAGGTCGAGGGTTTCAATCCTCACGCGGATTGAGCACCAGGGAGACAGATTGCCCGTCGATTTCTTTTGCCAACGGGAGGAACTCTTCAACCGGGAGATCCTTCACCACCGCGCCGGTCACGGCGATGCCGCCGATGGTCGCCGCACCTTGGACGTGGGCGGCAATGTCGATGACTTCCGTGAACTCCACGTCGTCCAGGTCGCCAACCACTTGGCCGATGTGCAAACCAATCCTCAGCCGAAACGGGCTAGGCAAGCGGTTCACGTTCCGGTTGAAATGATCCAGGTCGGTTTGAATTCGGCGGGCGGCGGCGAGCCCAAGGTGGCAGTCTGGGAACGCAACCACCGCGCCGTCTCCGGCGGTGGAGTGAACCTTGCCCTGGAACTGTCCCGAAATCTGTTCCAGCCAAAGCTGATATTCCCGGAAGCTGTATTCCACGGCGAGAGGGTCGGCCTCGGCCTTCATCTGGGAGCTCTTGGCGGCATCGACCACGAGCACGCAAATGTCCTTCGTCTCGTCGGAAAGCTTCCACTGAATTCGCAGCATCTCGGCGAGCACGGTGGCAGGGTCATTATCGGCCAAGCTCTGCTCTCGAACGACTCGTTTTTGCAGGTCTGCCCCCACGCCGGCAAATCCGCTGATGATGCCGAGCACCAGGCACAGAAACCCGTAGATCACTAGCGTCGGAATCGCGGTGGCATACCGGGGACCATGGTCGAACCACGGAAGCCACTTCACGGCATACATCGTTAGGCCGCTCGCCAGACCCATCCAGATTGCGGAGCCGATGGCTGGGCTGAGAAGGCCGATGAGGATGACCGCCGCGAACCGCACCAGAAACAGCGCAATTTGGATGACGATGGCGACGAACATCGAAAGAGTTAGCGGGCCAGTGGTTGGGTTATTGCCCAGACTAACGATGAAGTCGGCGGTCAGCGTGGTGGTAGCAAAAAAGGCGACGGTTACGGGAAGCGGATATCTGCGAAACAGCAACGCCGTCGGAGAGGCTTCCAGCCAGGTGACGACCCGCGCGCGGGTGTTTCCCTTTTCAAGCCGTTGCTGAAGCTCGAAGTAACGCTCCAGCAGTTCCTGGCGGGTCATCTCATCGTCGCGCAGCTCCAAATTACGTGCTTTGAACCAGCCGCCAAGGAGCGCGACCATGCTGAAAACCAGGACATAGAACGCCGACAGGAAGAACATCGCCAGGGTCGAAATCCAAACCGCCTCGGCAAGCCCGGCCTCGCCCTTGCCCTGCGACTGCAGGGCGATCGAACCGCTCGTAGCTCCGGTAAGCAGGACCCAAAGGATGAGACCGCCCTGCAACGGGAAGCGGACTTTTCCGTTGCTGAAGTAGCAGGCGCCCTGGGCAAGCAACCATAAAGTCACGCTACCAAAATTGGCTACGTCGTTCCAGCCCGGACCGCCCGGAGTAACCTGCGCCTTCGACACCCCGAAGTGCACGAGAACAAAAAAGCCAACGAGGAATGCGGTGCTCCAGCCGAAAAACGGCATCGGCTTGGCGAAGGTTCGCTTGATTTGGTCCCGAAAGAAGTTCCAGATCTTTCCCAAAAACTCAAACGAGAGCCGTTGCGTGAGCACCGGCGCGACTTCCCGGCGCGGGCGCTGCGCCTCGGTGATAACGTTCTGAACGAATGCCGTGGAAAGCCCAAACTGCCGGGCAAGGTCCTCCGGGGCAGAACGAAGATGCGCCGGATTCTTTCGAAGATGGGAAAGTAAGGCGGTCGCCCCGTCTATGGATAGCTCTTGGGAAACTTCTGCCGGCATGGAGATACGTCCATGATACGTTACGGCTTGCGCTAGGATATCCCGAATCTTGCGATCCGGCTAAAAGCTTCAGAAGTGGGCCAGAACCGGTCGTTCCAGCCCAAGATTGGTGGAGGCGGGGGGAATTGAACCCCCTTCCAAAACCATCGGCCCCTCAGTTACCACGAGCGTCTCCTCTGTACTTTATCTCGACGTGACCCTCTGCCGAGGCCGCCTGGGTCATCGTCCAGCCCGATTTATTTCGCTTGGTTAGTCCGAGCAGAACTTTCCTTCGCTATCCGGATTTGGTTAGGCCCCGGTTAACTCCGACCGGCTTGGAGCTAGGGGACCCGCCGATTAAACGGCGAAGGCGTAGTTGTTATTCGCAGCTACTTTCTTTCTCGTTTTTTACGTGGCCAACGAGAATCCACGGCTCGCAACCAAAAGTCGAACTGATCCTGTCGAACCCGTTCGCCCCCAATTACAACCAAGAGTATGGACCATAGCGCCGCCCGGATGAGCGGCGCTAGGTCTCAAGCATTACGGAACGATGACGACCCAGCGCCGGGCGGCGAATGTCGTGACCGTCTTCTTGGCCGCATCCCAGAGGAACGTCGTCTCTGGGTTCGCGAGGAAATCCGCGCGGCTGGTGGCCGCGCGCAGCTTTCCGGCCGTGGTTGGCTTGCCCGGGAGTTCGTAGTTGTCGTCCGTGCGATAGACGCCTCTAGGGAGTCCCGCAACCTTGACCGCGACTTCAACTCGTGCCGCAGCCTGTTCGCCCGGTGCCGCAAACGTCGAGTTATTGTTGATTCGTAGCGCGTAGCCCTTCGGTGCCACCACCGGCACTTCGTAGCGAATGTCCGCACCCAAAATCGCTGTGTAGCCAAACATGCCGGAAGCGTAGGTAAGGCCGTCCTGGCGGCGGATTGGTTGGGTCTGGTGAATGGGCGTTCCAGGCGACGCCATATTGCGGACGTCCACCTCGGCGTAGTCCGGTCGCGCCGCCATTCGGAAGATATCGGTCCCTTCGTCCCCGGCGCCGATAAAGACTCGGCTCGCACCCGGGAGCGCGTATTCCGGTGCATAGACGTAGGTTCCGCGCGGCAGGAAGGCGTCGTCGAGATAGGTCGTGACTTGGTCGTCGCCGATCGACGGCCACGGCTTCGGACCGACAAACTTTGGATTGGAAACCCATAGGTTCCCTTGCGTCGGAAGAGCGATGTCGGTGAAGGACGCAAAGCCGGAGTTGGCGTAACCCGCAAAAGTCGGGCTCTCGAGCTTGACGTCGGATCCGTATTGGAAGTGCGCGGCCGCCCCGGCATACTCGCGGGGTTCCGTCAGTTTGCCAACAAACAGGCTGTTTCGGTAGGTAACCGCGTTTCCGACGCCGCGGTTCTCGGTGTGCAGGTCGTTGTCCACCGCGAGCATGCGGTTGATGATGAACGGACCGGCTTCCTCGGGCCACATTCCGATGGAGTTGTGATAGACAAGGTTGTCTGAAATGTCGTCGTTGCTTGGCCGGTTGGCCTCGGTCACGAACAGCATGCCGGCGGCGAGGTCAAAGTCACCGGCTCCGGCACTTTCCAGGCCCATCGACGCGTGGGCGGTGTTCTTGCTGAAACGAAAGGGAGCATCGTCGATCAAGCGATCGAAGTTGAATCCGCTATCGAAGCTCCCGGCCGAATGATTGTTCGTAACCAGGTTATTGGCGGAACGCAGCCAGAAGTTCGAGGGCAGTCGGTCGGCCTGCTCCACGAAGACAGACTCCGTTTGCAGCGGGGTCGCCGGACGGTTCACGAGTGCAAGGTTGCCATCGAGCACGTTTGACCTCGTTTCGGGAGTCTCCACGACGATGTTGTGGCCTATCGTATTGAACACCACGTTCCCGGTAAGGCTCACATTTTCCACGTCGTGCAAAACAATTCCGCGCTGGATGGTATCGCGCACGCTCGTATTCTTAACGAAGCAATCCTTCGTTTTGCCAAGCAGGTGGAAGTGGATCGGGTATCGGCCGACGACGTTGAGCTGGCCCATGCGGCGGAACTCGGCATGCGAGATCTGGATGGTCGGTGCCGGGCCAGACATCATGTTGCCGCCGCGCATAAACATCGCGTGGCCACCGATCTTGAGCGAAGTGGACTGCGTATCGCCCTGGATCACGACGTTGTGCGAAAGGAGTCCGACCTCAGCACGGACATCCAACCGCTGGCCGGCGACACTTCGCGCGGCGCCAAGATGCTTGTACTTAAGCGGTGCCTTGAGCGTGACGTCGACTCCATTGATGGCGGAAATTGTCGCCAGGTCGTACTCGCCCATTTTTCGGGTCGACGTCGCGAGAACGATTTGGTCGCCTACGCGCCAGCCCGGGGCTTCGGCCAGCTTGATCGCGGTTGCGCCTGGCTTCACGTCGGCGGCAAGCTTCGTCCAGTTCTTTTTGACGGGCGCGCCGAAAATTTCGAGCGAACCGCCAACAACGCCGAGGACCTTGGAGCCCATTGCAAAGGTCTCCGGCAGGTTCCAGGTGGTGTTTCCAGTCAGGGTGATTGTGGCTCGCCCCAGGTGCGGCGCGGCGGCCGTGCCGATCTGTAACTTGCCGCCCTTCACGACGATGAAGTCGGAAGTGATCGCAACGTTCTTGTTCGGCGAAGTCGAGAGGGTCCCCTCGATGGTAAGTCCTCGCAGGCCCGCCGTCGCCACGTCGAGCACGACGTTCTTTCCTTTCGGAATGAAGACCTTGTCGCCAATGCGCGGCACTTGGCCGCCCCACGTGGCGGGGTTCGACCACGCGGTCGCGGTTTGGGTCACTCCCGCGGCAGAAGCCGAGAGGGCAAAAAGCAAAGCAATAATCTTCGTCTGGTTCATCCAACTCTCCTCGCGATTGCGGCCCGAAATCCTCTCCGAGATGGGCCAAAACAACCGCACCCAGCTATTCTAAAACAAAAAAGCACCGGTTTGGTGATAATTATCACTAAACCCTCCTGGAGTCTATCGGCCGGCAATTACGGCGGCCGCGACGACGAATCGCTCGGGCACGAGGGGGGCTGCCAGCGAAGTCAGTTCCGGTTCGGTCCGCGCCAAAATCCTAACTGCGGCGGCTTCATCGCCGCGCGAAAACTCTCGCAACGCGGCCTTGCCGGCGGGAGTTGCGGGGAGCATAGCGACCAAAGCCTGGTCGCGGGCCATTCCTTCCAACGAGAGCAGTCGGTAAACCGCACGCTCCACATCGAACAGGCGCGCGACGCCGAGAAGGCACCGTTTGCGCGTGATCGTCGACGTCGAACGTGCCGCTTCATCCAGGATCAGGGGCACATCTTCGCGACTTCCGACGGCCGCCAAAGCGTAGGCCACCTCGGCGCAGGCTTCGTCTTGGTAGGTTGTCAGCGATTTACGGCACACATCGGCGGCGGGAATCGCAAGTTCGGCGACTCCTTCGGCGGCAGCAATTCGGACGCTCGGATGCTCGTCCATCAGTCCGGCATAAAACGCGGGGAAGCCGGCGGCGTCGCCATCTAGCCGGAGGGCCTGAAGCGCGGCGCGCCGAAGATCCGGGTCGGTCGGTGCGGTGGCCACCCGGCACAAAGCCGCCCGCGCGGCGGGATCGTGGTGCTCGATCCGCCCAAGGGCTTTCGCCGCTGCCCGTCGCAGGCTGGACCGCGGGCTTTCCAGCAACTGGGTGAGGACGGTGACCGCGCTGGGGTCGCCCAGCAATCCCAGCGATTCGATCATCTCTTCCTCGACGAGGTCCGGGTGCGCCTCGATTTGGTGGATCAGCTCGGCGACCGCCCTCGGGTCGGTGAGCTTGGCGGCGGCCACCGCCGCCCGCCGTCGAACGCGCGGCAATGGGTCGTGTAGCGCCGCGAGAATCTCATCGCTGGCGATCGTCATGCCTTGATCGGCCGCGTTTTGAATGGCCTCCTCCCGGTGCTCGGCGCTGGCCCCGCCCGCCATCCGGCGAATGGTGCGCAACCGGCCCGGCGTCACGTTTCGGAGTTCCCGAATGGTCGCCCTGAAGCCCTGCGCGCCGGGTTCCTGAATCGGCAAGACCGAAAGCGCGCTGATGATTCGGATAATCCCTGCCGCACCGAAGACAATTTTGTAGGCGGTTTCCACCGGGAAGTGGTGGCGCAGTTCGGCCATCATTCCCGCGCCGACTAGCGGAGCCACGCCGCCAACTACCGCCATCACCGTCATTCCCGCCGCCAAGTAGTTCGCCCGGTCCTCCGGTTTAGCGGTCGCAAGCACTAAATTGAACTGCGTGAGCGCCACCGCCGCCCACGTGATGCCCATGATGACGTGCGTCGAGAGCAGGAGCACGGCGTTGAACGTGTCCTGATTCGGCTGGCAGAGAATCCAAGGGATCGGATTCAACGAGAGCATCAGGAGCGACAGCGTCAGGACCGGCTTGTTGCCAAATTTGTCCGAAAAGTAGCCCCAAAACGGCGCGGCCAGCACGTTGCCGATGGCCATGAAGACCGCCGTGCCCTGGATGATCTTAAAGTTCAGTTCTAGCGTTTCGCGGGCGAACGCGGCGAACAGGTTGCCTGGGAGGGTTTGGCCGGTGATCGCCAGCGTGAGGAGAATCAAAACACCGCGAAACTTTCGGTCGCTGAACGGCGCTCCAATCGACCGAATCCCCTGCAACAGGTTCTGCCGAACCGGCGCCACCCGGGGGATGTCCGTCATCTTCAGGTAGTAGAACATGCTGAAACCGGCAAAAACCATGCCGATTCCGAACACGACGGTGAAGCCGATCGCGTCCATCTTGTAGCTGCGGAAGGCATCCAAGATGGTCGCGCCGATGATTCCGGCCACCGCGCCGACGGACGCACCAATCGCGTTCCGCCGCGAGAAGAACCAGCCCCTCGAATTTGCCGGGATCATCTCGGCCAGCCAGTCGCTATAGATGGGGTTCACGATCGTGACCGCGGCCGACGCGACCGTCACCAATACGGCCAAAGTGATCAGCCGAAATTCGTTCGGCAGGGCCAAAATCGGCAGAAACATGATCGGCACCATGAGCAACCGCCACAGCGCACCGCCCGGAGTGACGAACTTCTTATAGGAAGAGAACCGGCGGCCCCAAATGGCACCCGGAATCTGGAGCAAGCCGACCAGGCTAGGGATCGCAGAGAGCATGCCGATCCAGGCGTCGCTGCCACCCAACAGCTGAACGAATCCCACCAGGAACGCTCCGGTCGTCAGGGTGAGGAACGACGTCGAAAACGCCATGTCCAGGTTTGCGTTGCGAAGCGTGCGAAGATTGTCAATTCGACTTGGCTCGCCCGCTCGCATCACCTTAGTTTAGCGAGAATCCTGCCAAACTACTGGGCATGGCGAGCGTGTTGGTCATCGACGATGAAGAATCGGTTTTGGCGGCGGTGAAGCGGCGAATGGAGCGAAATGGCTACGTCGTTTCGACGGCGAACAACGCGGCCGAGGGCATTCAGAAGATCCTGGACGTGCCGGTTCCGTTCGACGCGATCGTCACCGACATGAGCATGGACGCGCCGGAAAGCGGCCTTCAGGTTCTACACGCGGCGTTTACCCGGGACCTTTTTGCCGAAGTCGTCGTGATGACCGCCTACGGTAACGTGGCGAACGCGGTGGAGTGCATGCGCCGGGGAGCCTTCGACTACATCGAGAAGAACGCGCCGGGAATCGATGCCTACGAAGTGCTGACCGAGAAGGTCGGCCTCGCGCTGGAGCGAAAGCGACGCGACCTCCGCACGGTTGACCTTTGGGAACGCTCCAAGGATGCTTGAAAGATTTGCTTCGATTGAAGACTTTCAGAACATCGAGATTCGGGTCGGCACCGTCATCGAGGCGGAAGAGTTTCCGCAGGCGAGAAAGCCAGCTTATCGCCTGACGATCGATTTTGGAGACCGGACGCTGCGGTCCAGCGCGCAGATCACGGTGCATTACACGCCGGATACGTTGGTCGGTCGGCAGGTGCTGGCGGCGACGAACCTTCCGCCGCGCCAGATCGGGCCGTTCATCAGCGAGTGCCTGGTGCTGGGACTCACGGACGAAGGCGGCGCGGTCGTTTTGGTTGAGCCGGAACGTCCGGTTCCGAACGGCGTGTTGCTTCACTGAGCCGTCGAAGTTAATCCTTTTTGAGGAGTTCGCTGAGAAAGAAGCCCTGGGGCGTCTCAAAGGCGAGTTTCAGGCCATCCGGACTAAAGACGTAACCGTCGCGAACCGACCGCGCGAAAACGAGGCTCCTTGGCGGCGACGCCTTGTCGGTTAGCTCCAAGTTGAAAAGGCGAACCTCCGGGTCAATCAATCCAGCCTTTGGTAGCTTGTAAGCCCTCACCCGAAACGGCGCTTTCGCCCTGATGGCAGGCACATATTCGACGACGTCGAAGTCGACCGGGAGCACGGCTAACGACCCGTAAACAATCTGCAAGTACTCGGAAGACGCGCCTGGGCTCTTCGTGTCGACATTGAGCACGGCACTGCCGGACGACGTGTTTCCCAGAAACGTTCCGGAACGATACTTCTCCAATCCGGAGACTTCGCGAACCGACTCGTCCGAAAGCACGAAAACGCGTAGTTGGTCGTCAGTCGTGTAGGCATACAGCGCCGTTCGCCCAAGCGTAACAGCGGATGACTTGGAAACTGCCTGCCAGTCCGAAATTCGCCTCGCAGCCTGGCCGACCGGCGCGTACCACAACTGCCGGAAGACAGCTCGGCGCTCGGCCGGACGTTTGACTTCGAGGAGGACGTCCCCACTCTCGCCAAGTACTTCCCGTGCCCCAAAGTAGTCGGTGGGAAGAATGGTCTGCAACACTTCGATTCGACCCGTCTGGGTGTCGTATCGAACCAGCTGGGTGCGATCCAGAATCTTCTTTCCGTCCCGACGCAGCTTCTTGCGGCGGGACGGAAGCGACTCGTTCACCCCACCGGTTTCGAAAACGATCGTGCGGCTGTCGCGCGACCACTGAATGGCATCCCCTGTCCGGGCGATGAACTCCGGCGGAGCTACCAGGTACTCCGCTCCGTCCAGCATCAGGGATTGGCTGGCGGGAACCTGGCACAGAAACAGGGCCGAAACGATGGCGATCATCCGTTTCGGCCCTGAAGTTGCGAGATCATCCTAGAAGGTACTACCCGCCGATCTTCTTCCAGAATTCCGGCTGCTTCTCGTTCGCCTTTTTGTTTTTCCTCATCGGCAGCTTGCTGCGGTCTGGGTACGGCGGCCGCGCGTCGCTCGTCGGCTTGTACGTTTCCAGTTCCTTCTTCACGACTTCAATCGCGGCTTCTAGCTGCGAGTCGCGGCCTTGTCGCCACAGATACGGCTCAAGTTCCACGCTGATGTCCGGCGGCGTGCCTTCGTTTTCGATGATCCAGTCGCCGGTCTGAATGTCCACCATAGCATCGTCCGGTGCGCGGACCGAACCGCCGTCGATGACGCTGAACCCGTAGGCCGAGATCATCGCGCCCCAGGTCGTTTTGCCAACGATCTTGCCGACCTTGTGGAGGCGGAATAGGTAGGGGAAGATGTCGCCGCCGGAGCCGGCCATCTCATTAATAAGCATCACCTTCGGACCGTAGATTCCGGTCGCCGGATCGCGAAGAACCTTTCCGTAGCGCGCGATGTCGAGGAAGTCCTGCCTCTTCGACATCTCGTGGACCATGAAGTCGTTGATCGAACCACCTTGGTTGAAGCGATCGTCCACCACCAGACCCTGCTTCGGAGTCTGCGAGTAGAAGTACCGCTGGAATTCGCGCCAGCCGCCGGTCGAGGTGTCCGGTACGTGCACGTAGGCCACGCGCCCGTTTGTGAGGCGATCCACCGTCCGGCGGTTGTCCTCGCTCCACGCACGGAAGCGCAGATTGAACTCGCTGCCGACCGGCACCACGGTCGCCTCTCGGCTTCCCGTGCCATCCGGGTTCGGGCCAAGCTTAACCTTGACCTGCCGACCGGCTTTGCCCTCCAGCTGAAGGTAGATGTCCTTGGCGTCGGTTAGCTCCTGGCCGTCAACCGCCAGTAGGTACTCGCCAACTTGAGCGTTGATGCCGGGCTGCGCAAGCGGTGCGTAAAGCTCCGGGTTCCATCGCTCGCCGTCGTAGATTCGGCTGAGACGGTATCGACCGTTCTCGAATGAGTAGTCGGCGCCTAAAAGTCCGCCGCCAATGCGGGGTGCGCTCGGCATGTCGCCGCCATTGATGAACATGTGACCCACGCAAAGCTCGCCCAGCATGTCCTCGAACAGGTAGTTCAAATCTGCGCGAGAACGAATGTTGGCCAAGAACGGCTCGTACCGTCGCTCAAGCAAGAACGTGTCGACGCCGTGCATGTTTGCGTCGTAAAATAGCATCCGCTGGTTGCGCCAAACCTCGTGGTAGATCGCTTTCCATTCGGCTTGCGGCTCGATTTTCACCCGAAGCCCGGAAGTGTTGACGGCTCCCTGGCCCGGGGCGGGCGGAGCGACGGTGGATACCAGCTGGAAGCCCGGACCCTGCGAGAACAAGATCTTGGAGCCGTCGAGCGTCGTTTGGAAGCCGCGAACTCCGCCCGCAAACGGGATGACCTTGCGGTCGGCAAAGGAGAACTTGTAGAGCGTTCCCGGTCCGCCGCCGTCAACCGCCGTGATGCGCGGCGACGTCGATAAAGCAAAGAATGAGCCGGCGGTGCCTGCGGCAAGTCCCGCATAACCTTGGCGCGGCAACGGAAGCGCGATGATGCGCTTTTCGATGCCGTCGAGATCGATGTTAAAGCCAGGCTTTGCCGCCTCCGGCTTTGGTGCGTCCGGCTTCGGTGCTTCCGGTTTCGGAACTTCCTCGTCCGACTCCGGCTGAAGCGGGTTCGGAAGGTCTTTACGCAGTACCACGGCGTACACCGTGCTCGTCGTGTTCGGCGCGGCAAAGCCGCTCATGTTCTCAAAGTTGCTGGCCGTGCCGGTATCGGTGCTTGCCGTGAAGTAGAGGTGCTTGCCGTCCACGTCGAAGACCGGACTGGCCGCGTCCGAGAGGCCGTCGGTGATTTGCGTGACCTTCGCGGACTCGAAGCTGTATAGGAAAACGGCGTTCAGCCGGTTGTCTAGGTCGCGGCTCCAGGTGAGCCATTTCGAATCCTGCGACCAAGAAGGGTCAACGCTTGCGCGGCCCCGGTAGGTTTGCTTGTCGATCTTCGTGCTCTTTCCGGACTCCACGTCCAGCACATAGAGGGCGAGCTTCTCACTCTGGTAGGCGATCTTCTTGCCGTTGGGCGACCACTTCGGAGCGGTGTAATAGCCCGGGCTCTCGGCCAGTCCGACTCGCTTTTCGGTCGAGGTGGCCACGTCGAACAGGGCCAGCTTCTGCGTACCGTCTTCGTCGGTCATGTACGCGATCGTCTTGCCATCCGGCGACCACGCCGGATCGCGGCGGTTCACGCCTTGCTTGCCGCTCAGCAATCGGGCGTCGCCTTTTGCCGCCGGAAGCGTGAAGACCCAGCCGCGGGCCGAAACGACCAGGCGCGAACCGGAAGGCGAGATGCCGACTCCGTTGATGGCTCCGCTGACGTCCTTGATCGCCGGTCGAACCGCCTGGAAATCGCCCTTAATGGAGACATCTAAACGGGAAGATTTTCGCGTTGCTAGGTCGTACAAGTGGATATAGCCGAGCCGCTCGTAGGCGATGACGCCCGGTCCGGCGGTGGCCGACTTCAGGTCGAAGCCCTCGCCCTTGATCTCCTCGGTCACCTTGCCCGACTTGATGTCGAAGCGGTTGAGGCCCATCACGCCGTTGGGATCGGAGAGGTAGTAAATGCTGTCGCCGATCCACATCGGGTTCTTGTCATCCGTACCCTCGCGCGAAACGCCGACACGGCGAGAATCGGAGAGCTGCGCCAGCCAAATCGTATTGGTTTGGCCGCCGCGGTACCGCTTCCAAGACTGTTGCCACTTTCCGTTGGCCGTGTAGGCGATGCGCTTGCCGTCGGGCGAAAACGCGGCTTCGTCGCCGGCGGGGAAGGGAAGCGCGGTCGGCACGCCGCCGGTCATCGGCACGGTGAACAATCGGGTGTAGGCCGTGTTCGAGAGCATCGGCGACTGGATGAGGACGCTCTTTCCGTCTGGGGTCCAGCCAAGGGCAAGGTCTGCGCCGGGGTGGGCGGTTAGGCGAACCGGAACGCCGCCTCCGGCGGGAATCACGTAGGCGTCCGTGTTGCCGTCATATTCGCCGGTGAACGAAATCGTTTTGCCGTCGGGCGAGAACGTCGGGTTGGTTTCTCTGCCAATCGAGGTGGTGAGGCGTACCGCGTCTCCGCCGGCTCGCGGCACCGACCAGAGGTCGCCCGCAAAGCTGAAGACCACGGTCGTTGCGTTCACCGTCGGGTGCTGCATCAACTGCGGGTTCGGCCCGGCGTCGAAGGCAGGATCGGTAGGCGGAATGGCCAGAACCAAGATTGGCACCAGAAGCATCCCGCTATGCTATCCGTTTTTTGTCGCGCTTGGTTCCCTTTTAGTACGGACAGCGCAGCGCCCGCACCGCCGATTCGCCAAGTTCCTCATGCTTTTGGCGGAGTTCGGCGAGAAAGGTGCCGTAGTGTCGGCTCGGGGCGTAACCGACTTCGTCCCAGCCGAGCCGTGATCCCGATGGTGAGGGCTTGCGTTGAATGCGAAGGCGATAGATTTCGACCAGGTCTTCGTAACCGGGAAAGAGGCGGGCGAAAGCGGCTTCCGGGTTCGACTCCCAGTCGGCGACATCGGCTTCCGTGAAAGTCGGCGGCTTCAAGGCTTCGACGATGATGCCTTCGGCATCGCCTTCTAGCGGTCGGACCAACCGTTCGGCAGCCAGCGCAACGCAATCCAATACGTCCTCGCGATCGACCCCGCCGTACAGTAGGCGGGTTCCGTAGCCGTTCAGCCAGTCGTCGCCCCAGGGCGTTAGGTCGTTCGGCCGCACCGCGACATACCGAGTGCCGTGGTTGCGGCGGTTGTATTCGCAAAGCTCCTCGCCGATGCGCTTCGTGAACCCGTACTTGTCGTAGTGGCCATACCAAGCGGTCGAACTAAGGAAAACCACCCGCGAAATGCCCTGGCTTCGCGCCGCCTGAAACGCCCAAAACGTTCCGTCCACGTTCAGCCGCCAGTAGTCGGCTTCGGATTTTTGACCCCAGTGGATGCCGTGCCAGGCCGGGAGGTGAATCAGCATGTCGGCACCCTCGGCCGCCTTTTCTAGCCCGAATCCGTGCTGGATATCGACTTGGTGGAACGGCAAGTCGCCGTGGTCGATGCGGTTTACGTCCGACAGCACGACCTCGTGCCCGGCGGCGACCAAACGGGGAACGAGGCCGCGACCAATGTTTCCGCCGGCCCCGGTGACAAGGATTCTCATCCTCCGAGTTTGGCACGGGGCGAATTGTTAAGAAACGCGAATCCCCTGCAACGCTGCCGGTATGAGATTGTATTCTTAGCTGTAATGAAGCGACTCCTCGGAGGCATCGTCTCCATCGCCGCCATCGTCGGAACGACTGCCGTACGAGCCGACGCCCAAAACTACGACTGGCTTTTGCGGTACCGACTTCCAAACATGACGGACCAGCGGCTTGGCCCCGGAGCGGCTCTGGATACCGCCGGAAACATGGTCGTTTTTGGCGCAAGCGACGCGCCCGACAACTTCAGACGGCTTTTCACCACGCGCGTCTCGCCCGGCGGCACGGTTGTTTCGAACAGCTTCTACGTTTCTCCGATCAAGTTCACCTTCCCGAATCCGGCAGCCATCGCTCTGACGCCGGGTGGCAGCAACGAAGCGGTTGTTCTGGGTTCCGAGCGGCGCGGCATCAACACGTACCTGCTTTGCCTGCGCTTTCCGGCCGGTACGGCGAAACCACGGGTGACCGAGATCACCGACTCGTTCACCGACGGAGGCCAAACGTTTCCGCTCGATCCTTCGCCGGTAAGTCTTGCCCTCGATAAAGGTGAAGCCGCCTACATCCTCGCAAACGAGCAGATTTCGACGATCAACGTGAGTAGCCACCGGATTTTGGTGGCGCGAACCTCGCGGTCCGGAGCAGTGCTCTGGAAGGCCTACCCAAAGCGCAACGACGCCGCTGCAAACGACGAGGTCTACGGCCGCAAAATCCTTATCGACCCGGCTACCAGCAACGTCCTGGTGCTGGCGAAGACCCGGCTAAACAACGAGGAGTACCTAAGCGTTTTCGCCCTTAAGCCAACCGACGGCACGACAATCTGGCAGACGCACTTCCGCGATACGGGCGACATCTCGCCGGTGGATTTTGCCGCCACCAGCGATGGCTTCCTCTATGTGATCGGGTCGCAAAAGAACCGAAACAACTGGGGCGACAGCCTTCAGACCCTGAAGCTGTACCGAAAAACGGGGACGGTTGATTGGTTCCAGGAGTACTACGACTCGGCGCGTTCAGCGCTGTATCCGAAGTCAATCGCGGTCGGCGCGGACAACGACGCCTACCTGTTCCAGGTCACTTCATTTCCTTCCCTCGGAGAGCGGTTGGTATTGCACCGGCTCGATTCGGCCGGAGGACAGCGGTACCGCACCTTGCTCGGCTCCGCCTCGGGCTACGACTTCGCGAAGGTATTGGCCGCGCCCCTGACCGACGGATCGCTGTATGCGGCTTACCAGCAGGTGCTTGGCGACCCCGATGTCTTCAACGTTTCCCGCCTTGGAACCTCGGGTGAGGTCCAGTTCCGTGGGGATGCGGTCAGTCCTGGCTTCCGGCCAGGCGCGGTGGCGGGGCTGGTCTTGCTTCCGGATGGCTCGGCGATGGCGGCCGGTGTCGGCTCGTCCGGTTCCGGATCAGCGTCCCAGCCGGAGCTTGTCTTTGGTCGGTACGGCTCCACTGCTCCCGCGCTCGGCCTCAAGGTTTCGCCGGGCAACATTTTTGGCAGCACCAGCGCGACCGGAACCATCACGCTGAAGAATCCGGCACCAGCGGCCGGCCTGCGGGTGAACCTGAGCAAGGACTCGACGAAGATGACGATGCCGTCTTCTCTTACGATTCCAGCCGGGCAAACCTCGGCCACGTTCCTCGTTCGCACCATCGCCGTAAAGAATACGGAGCGCGCGACGATTAAGGCGACGAGCGCGGTTGGCAACGCCCAGATTGGCGTCACGATCTCGGCCCCGAACATTGCCTCGTTCACTGTCCCCTCCACGGTTTACGAAGGCGTCGCCGGAATCGCCACCGTCACGCTGGACAACGCGCCGGTCGGTCAAGACGCCATCGTCACGGTGACGACGAATTCGGACTTAGTGCAGGTTCCGGAATTTGTGGTGGTGCCGAAGGGGAAGAAAACCGTGACGTTCCCGGTCTCAGCGGTTGCCCTTCCCGAGGCGTATTGGCCCTGGGTCCGGGTCAACATTGACGAGAGCATCAAGCTGAGCCGGTTCGCGGTCTCGCAGGCGATCATCCGGGAGATCGTGCTTCCGGCGTCGACCCTCGGCGGCCTTTCGGTTCCGGGAGTCATCAAGCTTCACGGCAAGCCAAGCGCGAACATGACGGTTTCGTTCGCGACGGCGTCCGCGGCGCTGACGGCACCGGCCAACGTCGCCATTCCGTCCGGCGCGAGCGAAGGAACGTTTACCCTGGCCACTAAGCCGGTGTTCACCTCGACCTTCGCCACCCTTTCGGCGACCGCGCGCGGCACGAGCGTCCCCGCGGGCATCACAGTGAAGCCGACAACTCTGGCCGGGCTTACCCTCAACCCGATGTCGGTGGTTGGTGGGAAAACCACCACCGGCACCGTAACCCTCGCGTCACCGGCACCGGCCGGCGGAACCCCGGTTTCACTGCAGTCGGCTAGTGCAAACGCCGAGTGCCCCGTCTCCATCGTGGTGCCGGCCGGAAAGACGACGGCAACGTTCACGATCCTGACGAAGGTGGTCTCGAAGAACTCTCTCGCTGGAATCTACGCCAAGCTGGGCACGGTGACGAAGTCGCAGATTCTGACGATTACAAAGTAACCTGCCCGGCACGTCATGCCGATTTCTGCGCTCCTCGTATCTGCCTCGCTGGTTGCGTTCGATCTGCGGTGTGAGGCCCTGACGAACCCGCTCGCCATCCAGGCGACACGACCGGAGCTTTCTTGGAAACTTCGGCCGGTGCGATGCGGCGGGATCAACTTGCGGCAGTCGGCCTACTCGGTCCTGGTGGCGAGCAGCCCGGCAAGGCTGGCCGCGAACCAGGGCGATTTGTGGAACAGTGGCCGGGTTGCAAGCTCGGCCACGTTCGGGGTGCGCTACGGTGGCAAGCCGCTAACCTCGCGGCAACACGCTTGGTGGAAGGTTCGGATTTGGGATGAGAAGGGCCGCGCCTCCGCCTGGAGCGAGTCGGCAAACTTCGCCACCGGCCTTCAGAAGAACTCCGACTGGAGCGCAAAGTGGGTCTTCGGAAACAAGCCGGTCCCGGTGCCGGAAGTTCTGGGTAACGCCAAGTGGATCCAATCCGCCGCTCACCCGGTGGGCCAGGTTCCGGCGGGAGAATCCACCTACATCAAGCGGTTCTCGGGCGTCGGCGGTCCGTTGAAGCTTTTCCTGACGGCGGATAACACCTTCGTGGTGCGACTGAACGGAAAGGAAATCGCGCGGACCACCGACCCAGAAGGCTGGCGAAAGCCCGTAGAAGTCACCAATCAGTTCGATCTGCGCCGCGACGGTAACGTCCTGGAGGTCGTCGTGAACAACGCCGAGCGCGGACCGAGCGGCCTCATCGCCAAAATGGACTTGTACGACGGCGGTGGCAGTCGGCGCGAGTTCCTGACCGATTCCAGTTGGGAGTGCGACGGCAAGCCGGCTAAGGAAGTCGGCCCGAACGGCGTCAGCCCTTGGGGGCCGCTCAACGCCGGCCAGATTGTCCGTGCCCCCGCGCAGTATTTCGAACGCAACTTCAAATTGGCGAAGCGAGTGAAGCGGGCCACCGCGTACGTTACCGCCCTTGGCATCGTGGACTTCGAGGTCAACGGGAAGCGAGTCACCGACGATCTGTTCACGCCCGGTTGGACAAGCTACCGAAAGCGCGTTCACTATCGCTCGTTCGACGTTACGAGCTTCCTCAAGCCCGGCGAAAACCGATTGGACGCCGTTTTGGGCCAAGGGTGGTTTGCGGGTTACGTCGCCTGGGGCATGCAGCGGGAGCACTACGGCAGCACACCGATGCTGAAGGCTCAGGTCGAACTCGAGTTCACCGACGGCACGCGGCAGACGGTCGGCACGGACGAGCGGTGGAACTTCCGCGAGGGCCCGATTCGCGACGAACATTTCCTTCACGGCGAAACCTACGACGCGACCTTCAAGCCGCGCAGGTGGTCGGGAGTCCGGATCGGAAACTACGCGACCAAGATCGAAGCCTTCCCGGGTAACCCTGTCCGGCCGTACCAGACGGTCCGAATGAAGTCGATTCGTACGCTTCGGCCAGGCGTCTACCTAATCGACTTTGGCCAGAACCTAAGCGGATTTGTTCGGTTACGGGTCCGGCAACCCAAGGGTTCTGCCATCACAATTCGCCACGGCGAGCGGCTCGACGCAAAGGGGCAGCTCTACACAACGAACCTGCGGATGGCGCAAGCGATCGATCGCTACGTCGCGGCCGGGACCGGAGTCGAAACATGGAACCCAAGATTTACGTTCCACGGCTTCCAATATGTTGAGGTCTCGGGGCTGGTCCACAAGCCAGATCCTTCGACCATCCAGGCGTTGGCGATCTCCTCGGACACGCCCGAGACCGGGTCACTCGTCACAAGCGATCCCATGCTGAACAAGCTAGTGCAGAACGCCTGGTGGACGCAGAAGATGAACTTCATCGACGTTCCCACCGACTGCCCCCAGCGCGACGAGCGGCTCGGCTGGACCGGCGACGCCCAGGCCTACGTGCAGACCGCGAGCTACTTCTCCGACGTCCAGGCGTTCTTTCGGAAGTGGGGCGAGACGCTGGATGACGACCAGCGCGCCGACGGGCAGTATCCCAAAGTGGCCCCCGTTTTGGCCGGGCTAGACGACGGCGGACCGGCGTGGTCTGACGCCGGAGTCATCTGCCCGATGACGATTTACGACATGTACGGCGACCGGGCGATGCTGGCGAAGCACTACCCAAACATGAAGCGGTTCATCGAGTTCTGCCTGAAGCGCTCGAAGCCAAGCCTGTTGCCGCCCGACCAGTACCACGCCTTCGGCGACTGGCTCAGCATCGGCGCGAACACGCCGAACGATGTGATCACCACCGCGTACTTCGCCGGAAGCACCGCGCTGGTGGCGCGCGCCGCCCGGATCTTGGGCGAGACCCAGGACGCCAACCGGTACGAAGCATTACATCAACGGCTTCGAAAGGCGTTCCAATCGGCGTACGTCTCCGCCGACGGCAAGGTGCGAGGCGAAACCCAGTGCAGCTATGTTCTTGCCCTGGCGTTCGACCTCCTGGAGCCAAAGCAGGCAAAACTGGCCGCTAACTTCCTCGTGGCGGACATCGAAAAGCGAAACTGGCATCTTTCGACCGGGTTCGTGGGCACGCGTGACCTTATGCACGTCCTCTCGAAGATCGGGCGCAATGACGTTGCGTTTCGGCTGTTGCACAACACGACTTTCCCGTCGTGGGGCTTCACAATCGTAAATGGAGCGACCTCGATCTGGGAGCGGTGGGACGGCTGGACGCCCGAGAAGGGCTACCAAGACCCAGGCATGAACTCATTCTCGCACTACGCCTACGGCGCGGTCGCGGGCTGGATGTTCCAGACGATCGGTGGAATCACGCCGCTCGAGCCGGGCTTCGGTCGGGTTCGAATCGCGCCGGTTTTCGACCCTAAGTTGAGTTGGGCGGATGCCAAGTTCAACTCGGTTCGCGGAAAGATTCGGTGCTCGTGGCGGCGAAACGGTCGCACCGTTTCGGTTAAGGTTGAGGTCCCGCCAAACGTTCGGGCCGAGGTCGTCGTACCGCAACGCGATGGCAGCCAGAAGGTTTACAAGATGGGGTCCGGCAGCGCTACATTCACGTCGAAATAAGAAAATCTAAGCCTCGAATGCATCCTCGACATGGACAAACGCGTAAATCTTTATGGTCTTTTCTGAAATGAAAAAAGAAATCCAACTCGTTTACGTTATTGCCTTCTCTAGCCTTATCCTGACCGGTTGTGCGGGTCAGCGGCGCGACTGCGTCGACCAACTCGGGAACCGTCGGCCCGATATCGAGTGCAACCGGGGAACCGCTGGTTCGCGTTTCATCTACGGCGGCAGCCCGATTGGCGGCGGCCGAATCTCAGGCGGTTCGTACGATCCAGGCACCGGCTCGCGGGCCGGCGGAGTCGGCAGCTCAACCTCGCGCGGCGGCTTCGGCAGCTTCGGCGGCGGCGGAAGCTAGTCGATGCGACGTTTTGACATTCCTCCCCGCCCCGATTGGCCGGCTAAGGTCGAGAAATGGGGCCTCACCTACCACACGCTCGGCGGGCAGCCGTACTGGTACGAGAGTGCCTACTACACGCTGGACGATACCGATGTCGAGCGCATCGAAAACGCGACCAACGAGCTTCATCGGCTCTGTCTCGAAACAGTTGACGACCTGATTCGAACCCGCCAGATCGCTGAATTTGGGATCCCGGAAGCCGCCGCGACGGCGATGATCGAAGATTACAAGGGCCCAAAGGGGCATCTCTACGGCCGGTTCGACCTGGCTTACGACGGCGAATCGGAGCCCAAGCTCCTGGAATACAATGCCGACACGCCGACCGCTCTGCTCGAGGCGGCGGTCGTACAATGGCAATGGAGCCAGGACCGATTCCCTGGTTCCGACCAGTTCAACTCGATTTGGGAGGCTCTCGTCGCGCGTTGGCAGGCACTCAGTGCCGACGGCACGTTGCCCGGCAAGATTCACTTCGCGCACTCCGATTCGGATGAGGACCTACTCACGGTCTCCCTGCTTCGGGATACGGCGACCTCGGCTGGCCTGCGAAGCGATGGCCTTCTGATGAGCGACATTGGTTGGAATTCGGACCGCAATACGTTCGTGGATGCGGCGGAAGCCCCGATCCGAAAGCTCTTCAAGCTGTATCCGTGGGAGTGGTTGGTGCGCGAAGACTTCGGTGAGAAGGCACTCCTCCCGGACATGCGCTCGATCTGGATCGAGCCGATGTGGAAGATGCTGCTTTCCAACAAGGCGTTGCTTCCGATCCTTTGGCAGCGATATCCCGGTCACCCTAACCTATTGCCGGCCTATTTCGACGAACCCGGAGACCTCACCGACTTCGTGCGAAAGCCGTTATTTTCGCGCGAGGGCGATGGCATTACCGTTGTGGTCGAAGGCGTGACTCAAGAAGAAACGCCGGAAGCCGAGATGGGGCCGGCCGGGTTCGAGCCGCGCTTCGTCTATCAGGCAGTGGCGCCGCTGTACTGGACGGTTGCCGGTGCGGCCGTGATCGGCTCCTGGGTCGTCGGGGATGAATCCTGCGGCGTGGGCATTCGCGAAGCCGACGGATGGATCACCACCGATACCAGCCGCTTCGTTCCGCACCTCATCCAGCCCTAGGCGGATTCTTTTTGAAGAACTTCCGTCGGCGAAGAATCGGAATCGTGTAGATCACGATTCCGCTCACGCTAAGCGTCGCGAGACAGAGCGCGACCACCGGTAAGACGAAGGTGTTGAAGCCGTCGCCAAAAAAGCTCAGGTCGTGGACGTCCTCGGTGAACTGGTCGATTCGCTTGGCCACCTGCAAAACCTCGCCGGTCTTGCCGTCCACCTGAACCTCCTGGTAGCCGGTTTTCGCGACGATTTTGTAGACGTTTCGCTTCGGCCGGTAGTCAACGCGGTCGATGTCCTTCGGCGTCTTCAGTTCGGCTAACCCGACGGCGAAAGCCGCCTGCATCGCCCGATCTACCGAAATGGTATCGACGTGGCTCTCGATTTTCTGACCCGTTTTCTCCTCGGGACGGATCCAGGCAACGCGAGACTTCGTGGCGAGCAGAAAGCCAGTGACGCTGATCAGCAGGAGGAAGACCGCGTTGACGAGACCGACAATACGGTGAAGCTCACGAGCTTTATGAAGCACACAGTCGCATACCCTATTGCCGCGACTCCGCGTTCCGAAGTTGTAGGAAAGTGCGCTGTCGAACGTTCTCGTACGATACCGTGGTCAAATACGGGTTCATGCTTGCTGCCCCTATTCTCGCGATGCTGTTGGTCGCTCCGCCCACCAAGGCAGAACTTGCCCGTTACGTCTATCCCCTCGCCAAACCCATCCGGTGCCCAAAGATTTTGATCGACACGAAGGAAGCGCCGGACTTGCAAGCGTGGGCCGAAACCGCGCGTAGCCTCGCCACCAGCTGGTTCCCGCAGTTGTGCCAGCTACTTGCGACGGAAGAATTCAAGCGACCAAAGTCTTTGCGGTTTGTGTTCCGGGCAAAGCAGGATGCCCCGGCCTACTGCGCGGGAGACGAGATTTCATTTAGCGCGGAATGGGTGCGAAAGTATCCCGACGATTTGGGGATCGTTATCCACGAACTTACCCACGTAGTGCAGGCATACCCGGCCAACAAGAACGACGTCGGCTGGCTCGTGGAAGGCATCGCGGACTACACCCGTTGGTGGCGCTACGAGCCGGAAGCCCCTCGCACACGGATTGATTTCTCACGTGCAAGCTACCGAGACGCCTATCGGACAACGGCCGCCTGGCTCGCCTGGACCTCGCAGCGGTACGACCTCCGTCTCGTTCCGGCGCTTGACCGCAACCTTCGGCGCGCCGAAGATCCGATGCCGACGTTTGTGAAGTTCACCGGCAAGACGGCAGACGCCCTATGGGCGGAGTTCCGCGAGGCGAGCCAGCCCAAACGGTAATCCGTTAACACGTTTGTGCGTCAGGCATTGCCGGGAACCGAAGGTAGGATCAAATGTCCGACCGCTAATGAAGAACGCTAAAGAGATTTCGGCTACCGGAAGAGAAGTACAGGTTTTGGAGCTCGCCGCCGAGGGCTTCACCGATAAGCAAATCGCTGTTAAGCTCGACATCAGCAAGGCGACCGTCAGCAGCTACTGGCGTCGCATCCTGCTGAAGTACCAGGCGGCTAGCCGAACCGAGGTCGTGGCGCGTCACGCCGAGCAAAAGGCGATGTTGCGTCTCAGCCCGAGCCCGTCGGAACTTGAGGTTGCGACCGAGGTCAGCGGGCGAACCCTCGCCGAGGCAAAGGAGCTTGCGCAACGCAACGTGCTCCAGGCGATCACGGAGTGCACCGTTGAGTTCATCGGCGGTCGAACCGGCTTCCGCGAGGTCTTCGAACGATTTCTTTCTGAGCTTCTTGGCCTCAGCCAGTCGGAGTACGGCTTCTTGGCCGAGGTCCATCGCGACGAAGAGAACAAACCCTTCCTTCGAACCCACGCGGTGACGAACATCGCTTGGGATGAGGCAAGCCGAGAGATGGTGAGCCAGGCCGGGGATGCCGGAATGGAATTCCGAAACCTGAGCACGCTCTTTGGTGCTGTTGCTACCTCGGCAGAAATTGTTATCTCAAATGACCCCGAGAACGACACCCGAGCCGGTGGTTTGCCAACCGGGCACCCGGCAATGACGGCGTTTCTCGGGCTTCCGGTATTTAGCGGAAATCACCTGATCGGCGTCATCGGGCTGGCGAACCGACCCGGTGGATACCAGGCGGAGATCGCGGAGTACCTCGGCCCGTTGGTAGCGACGTTCGCTAGCTACCTCGTGGGTTGGCAGGCCGAACGCGACCGTCGCTCGGTGGAAGAAGAGATTACAAACGCCGCGATTCTGACCTCCACGCTCGTGGACTCCATGCCGACCGCGATCCTTTTTGAGGACGGCAAGCGCCGACTTCAGTATGTAAACCGGCTGTTCCTGGAAGTCTTCGGGGCTGGCGGGTCGCCGAACGATTTTCTTGGCATGGACTGCGCGCTGGTTGCAGAGCTCTCGCGACCAATGTTTGCGGATCCGGACGGCTTTATGCAGCGCGTGGATGACCTGCTTCTCGCCGGGGTCGATGTTCCGGGCGACATCGTCCGGCTAGCAAACGGCAAGGTGTACGAGCGCGACTTCGTTGTCGTGCGAAAGAACGAACGCCTGCTCGGGTACCTCTGGAAGTACCGCGAAGTCACGATCTGGCGCAGCGAACATGAGATGCTGGCGAGTGTGTTCCAAAGGGCGATGGACGCCGTGATCGTCATTAACGCGGCGGGCATCGTCGAGTACTGGAACTCTAAGGCAGAAGGGATGTTTGGCTACACGAGCGCCGAGTCCGTAGGCAAGCTGCTCGGCGATCTCATCGTTCCGTTGGAGCACCGGGAATCCCATCGTCGCGGCCTTGAGCGATTTTTGGCGACCCGCGAGAGCCGAGTTTTGAACCAGGTCATCTCCATTTCGGGTCTCCACAAATCTGGGCAGCTGCTGGATGTGGAGCTTCTTATTACGTGTATCGAGCAGGACCCAGAGCCCCGATACAGCGCGTTTATCCGGCCGAAATCGGCCACGTAAAATTACGTGCTACTTTTGTGGTACACGCTTTTGGGGCGTGAGAATTGGCGACCAAGATTTCGTGAATCGGCCCTGTACAATCCGGGCCGATGGAAGTCCACTCTCCGACTAGCGATGAAGCCAGGCAGGTCGACAATAATGCAAACATATCGCTATTAAAGGCAAGCACGCAGAGCTATTGGAAGAAATTTCTGGGGCAATACAATATGCCAAGGCGAGCGGCAGCTTTCTCGCGCGAGGCTGAGGAACATGCGTTCCGTAATTTGGAAGGGAGCAGCGTCAGTCCCAGAAGCACTTTTCAGCGTCAAGGTCGAAGCCTAGCGGAAGCAGCGCAGGCGGCCCAGCGAAATCAACTAGAGGCTAACCTGCAATGCTTGCTAGAGTTTATGGAGGGCAGAGCTATCTTTAAGGAACTATTTGCATGGTTTCTTGAGGAGGCACTTGCTCTTACTCAGTCCGAGTATGGGTTCCTGGCGGAAGTCTATCGGGATGAAAAGGGCGCCCCGTTCATGCGAACTCACGCCATGACGAATATTGCCTGGGACGCAGAGACGCGCGCGCTCTTCAGCGAGACCGAAACTTTGGGGATGGAGTTCCGAAATTTGGACACTCTGTTTGGTGCAGTTCTGACCGAACAAGAGGTCATCATTTCAAACGATCCTTACAGCGATCCTAGAGCGGGAGGGCTGCCGGAAGGCCATCCGCCACTGAACACGTTTCTGGGGATACCTGTTTTCGGAGACGGGCAGCTGCTGGGCGTAATTGGACTAGGGAATCGGCCTGGCGGCTATGACTTGGATCTCGTCGACCACATTGGTCCCGTTGTTGCGACGTATGCGAGCTATCTACGGGGCTGGCAGAACGAGCGTGATCGGCGAGCAATTGAAGAAGAGCTTCGTCACGCGGCCTTGTTGATCTCGACGCTAGTTGATAATATGCCGTCGGCCGTATATTTTGAGGATCCATCGAGGCGAATTCGATACGTGAACCGACCCTTTCTCAGCGCGTTCGGCATCAGAGGTTCCCCTAACGCGTTCCTCGGGATGGATTCCGGCTTGTTGGTAGAGGTTCTGCGGGGGGCGTTCGTCGCTCCCGACGAATACATAGACCGCGTAGAGGAAATCGTGCGAAATGGCGTTAGTGTTTACGGAGATGTCGTACAATTACGTAATGGGAAGATATACGAGCGTGACTTCACGATTGTAAAGTCGGAACCCCACGTTGTCGGATATCTGTGGAAGTTCAGAGAAGTCTCGGCATGGCGGAAAGAATTTGAGCTCATGACGAGCCTATTCCGAGGATCGATGGATGCCGTCATTATCATCAATGCCGAGGGGGAAGTGAAGTTTTGGAATTCACAAGCGGAAAAGATTTTCGGTCACAGTGCGCTAAGTGCTGTGGGTGAGCTGTTAGAGGATCTCATTATTCCTCGGCAACACAGGGAGGCGCATCGTAACGGATTGGAGCGCTACCTGACAACTCGCGAGAGCCGAGTGCTAAACCAGGTCATCTCCATAGATGCGCTGCACAAGGATGGGCACACTTTTGAAATCGAGATGTTCATCACGCGCATCGAGCAGGACCCAGAGCCCCGATACAGCGCGTTTATCCGACCTAAATCGAGCACGTAAAAATACGTGCACGATTCTGATTACCTCGATGGCCCTACCCGCCATCGATGCCGCGCCAAGATGCGGCTAGCCCTTTGGCCCATTCCGCGGCAGACTCTCTACACGGCCGATCAATGACGATCACATGCCGTCTTGAGTCATGAACCGGATCCAACTTCTTAAAATTGCGGCAGCGGCCACCTTCGCCACCGTGCTGTTCCTAGCCGGGCACGGCAAGACCGTTGTCTTCCTCGTTTTTCCCATCGCGGCGATGCTGCAGCGTACGATGGCGAGCCGAGAAGTTGGCCGCGTCCTCCCTGCCCCCGGCCTTACAAAAGGTCCTGTCCTCGAAGCCAATTCGCCATCAAGTCCATCCAGCTGGCCTCCGGTGAACCCAGTCGTCCCAAGTCGAAACCATGCCCTCCGCGCGTAAAAACATGCAACTCTACCGATATTCCTCGTTGATTCAGGGCCGTGAAAAGCCGAACGCTGTCGTCTGCGGGGCAGACATCATCGTCCGCCGCATGAACCAAAAACATGGGCGGGCAGCCGACATCGACCCGCGCATTGAGCTCCAAAGTGCGCGGGTACACGGGCACAGCAAAGTCCGGTCGTTGGCCGTCCGATACGCAAGTCCAAGCTGCTAAGTGGCCGCCGGCGGAGAAGCCCATCAAGCCAATCCGCCCCGGCGTAACGCTCCAATCGATGGTGCTTTGCACCAAGCGGATGGCTTGCTGGGCGTCGGCAAGCGGATGCGCATGGTCCGGCCCGTCCATTCGGTACTTGAGGATGAACGCCGCGATGCCGAGCTCGTTGAGCCGCCGACCAATCGCCACCCCCTCTCGCTCGATGACGAGCACGTTGTAGCCGCCGCCCGGGCAAACGATGATTCCGGTTCCCGTCGGGTTCTCGGGAAGCATCACGGTCAGGGTCGGGCGACTGACCTCGCCGACGACGCCGTCTTTCTCCCATTCCTGGTTCGGCAGTCCTTCCGATCCGGGAGCGTCGTGGGGGTAGAGCGGCACGATGATCATGATCGCAGGCTACCTATGCGGCTCTTCCGCTTCCCGCGCGAATACGATGGCGATAGGTCCTTGCGGCGTTTCGGCCATGCTCACCGCCGCCGTAATGCGGATTCTCGATCCGTCGAGGCGCTGCGCTTGCACGCCGTGATGATCGCCCATCCGGCTTCGCACGCCGGTTTCGAAAAATTGCTCCCGGTGGGCACGGTGCACCTCGTGCACTTCGGGCGGGATGAAGCTACCCACGCGCAACTTCGAGAAGTCTTCCATCGGGCAGGCGAAGAGGGTTGATGCGGCCTCGTTGCCCAGCAGAATCTCGCCCAGGCGGTTTACCAGGAGGACGGCGTCCGGGGCTTTGCGAATCAGTTCTAAGATGGAATCGAACGACGGCGCGGCGCGTTCACCTTCCTCAGTTGCGGGGGTCAGGCGTCTCCGCAAGGATTCGTTCTCGGCGTGAAGTGCGTCCATGCGATCGGCCGATTCGGCTTGAACGTAATGGGCGACGAGCTCCGGCCGAGAAAGCGGGCCCATCTTGATGCGGATTCTCCCCCAATACGTGGCGACGGTGGGAACGCTAATTACTAGCTCTTTCGCAATCGCCTGATCGGTAAAGCCCTGACGCGCGAGCTCCAAAAGTTGCCGCTCTCGCTCGGAAAGTTGCCGGGTTGGAATGTTTGCCATGACGTCGGAACCGATGACTCGAACCGCATGACGCGCAAGAAATGACTTGCCCCGTCGCCAGTAGTTTGCCATCTTTTCAGCGGAGATGCGATGAACACAGAAATTCTGGCAAGGGCTCAATTTGCCTTCACGAGCATGTTTCACTATATTTTCCCGCCGATGAGCATCGGGCTTGGCCTGTTGCTGGTCATCATCGAGGGAATCTGGCTTCGCACCGGCGACGAGAAGTACAAGCGGATGGCGCACTTCTGGGTGAAAATTTTCTCCCTGATCTTCGGCATCGGTGTCGCCTCCGGCATCGTGCTGGAATTCGAATTCGGCACCAACTGGGCGACTTACTCGCGATACGTCGGCGACATCTTTGGCTCTGCCCTCGCCGCCGAGGGCATCTTCGCCTTTTTCCTTGAGTCTGGTTTTCTGGCCATTCTCGTTTTTGGCTGGCACAAGGTCTCGCCGAAGATGCACTTCTTCTCGACGTGCATGGTCGCCCTGGGCTCAACGTTTAGCGCGGTGTGGATCATCGTCGCGAACAGCTGGATGCAGACGCCGCAGGGGTACGTGATTCGTAACAACCACGGCGTGCTTCGCGCGGAAATCACCGACTTTTGGGCGATGGTCTTCAACCCAAGCTCGATGGATCGATTGATTCACAGCGTCACCGGCGCTTGGATCACCGGCGCGTACCTGCTGATCAGCGTTTCGGCTTACTATTTGCTTAAGAAGCGCCACGCAGATATCGCTCTCCCCGGAATCAAAATTGGCCTCGCCTTAGCGATGGTCGCGTTACTGTTCCAGATCGTGAACGGCCACACCAGCACAATTGGGGTCGCCAAGAACCAGCCGTCGAAGTTCGCCGCGATGGAGGGCCACTTCGACTCGAAGCAACCGATCGACTTGATCCCCTTTGGCTGGGTCGATGAAGCCAACAAAACCGTCATTGGCCCGACGATTCCCGGCGGCGGCAGCGCGCTGATGAACGGCCAGATGGCTAAAGGGCTGAATGACTTTCCGCGCGAGGATCTGCCCAACGTGCAAGCAACCTTCCAGATGTTTCACCTGATGGTGGGGCTGGGACTGCTCCTGACCGGGATCACGTTTGTCGCCAGCATCATGGCCTGGAACGGCAAGCTGTGGAACAACCGGTTGATGCTTTCCGTGCTCGTCGGTTCGGTGGCGATCCCGCACATCTGCAACCAGGCCGGATGGGTCACGGCCGAGATGGGGCGGCAGCCGTGGGTTGTCTTTGGCGTACTCCGAACGAAAGACGGACTCAGCAAGATCGTTACGGAGTCCCAGATCTGGGCAAGCCTGGTTCTCTTCGGTTTGCTCTATGCGCTGCTGGGCTTCCTGTTCTTCTACCTGCTCAACAAGCGCATTCAGATCGGCCCCGAAGAGCCGACCTGGCCGGAGACTTTGGCAAACGACTCCGCCGCCGGAGACGCAAAATGAACCTACAATCCCTCGACTTGCCTTCGATCTGGTTTGCCCTGATCGGAATCTTGCTCACCGGCTATGCGATCCTGGATGGTTTCGACCTCGGCATCGGCATGCTCTTGCCGACGATCAAAGAGGATCTGGACCGCCGCGTGCTCCTCAACGCCATTGGTCCGGTTTGGGACGGTAACGAGGTCTGGCTGCTGGTCGGTGGCGGCGGTTTGTTCGCCGCCTTCCCGGATGTCTACGCGACGGTGTTCTCCGGCTTCTACCTTCCGTTCATCCTCTTGCTGGTTGCGCTCATTTTCCGGGCGGCGGCGATTGAGTTCCGCAGCAAGGAAGCTTCGCCGGTCTGGCGAAAGACCTGGGATAGCCTTTTCTCGGGAGCAAGCTACCTCATTGCCATGCTGACCGGCGTTGCGCTTAGCAACATCGCGGTCGGTTTGCCGCTCCGCCCGGACCGGGAGTATGGCGGTGGATTCTGGAACCTGTTCCACCCGCACTCGATTGCGCTTGGCCTCACGACGGTCGCGCTGTTCATGATGCACGGGTCGATTTTTGCGGTACTCAAGACCGAGGGCGAGCTGAACCAGATGATGCGAGAACGCACGAAGAAGGCGATGATCTTCTTCGGAGTGATGTACGGCGTGCTTTCGCTGACGACCTTCATTTTCGTTCCCCAGTTGGGAAATGTGATCCGCGCGGTGCCAGCACTGTTCATCCTTCCATTGCTGACGTTGCTCGCCGCCGCGAACATTCCGCGAGAAATCAGCCGCGGACGCGAGAACGCCGCGTTCGTGTCGTCCTCCTTGGTAATCGTTGGATTGCTTCTGCTTTTTGGCTGCGGCATCTATCCGAACCTGGTTCCTTCGAACCCGAATCCGGAGCTTAGCCTGACGATTCGCAACGCGGCGGCGTCGACCAAGACCCTGGAAACGATGACGATTATGGCCGTCGTCGGCGTTCCGTTCGTGCTGGCCTACACCATCGTCATCTACCGCGTTTTCGGCGGAAAGGTCGACAAGGCTCACCTGCACTACTGATCATCGTCTCAGTGAACGCGTTCTTCGATCTGGCGCACGTGCCGCTCGGTGTGCTGCGTGAAGATTCCGTAGCAGTCGGCCAGGTTCATCCGGATGAGGCCGAAGAATGGGTTCGAAACCCGGACGGCGGAAAGGTTGACGCCGTCCGACTTCTCCAGAAGCGTGTGCAGCCGGGTCAATTGGTCGCGCAACTCGTCGAAGATCTCGCTTGAAATCTCGCCCTTGCGAGGCTGAAGCATCTTGGGGGCGGGGGCGTTTCCGTCCGGACCGGCGACCTTCATCAGCGCGCGCCCAAAGAACGTGAACTTTATCGGTGCAATCGCGCTATCCCGCGAGGCTTCGTTGAGCGCCTTCGACATGATGTCCAGGTAAGGCCGATTCGCCATCACCACGTGCTCGGCCACCTGGGCCGGGCTCCAGTCGCCGTTTGCGGGCGGCTGGTTCAGGCGGGCTTGTGACAAACCGCGAATGGCATTGTCCAGGCGAGTGCTCAGAGCCAAGGTGTGTTCTTTCCAACCGTTGATCGCTTCGCGGGTGTCCATCGTCGGCTAGTCTACATGTGACTGATCTGACGTATATAAGCCGGGTCCTACGAAACAAGATGAAATCCAGACAGCTCGCATTCTCCTTCGCCCCCACGCCGGTCAACGAAGCCAAAGGCGTCACGATCCAACGCGCCGTTGGGGCCGAGCGCATGGCGTTGCTGGACCCGATCCTGCTTTTGGACCATGCCAGCATCGCGCCGGGCTCGCCGACGGTTGGCTTCCCACGACACCCGCATCGCGGCATCGAGACCCTTAGCTACGTTCTGGCCGGCGAGGTCGGGCACAAAGATTCGATTGGCAATGACGGCACGGTCGGCGCGAACGGCTCCCAATGGATGACCGCCGGAAACGGGATTTTCCACGAAGAGATGCTGGTCGCGGAGGCCGACGGCGCCGAGATGATCCAGTTGTGGTTCAGCTTGCCGAAGGCCCTCAAGCGCGTTCCGCCCGCCTACGTTGGCGCGGAGCCCTCGCAGATTCCCCTCGTGGGAAGCGAATCCGGAAACGTTCGCGTGGTTGCGGGGAGCTATGAGGGCACCGACGGCCCCTTCCAAGGCATCGCGGTTCGACCGACGGTTCTGGACGTCGAGCTGAATCCAGGGGGTCAGATGGAAATTCCGACCGAGCCAGGTGCTTCGACGATTGCCTACGCCGTACGTGGCAGCCTTGTTGTCGACGGGCACACCTTACCGGCACCCCGCCTTTTGGTCTTCGCGGACGGTGACCAGGTAGAAATCACGGCCGGACCAAATGCGGGGCGCTTCCTCTTCGTTTCGGCCCAGCCGCTAAACGAACCGGTGCTGCAATTTCGTTCGTTTGTCATGAACACGCCGGAGGACATCCAAGAGACGCTTGCGATGATCGCCTCCGGCGAGTTCGGCAAGTAGCCGCTACCGTTCGGGCGCGGACTCCAGGGCCGGTTCCTCCGTTTGGATCGGCGGGCTGAAGTGCCTCAGCTCGTGCGATTCGGCCAGAAAGTGCGCCCGGACGTGTTGTGGTTCCTCCTCCACTTTTGGTTCATGTGGCTCCTCTCTTTTTTGCCCCAGCAGGCTCTCTCGAACAATTTCACCGAGGCTTTCCTGATCGAGAAACGGAGCCAACGAGACCACCAGGTTGGCGTCGAAATGGGTTTTGGACGCCGTGGCCGAGCGCACAAGACGGCCAAGGTCCTCCGAGTTCAGAAAGGGTGCCAATCGGACGAGGTGCCCGGGGTCCATCCGCTGGCTCGCCGTTTCGGTCGGTTGCTCCGGTGCGGACATGGCCGTGCGGAATAGGCGCGCTTCGATCGCGAGGTCCTCAAATCCGTCATCCGCTCCGAGCGGCTGGAACATTCCGGCCGGAACCAGATTCTCGGTCACCGCTTGGGCGAGCACTGTGTTATAGCGGGTGATGAGGCGGCGGAGACCGCCCTGCATTTGGCCCGTCAGCGCCGCATCCTCGGCCATCTGGGCGATTTCCTGGAGCAAACGAGAGAGAGTCTGAGAAGCGTCGGTTTGGTGCATGAGTTAGTCCTGGCAAGAAGCCGCAAGGCGTCGAAGTCGAACCCGGGCTTGCCGCAGCCGCCAGTTCACCGTCGTCGCGGAGATCTGAAGAAGCCGGGCAATGGATTCAATCTGGAGGTTGTCGAGGTAGTAAAGGGTCACTACGGTGGTCAGTTCGGATGGCAGCCGCGCGATGGCCTTGTACAGATCCGCGTGCCGCTCTTGGGTGATCAACCGCTCCGTCATCGCCGGCAAGTAGCCGAGAAGGATCTGGTCAAGCCCGGTGGATGGAGTGCATTCGGCCGCCGACCGAACGGCGCGACGCCGCACGATCGTGCTCAACCATCCGGCAAAGCGCGTCGGATCGTGGAGCTTGGGCAAGCACTTAAACGCGGTGAGCAGCGCGTCTTGAACCACGTCATCCGCCGTCACGTCCGGGAATTGCATCCCCACGAGAGTCGTGAGCCCACGCCGGTACCGTCGGACCAGTGCGTCGAACGCGTGGATGTCCCCGGCTTGCGCCCGGATCACCAGCTGCACGTCTGCTCCCTGTTCTCGGCTGTCGAATGCCATTCCAGAAATAAAGAGCACGTGGCGGCAGGAACCGCGAGGAGTTTTTCCTAAATCGCGATGGCGAGGCCCGAAGCCGCCGACAAGTAAGCCGCCTCGACGAGCCGCATCGTGCGCAGGTTATCGGCCGCCGAGGTAGCGGCGGATTCGCCGGCCCCTAACGCCCGGACTAGGTCGCGGTGGCAAGCGACGATGCTGGACTGCACCAACGCATACCGTGGATCGACCCAGTCGTATACCGGTGCCAAGATCGTTTCTTGGCGGATCACGCCGTCGACATATACGCTCAAGTCATTGTTCGGGCCGAGCCGCAGCGAACCGGATTTGCCTTCTACAAGAAGGTATGTGGCGGGGAAGCTCTCGTCTTCCAGCGGGCTCGCGTAGCTCAGCTCGACGGTCACATGCGCGCCCGACTCCATCCGCAGCAGGATCGTGGAGACGTCTTCTCCGGCGATGGCCGGGTTCACGCGAGAGTTCAATGCGAAGAGTTCGGCGGCTTCACCGAAGAGATATCGGACCGTGTCGAGCACGTGGCAGCCGACATCCGAGACGATGAACCTCTCGGCGGTCGCCAGCGCGGGCTGATTGAGGAACACATCGAACGAACACGAGAAAGTGAGCCGGGCACGGTGGACCGCGCCGATTTCGCCCGCCTCCAAAACGTCTTTGATCGCGCGAAAGGGAGCTTGGTACCGCCAATTTTCGTGCACCGCAAGCCAGGTACCCGTCTCTTTGGCGAGCTTAGTCATCGACTCGCACTCGTCGATCGTCGCGCCCAGCGGCTTTTGGCAGACCACCGGAACGCCAAGCGGCAAAAGGGTTTCGACCAATGGCCGGTGGGCCGGAACGCTGGCGATGATGTCCACTAGGTCAACCTGCGCGGCCAACTCTACGACTCGATCGTAGACTTCTGCACCGGGAGCCAGTGAAAGGGCTGCCTCGGCATCCGACCGACGAAGGCTATTGAGACCCGTCACGCGAACGCCCTCGACTTCGGACCAAGCCTGAATCTGAAACCGCGCCCAAAATCCGCAGCCGACGACCCCGACCCGAAGCTGGTTACGCGCGGTGGAACCCATGATTCTCGGTAGTTTGCCACGCGCCGACGGCACCCGGCGAAACTTCATCATAATTCCCCGAAGTGCGTTTGCTTTTTGCCATTAAGGACCGCATGCGTCGCTTCATTGAAGCGGCGGTTTCGAACTGCCGCGTCGCCGGCCCGGACGACGAAAGAATCCTTCGCACCCCGCGCGAGGAGATTCGATACGAATCTGCGTTTCTGAAGGACCTCGCTTTGCGCGACGTGCCGGTAAAGCAAATTCGCGACGTTGGCTACCGCGTTTTTTCGCAGTTCGACGAAGACGGCATTATCCAGTGGCTCATCCGACAGGTGGAGATTCCGAACGAGACGTTCATTGAGATTGGCGTTGAGGACTATCGCGAGTCGAACACCCGGTACCTGCTGGAGAAATCGAATTGGAAGGGGCTGATTCTGGACGGCGACGGCGCCGCCGAGACCTACCTGGCGGTCTCGCGACTGAAGGGCTGGTTCACGATCGACTTCAAGAAAGCGTTTGTTACCGTCGATAACGTCAACGACCTTCTGGCCGGCCAAGCGGGCGACATTGGCCTGTTGAGCATTGACGTTGATGGCGTCGACTATCACCTATGGAAGGCGGTTAAGGTCGTTTCGCCGCGTATCGTGATCATCGAGTACCAGATGAATTTTGGCCCCGAGAAGCAGGTCACGGTGCCGTATCGCCCCGATTTTGAGCGACGCCAGCACCACTACTCGATGCTTTGTGCGGGGGTTTCGCTGGCGGCCTTGGTCGAGCTGGGGAACCAGTTGGGTTACCGGTTTGTCGGCACGTCGAGTGGCTGCAACGCCTTCTTTGTGCGCGAGGATGTCGCGGGCAGCCTTCCCGTGGCAGATGTCACGCAGGAGTACCGCGAGCCGCGCTACCGAGACTCTCGTGACGCAGCATTTAACAACACGTTCATCACGGAGCTCGATGACAAACAACGCGCAATGCGCGACGCCATCGTGCTTGACTTGGCAGACGGCAAACAGAAAACCGTCGGCCAAGTGTTTGGCGTGTAAGTTTTGATTTGTGATCCACCTCACACACATTAACAACCTGATGCAACTTGCCTCAGTGCTTCGAGCGTTAAGTTCTCTGGAGGCCGCGAAAGGTGCGGCCCGAAGAGAAACTCATGGCAGACCTCAACGCAATCGCCCAAAAGTATGGTTCCCAAGCTGAAAAGCACTCCATCTGGAAAGTGTTCAAGAAGGGACTTCATCACAACATCCAGCAGCCGCTTCTCGCGAGCGCCGCGCTGAAGGCCTCGTTCGACGCTTACGCCGAAGAACGAGACGACGAAACCCTTCAGATCGCCTTCCTTGAAGCGGTGGTTCGCGCAACCGGTAACGTCGCCGGCCAGCTACTCGCGAAGGAGTTCCGCGCCGACGTCAAGGTCGACGCCGATGACGACAAGATCAGCTTGTTCCGAATCGCAAAGACCGAGACGGTCGAAAGCATTGCGGCCGAGCTGGCGATCGATCCTGAGTTCGTTGAGGATCTTGCCGAGGACGACTTCGATGACCTCATCGAGGAGATCTCGCGCAAAGTTGGCCGCGGCCTTGGTAGCGAGTTCGGCTTCGACAAGGCCGTCCAGCATGTTCTGTCGCTTCTGAAGAAGCTGCTCAACTTGCCGGTCGACATCAAGGCCTAAACGGCCTAAGCGGCGGGCGGGACCACAAGTCCCGTCCGCCTTTTTGCTTAGCGTAGCATGAGGTCGTGAAATTCACGACCTCGGCCGTTTTGTTCGCTATGGTTTCCGCCGGATTGCTTTCTGGCTGCGCGGCGGAAGTGATCGAGAAACAGTCCACCCCGGAGCCGGGCGTCTCGTTGAACATCAACGCCGATAACGACAAGGGTTCCTTCAAGTTCAAGGCAAATGGCGAAGACGGAAGCGGAGTCAGCATCGACGCCGGTAGCGATAAAGGCGGGATGAAATTCAACGCCAAAGGCGGCGATGGCAGCAACATGAGCATCAATGCCGACGAGAAAGGCGGCAAGCTCGATATCAAGATCGACGGTAAGGACAGCAAGTTCGAAAACAACGTCAATTTTAGTGAGGCTGAATTTGGTGCGCCGTTCTTCCCTGGATCAGAGCCGGTGACAGTTGCCACGATGCGATTCTCCTCGGCAAAAGAGGACAACCTCCTTTCGGTTCGAACAACTCCCGCAAAGCCTGCCGAGGTCCGAAAGTTTTACGAAGGCAAGGCAACCGAAACGGCAACGACCTGGAACCAGAGCGCCGAAAAGGAGCACTGGACCATGACCGGACGACTGCCCAGCGGCAAAGAGTTTTCGGTGGAAGCAAAGTGGGAGACAGGCGACAAAGTCACCACGATCTCCGCCGCCGTCACTACCCGCAAATAGCCGCTACTTGGTCGGCTTGAGGACGACCATGTTAAACCAGTCTCCGATTGCCTTGAGAAGGGATGGGTCCAAGGTCGTTTCGATCTCGCTGTATTCCGATGGGTCGCCGGTCTTCGATTTCTGGAACAGGTGGTTAAGGTTGCGGAGGCGCTTGACGGTGACCGCCTTGTTTTCGGCGGCTTTCAGCGCTTTCACGACCTCCGGAACATTTTGCTCGGCGTCCACCTGAAGGTCCGTCGTTCCGTTGAGCACCAACACCGGCACGGTGACCTTTCGTAGGTTCGGGCGCGGGTCGTATTTTAGGAACGCGCGGAACCAGGGCGAGAGAAGCTGAGCTTTCCGGATGGCCAGAAATTCCGATTCGGTCGGCCGAGCGGGGTTTTTGGGATCGATCCCCCTCCATACTTCGGACAAAAGGGCATCGACCTTGGCGATTCGCTCCGCCTCGGTTCCTTCCGCCCGCAGCGCGGCATAGATCTGCTCGCTGATTCTGGTGTTGGCTCGGATCTCCGCTTCGGTTGTTCCGGAAACTTTCGCAATCCGGGAGGCCTGGAGCAAGATGATTTCCTCGCCGGTAACTCCCGGCCCGGCCATCATGACGATGAAGCCAACTGCCGGTTCGCGCGCGGCGACGATGGGGCCGATCAGCCCACCTTCCGAGTGGCCGATGATTCCGATGCGCTTCGCGTCAAAGCGTGGGTCGGCGGCGAGTTTCCGGACGGCTGCCTGGGCGTCGTCGGCAAATTCGAACACGGTGGCCGCCGCAAACGATCCTTTCGATTTTGCGGTTCCCCGGTCGTCATAGCGAAGCACCGCCACGCCACGACGGGTGAGGAAGTCGGCCAGCACCGCGAACGGCCGATGGCCCATGAGCAGCTCGTCGCGGTCTTGCGGGCCGGAACCGCTGACCAATATCGCCGCCGGGAACGGGCCCTTACCTGCCGGAATGGTGATCGTGCCGGATAGCACGGGTCCTCCCGGCGAGGCAAACGTCGTCTCCTCGGACTGATATGGGAATGGTGGCTTGGGAGTCTGGGGCCGGCGAAGCTCAGGAACGGCGTCCACTTTCGCCAGGGTCAGGGGCCGATTTCCGCCTTGAGAGAGGAACCCCGTGAGCGTCTTGCCGTCCTTCGAAAGGGTTCCGGAGAAGGACGCGCCGACCGCGGGAACGCCGATCGTGACTTCCTGTCCCGAGATCTTTGGCGCGGCGCCCGGGAAGCCAGCGGGCGTTTGGTCCGGGCTTTCAAGGATCACCTTGAGCTTGCCAGCGTCACGCGTTATCTTCACAACGATTCGTAGCACGGTGCCGCTGGCGTTAACTTTGCCGAACCAGATGCCGACGAGGCTGTCTTCCACCGTCTGTGCGCTTGCCAAGCTCGTCAAGGCAACCAGAATCAGAGCAAGGGCAGAGCGACCGCGCATGCGCGATTCTAGCACGGCAGCCTACTTGCGCGGCCGATAGAGCGGAAGGAGCGCTACGACCGCAATTCGAATTGCATTCATTCGCGACGAAGAGCCGCGTTTGCGAATTCTTTGAACAGCCGCAACTGGACCAGCCCTTTTTGCAGGTTCAGGTCGGGCGCATCGGACGCTGACCGCCGGTAATAGTTGTCGCCGCGGAGGTAGTCGGTCAGGAATCGCAGTGCCTGCTCGAAAGCGAGAAAGCGCGGAGCAAGTGCCATCGCTTCCACCTCGACGTCGCTGACCTCGGGCAGATTCGCAAGAAACCCGGCCTGGGCCGCACGGTAGACCTCGGCGTCGATCTTTACCGCCTCCAGTGTCTCCGCCTTCTCTCCCGCGACGTTCACGAGCGAGCGGATGAGGTCCGCCCAGTCCATCAGCCAATGACCGGCCATGACGGTGTCGAGATCAATCAGGCTCCTAACGCGCCCGGTCGCTTGGTCAAAGAGGAAATTCTCAAGTTTTGTGTCACCGTGGATCACGCCGACGGGAGGAAACTCGAGCCAAAACGCCACGACCTCTTCCTCAATGTCGTCGGTCAATTCTGCGATGGAGGCAAGCTTCGCGCGCCGGTCTGCGTACCCTTCCGGCTGGTGAACGTGGTAGGACGCCTCGGTAGACGCCCGAAGCTCCGGGTCAGTCGGGAGATACCGCTCCGGCTCCTGCGTCCATACAGACTTAAACTGCGCGAGATATCCGGCCGTGTTCCGGTAACCCGGAAGCGACGGTTGAAAATTTGCCGCGCGCAGGGACCGCGCATGGCGGGTCGCGTTGGCCAGACCGACTCCCACTTGCTTCGCAGTTTCCAGTTGTGCCGACCGCTCACCGGCGTCGGCCAGGCTTGAATAGGTGACGACTGCGGGCAATAAAGGAATCAGTCGCCAATAGTCGCCAGACGGAGAGCGAAAAAACGGCTGCCCGTCAACCGTAAGCGCAAACTCCATCGTCTGCCAGTCAGCATCGGACTGGCGCTGTGCCTGCATCCAGGCGACGGCGTTCTCGAACACCCTTTCCGGAAACCGAAAAACCTCGGTGTTGAGTCGCTGAAGCAGGAATTCTCGGCCATGAAACTCAAGCCGAAAGGCGTCCAGGTTAATGTTGCCGGGACGGTCAAACGGCCGCACATCGGGAGTCTCCCCGCCAAAGAACGCTTCGACAACGGGGAGCAGGTGGGCGGCCATCCGACGATTATGACTAGAACGTGATGTTGACGCCCCAGAAGATGTTCGACGTGCGGATGTAGCCGAACGTCAAGAAGACGTCGCCGCGCCGATTGTCGTCTTCCGGATTCAGCGTGTACTTGGGATCAAACGGCTTCCACGGTCCCAGGTTGTAGGAGACCGCATAGTTGATGTTGAACGTGTCGTACTCGGCCACGAACTTCAGCCGGGGCGAAACGTTCGCGCTCGCGCTGGCGAAGACGCCTTTAAAGCGGCGGTCTCCCTTCCCAATCGTTCCGTGCACGCCGGGCGCAAACTCGTAGGTCGCGGCGACCCAGTAGGATCGACTGATCTCGTCGTCGCCCGGGATGTCCTGCCCGGCCGCGCCGCCGGTCGAGAAAGCGTCCTGAACGCCAACGCTGAGGCCGAACTTGGGAATGCTGGTCTTGAATTGGAACTGGAGGTTGAGGACGCTGTCGCCCAGTTTGCTGTGGACCATGTCGGAGAAGGCTAGGCTGCCAAACTTCGTGCGCAGGCCGATGATTCCCTGGGCCGTTCCGTTGGCGCGGGCACTGTCGCCGCTGCTTTCGGGGAACCGAAGTTGTCGATCAACGCTCTGGCTAGCGTAGCCCAGGGCAACATGGAAGTCACTCAGGGAGTAGCCGATCGGCGTGCTAATCGCCATCGCGCCGCGCATGGATGGGATGCCCTCGCGGGTGACACCAAAGAGGCCGCCCGAAAAGCCCGACATATTCCGAAACTGCGGATATTGGCCCGGGCCAGAGAGCGTCTGCGCTCCGGCGATCGAAACGATGGCGAGGCACGTGAGCGAAATCGAGGTCCGAACCAAATTTGCGGAACGCATACCGGAGAGTATAAGCGGTTCCGGGCCGTCTGGTACCATAAAACCAGCGCAGGGGTGTAGCTCAGTTGGTAGAGTCCTGGTCTCCAAAACCAGTTGTCGCAGGTTCGAGTCCTGTCGCCCCTGCCACGAATTCTCTAGTTCGTGGCTTTCAGTTGGTGGAATCTAGGCGCTCGGCGAGGACGGCCAAGTCCGCCGTTTTTCGGTCGCCAATCAGTACGAAACCCGCACCGTGATTGTTCCAGGCGACAAAGTTTGATTTACCCATTTGGCCGGTTGCTACCGACGAATTCCCGGGAACCGTTTCCAGGCCATTGAAGGATTTAACGCCCGGCAATACGACCAGGACAAGCTTCCCGGCACCATCGCGAAGGAAGTAGCGCTCGATGGGGCGTCCTTCGACCGTAAATGCCTCGGCGTAGCGAACAACCAACTTGTTTGACGCCGCGGACTCCTGTGCGAGGGCGAACGCGCCCTGCACCCACCGTTTCAAAACCGGAGAGGGAGCTTCCGCCTTTACCGACGGTTCCATCGTCATCATGATTCGCGCGATGTCCGCGCTCTCAACATTCCCCGCAGGGCTGTTGCGTTGCATGAGGCCGCCGACCACGATGAAGCCGAGAACCGTCGCCGACATCGCCCAGGCGTATCTGCCCACAAACGAATCGACGCGCTTGGCCCGAGCTTGCTCTCGGAACCGGCCCTGGCAGCTCACCCAAAGTGCGTCGTTGGCGACCGGAACGGCGTGGGTTTGAACAAACTTCTTCAGGTCGAGAATCGCCTGGAACTCGGATGCCATTTCCGAGTCTTGCCGCATCTCGTTGCGAACGCGATCTGCCGTCTCGGCATCGAGTTGGTTATCGGCCAGCGCGTGGAGCAGTTCATAGTTCATCGTTTGTCGTGTCCGTTTCCTTGATGTATCCCTGATGGATGGCAAATCCCTGCAACGCCTTTCGAAGCATGGCCCGACCCCTCGCCAGCCGACTCCGCACCGTTCCAATCGGAACGTCCGTCGCCTCCGCGATCTCCTGGTAGCTCAAGCCTTCGATGTCGCTAAGCACCACGGCGACCCGAAAATCGACCGGAACCCGCGCAAGAGCCTCTTCGACCTCCGCCCCAAGGGCTTCGTCGAAAAGCATCCGATCTGGAATCTCCGCTTCACTCCCAACGGGCTCGTAGATCGCGTCGTCTTCCAGGGAAGTCAGCTGCGGCCCACGCTGCCGTTGACGGTAGCGGTTGATATACAGATTCGTAACGATTCTCAGAAGCCAAGCTTTGAAATTCGATCCGTCGAAACGTTCGTACGCTTCGTAAGCCCGAACCATTGCTTCCATCGCAAGGTCTTCGGCCTCTTCCTTGGACCTTGTGAGGCGAAGAGCCGTACCGAAAACCGAGGGGAACACCTTCTCCGCTTGCCTTTCGAAAGCGTCTTTTGCGTTACGCTTGCCGAACAGCATCTCGGATCAGGTTACCCCTCCGATTTTTCAACCGGATGAGGCTGTTTTCGGTTCCCAGAATCAGACCGATGCCTAGAGCAAGTCGTAGCTTTGCGCGATGGTGGCGGCCTTGCGCAAGTCGAGATCGTTGGGGAAGTCCATGACCGGCCGAGATCTCACGTCCTTGACGGCGTCCCAAAAGTCGAAACTTTCGACCAGGCAACGGTTGATGTAGCGGCGCGCGGAGCCACGTTCCCCTTCGGCTAGGAGGGCTTCCAGGCTGTTGGCATGGTGAAAGAGCCCCAATCGACGGGCGTAGAGCCGCTCGGTAAAGACATCCGGGTCGCCCACCGCGTCGAACCAGGTGGCGGCCAAAAACGTGGCCCACGACGCCATGTCCTCCATCACCGACGGCGATCCATCGACCCACCAGATGAACTTTCGGTCGCTCTTCTCAAGTTCGCCGATGTCGGCGACGGCAATTGATTTGGGAATAATTCCGCTGGGTCGGTAATATTTGGCCCGAATTTCTTGCACGTTGCTGTGGCATAGATGAAGTACCAGGCGAATCGGGACGGCGTTGCGTTTGGGGCAGTACGCACCAGCGCGAAGCAAAATTTCTTGGGTCCACTCGCCGCGATGGCGTTCGAGCCTGGGAAGGCCGCCCCGCGAAAACAACCGAAATCGCTCGGCAAACATCGAGCCGGAAAGGAAAAGCGCGGCCTCCCGCAGTCGAAGGTTGGTGGCTTCGCGACCGCTGGCATCTACCCGCACGGCTCCGTGCCAATCTGCCGCCCAGTCCGCCGCGACGTCATAGGTGGCTAACATCGGGAGTTCTCAGGCCGCCGGGTTGGCGGCCGGGGCCGGCGGCGGAATGGAGTCGGGCGAGCGCTTGGTTGGCGTGGCGGCGCGCGGAGTCCAAACGGTGCCTTTCATGTCGTCGGTCGCTACTTTTTCCGTGCCAACCGCGATCCAGCCACCCGGCAAGAACGTGGCCGCGGCATCGCTGACCACGACGCCACCCGGCGGGCAAACCTTCTGCATATGGGCCGCAATGTCGATGACTTGCGAAAAGTTGACGCTGGTCACGTCGCGAATGTCGGGCGTCACCACCGTTCCGGTATGGACGCCGCACCGCAACACGATCGGGGTGCCGATCTTGTTTCGGTGGGTGTTCAGCTCGATGAGTCCGGTTTGGATGGTGCGAGCCGCGCCAAACGCCTGCTGCGGATGGTCGAACGCGCACGTCACGCCGTCGCCGGCCGTGGAGTGCACTTGGCCGCCGTAACGCTTTGTGATCCGCTCAACGTAGCTGTGGTACTCGGTAAACGTGAATTCGACCGAAAGCGGATCTGCAAGTTGCTTCAACCGGGTGCTGCCGACGATGTCCACGCTCAGGAACGTCATACTTTGCTCGCCGCTGCGCAGCCGCTCTTGAAGCTCGACAAGCTGTGTGAGCATGGCTTGGCGCTCTTTGACCGGGTCTTTCAAGCCAAGCTTGGCCCGATTATTTGTCATCGTCCGCTGCGCAAATAAGCCGGCAAAGGTGCCGATAAGGACCGCCGGGATGAGCAACGGCGCGGGAATAAAAACCGGCGTGCGGAGCACGAGTGAGAACAGGGCGTACATGACGAACCCGCCGCCGCCCAAAATAGCCCCCGTGATCGCGGCCAAACGCGCCTCCCGTGCGACCGCCGCATTGTAGAGGCCGGCGACCAAGAACACCATGGCGATCATGGTGAGGAAGTTGTAGTTGGAGAGGCTCGGCCCAACGGCCCGCTCGACGGCGAGCAGAAGCGCTCCGCCCGTCGCGATAGCTCCCGAGATGACAAAGCGCCGGGTCGTAGGGTCGAGGGTTAAGAACTGCGCCCGGAGGCTGCTCAGAAACGAGTGGGACGTCTCCTTCTCGGCGCGCACTTTGACGGCCAGGCGGACATATTCGAGCGGAGCGCCGGTCGCTTCCGCGACGGCCTGGATCGTTGCTTCATCCAAGACGCCTCCGTTCGCCGCGCGCAACCGCTCGGCAAGCATGAGCATCTGGTCAACGCGGTCATCCGTTAGAGGGTGTTCGTTTCGCTCCCCTAACTTGATCAATTCTGATTCCACGCTACCGTTCCTCTCCTAGGGATTGTACACCTCGTTTTTCGAAGATAATTCCCGCCGCGCTTTCATAACGGCCCATCGCCCTGTTCCGTTTCGGCCTATCGACCATGTAAAGTTCTCTATCAACCAAGAACGAGACCAAAAGATAGACGGGATCGCCACCTCTGGCGTTGGGCTCGCAGCCCAATTTTTGCTGCAAATGTTTCTCGGCATTCTCATGTCGCTGAGTTACTCGCCGGCAATTCCCGCAGCCCATCAAGTTGTCGCGCAAATGCGTCTCGACCCGTTCTGGGCGTTTGTCCAGCGGCTGCACTATTGGGGCAGTGCGCTGTTGATCCTGCACGCGGTGCTGCATTTGGCGGCCATTCTGTGGGTCGGGCGGACGTCCGGCGACCATCGGGCGCGGTACCTTGCCAGCCTTGGCATGTTTGGGCTGGCGCTTGGCTACCAGATCACAGGAAATGTGTTGCCATACGATCGGCATGGAGTTCAAACCGCCGCGATTGAAGGGTCGATTGCGGCGCGAGTACCGGGTGGTGGGCCGGCGGCGTCGCGACTGATGATGGGTGGTGAGGGCTTTTCGCCAGCAACGATGGAGCTTTGGTATGCCCTGCACAGATTTGTGCTCCCCATTGCGCTCTTGGCGTTGCTCTTTATGGCAGCCCGGGAGTACCGCGCGAAGCGCGACGTTCGCTTTGACGTTCGCCTTGCGGCGGTGCCCATTTTCGCGCTGATACTGTTTTCTGGCTTCGTCGCCAGCCCCTTCGGTTCGGTGGCGACCGCCGACGATGCTCGCGGCTATGACGCGCTGCCCAGTTGGTACACCTATCCCGCGCACTTGTTGCTTGCTGCCGGGCAGAAAGCCATTCCCAACGGTGGCTGGATTGGCGCGATCCTCGTGCCCGCGCTGATCGGGGCTGCGCTGGTAGCTTTGGCCTGGAAGCCGGTGCCACCCGCCATCACCCGTTACGCAATGGGGGCGGCCGCGATCCTCTTATTGGTCGGCGGGCTCAATTCGCCTTCTCAATTCGCATCCCTAACCGGCACCCGCGACCCAGTTGGCGTGAAGTCGGTCGTCGTGGAGAAGGCAAAGCCGCAAGACCCCATCCTTGCGGCTAAAGGCAAAGTGGCTTTCGATGCCGTGGGATGCGCCGGTTGTCACGGCGCAAACGGGAAGGGAAGCGACGGTGGCCCACGGCTCGCGGACCTTCACAAGAAGCATCCGGACGCCGATTTCTACATTCGTTACATCAAGAATCCGACTTCCGTAAAGGCGAGTTCCACGATGCCGGCGTTCCCGGATCTAAAAAAAGAGGAACTCAGCGCACTCGCCGAGTTCCTCCGGTATCCGATCCCGACTAAGTGACTTAGAAGTCGCAGCCGTCGAGCGCCGGCTCGGCGGCGGTCTTAGGCACAACCTGAAGGTCGCCGATCGCGTTCACGCCGGTGACGAGGGTTAACGGAATCGTTGCCGTACAAGCCGGATCTCCGACGCGGTAGGCCTTACCACCAAAGGTGAAGGCGCGGCGGTAAGTGCTGGTCACCGACTCGCTCAGAATCTGCATCTTCCGCGCATTGAGCGGGACGGATGCGCGGAAGGTACCTTTGAACGGCTGGGCCACTCGGCCAACCAGGGTTTCCGTGGCGTCGTAGAACTCCACAATTACGCCCCGGATTTCGGAGCCGGTGACGCTGTTCACGACTCGACCGGTAACCGTTGCCTGCCGGACCTTCAGCTGATAGGCAGAATAGTAATCCTTATCGTCGTATCGAACGCCGACAAAGTAGGTGCTGGGAGTAGTAGCCGGGCCACCGCTGAAAAGACCGGAGTTCTCAGCGAGACTGCCGTAGACGTTCAGCGCGTCCGACGTGCGCCAACCAGAAGTTGGGAGCACCGTTCGCTTACCGGTGGCATCGTAGCTTGCCAACTGGAACTGAACCGTCTGCCCGACCTCCATGTTAAGGGCATCTTGGTAGATGTAAGTTGACGGATCGCTCGGGGCGGTTCCGCCCGGCGCAATTACCGCCTCGACAAAAGTCTGGGCCGAGGCAACGGGCAGACCTCCGCCACCAGGGGCACTACTTCCGTTATCTCCACCGCATCCTGCGATTCCGACGGCAAGCAAGGCTGCCGCAGACCATGTCACGCGCTTCATCGGTCCCTATTATGCCAAGCATTTAGAGGTAATGGAAGAGTAATCGTGAGTTTCTGCGGCACGAGGGCAATTACAGACCACAATCTGGCGGCGGTGGCGGGGGTGTGGTGCCCGAAACCTTACGATATACGACCGCATTGCCGGAAAGGGCGACCGTCGAGCCAGATACCAGCGTTGGCAAATTGGCCTTGTTCGCCGGGCAGATCACACTGTATTCGCTGGGTCCAAAACCGAACTGGTTGTAATACCTGGTGCTGATATCGCCCAGATCGACCAAGAAGGTTCTCGCGGTCGTAGGCAGCACCGCGCGGAATGTGCCGTCAGATCCGGTGACGGCGGACCCAACGTTGGCGCCGCTGGCGCTAAAGAAATAGACGTCGGCATCCGGCACGCCTTGGCTGGTCGTGTTACGAACTCTGCCGGTGAGGGCCGCCGCCCTCGCCTTGGGACGGAAGTTGACGGAGTAGGTGGTGCCGTTCGCAAAAACCCGGTAGGTGGCGGCCGAAGCCGCGATGACGGTCAGTGTCGATCCTGACACGGTTGCGACGGAGCCGGGGGCATTAGTTGAGAAGTTACTCGCCGTGGCGTAGGCAACCTGTCCGTCGGCGTCTCGACCCCAAAGGCCAAGCGCGATCGTGTCGCCGACCTGGATGTTGTTGAAGTCGGCCCGGTAGGTGTTGGGCAGAACCCCTTCGATACGAACATCCGTGAGGCCGCCAGCAGTTGTGCCGCTGGTCGTTCCCGAGGTCGTGCTCGATCCGCCGCCGCCACCTCCGCCGCAGGCAATGGCGACCAATAAGGCCGCGCCGATGACAAATGGGGTCCAATTTTTCAAGACGGATTCTCCAGACGGTCGCCCTAGCACGTTACCTTCACTCAGATTCGACTCCCGACGGGTCGTTAGCGGTTCGCAAAACTTCCGCGCTTGAGAAGGAATTCGGAAAAAGCTCCTCAAGCGTCGTGGCCATCGTTGTTCCCGATGGGGTGGCGAGCGTGATCGCGACGCCGTTTGCCGATGCAAATTCGGCCAGCGTTTGGCGGCACATCCCGCACGGCGTGCCGCCGTCTTGCGTAACCACGGTTACCGCGACAAGTTTTTTCCCGCCACCATGGACCATCGCGGTGATCGCCGCACGCTCCGCGCAGATCGTGAGGCCGTAGGATATGTTCTCGACATTGCACCCTGCGAAGATCTGGCCGTCCTCGGTTTCGACGGCCGCCCCTACCCGGTACCCGCTGTATGGCGCATACGCCTTTTCGCGGGCGGCAAGGGCCGCCGCGAGCAATGTCATCGAATCACCGCGATGGTCACGCCGTGGCCGCCCTCGCCGGGGTCGGCGTCTTGATAATTGCCGATGTTCGGGTGCTTGCGAAGATACTCGCGGGTGATATTGCGCAGGATGCCTTCGCCCTTTCCGTGCACGATTCGGATGCTGGGCAGACCGGCCAGCACGGCGTCGTCGACAAACTTTTCGAGGTCGCGGACGGCATCTTCGGCCCGCATGTTGCGCAAATGAAGCTCGGTCGTGGCGTTCATCGCCTTGCGCAACTGCACGTTTGGCCGGGCTTTTGCCGTCGCGACGGCCTTTGCTACCTGCAATCGGTTTACGGGAACGGTGATGCGCAGCATGCCGACTTGAACCGTGGCCTTGCCGTCTCGCGGGTCTTCCATCACGGTACCGGCCTGCGAATATCCCTCGATGGAGACCGTCATGCCGCGTTTGATCGTCGTATCCTGCCGCAGGCGGGGCGTCACCGGAACGAACTCATGCGCAAAATCCTTGCCGATTCGGTCTAGGTCTTCGAGGCCTCGCCGGACCTTCTCTTGGGTCTGGGCGTCGCGCGGCGCGCGCTTCAGTTCTTCGAACAGCTTTCCGGCTTCCAAGCGAATCTCGCGAAGCGCGCTCTCGATGACTTCGTTCGCCTTGCCATGGACGCTGCGGCGAACCTCATCCGCTTCCTCCAGCTTTCGGTCGGCCCGTTCCTCGGCTTTTCGCAGTTCCTGGATGCGGCGGTCGGCTTCGCCTTGGGCGATTCGCGCTTGCTTTTGCGCCAGCTCAAGTTGCTCCAGCATTTTTGCCAGGTCCTGCGCCTGGGTGCCAAGCTCCTGCTTGGCCGACTCAATGATTTCTGGCGCAATGCCGTAGCGCTCGGCGATTCGCAGCGCGTGGCTGGCGCCGGGGGCGCCCATTAAAAGTCGGTAAGTCGGCCGCAGGGTCTTGACGTCGAACTCCATCGCGGCGTTCGTGAAGCCTTCCGTGTCGTAGGCAAACGCTTTCAACTCGCCATAGTGGGTGCTGGCCATGATCGCCGCGCCCTTCCGGTCCATTTCCCGCAGAATCGCCGCGGCGAGGGCGGCACCTTCGGCGGGGTCCGTGCCCGCACCCACTTCGTCGAGAAGGACCAGAGCGCCCGGTTTCATCCATCGAAGCGCGTCGCCGATGTTCTTGATGTGCCCGCTGAAAGTGGACAAAGATTGATGAAGGCTCTGCTCGTCGCCGATGTCCGCCCAAATCTGGCGGAAAGGAGAGAGGCGAACCTGATGGGCCGGGAGAAACATTCCGCATTGCGCCATGAGCACAAACAGCCCGGTGCATTTGATCGCGACCGTTTTTCCGCCGGTGTTTGGACCGGTGATGAGCACGTTCGCCGACTGCCCCACCCGAACCGTGAGGGGCACGCAGTTCTCGGCGGCGATGAGCGGATGCTTGCCGTTATCGATCTCGATGAAAGGCTTGTCGCGGTTGTCCAGCGCGGGGGCAAGGGCCTTCATTTCGAAGGCGAGCCGACCGCGCGCGAAGATTTCGTCGAGCTCGCCGGCAATCTCGATGCCGATTCGCACCGGTTCGGCTTCGGCCCCCACCAACGCGGAGAGCTTGGTGAGAATCCTAAGCTCTTCTTGCCGCTCCTGCGATTCCACTTCCCGTAGGGCGTTGCCAAGCTGCAAAACGTCCTCCGGCTCAACGTAGATCGTCTGCCCGGTCGCGCTGGTGTCGTGCACGATGCCGCGAATCTTGCCCCGGTTTTCCGCCTTCAGGGGGAGAACGTGACGGCCGTCACGAATCGTGTAAATTGGGTCGCTCAGTAGTTCCCGGGTCTTGCCGGAAAGGTATTGCTGAATCCGCTCGATGATCCGCGAGGCCGCGCCGCGCTTCTTTCTTCGGAGTTCTCCCAAAGCGACCGAGGCCTCGTCTCGAAGCTCGCCCGACGGATCGAGCGAATCCGAAAGCTCGCGTTCCAGCTTTGGCAAGCGGGGAAGGGCAACCGACCGCGCCTGGAGTTCGGGAAGCTCATCGGCCCGGTTGATGAGAAAATCGGAAAGGCCGCGGAGGGCCGCCAACGCCGAGAGCACTTGGCCAAGCTCGGTTCCGCCCAAGACGCCGCCTTTTGAGGCGCGCCGAAGCATCGGCCGCAGGTCGCCGATGGAGTACAAGCTCGGTACGGCCCCGCCGCTCAACGCGAGGTACGCCTCTTGCGTTTCGCGTTGACGGCGCGAGACGGTGTCCCAATCGAATGCCGGCGCCGCTTCGGCGCAACGCTCCGATCCGAGAGGCGTTTCGGCATGTTTTGCCAGCCGCTCGAGGATGAGCCGGAATTCTAGGACCTTGAGCGCGTGCATCGCCGTTTCTATTTTGGCGGCCCAACCGGGGCGTTTAGTCGGAATCGGGAAGAAGGACCGACGGATTGGACAAGGTTTCGGTGAATTCTGTGACGCAAACGGTAAGCCGGTTCGTTAAGCTAGTCATATGCTCGCGCTTCTGCTCACAACCATGGCCACGTCGGTGACGTTGGTGCCGACCGACGACATTTGGGCTTACCCCCACGCCTCCGACGGCGCAAAGGACGCCAACCTGCGGGTTTGGGGTGTCGACGGCCGGGCCGTCGGAGCAGATGCGTCCGATACGGAGAGTTACTCCTACAGCTTGCTCCGGTTCGACCTGAGCAAGATTCCGGCCGGAACGAAGCCGACTTCGGTCACGTTGAAGTTGACCCAGGTTCCGGGCGCAACCTACAACCTCGACGTCACAAAGGCGAACCCGCTTCAGGTTCGCACGCTTGGCGGCACGTTCTCGGAAAAGACCTGGTCCTACGACGCGCTTTCCAAGCTCGAACTCGGCTTGAAGGATGAGGACGTCGTCGGTCAATCCGAGCTGAAGGAAGTGAACGCGGATAAAGAGTTCGCGATTGAGATCGACCTGCTAAAGAAGAAGCGATTTGATCGTCCTTGGGCGGCGGCGATCCAGTCTGGCAACACGCTTTCGCTGCTCCTCACGGCGTCGGTGGATGTTGCCCAAGGCCGGCAAAGCTACAAGCTATTCGCAAAAGAGGCCGAACGCGAGAGCGTTCGGCCTTCCTTAACGATCACCTACTAGGCGTTCGTAACCGAGTCCGGAGCTTCCTCCGGGGTCATCGGTTGCTGGGCAGGCGGGGTCGGAGGTGTGCGTCCAAAGAACTTGGCGACGTTCTGTCGCGCCTTCCCGAGACCGATGTTGGCGTCGTCAAAGATCGTGTAGGAACACGGAATGACCACGAGCGTCAGGATGGTCGAAAGGGCGATGCCGCCGATGATGATGATGCCGAGGGTCTCGCGGAACTCGGAGCCGCGACCGATGGCGAGCGCCGTCGGAAGGGTTCCCAGAACCAGGGCCAAGGTCGTCATCATGATCGGTCGAAGTCGGGTCGGACCCGATTCCACCAACGCGTCGTGCCGACTACGGCCACGTTCCCGAAGCGTGTTCGCGTAGTCGACCAGCAAGATCGCGTTCTTACCCACGAGGCCGATCAAGGCGACCAACCCGATAAAGCCGATGAGACTGAACGGTTTGTCCGTAATGATGAGGGCGAGGATCGCTCCGACGAAAGCCTGCGGCTGGGCCAGCTGAATGATCAGCGGGTAGAGCAGGTTGTCGTAAAGCGACGCCAGAACCATGTAGACCAGAAGCAAGCCCAGGACGAGCGCGGCCAGAAGGCCAGCCGACTCACGGGCCTGCGATTCGGCCTGTCCCAGAGGGCGAATCTTGACGTCGGCAGGAATGATTTTCTCTTTCGCGAGCCACGCGTCGATTTGACTCGAGGCCGTTCCCGCGGCAAAACCGGGGAGCAGGTCCGCAGAAACGCGAACCTCTTCGGCGCGGTTTCGGCGCTCGACCTTGTCGGTGCCGGTTCCAGGCTTCAGGTCCGCAACGGAGCTCACGTAGACCGCTTCACCCTGCCGGAAACGAATCGGCAACGTGGCCAGAATGTTCGGGTCGTTTCGATCTTCGAGATCGAGCATCGTGCGGATCGTGTACTCGCGTCCCGCTTCCCGGTACTTCACCGTCTCATCGCCCGTATAGGCAATTCGCAGCGCCAGAGCAAGGTCAAGCACGGACAACCCGCTATCTGCCAAGCGGACACGGTCTGGCTCGGCGCGAAGCTCCGGCTTGCCCGGCTTGGAGGAGATGTCGGGGTTGATGATTCCCGCGACGGCACCACCCTGCAGGCCACGCTTGATTTTAGACGCCGTGTCCAAGATCACGTCGCGATTTGGACCGGAAAGGGATAGCTGGATCGCACCACCGGCACCAAAGCCGTCGGCCGCGGCAACCCGAATCTCTGCACCCGGAACGCGTCCTATGCGCTGGATAAGGTCGGCCGAGACAGCGTCGCTTGAGCGAGAACGGATAAAGCCCTCGTGCTTCTTCCAGAACATGATCTTGTCGAGGAATGCTCCCTTTTCGTAGAGCGAGACGACGACCTGGGCGTAGTTCGAACCGGAGGTTCCGGCCTGGAACTGGCTGACGCCTTGGGTTCCGATGGTAGCAAGGGTGAACTCGATCTCGGGCACGCCTTTGATCGCGGCCTCGACTCGCTTCACCACGGCTTCCGTCGAAGCAAGGTTTCGGCCTGGCGGCAACTGGATGTTCACGTTAAGCGAACCCGTGTCGCTTGCCGGGAAGAACTGGAACTTGAAGACCGCTTCCTTCTTCCATTCGTGCGTTTGGAAGCCGATCACGGCCGCGACCGGGAACACAAGCCCGAAAAGGAGGCCTTGAATCAGCAGCAGCGGCTTGAACCGGCGGAAGAAGACCAGGTTGCAGAGGATTGCGACGACCGAGACGGCTGCCGCATTATAGAGTCCGTTCGCGCCCATTCGGACCGCCGACATGAAGTCGGGCTGGTTAGCGCCTCCGATGAAGACAAACACCGCGAACAGAACCACGTTGCCGGAGATGAACACGAACCAGCGGTGGTTGAGCGACCATTCCAGCACCCGGCGATAGCCGTTCTCGAACTTCGTGAACATGCGCTCGAACCAGGCGGCGAACCGCGTTCTCGGGTGCTCCATGTCTTCGCCCGCCCGGTACCAGCGCGAGGCTAGCATCGGCGTCAGGGTGAACGAAACGAAGAGCGAGAAGAGAACCGCGATGACGTAGGCCAATGCCAACGGCCGGAAGAACTGGCCGACGATGCCGCCCACGAACGCCAGGGGAAGGAACACGACGACGTCGGCAAGCGTGATGGCGATGGCCGCCAAGCCAATCTCCGCGCGTCCGTTCACCGCCGCGTCGCGCGGGTCTTCGCCCATCTTAAGGTGACGATAAATGTTCTCGATAACGACGATCGCGTCGTCGACCAACACGCCAACCGCCAACGAAAGCGCAAGCATTGTGAGGTTGTTGATCGTGAATCCGAAGATCTTCAGCGCGGCAAAAGTCGCGCAGATACAGGTCGGAATCGCCAATACGACGATGAGGGTTCCGCGCCAGTCGTGCAGGAAGATGAAAACAATGGCCGCGACGAGGATGATGCCGAAGATGAGGGCCACGTTCAGGTCCTCGAGGCCTTCGTAAATTCGCTTTGCCTGGTCCTGCGTGTTGACGATGTTCAGGCCGATCGACTTGTACTCGGTCTTAAGATCCTTCCCTAGCGCTTTTGCCTGGTCCACGATCTGGATGGCATTGCCCTCGGTCGCCTTGGTGAGAACCATGACGATCGTGTCGGTGCCGTTCAGCGTGGAATAGGCGGTGCGCTCTCGCACGCCGTCGGTCACTTTGGCAACGTCTTTCAGCCGGATGAGTCGGCCCTTCGCCTGCGGATTCTTTGGATCGGCAACCGAGAACACGAGGTTTTCCAACTCTTCGATGTTTTGGAATTCGCCGGGAACGCGGACGCTGACGTCGCTGTCGCCCGAGATAACTCGGCCGGAAGGGACGTTTTGCGTCGCGGCTGCGATGGCCTGCTGAACGTTAGAGAGACCGATTCCGTATCGAAGCAGCTGATCTTTCTTGATCGCGACTTGGATTTCGCGGATGTCTCCGCCCTGAACACCGACCTCGGCGACGCCGGGGATACGGGCAAATCGGTCCTTCAGCTTGTCGTCGACCAGCGTGCGAAGCTCGCGGGAAGACGTTCGGCTGGCACTCATGGCCATATAGAGAACCGGCGTTGCCGCCGTGTCCACCTTCGCGATGGTTGGCTTCTCGACGTCATCCGGCAGGCTGCTGAGGATGCCGTCTACCTTCGCGCGAACGTCGTTGAGGCCAACGTTCATGTCCGACCCAATTTCGAACTGGATCTGAACGATCGATCGGCCTTCGACCGAGGTCGAAGTGACATCTCGAATGCCGTTGACGCCGGAGACCGCTTCTTCAAGCGGTCGAGAGACTAGCGTCGCGACCTCTTCTGGGTTTGCGCCCGGGTAGACGGCCAGAACGGTGATGATGCCGAAGCTTACGTCCGGGTTCTGTTCTTTGCGCATCGCGCTGTAGCCGATGAGTCCCATCACGATTGCGATGAGCATCAGCATCAAAACAAAAACCGGTCGTCCAATTGCGACCTTGGTCAGGTTCATGGTTTCTTCTCTCCTTCCGTTGCGGCGTCGGCGGCCTTGCCGTCGTCGACCTTAACCTTGCTGCCGTCGTCTAGGCTTTCTTGACCCCGGACCACGACCTTCTGGCCAACGGTGATGCCGGTCACCTGGACGTTCCCGGCATCACGGAGACCTTGCGTCACCGGAATCGATTTGGCTTTTCCGTCTTCGACGACAAACACCACACGCTTTTCATTTCGCGTGACCACCGCCGTCACCGGAATCAGGATGGCGTCGGGAATCGTTCGCAGCGTGATCACGCCGCGGGCGAACATGCCGGGCTTGGCGTCGGCGGGGAGGCCGGCGAGCACGATTCGAACGCTGAAGGACCGTCCGAAGCTGGTGCCGAGCGGATTCAGCGACGTGACGGTTCCGGTGATCGTCTTCTTGATCGCGTCAATGGTCACTTGGACCTGGCTGCCGACCTTCACCGTCTCAACTACCTGCTCCGGTACTTGGCCCTCGAAGTACGCATTGCTGTTCCCCACGAGCTGGGCAACTACGCCGCCGGGGCCGAGGACGGTTCCGGTTTGGGCCGGCTTGCCGCTAATCGTTCCCGCGTAGGGAGCGCGAATCGTGGCGTCTTGAATCTGTTGCTGAATCAAACGAACGTTGGCCGCCGCCGAAGCCACGCTGGCGCGCGCCGCGGCAACGAGGTCCTTCGAGAGAACGTCGAGGGCTTGGTTGGCCCGCGCCGACCTTACCGACTCTTCCGCTTGATGCACCCCTTCTTCAAACGCGCGGATGTCCTCGCGCCGCGTGCCTTCCTTCAGCAAACTCACGGTCTGCTTTGAGGAGTCGTAGGCGGCTTGCGCTGAGGCCACTAAGTTTTGCTGCGCGTCAACCCGGTTCGCGGCGATCGCTCCCTCTTTGGCAAGAGTTTTGAGTCGCGCGAGTTCCTTCTGCTGAGTGTCCAAGTTCGACTTCGCCGAAGCGAGGTTGGCGTCGGCCTGAGCCCGCTCTTGCGGACGTGCGCCTTGCCGGGCCTTCTCCAACGATGCCTTGGCTTGGCCAAGTGACGCCTGCGCGAGGCTTACGGCGGCCGAACTCCTTGCCGGGTTCAACCGGGCCGAGGTCTGCTGCTGCGCAAGCTGGGCCTGGGCGGCTTGAACCTGCGCAAAGGCTTGGGCCAACTGGGCCTGGAGCGAATTCGTGTCTTGCACGGCGATGATGTCGCCCGCGTTTACCTTGGAGCCGTCGTCAACGAAGACCTGTAGAAGTCGGCCGTTGTTCTTCGCGCCAACCTGGGTATCGGTTCCGGTCACCAACTGGCCGGTGATTTCGACCGTATCCGCCAGGTCTCGGCTCGTAGCATCAACGGTTTCGACGGTCGTGTCGGGATCGCTCAGAATCTTTCCGGTCTGGACGGCGGCTTTCTGGGCTTCGCGGTTGACGCAGCCACCGACGAGGGCCGTGCAAACGAGACCAAGCGCAATGACCGCTACGGAGAATTTATGTGGGTTCAATGGTTCACCTTTAGGACGCCCTCTTTTCCGGCGCTTTGTTTCTTGGCGGCGTCGACGGCTTCCTGCAATGCGTCGCGGCCGACCGCTTTCTGGAGTTGGGCCAACGCGGTCAATGCGTCGTACCGGGTGGTAACGAGTTGGTTCTTGGCCGACGTGAGGTCGGTCTGGGCGTCGATGACTTCGAGGTACGTGGCTTCCCCAACATCCTCACGGATGCTGGCGATACGGAACACTTCCTCGGCGAGCTTCACCTGCTCCACGGCACTGTCGTAGCGGGCGCGAGCGTTTTGGAGATTGGTTAAGGAACGGCGAACTTCCGCCGAGATGGAAAGCTTCAACTGGTTTAGTTGGATCCGCGTGGCGTCCTCGTCGAGGCAGGCCTGCTTCACCCGCTCGCGGGTTTGACCCTGGTCGAAAAGGGGAATCGACAAGGTGACCGTTCCGGTGGTGTTAGTATCGCCGGCTTGGCGACCGTTGGCGGCGAAGCTTCGCTGCCAGTTCAAACCAACCGAGAGGGTTGGATCGTCGCCGGTTTCGGCAGCTCGCCGGGTTTCGGTGAGGGCCTTGAGCGTGGCTTCAACCGAAAGGACGTCCGGTCGAACAGAAACCGCTCCCGCGACCAGGTCGGCAGGCTCGATATCAACCTTTGGCAATTCCGGAAGATCCACCACCTCGACGGGCGTTTCAATCGGACGGGAAAGGGTTTCGTTGAGCGCATTCTTTGCCAGCACGAGGGCGTTTTGCGCATTGAGAAGGTTCGATTCGGTTTGGAACACCAAAGCCCGGTAGCGTTGCACGTCCACCCGCGCGATCTGGTCGGCTTTGAACTGGAGCTCGCCCTGCTTGAGGCGGGCTCGGCTCTGCTCGAGAGCTTGGGTCTGGACCGCGACCAGCGATTGGGCTTGCAGCACGTTGAAGTAGGCGGCCTTCACGCTGAGCCGAACGATGTTGAGCGTTGAGTCCACGTTCAGTGCGCTGGCGTCGCGAGAGCGCCGGGCCGCATTAATCTGGCGACCGAAGCCTCCGCTTAGGTCGATGGGAATTTGGACCGAAGCGCCAACCGTTCGGCTGTCGATGACGGCGTTTTGCCCACCGGACTGGGTGAACGTCTCGCTGCCGAACCTCTGATAGGTGCCGTTGGCGGCGATGATCGGCTTGAGAGAGTTTTTTGCCTGCTGAACTCGGCTGGTGCTCTTTTCTAACTGGGTTCTTTGGAGCGCGACATCGTAGGCGTTCTGCGAGGCGATCGCGATTGCTTGATCGAGCGAGAGCGGGGCGGCGCCGGCCTGGGTCATCAGAACGAGTGCGGCGGCAAGTGCGGATGTGCTGAGAATCATGGTTCCTCCTGGGAAACGTTTTTGGTGGGGAGTTCCTCGGTTGGCAACGCTGTGCCGTCAGCTTCGACGCGCGCAAGACCGTTTGCGAAGTCGTCCAGAAATTGTCGGACGTGAGCAAGTTTGAAGAGCATCAGGCCCTGGTGGACCGGGTGCCGCATGATGAGAATCTTGTCCCCGGGCTGCATGTCGAGTTCTGCCCGCGCTTCCGCCGGGATGACCAGCTGACCGCGTTCTCCAAGCGTCGACGTTCCGTAGAAACTTTCATCGAACCGGGGACAATTCTGGTTTGTATGAATTTTCATACTTTTCATACCTTACCACTGAGTTTGCGAAGTTGGTCGCAGCTCTAGGACCACAAACAAAAAAAGCCCCCGTCGAATCGACGGGGGCTTTTCGAGAGTTGGATTTACTCGTGGACGTAGACAGCGATGCGTCGCTTGTTCTCGGGGCCTTCGAACTTCACGGCGCCGGCGATGAGCGCGAACAGCGTGTGGTCTCGGCCGATGCCGACGTTCGGACCCGGGTGGAACTGAGTTCCGCGCTGGCGAACGAGGATCTCGCCAGCCTTGACGATTTGACCGCCGTATCGCTTGACGCCGAGGCGCTGCGAGTGCGAATCTCGACCGTTACGCGACGAACCTTGACCTTTTTTATGTGCCATTAACCATTCACCTCAATGCCCGTAATCTTGACCTGCGTCAGCGGTTGCCGGTGTCCCCAGCGCTTCCGCTCGTTCTTCTTTGGTTTGTAGTCGAAGGCGTTGATCTTCTTTGCCTTCGTCTGGTGCAAAATTTCGCCCGTTACCTTGGCTCCCTTGATAAAAGGTGCGCCGACGGTCGTCGTCTCTCCGTCTACAAGAAGAAGGACTTCGTCCAAGATAATGGCCGTTCCCGACTCACCCTCGATCTTTTCGATCGTGAGGATGTCGTCCATGGCGGCGCGGAACTGCTTTCCGCCGGTTTTAACAATCGCGTACATCGTAAATCCTTATGCTGCCGGGGCCGAAACGTTTTTCAGAAACATGCCTGCGGCGCAAACACGGAGTATGACACGTGGCCTGCCTGTTCTGCAAGGCTCTCCTTCCGGTAGCATTTAGGATGCGCCCAGATGGTGGAACGGTAGACACAGAGGACTTAAAATCCTTTGCTCGCAAGAGCGTGCGAGTTCGAATCTCGCTCTGGGCACGAGGCGACGGAGAGCGAGGATAGGTTGAGGCTGAATTGAGGAGAGTCGGAGCTGAGATTCAAGCTGGTCGTCGGGCTCTCTCATCCACTCAACCTCGACTTACCCTCAATTAAAGCGCCACTTAACCTCTGCAATTTTTCGACCTACCCTCCAGATATCCTCAAACCTCTCTTCAACCTAACCTCGGCATGCCGTCGACCAAATCTCCACCTAACCTCGGCATTCCCTCAACCTAACCTCCGCATTCCCTCCGCATTCGCCCCTTCCTTTCCAATTCCTGCGATACAATAGAGATGCCAGAGCCAAGAGGGCCATGGAAACTAGCGAGGATCAAGGATGAAAGCCCCGGCAAAAGCCGCCAAAACTCAAAATACGCCTGAAACCAAGCGTGCGCCGAGGGCGAAAACCCACCGCACCGAAGATATTCTCGGCGTGATCTGCCTGGCCGCAGGCCTATTTCTTGCGGTTGCCCTTGCGTCTTCGAGCGCCGGCATCGTCGGCGCCGGGCTCAATTCGGTCCTCTGCTACATTCTTGGCCGGGGCGCGTGGGCCCTGCCCATTGCCGGATGTGTCATCGGAGTAGGACTTTTACGGGGCAAGCCGGTCGCCGTTCGGCACATGGCTTGGGGCCTCGTTTTACTCACCGTTGCCTTCTTGGCGAGCGTTGCGCAGACGCGAAACGGCGACTACTTCGACCCTTCCGTGGTTTCGGTTAGCGGCGGAATCCTGGGTGCCTTCCTCGGATGGGCGCTGCACGCAATGATGGGAAGCGCGGCGAGCATCGCGGCCGCAACCATGGCCGTTGTCGGCGTAATTCTGCTGGTCGACGTCCCGATTCGCGACATGATTGCCCGCGCGCAGAAAAGCGCCAGCGACGCGGGGAAAAAGGCGAAATCCACCGTGGCCGCCGTCGTACAGAAGCGCACGGAAAACCGTCCCGCAAAGGAACTTAACTACGACGCGCCAGCATTTTTGAATAAGGCAAAACGGGTTAAGGAGCCCGCCCCGGTCGAAGAGCCGCCGTTCGATGCGCGCGCCGCCGCCGAAGCCGAAGCGGTGGTCATCGCGCCAAAACCCGAACCTGCGAAGCCGCCAACGCGACGACTCGCCCCGGTCGCGAAAGAGAAGATCGAAGAAGCTCCGGCCCTGCCGCTCGATCTGCCGGTGCCCAAAGAGGGCTACCAACTGCCGCCGATCTCGCTGCTCGCCGAACGCAAGCCCGGTCTGGAGCGATCCCCTTCGGAGATTCAGCGCAATATCGAAACGCTGGAAAGCACGCTGGAGGAGTTCGGAATTGAATCGACCGTGGTCGAAGTTGCGGCCGGTCCGACCGTCACGCGCTACGAAATCCAGCTTGGCCGTGGCGTCAAGGTGAGCCGAATTACGGCCCTTGCCGACAACATCGCGATGAATTTGGCGGCATCGCAGGTTCGGGTTGAAGCGCCGATTCCCGGCAAGGCGGCGATCGGCGTCGAGGTTCCCAACGAAACGCCAACGATGGTCACGCTTCGTGAACTCTGCGAATCGAAGGAGTTCATGGGGCACCCGAGCCACCTTTACATCGCGCTCGGCAAGGACGTCAGCGGTGCGCTGAAGTACGCCGACCTTACGAAGATGCCGCACTTGCTCATCGGAGGTGCGACCAATTCCGGGAAATCCATCGGATTGGCAACGCTCATCACCAGCTTGCTGATGCGCAACACCCCGCGCGAGCTTCGGCTGGTTATGATCGACCCCAAGCGCGTTGAATTGACTCTATTTGACAATATCCCGCACCTGATGTGTCCGGTGATTAAGGACGTTAAGGAAGCGGCGGGCGTACTGCGTGCGCTCTGGCGCGAGATGGACCGCCGCTTCGACCTCTTCAGCGAAAGCGGCGTGCGGAACATCGCCAGCTGGAACGAAAAGGTGAGCGTCGCCGAGAAGCTGCCCTACATCGTCGTGATCATCGACGAGCTCGCCGACCTGATGATTCAGTGCGGGGCCGAGGTCGAAACCGTCATCGTGCGTCTGGCGCAGCTTGCCCGTGCGGTTGGAATCCACCTCGTGATCGCCACCCAGCGGCCGTCCGTGGACGTCATCACCGGCCTCATCAAGGCGAACATCCCGAGCCGAATCGCCTTCTCGGTGGCGTCGCAAATTGACTCGCGGACGATTCTGGACTCGAAAGGCGCCGAAAACCTTATTGGCAAGGGCGACATGCTCTACAACCCAATCGAGTCGCAGAAGCCGACGCGAATCCAGGGCTGTTACGTGTCAGAGAAGGAAATCGACGACATTTGTCGATTCTGGCGCGCGCAGCAGGCGCCGGAATACACGCTCGTCCCGGTCGAGTCGCCGGGCGAAGTTGGCCCGGCCGCTGGAAAGATCGACGACGAGGAGATGGATGCGCTGTGGGAAGACGCCGTCCGTTGGGTCGTCGAACGAGGCCAGGCTTCGACCTCAATGATCCAGCGGCGGTTCTCCATCGGGTTCCAGCGGGCTTCGCGCCTGCTAGATTTGATGGAAGAGCGCGGCATCGTTGGCCCGCGCGATGGACCACGCCCCCGCGACGTTATGGTCAATATTTTGGAAGTCGATGCGATCTTCGGGAAAGGCGAGACGTACCAAATTGGCCGCACGCTGGACGACGACATTCCGCCTCCGGACGCGGATTTTTCGGAAGAATCGGGCGACGATTTTCGCTGAATCGCGATAAATTCCGTAGCCACCGGTTGGTTTTTACCGGTGCCGGTTGAGCGAGAATCGCGACGGTAAAAACCAACCGTCGGCTACGGAGCATCACGTGCCAGCCACGGTAAACCCGGCGGCGAGGGCGAACGTCCCACGACCATGGTTCGGTAGCCACCGGGTGGGTTTTCCCGGTGCGTCTCGCAAAAAATTCGCGACGGTAAAAACCAACCGTCGGCTACGGAGCATCAGGTTGATGCCAAACGGCGCACACCCGACCGACTAAAAACCCAAAATGCGCCGGTGGAACGCGATCGCGGCCTGTACGTGCTCGTCCCAATACTCCCAGTTATGGTCGCCGGGATATTCCGCGTATTCATGGGTGAACCCAATTGAATCCAGGTACTCATGGTAGCTACGGTTTGCCGGTAGCAGCCAATCTTCCGTCCCGCAATCGATTCTCAGGGCAGGACGGGGACCCGAGGCCGCCAGCGCATATAAGTCGCACGGTCCGCCGACCGGGTTCGCCCCCAGAATCCGGCCGAACTCCCGGACGTAGTTGGCGTCGTCCGCTCGGTGATCGTAGCCAAAGCCCAGGGCCCCGCTATGTGAGACTGCGCTTACGAACGTCTCAGGATACGCGAACCCAAAACGCGCCGCACCGTAGCCGCCCATCGAGAGACCGGTAACCGCCCAGCCAGGCCTTGTCGGGAACCATTGCCGAATCAGAGCCGGAAGCTCGATCCCCAGCGCGGTGCCGAACGCGTAGCCCTCGACCGCGTCGGCATAAAACCCTCGTCCCCCGTCCGGCATCACCACGATCAGCGGGAGGCCCTCGACGTACCGCTCGATGCTAGTGCGTCGGCACCAAGCCGAGTGGTCGTCCGAAAGGCCGTGCAGCAAGAACATCACCGCATACGGCCCGGGAACGCCCTGCGGAACAATGAGGTTCGCCGTCGCCATTTTCCCAAGCGCGTGGGAGTCGTAGTTCATCTGAAGCAGGGCCATGTCGCGGAGTCTACTAATCTTCCGCGTAGCTTTTTTGGGATAAACGCGTTAACATAGACACCGACGATGCTGTCTCTCCTGCTCGCCCTCGCGATCCCGTTTGCTCCCCAAGCGACTCCGGACTATGTCTGGCTGGAAGGCGAAAAGCCGACGGCGCACTCCTTTGCATTCGACACCGCGAATTGGGGCAGAAAGGAGATCCTCTCCAACCAGGCGTGGCTGAGAATCGGAGTCGAGGGTGGCGACCTAGCAAAAGTGCCGGCGGAAGGAGTCAAACTCGACTACGCCTTCGAGACCCGGAGTGCCGGAAACCACGAGATCTGGAACCGCATTGGCTACGAATTTGTGCGAAGCGATTTCGAGTGGAGCATCGACGGCGGCAACTGGACCCGCGTCAAGCCGACGGAGCTAACGACCGACCTGATGCCGATCGCGGAATGGACGGAGGTCGCCTGGATTCGCCTGGGCACCCAAAACCTGTCGGCCGGCAAGCACACGCTGTCGATCCGACTCCCGGTCACCAAAAACGGAAAAGGCGAGCCGCAAAGAATCCTGTATGCCTCGGACGCGATTGTCGTTTCGAGCGGCGAATTCCGTCCGAGCAGTTTTTTGAAGCCGGATGCTCTAACCCCGCCGACGAAGCCGACCGCTTTTGCCGTGCCTGACGCCACGGCCGACGGAGCCAGGCAGTCGATGGAGCTTGGCGGAACCTGGGAAGTCACCCGCAACGACGAGCAGACGCCGCCTTTCGACGTCGCCGTCCCGATGACCGACATGCCGAAGGCGCCGCGCTGGAGCGAGATTCCGGTGCCCTCCGACCGGAACGTCTCCCGCCCGGACCTTACGTTTGCCCATCGGCTTTGGTACCGGACCCGCGTCACCGTTCCCGAGAACCAGAAGGCTCGATCCTTCCGGCTGGAGTTCGGCCAGAACAATTTGAACACGACGGTGATGGTGAACGGCCAGCTTTGCGGGTTCGAGAAGAACCCGTTCGTCAAGTTCGGGATCGACATTTCGTCGGCGATCAAGCCCGGCGAGAACGAGATTCTCGTCGGTATTCGCGACGCCTGGTACGGGTTCTCGAGCTCCCCGAACGACCCGATGAAGCTGCGCAGGATGTTCAACTTGCCGGTGACGTTCACCAATCGCGGCTTCCTGGACCTTGCCTATCCGGTCTGGAACTCGTTCCAGAGCGGCATTCTCGATACGCCGGTGTTGGTTGCTTCGGGGGCGATCACCGCGTCGGACGTCTTCGTTCAACCGAACGTCGCCAAGAAGGCACTGACCGCCGACGTTGAGGTGCGAAACAACTCGGGGCAGGCTGCCACCGCAAAGGTTCAGATATCTGCGATAAGCCCCACGACGCAGGCCGTCGAAGCGGAAATCGCCAGCCAGGACGTTTCCCTTGCCGCCGGGCAGACGAAGACAGTCGCGCTAACGGGACCGTTTGCGAACGCCCGTTTGTGGTGGCCGGATGACCCGCAGATGACGCATCTCCGAACGACGATTTCCATCGGCGGCAAAGTGGTGGATGTCTCCAACACGCCGTTCGGGTTCCGAGAGTGGGGCAGTGAGGGCCTGAACTTTACGTTGAACGGCCAAATCTGGCGGGGCTGGGCCGAGCTCACCCAGGGCCAGAACCGCGAAGATTGGCTGGCAAACTACCGAAGAACCGGCCAGCGGTTCCAACGTATGAGCGGCGTCTCGCAGAACGGCGGCATCCGTTGGAACGGCATGACATTCAACGACGCCCTAAAGTGGACCGATGAAAACGGCGTCGTCATCCGTCGGAGCGGCATTCTCGACGGACAAGCCATCGGCTACATGGCGATCGAGAACGACGATGCCCTGAAAAAGCTGTACAAGAGCGAGATCAAGCAGCAGCTAATGAACAACTGGCGCGACCAGATGGTGGCGCAGGTGAAGGGCGAGCGGAACCACCCGTCGATTCACCTTTGGTCGCTTGAAAACGAGTGGCTCTACATCAACTGCATCAACCTCTACGGCGGGCTGATGGACGAGTTCGAGCGGGAAGTCTTGAAGGTCGGCGAAGCCGTCAAGGCGGCGGACCCCTCGCGGCTCTGGATGACGGACGGCGGCAGTGCCGGCAAGGCGAACCTGTTCCCGGTCCATGGCGACCATTACGTGTATACGAACGAGCCTTCACGCTACCCCGACCTCGCCTACGCGGACTTCCCGGAGGGCGGCGGACGAGGGCGTTGGCTCTTCGACGGAAAGCGACCGCGATATGCGGCCGAAGACTATTTCGCCAGCGGCATCAATCCGGCCGACTACGCTTGGATCGCTGGCCCCGAGGCGTTTGAAGGCAAAACGGCCGCGCATCGTGGCATGGCTTTGGTCCAGCGCATGCTCACTGAGGGCTACCGATGGAATGGCAAGATGGCCGCCGCGCACTTCTGGCTTGGTGAGGAAGGCGCGAAGTTTGGTAAGCACAACGCCAATACCGAGCGCGCCGTGTTCGTCCGCGAGTACGACACGACTTTTGCCGGCGGCAAACCGGTGACCCGAACCCTCGGGCTGTTCAATGACAGCCGGTTCACCGACCCGATTACCGCTCATTGGGAACTCAAGGTCGGGGCAACGGTGGTCAAGGGCGAGCGAACCGAGAAGCTCGCGCCGGGAACGTCCATCAAGTTTCCCGTCAACCTCGCGGTCCCGGCCGTGACGGTGCCAACCGTCGGAAGCCTACGAGTCTCGGCTACGGTCGGCGGAAAGGAAGTCTTTAGGGAAGCGCGCACGATCCGCGTTATTCCCGCACCGAAATTGGTCACCATCCCGGCTCTGGGCGTTTGGGACCCAAACGGCAAAGTCGCCCCGTTTCTGAAGGCGGCGGGCGTGAGCTTTACCGCGCTCAACGGACTTGAAAATATTCCGGCGACGGTGAAGACGCTTCTCGTCGGGCCAAACGCGCTTTCCGAAGCGGACAGCACCCAGCCGACGATCGCGGCGTTCGCGCTGCGCGGTGGCCGGGCGATCGTGCTGGAGCAGAAGCACGCGCTGCGCTACCAAGCCCTGCCGACCGCGCTTGAGCCGAAAGAGAATCAAGGCGAGTTCGCGTTCCCCGAGGACCTCCAGCATCCGGTGCTTGCCGGCCTTGCCGCCTCGGACTTTTGGGCTTGGTCCGGCGACGGCACGAGCTACCGAAACGCCTATGTCAAGCCGGTCAAAGGGGCCAAGAGCCTGGTTCAGTGTCAAGAGCGACTCACGCAAAGCGCGCTGCTGGAGGTTCCGGTTGGGGAAGGCGTCGTGCTGCTGAGCCAACTGCTTGTGGGCGAAAAGCTCGGTAGCTCGGTCGTCGCGCAGACCGTCCTTAAGAATCTGTTAGGCTACGCCGGAACCTACAAGTTGGTTACTCGACCGGTCACCACGATCACCGAAGGCAACGCTGGGCTGAAGCGAACCCTCGACGGCATCGGCGTCGCCTACACGGAGTCGAAGGACCTGGTCGCCGCGCTGGCCAAGCCGGGAATCGTCGTGGCGGATGCCTCGGCCGCACACCTGAAAACCCTGACCGCGAACCTAGCCAAGGTCAAGGCATTCACCGCCGCCGGAGGCTCGCTCGTGCTCAACGGTCTCACGCCCGAAGGGCTGGCCGACTACAACCAGCTGGTCGGCGTCAACCACATGATCCGGCCGTTCCGTCGCGAAAAGACGACTCTTGCCTTGCCCCCAAGCCCGTTGACTTCGGGCCTCTCGCTCGGCGAGGTTGTGATGATGTCTGGCGAGCGCATGTTCGACTTCAACCAAGACATGTTCGTGGCGGACGATATCTTCCGCTACGTCGTGGACTTGGAAGACGCCGCGCCGTTTGCGAAGCTGCCCGACGACTACTTCTATAACACGACGAACGGGTTTGTGTCTTCCGACGGTTGGAAGTACATCTTCTCGTTCGACCTGCGAACGACGCCCGACCCGCAGTACACGATGGAGTTCCCGCAGGAAGTGCCGCTGACAGAGATGGAGTGGGTCGGAAACGGCTTCTACCACTTCGTGAACAAGCTGGAGTTTACGTTCGATGCCAAGCCGACGCTGAAGTTTGACGTGAAGCTAAACACCGAGCCGCAGACACTCACCCTGCCGGATGGAACGAGCGGTAAATTGCTCAGGCTCCGGATCGCCGACTGGGTGCGCACGCCGGGCGTGACGGACGTTGTCGGAATCGACAACATTCGTTTGAAGATCAAGCGACCGGCGAGCTACTTCGCGACGGTTCGGCCGATGATGAACATCGGCGGCCTTGTCGAATACAAGCAGGGCGCCGGGAATATCGTTTTGGCGAACCTCTGGTTCAAGGATTCGGAAGCAGTTCCGGAGAACGCCGTTAAGAAGAAGGCGATCTTCGCCGCCATTTTGCGAAACCTGAAGGCACCGTTCGCGGCCAGCAAGACGGTGGTCGCGGGGGCAGTTGGCAACGTTTACGTTCCCATCGACATCGCGCCGAAGGCGAATCAGTTCCGAAACGAAAAGGGCTGGTTTGGCGACACGAACTTCTCGTTCCGCGACTTCCCGACCGGAGAGCAGACCTTGGCCGGGGTGAAGTTCAAGGTGTACGAGTTCACGACGTCGCCGGTACCGAATGCCATCATGCTGGGTGCCGGCGGAATCCCGGGGAACCTCCCCGACCAAGTCGAAGGGATCGCGGTGAATCAGAAGGCGGCGACGCTGTTCTTCCTGACGGCGGCGCGAATCGATCGCCCGATGGACGACCGCCAGCGAAACGAGGGGCGACGTCCCGAACTGGCGCAGATAGTGATTCGCTACGCGGACGGCAAGGAGGAAACCGTGCCGCTTCGGTATGGGGAGGACATCGAGTCTTATCGCCAGTCCACGCCGCGCGTGCTGCCGGGCGCCCAAATCGCCTGGACGAAAGCGGTCGGTGGCGAGACCGCCGTCGCCTATGTGAAGCAGTGGAACAACCCACGACCGGATGCCGAAATTCGCTCGATCACGCTTCGCTACGGCAACGGCGAGCGGGTCGGCGTTCCGGCAATCCTAGCGATTAGCGCCGTGAAATAGGCCGGTTTCAAGTTCGAGAAGCCATCGCTTCCGGTCCGTCCCTCCGGCGAAGCCAGTGAGTTTGCCGGTGGAGCCGACGACGCGGTGGCACGGCACGATGATCGAAAGCGGATTCCGGCCGACGGCCGCGCCAACCGCGCGGCTGGCGGTTGGCTGCCCCAACTCGTGCGCAATCGAACCGTAACTCACCGTCGTTCCGGCGGGGATTTCCCGAAGCCGTTGCCAAACACTCTGCTGGAACGGCGTGCCGACTGGCGCAAGGGGAATGTCGAAAGTGCGGCGACCCTCTTCGAAGTACTCCTTCAGCTGCTTGGTCGCCTCGCCAAAAACCGGGAGAGAAGGATCGTTGATTGCCCCCGCCGGGAGCTTCGGCGGATGCGAATGCCCCTCAAAAAACACGCCTGTGAGTGCGTTGCCGTCGCTGGTGAGCATTAAATCGCCGACCGGAGTCGCGGGAAGGATGGTGAACGTGTTCATAGGGTGCTCCAGAGTCGGATCGTGGCGTAGGCGCGCCAGGGGCGATAGGGCTCGGCGGCGGCCCGGGCTTCCGCCGGTGTTCGCACGTCGAGCGCTTTGTAAATTCCAAGGTCAGATTCTGGAAAGGCGTCTGGCCAGCCGAACGCCCGCATCGCGACGTACTGAACCGTCCAATCGCCGATACCCGGAATCTTTCGCAGGACCGCCAAGAACCTCGCCGCCTCGCGTCGGTTCGAGAAATCCACTTCCAGGTTCGCCACCGCCTCCGCGACCTGCACGATCGTTTCGGCCCGCTTGGTGGGCATGCCGCATGCCTGGATGTCGGCGATTGAGGCAGCTGCCAAGGTTTCGGGGCTGGGCGAAACGAGGTTCAACTCGGGAAACGGCGTGGTCATCTGCGATCCAAACTGGGCGGCCACCCGGCTGGCGACGGTGCGGGCCGCCGCCACCGAAACTTGTTGGCCGATGATCGCCCGCAGCAACATTTCGAACGGCACGTAGGCGCCGGGTAGCCGTTTGCCGGCACCCTCGGGGATGCCGCGCAGCCGGTCGTCAATCGCCGTGATGTCCACGTCGAGATCGAAGACCCGCCGGGTCGTGGCGATGATTTGGGTAATCGCAGCACCCAGCGATGCCGAGAAGCGGAGGTGGAGAATGGGCCGCTCGGCGTCAAAGCTGGCGGCAAGCCAGCCGACGTTTGAGCCGTCCGCGAGGGTGCGACGGTACTCGCCGCCGAGAACCGACTCCACCCCTGACCAAGTTCGCGAGCCGAGGAAAGTCATCAGGGCCACGTGGTCGTACGAACCGTGATAGGCAAGTTCGACCGCAATTTCGTCTTTTGCCCGGCGCCCGTGCCGGACCCGGGTCGGTGCCATCCGGTAACGCTCCAAGAAGAGGGCATTCATGCGCCGGACGCTTGAGAACCCGCTCGCGTGCGCAATCACGCCGACGTCGAGCGAGGTGTCGGTGAGCAAACGCTTTGCGGTGAGGAGCCGGGTGGTCTGGGCATATTCAACCGGGCTGACGCCCCAGGTTTCGGTGAAAACCCGCCTAAGATGCCTTGAACTCACGCCCAGCTGTTCGGCGATGACTTCCAACGACTGTCCGGTCAGTTCACCGTTTTCGATGCACCGGGCTGCGGCTAGCGCAACCGCCCGCGTCGCGTCTACCGAGGCGGCAAAAGTGGAATCGGCGAGAATGGGCGCTCGCTCTGGACGGCACCGAAGGCAGGGCCGATAGCCCAGCTTTTCGGCTTCCGCCGGCGTTCGCACGAACGTACAGTTCTCGGGCTTCGGCGTTCGAGCGGGGCAAATCGGGCGGCAATAGATCTTCGTCGAAGCGACCGCGATGAAGAACCAGCCGTCGAAGCGGCGGTCCTTGCTGGCGTGCGCACGGTGGCATGCGGCGTGATCCAATTCCATGGGTTCATGCTATTCGATCGGGTGAGTTTAATCTCGCCGTTTTCGGACATGGATGTTTCATCCGGCGCGGGAATCGCCTAAACTACGACCATGTCGATTCTCACAACGCTGTGCCCAGATGCCGAAGAGCGCGAGCAGGGGCGATTTCGGCCCGAGAACCTCGCCTTGGCTGTTGAGGCACTTAATCGAGACGGAGTCGTGATTCTGGAAGATGTCGTTTCTTTGGCGTCGGTCGGCGCCCTCCGCGACAAGATGACCTTGGACGTGACGGCGCTTCTCGCGCGCAAGGACCGACCGTTCAACTGGAACAGCGGAAACCTCCAGCAGAATCCGCCGCCGTTCCCGCCGTACCTGTACCGAGACATCGTGGTGAACGACTTCGCCATTCAGGTGACGCTCGCCGTGCTGGGACGGGGCCAGAAGAACGTGATGTACAGCGGCAACACCGCGATCAAGAGCACTGATCGGCAACCGGTTCATGCCGACGCGGGCCAGCTATGGCCAAATCAGGACAGCGTGCACCCTGCCTACGGCCTCGTGGTCAACTTCCCGCTCGTCGATGTTAGCGCGGAGAACGGATCTACGGAAATCTGGCCGGGCTCGCACCTGGACCCGACCGTCGCGATGTCGGACGGCAACATCGAAGTGCCGGAAGCCAAGCTGGAGGAGCGACGACAGTTCAGCCCGCCGCTTCAGCCGGTGGTTAAGGCCGGCAGCCTTGTGATTCGCGATCTGCGCCTGTGGCATGCCGGTATGCCAAACCACACCGATGTTCCCCGCCCGATGATTGCGCTGATCCACCATGTGGGTTGGTGGTTCTCCGGAACGCCGCTTCGTTTTCCGCGCGGAACCGAGAACATCTTTGAGCATCCCGATCTCTATACGGCCGCCGAGTTTGTCTCGGAAGATATCAACTACATCGACGCGCCGCAATCGTTCGGATACGCCGAAGCCGAAGACGCCCAAGCCTGAACATATCCAGCCGAATGAAGTGCGAAGAAATTCGCACTTCATTCGGTGCGGCCAATAAGAGACATTTCGCTCGCTGACGGCAGGTGGCAGAAGAATGAGTTCAGTCGGCAACCAAGGGCGCCCAAAGCTTGTCACCACGTTCCGCCCGGTTGCGGACCGGAGATCCTAATCTCCTTCTGCCGCAATGGCAGGCCCAACTACGGCTGATCCCAGAAACTTTTCATACTGTCTTTGGTGGTTCAAGTTGCCGACGAAGTTCGCGTTCAGGACATGGCGTGCGGTTACCATGGCCAGGCGGTACTACGTGGCCTTAACTTTTCGCTTCGGCCTGGCGACGCTGTCGCCCTTCTTGGCACCAACGGTAGCGGAAAGAGCACCCTCTTGAAGACGCTGAGCCAGGAGATTGCAGCGCTTGAGGGTGAGGTCCAGCTGTTCGGAGACCCTCTATCGAGGCTAACGAACCGGGAGGTTTCGCGTCGGGTGGCGGTGGTGCCACAGGAAGAATCGTTCCTGTTCCCCTTCACGGTGTACGAGGTGGTGGCGATGGGGCGGCTGCCCCACGCAACGCGGCTCATGGATTCACAAAACGACCAGCTCGTGGTGGAGGATGCGATGGGACGAACCGGCGTTCGCGAGATGGCGAATCGCTCGATTTTCACGCTGAGCGGTGGCGAGAAGCAGCGGGTCCTGCTGGCCCGTGCGCTTGCCCAGCAGGCGCGTTTGCTCGCTCTGGACGAGGCAACCGCAAGCCTGGACGTTCGGCATCAGCTTTCGTTTGCCCGGCTGGCCCGAACCCATACCGATGACGGTGGCATTCTGCTTGCCGCAATTCACGACTTGAACTTGGCGGGCGCGTTTGCCAGCCGGGCGATTCTGCTGTCCGGCGGTCAAGCAATTTTTGCGGGGGCCCTAGAAGATGCCCTTTCCTCACCTCTACTCGACGAGGCGTACGGAGTTCGATTTACCCGGACCGAGTCTAACGGTCGAGTCCGGGTTTTTGCCGAAGAATCGGCTTAATTGTAGGTGCGCGATTCGTCGGTGTACCACTGGGTACCGATGCTCGAATCGTTCGGCTTTGCCTTGAATGTGCTGGATTTCGGTGTGGCCATCATCGGAACGCCACCCATTTTGTTTCGCATTGCGGCGGCGGCAGCCTTCTTGCCCTCGGCCTTTTCGTCCTTCTTCGCCTTTCCGAGGTCGCCAAGGGCGGCTTTTGCCTGCTTGCCGAAGTCGGTGCTAGAGGTGTCGTTAGGTCGCTCGGCACTCACGGCGGGCTGCGCCATCTTTTGAAGGTCTCGGAACATCCCCGACTGTGCGCCCTGCAGGCCGAAGGCCAGCATGGCAAAGAAGAATAGGGCAACAATAAGGGCGGTGGGCTTTTTTCGGCGTTTCAAGGCAACTCCTAAGAATCCAGAACGGACCCTTACGATTGTGAACGATTCCACGGGCAAGATGATTCCCGCGCCGGTACCGGAAGTGACGAAAAGATGGCGGCAAGCACGGTAGCAATGGATGCTAGGCTGGTCGGCAAGACCAGCACCGGCGACAGCACCTACTGGACCGGACTCCTGGAAGGGTTTTGCCAGATCTCGTCGGACCTTCGGTTGCTGCTCTACTCCGACGGGCCGGTCCCGGACGGGGTGGTGCTTCCGCCGAACGCTCGGTGGATTGAGCTCCCCGCGCGATCCAGCCGATTGTGGAGCTACGTTCAGTTCCCGTTGGCGGCCCGAAAGGCTGGCGCCCGGGCGATCCACACCCAGTACTCCCTCAGCCCGCTGGTCGGCAGGCATGGCATCACGACCGTCCACGACGTCTCGTTTTTCATCGGGCCCGAGTGGTTCCAACCGAAAGATCGCTTCATCTTGCAGCGCAGCGTGCCGGCGGCGGTTCGGCGCGCGGCCCGGGTTTTGGCCGTTTCGGAAACGTGCAAGCGGGAGATAGCAGGTTACATTCCGGCGGCGCAGGGCAAAACGGACGTCACCTTCAACGCGTGCCCGAGCTGGATTCAGCGGTTGCCGCGTTCCGAAGCCGTCGAACGCGTCCGCTCGAAGTTTGGCATTGACGAGCCGTATGTCCTCACTGTCGGGACGCGTTGGCCGCGCAAGAACTTTGGGCTCGCCGTCGCGGCGATGGCACCGCTGCCGCAAACGCTCGTGATCACCGGCAAGTCGGGATGGGGCGACCAAAGCCCGGGGCCGCGCGGACACGCGGTCGGATATGTCTCGACGGAGGACCTGAGCGCCCTCTACTCGGCGGCGGAACTCTACCTGCTGCCCAGCTTTCATGAGGGGTTCGGGATTCCGATTCTGGAAGCCTTCCGCTGCGGCTGCCCGGTGCTTTCAAGTTCGGGAGGGGCCGCGCCGGAAGTGTGCGGCTTGGCGGCAAGGGTCATGCCGACTTTTCTGGCGGACGATTGGACCGCCGCCATTGCCGAGCTCTTGGGCGACCGGAGTAAGCTTGAGGCCATGCAAGAGTCTGGTTTCACGCGCGAGCGCGACTTCTCCTGGAAGGCGACGGCAGCCCATCTGGACTCCATCTATCGGGAGGTTTGTAACCGATGACCGACGAGGTGCTGGCGAAGTTGGCAAACCCGCTGGAGCCGGATCGACCGCCATTGCGAAAAGTTGGCGACTACCTTGTTTGCACGAAGACGGGGGTGGGCTTTCCCATTCGCGACGGTGTTCCGCGTTTGCTTCCCGAAGATGTGATTTCTGCCGAAGACATGAAGGAAATTTTGAAATGAGCTCTATTCGCGTACTCGTCCTACACGGGCCCAATCTCAACCTCACCGGTTTTCGAGAGCCAGATATCTACGGCAAGAAGCCGCTAGAAGAGATCGACAACGACCTGCGCAACGCTTCGAAGGACCTTGGAATTGAGGTGCGCATCCTTCAGTCGAACTCGGAAGGCATTCTCATTGACACGATCCAGGAGCACCGGAGATGGGCCGACGCCATCGTCATCAACCCGGGCGGACTCACGCACTACTCGATTTCTCTTCGCGATGCGCTAACCAGCGTTCGGCTGCCGGTCATTGAAGTGCATCTCACGAACGTTCACGGCCGCGAAGAATTCCGCCGGCACTCGGTCGTCTCGCCGGTGACGATTGGCCAGGTGGTCGGGTTCGGCGGGTACGGCTACATCATGGCGATGCAGGCGATTTTGAACTACCGAAAAGAGGTCGTATGAGCCTCGCTTTGGACCGACTACGGTTGCTCTTGCCCGACGGCGTGGATGCCGTGCTTGTCGCAAATCCAGTCAACGTTGGCTGGCTAACCGGATTTACAGGCTCCAGCGGCGTCGTCATCGCCACGGCCAAAGAAGCAGTTTTCGTAACGGACAGCCGCTACACCCTTCAGGCGGCGGAGGAGGTTGGCAACATGCCGACCGAATCTTTTGCCTCGCCGGTAGAGCTTGCCGATTATCTGGCCGAGGTTCTGGCCCGGCTTGGCGTGACGCGGCTCGGATTTGACGCGTCTTCGACCACCCACGCGCAGTGGGAAAAGTGGCAGGCGAAGTGGCCCGCCGTGACCCTCGTACCGGCCAGCAGCCTGTTCGACGGCCTACGGATGATCAAATTCCCCGACGAGCTTGCCGGCCTTCGCGAAGCCTGCGCGCTGGCCGACGCCGCCTTTGACCACGTGCGCCGCCTCATCCAGGTTGGCGTTTCAGAGTTTGATATCAACCTAGAACTTGAGTTCTTCATTCGGCGCAACGGGGCCGAGATCGCGTTCGAGCCGATCGTCGTCAGCGGCGAGCGAAGCGCCCGCCCGCACGGCCGGGCGAGCGAGAAGAAGCTGGAAGTCGGCGACTTCTTGACGATGGATTTTGGGGCGAAATGGCGCGGAATGAACTCCGACCTCACCCGAACCGTGGTCGTCGGAGACGCCACCGCCCGGCACCGCGAGCTTTACGACACCGTGCTATCGGCGCAGATCGAAGCGGTGGAAAGCGTGCGGCCTGGGGTTCGAGCCCGCGACCTAGACGCCCGCGTGCGAGAGCGGTTCGCCGAGAAGGGCTGGGACGTCTTCTTTGGCCATAGCCTGGGCCATGGTCTTGGGCGCGTGGTACACGACAGCGGTCGCCTTGCCGCGACTTCCGATGATGTGCTGGAGCCGGGCCAGGTTTGGACCATCGAGCCCGGAATTTACATCCCTGGCTTCGGCGGGGTTCGAATCGAGGACGACGTCGTCGTCACGGCGGATGGTGTCGAAGTGCTGACCCACGCGCCAAAAGAGCTTTTGGTGTTGCCGTAACCATGACGGGCGGGGTTTCACTCCAGCAGTTTGCGCTGGTGAACACCGGCCCGTCGCTCACGCTCTCGGTTCGGCCCGGCCAATGGGTCGCCGTAGTTGGTCCCGGGGGCAGCGGCAAAACCCAGTTTTTGCGCATTCTTGCCGGCCTAGACCGTGTTCCCATCGGACGCATCGAACGTCCCACCGCCCACTTTGCCCGGCCCGGTGGGGTGCATCGCCGTTCGAAAGTTGCCTCGTTGGCTCGGCTACCGGGTGGAGTCGGGGCGGCTTCGGCCCTGTCTGACCTGTTGGCTTCCGTCCGCTTGTGGGATCAGCGCGCCGCTTCGGTGGGGGACCTTTCACCGACGCAGATGGCTTCTGCCGAGTTGCTTTCTGCGATCACCGCGCCAGAGCCGTTGTTGTGCCTAGACGGGCAGTTCGATCAGCTGGACCCTTGGGCGCTGGCCAGCACACTGTCCGCTTTTCAGCGGCGGCGATCTACCGGCCAAATCATTTTCTTTTCCACCCATCGCCCTGAGCTTGTGAAGCTGTGCGACGCGGTCGTCGTGCTACGGGAGCGGGAAATTCGGTTTGCAAAGTCGGTTGAAGACCTTTTGCGCTTGGGCCCGCCGCAGGAGATCCGCGTGGAAACGAACCAGCAGGCGTCCGTCCGCGCCATCTGCGAGCCGTTCGACGTTTCGATGTCGGTCGAGGAGGATTCGGTCGTGCTGAAGGCACGGGAGGGCCAAGAGCTGGCGGCGCGCCTGCTGTTGGAGGGCTACGGAAACGTTCGCACCGTCATCAAAAGGGCCCCTTCGATCGAAGAAGCCCTTAGGAATTTGTTCGTTTAGAACTCGATGACGATGGGCACGACCAACGGTCGGGCTCCGCCGCGCCGCTGAATGGCGCGCTTTACGGCATCCGCCGCGTCTGCTTTCACGCGGGAGGTATCGCGGAGCTCCTCTCGTCCCAGGTTTCGCATGGCGTCCATCAGGAAGTCAAGCGCAATGTCCAGGGTCTTGGGCGAACCGCTAAACGCCTTGGCCATGATGGACGGGTCGCCGGCAAGCACGCCCTTCGTCACGTCAACCGGAACCGTCACGATGACGAGCCCTTCGTTGGCGACGCTGTATCGGTCGCGCAGGATCTCGTCTGAAACTCCGGCCGTGCCGGCGTTATCTACCAAAACACTGCCCGCCGCGACGGCTGTTCCTAGCGCCGCCGAGGTGTCGTCCAGATTCAACGGAACGCCGGTGGCCATCGTGAAGATCCGGTGCTCTGGGTGGCCCATCTCTCGGGCAATGTGGTTGTACAGGTACTGGTGGCGCGGCTCGCCGTGCACCGGCGCGATGTAGAACGGCTTCAGAAGATTGATCATCATCTTCAGCTCCTCCTGGTACGCGTGGCCGGAAACGTGGATCGGCATCGGCGAATCGTAGATGACCCGACAGCCTTGCTGGAACAGTCGGTTGATCGTTCGCCAGATGGCGCCTTCGTTACCTGGAATTGGGCGCGCCGAATAGACAAGGGTGTCTCCCGCCTTGATCTGTAACCGGCCGTACTCGCCGCGGCTCATCTGCACGAGCGCGCTCATGGGTTCGCCCTGGCTGCCCGTGGTCAGGATGGCGACCTTGTTCGGCGGATACAGCGCGAGATCTTCAAGCTTGATGCGCGTGCCTTTGGGGACGTTGATGTAGCCAAGCCGCTCGCAGGTGTCGATGTTCTGCTCCATCCGGCGACCGACGACCGCGACTTTGCGTCCGTATTCAGCGGCGACATCCATAAACTGCTGCATCCGGTGGATGTTGCTGGCGAACGTCGTCATGAGGATGCGACCCTCGGCGGCGGCAAAAACCGCCTGCATTCCGGGGAGGACGGACCGCTCGCTGGGGCCCCAGCCTGGTCGCTCGACGTTGGTCGAGTCGCTGAGGAGGGCAACGACGCCTTCCCGTCCGAGCTCGCTCAACCGGGCCATATCGGTGGCTTTGCCGTCTACCGGCGTGAAGTCAAACTTGAAGTCACCGGTGAAGAAAATGATGCCGTGGGAGCAACGAACGGCTAGGCCGCAGTTTTCCGGAATCGAGTGGGTGATTCGAACCGGCTCTACCGAGAGCGCGCCGACTTTGACGATGTCGCCCGGTTTGTAGATGCGAATATCGTACTTGTCGCGGCCGACTTTTTCGTCCAACTTTTGGCGAATGAGGGCGGCGGTGAACTCGGTGCAGTAGATGGGCACCCGCAGTTTGTCGAGAAGGTAGGGAAGTCCCCCAACGTGGTCCTCGTGCGCGTGGGTTAGGAAGATCGCTTTGAACTTATCTTTGTTCTGAACGAGGTAAGTGAAATCTGGAACAACGATGTTGATGCCGAGCATTTCCTCATTGGGAAAGCTCAGGCCGCAGTCTACGATGAGTAGGTCATCGCCTTCTTGCACAACGGTGCAGTTTTTGCCGATCTCCCCTACGCCGCCGAGGGGAATAATTTGAACTTGGGGCATTCCCCGTCAGGGTACCAGGCTTATTTTACGATTCGGGCGGCGCGGAGCCGCTGGATCGCTTTCTCGATCTGCTGGACCGACTCATCGGAACCCATTACGCCTTCGCCTTGCAGTCCGGCGCGGGCCTTTTCGAGGTCAGCTTCGGCGTGGGCGAGGCTGATATTTTGCGCGAGTTCGGCTTCGTCGGCCAGGATCGTCACTCGATCCGGTCGAACTTCAGCAAAACCTCCGCCGATGTAAACAAAACTTCTCTGTCCGTTCTGGACATATTCCAGCAGGCCGGCTTTGAGCGAAGCGACAAGCGGCTCGTGGCCCGCTTGGACGCCGAAATACCCTTCCGTGCCCGGAGCGACGATGGAGGAAACGGGTTCCTCCATCACGGACTTGTCCGGAGCGACAATCGAGAGGGTGATGTCTCGGGCCATGTTGGTTTAGGCCACCGCGGCGAGTTTCTTCTGCTTCTCGCGAACGTCTTCCATGCCGCCGCAGTACAGGAACGCCTGCTCGGGCACATCGTCGAGGTTGCCGTTGACGAGTTCCTTGAACGCCGAAACCGTTTCGTCGATGGGGACGTAGCGGCCCGGGTTACCGGTGAACTGCTCGGCAACGAAATTCGGCTGCGACATGAATCGCTCGATCTTTCGCGCTCGGCCTACCAACTGCTTGTCGTCGTCCGAAAGTTCGTCGATACCAAGAATGGCGATGATGTCTTGCAGTTCCTTGTATCGCTGCAGGGTTGCCTGAACGCGTCGGGCGACGTCGTAGTGCTCCTGGCCAACAACGCGCGGGTCGAGGTTCTTCGAGGTCGAAACAAGAGCGTCCACGGCCGGGTACAGACCCTTGGAAGCAATCGATCGGTCAAGGTACACGTACGCGTCAAGGTGAGAGAAGGTGGTGGCTGGTGCCGGGTCGGATGGGTCGTCCGCCGGAACGTAGACCGCCTGAACCGAGGTAACCGATCCCTTGTTAGTGGAGGTAATTCGCTCTTGAAGGCCGCCCATTTCGGTTGCCAGCGTCGGCTGGTAACCAACGGCGCTCGGCATTCGGCCGAGAAGTGCCGAAACCTCAGAACCTGCCTGAACGAATCGGAAAATGTTGTCGACGAAGACGAGAACGTCGGTTCCGACTTCATCGCGGAAGTACTCCGCCATCGTAAGTGCGGAAAGAGCAACGCGAAGACGTGCTCCGGGTGGCTCATTCATCTGGCCAAAGACCATGGCCGTTTTGTCAATAACTCGGAGTTCGACGCCGGATGCGTCCTTAAACGTCGTCTCCTTCATTTCGCGCCAGAGGTCGTTTCCTTCTCGGGTGCGCTCGCCCACGCCGGCAAACATCGAAACGCCGGAAGCTTCAACGGCGATGTTTCGGATGAGCTCTTGGATGAGAACCGTCTTTCCGAGACCGGCTCCTCCGAAGAGACCAATCTTTCCGCCCTTGTTAAACGGAATCAGAAGGTCAACCACCTTCAGACCGGTTTGCAGAAGCTCAACCTTCGTCGACTGCTGGTCGAAGCTGGGAGCGTTGCGGTGGATCGGTCGGGTTTCCGTGGTCTGTGGCGGGCCTTCGTTGTCGATCGGCTGGCCGAGAACGTTGAAAACGCGGCCCAGCGTGCCGTTTCCGACGGGAACCGAGATCGGTCCGCCCTGGTCAACGGCGGTCATTCCGCGCGTCAAACCGTCGGTGCTGGAGAGCGCGATGGCTCGTACGACGTTGTCACCTAGGTGCTGCGCAACTTCGCAGGTCAAACTTAGGTTTCGCGACGCATCCTCAATGAGGACCGCATTATAAATGGCAGGGAGGCTGTCGCTTGTGAAGCGGATGTCAACAACGGGGCCAACGACGGTGATTACTTGTCCGGTTCCGGGCATGCGAATATTCCTGAGCTAGGGTCTGCGGGGGGACCCGAAGCCTGGGCAGATTATACCTACGGCTTTCACCGCAGGTATTCGTCGCTTCCGGACCTTAACGCTCGGCGGAAAGTCAGCTTCCGAAGACTTCGCCAAAGAAGGTTTTCATCTGGGCGAAGCTGCGGCGGTCGGCCGTGGCATCGTATTGCCCCCCGGGGACCGTGAATGCATGGACGTTCAGGTTGTAGAGCACGAACTGGTAGTCGACCTTTGCCCCCTGCATTTCGTTTAGAAATGCGGTGTTCACTTCGCGGGGAACCGCCGGGTCTTGGGCGGCGCCGATGACCAAAACCTTTCCGCGGATGTTCTTCGCATCCTGCGGGGTCGCGGTCCCGAGGCCGCCGTGGAAGCTAACGACGGCTTGAACGTTTGCGCCGCTACGCGCAAGTTCCAACACTCCGCCACCGCCAAAGCAGTAGCCGATGGCGGCCGTCTTTGCCGGGTTGACGTTTGCCTGCTTCACCATTGCGTCGAAGCCAGCATTTAATCGGCGTCGGAACAGCGGGATGTCGCTTCGGTACTTCGTCGCTTCCTTCGCGTTGTCCTGCGGGTTGTTTGGTCGAACCCCTTTGCCATAAATGTCGGCGGCAAAGGCAACGTAGCCCTCTGCGGCAAGCTGCTTCGCCCGATCCTGCTCGTAGGTTCCCAAGCCGTCCCAATCGTGCACGATCATCACCGCCGGGCGGGAACCGACCTTTGCGTCGTCGTAGGCCAGGAAGCCTTGCAAAGTCACCCCGCCTTCTTGGTATTCCACGAAGCTAGTCTTGATCTCGGCTAGAGCGGAAGCGGAAAAGATGGCGAGCAGCGAAGCGGCGACGGCAATTCTTTGCATACCAAATTCTACGTCGGGCTTTGTGCCGAATTCGTGATAATCTTCTCGAATGATGACGGAAGAGCTAAGCGTCCAACACCGGTTCGAGCGCGAGCTTCAGCCGATCGTCGACGTGGCCTTCCGCTATGCGTTCCGGCTCACGGGGAATCGAGACGAAGCGATGGATTTGGTTCAGGACGCCTCGCTTTTGGCGTTCAAGTACTTCGCGAGCTACTCGCCCGAGACGAATTTCCGGGCTTGGTTCCTCCGCATCTTAACGAACCGGTTCTTCCGAAACCGCGAGCGCGCGTCGAAGTTGGCGACCGAATCGCTTGATGCTGCGCCGGACCTCTATCTGTACGATCGGTTCAAGGCCGATGGGATCCCGGTGGACCGTGAAGAATCGGTCGCGTCCGTGTTTGAAAAAATCAACGAGGAAGCGGTTCAGGCGGCTTTGGCGAAACTGCCGGAAGAATATCGGGTCGTCGCAACCCTGCACCTTGTGAGCGAAATGCCGTACGAAGAAATCGCGGCCGTGCTGGAGATACCGGTCGGCACCGTTCGGTCGCGCCTTCACCGGGCCCGAAAGCAACTCCAAGTTCACCTCTGGGAACTTGCGCAGGCCTACGGGATTACACCTAAGGAAACCCAATGAAATACACGTGTAATGAGACCTTTGAGAGGCTCCAAGACTATCTTGATCGGGAACTGTCGGAGGACGAGACCCGCCTAGTGGACGAGCACCTCTCTGGCTGCGGCGTCTGTGCCGAAGAATATGAGTTCGAAGCTATGGTGCTTCGCCATGTGCAATGCCGGGTGCGAGAGCCGCTGGCCCCTGCCGACTTGTTCAGCAAGATCCAGGCTTCGCTGGCCGCGGAATCCTCCGCCGCTTGACATTTGTCATCTGCCGGGCGGCCCGCCCTGGGTCAACATCGTCGTATGAAAGCGTTCCCTTTCAGTGCGATTTTGTTGGCCGCGTCTCTTCTCTCGATTTCGGGTTGCCGCGCCCCGCTTAACGTCGCGGGCAAGACTTTTTCCGCCGAGAAGTCTCGGTATGTATTTGGCAAGGAAACCGCCGAATTGCAGTTGAAACAGGAAAAATTGCTTCTGTCCGTACGCAACACTCCATTCGGGGATTATCTCTTCGAGCCGACCAGCTACGACGCGAATAAGGAAGAGCTTTTGGGCGTGATGAACCGTGACGGAGTCCGATTTTTCCTGATTCCGAAGGAAGGTGCCACATACAACGTTGATGGCTTCGCCCGAGAGAAAGGCACTGATAGACTCTATCCAGAACTTCTTCCGACAAGCAGTTCTGGAACCTTTAGCGCGGAGGCAGCCCGAACATTGGTAGAGAAGGCTTCGGAGACAACGCCGAACAGCGCGTTCCATCGCTTTGGCGGCTTCTTCTACGAGTCCGATGGGACGAGGAAGGACGACTTGGTTGCCTACAAATACGTGCAGGATAGTTTCGCACGCTCGGGCACGGAGAGGTTTGCGATCTGCTTTTTCGTAAGTAGCGACGTTTTTTCACAAGCAGACGGGAACTGGCAGTCGGTCGCAGCGGTTCCGTACGAGGTTCTGAACACCACCATCCGAATCGATCTCAGCGCGGCCGACTTCTCGGCTAACATCGACCGGGCGCCGTTGCTGCAGAAAAAATACCAATACATTCGCGATGCCGGAAAGGTCGTCTTCCGGGTCGAAGACGACGAAAACTTCCTCTTCAACCCGGTAACCGGCAACCGATACACCCGCCAGTGACCCGGCAGCCGCACGCAACGATCAGCCGGTGAGTAAAATGAGACGATCTTTGGCAGTGCGGCCAGTCGGATCAATAGGAGTATTCAATGCCAGTTCGAGTTGGAATTAATGGTTTTGGTCGCATCGGTCGCCTTTCGCTGCGCACCATCCTCGCCCGTCACCCGGAAGAAATCGAAGTGGTCGCCGTTAACGACCTTACCGATACGCTAACTAACGCTCACTTGTTCAAGTACGACAGCACCTACGGCCCGTTTGCCGGAACGGTGGAGCACGACGACCAGGCCATCCACGTAAACGGCAAGGCCATCAAGGTGTTCGCCGAGCGAGATCCAGCGAACATTCCCTGGGAATCGGAGAACGTTGACGTCGTCATCGAAGCGACCGGATTCTTCACCGACGCGACCAAGGCCGTTGCCCACCGACGCGGCAGCGTCAAGAAAGTCATCATCTCCGCTCCGGCCAAGAACGAGGACCTCACCATCGTGCTCGGCGTGAACGACAACGTTTACGACCCGGCAACCCACCACGTCATCTCGAATGCAAGCTGCACGACAAACGGACTCGCGCCGGTCGCCAAGGTTCTGCACGAGAAGTTCGGCATCCTGAAGGGCTTGCTGACGACGGTACACGCCTTCACGAACTCGCAGAAGACGCAAGACACCGCCGCGAAGGACCTGCGCGACGCCCGCGCCGCTTCGCAGAACATCGTTCCCAGCTCCACCGGTGCCGCACGCGCGGTTGGCCTAGTCATTCCCGAGCTGAAGGGCAAGTTCACCGGCATGGCGTTCCGAGTTCCGACCGCGACCGTTTCGGTCGTGGACTTCACCGCGGTGCTCAGCCGCGCGGTTAGCGTTGAGGAAATCAACGCCGCGATGAAGGAATATGCCGAAGGCGCAATGAAGGGAATCCTTCTTTACTCGGAAGAGCCGCTCGTCAGCAGCGACCTCCGCGGGAACACACATTCGTCGATCTTCTCGGCAATCGACACCGTGCTGGTTGACGACCTTGTCAAGGTCATCGCCTGGTACGACAACGAGTGGGGCTACAGCTGCCGCGTTGCCGACCTCGTGAAGTTCCTCGCCGACAAGGGCCTGTAACCATTCGCCGGGTACCTTGCCTTAGAAATGCGGGGTACCTGGCTTAACGTGGCGACGGTGGTAGTTGGCGGCACCGTCGGCACGTTTGCCGGCCGCGCCGTCCCCACGGACCTTCAATCGATCGTCCTTAGCGGGCTCGGCTTCGTATCCATCGGCCTGGGCATCAAACTGTTTCTCCCCAGCAAAAACATTCTCTTGGTTGCGGCCGCTCTGGCCCTGGGCGGGGTGCTGGGCTACTTGCTCCGCATCGACGCTGGTCTCGGCCAGATCGCAGACCTTCTTCGCCAAACGTTTGGCGGTTCTGGCCGGTTCAATGAAGCCGTCGTAACGGCGAGCATCCTCTTTTGCGTTGGACCGATGACGATCTTGGGCTGCATTGAAGACGGCTTGAAAGGGAAGAGTGAGCTTCTCGGCGTCAAAAGCACGTTGGATGGCTTTGCGGCGTTCTTCTTGGCGGCCACGCTCGGACCGGGCATCATCGCCTCCGCGCTCGTAGTTTTGGTTGTGCAGGGTGCCTTAACGCTAGGTGCCCATCGGTTGGCCTGGCTGGCCGAAGACGCGGAGATGATCGCCGAAGTCAGCGCGGTCGGCGGCCTTATGATGCTAGGCATTGGCCTCGGCTTGCTTGATCTCAAGAAGGTGCCGACCGCTAACTTCCTCCCGGCGCTTTTCCTCGCGCCGCTATTTCTGATCTTGAGTCGGCGGTTTAGTAGGAGAATGGCTTAATGCAAGAATGGGCCGCCGGTTTTTCGAAGGAGTGGCACGTCAAGTTTGGTGGAGTCGAGGCATGGCAGTGGGTCGGGCTCGGCTGCATTCTGCTGGCCTGCTTTATCGCGTTCCGAGTATTCAGCGCAGTTGCGCGCCGATTGGTGCGGAGGTTCTTTCCGGGTACCGAGCAGAAACCGTCGGATGCGACAACCCATAACCTAGTCCGCGCCTTTGCCTTGTTGGGCTCCAGTTACGTGCTCTGGCCGCTGGCAAAACAGCTCAATATGCCGCTAGCGGCGGCCGGGTTCACGCTGGCCGTGAGCCGAAGCGGCATGCTCATCGGAGCGATATTTCTTGCGATCTTCTTTTGGGATGCGGTGTGCGACACCATCGTCTCGCGCACCGAGAGCCAGCGGGCAGAAAAGCTGCTTGTTCCCGTTACACGCAAGCTCATCCGGTTTTGTATCATCGTCACCGGATCGCTGCTTGCCTTTAGCGTGTTCGGTGTAAATGTTGCTGGCGTCGTGGCCGGACTCGGGATCGGCGGCATCGTGGTGGCGCTCGCCGCCAAAGACTCGGTTGAGAACGTCTTCGGGTCCCTGACGATTCTCTTCGATATGCCCTTCAAGCTGGGCGACTGGGTGAAAATTGGCACGGTCGAGGGAGTAGTTGAGGAGATCAACCTTCGCTCTACCCGGCTTCGAACGTTTGAGGACACGCTAATCACGCTACCGAACGCAAACCTGATCCGGGCGGCGGTCGAGAACTACGGCGCTCGGCGAAGCCGGCGGCAGCGGATCAACATCCGAGTGGGATACGACACAAAGCCCGCCGACCTTCAGGGGCTTTGCCAAGACATTCGGGATTGGCTCGAAGCCCAGCAAGAAGTCGCCTTCTCGAGAAGCATTGTGGCGGTCACCGAACTCACCGAGGTTTCGGTCGGCATCTACGTCCTAACGTTTTTCGAAGTCGATACGCTCTCGGAAGAATTGGCGCTGAAGGATCGATTACTTACGGAAGTTTTGAAGGCAGCGCAGGCCCGTGGGATCCGGCTGGCAAATGCGGCGCCAGTTTTGCCAACGGCGGAGTAATTTCGCCGTACGTCGCGGATAATAGCTCCCATGGCTCGACCGTCCGCATGGCTTGGCACTCTCTTCCTCGTTTCCGTGGCGTTCGCTCCGAAAGTTCACGCCCAGGAAGTTTTTCAGGAAATGCCGCGCTATGACCGCTACCAAAAACTGATTCGTTCGCTCGGGAGCATGACCGTCTCCGGCGCGCTCCGCGTGACATGGGATGCCGACGGGAAGAGTTTCACGTTCCAGAAGGACGGAAAGACCATGCGCCACACCGTCGCAACCGGGCAGCAGGCGGAAGTGACCGAGAAGGCCGCAACTGCCACGCCGGGAAGGCGAAACCGAAATGCGCCCGAGCGCGGCCGCCAATTCGACAAGGCTTACTCCGCAGACGGCACGAAGATGGCGTTCGTGAACGAGCGGAACGTCGTCATCGCGGGTGGCGACGGCAAAAACCCACGGGCCGTGACCACCGACGGCAATGTGAAAGACCGCACGAAATACGGAGTTGCAAGCTGGGTCTACGGGGAGGAACTGGAAGTTCGCGAATCGATGTGGTTCTCGCCGGATAACAAGTACCTCGCCTACTATCGGTTCGATGAGTCGCCGGTGCGCGACTACTACCTGGCGATGGATCAGGCGCAGTTTCAGTCGACGCTCGACGTCGAGGCGTATCCGAAGGCCGGTCAAGCGAACCCGAAAGTGCAGCTTCTGGTTTCGCCGGTGGAAGGCGAGGGCAAGACGGTCATCGATACTTCCTTCGGCGACGCCACCTTGGGCGAGTACGTGTATGACGTGCGCTGGTCGGCGGACGGAAGAGAGCTGTACTACTACCGAACGAACCGCAAGCAAAATGTGATGCAGTTCTGCGCCGCCGATCCGGCGACCGGAAAGTCGCGCGTCGTCGTGGAAGAGCGATACGAAAAGGCCTGGGTCGAGAACCATCCGACGGTGATCTTCCTGAAGGATGGCAAGCGGTTCCTTTGGTTTACTGAGAAGAGCGGTTTTGCTCGGTATGAACTTCGCGACCTCAGCGGCAAGTTCCTCGGCACGGTCACGCCGGACGGACGAGACGCGTCGCGAGACGCTTCCGGCGTCACCGTGCTGGAAGACCAGAAGGCCGTTTTTTACACCGGCGCCGGTCCAAAGAATCCGTATTTCATCCAGTTGTATCGGGTTGGCCTCGATGGCAAGGGCGACCAGCTCCTCACGAATCCAGATCTGCACCATGAGGTCATGCTCGCGCCGGACGGCAAGCACTTCGTCGACATCGCGCAAAATCCTTCGACCCCGGCGGTGACCAGACTCATCGACCTTAAGGGCAAGACGCTGGCGACGCTGAAGGAAAGCGACATCACCAAGTTCAACGAGGCAGGCCTCAAGAAGACTGAGCTGTTCGCTTTCAAGGCCGCAGATGGCACAACCGATTGCTACGGCACGCTCCAGTTTCCGTCCGATTTCGACCCTAAAAAGAAGTATCCGGTGATCCTTTCGGTTTACGCCGGCCCAGAAAGCGGCGGCCCGAACGTGCGGTTCTCGACGCCGTCGGCTCTGACCGAGCTCGGCTTCTTGGTGGTGAACATTGCCGGCCGAGGCACGATGGGGAGAGGCAAGGCGTTTCGTGATGCGGTTTACGGCAAGCTCGGGGTGGTTGAGATCGACGACCAGGCGGCGGGCATCAAGGCACTCGCCGTGCGGCCGTACGTCGACGGCAAAAACGTTGGCATTTACGGGACGTCGTACGGCGGGTACGCCTCGGCGATGGCGATCCTCCGGCATCCAGATGTCTTCCGGGCCGCCTGCGCGAGCTCGTCGGTAACCGATTGGCGGCATTACGACACGATCTACACCGAGCGTTACATGGGCTTGCCGTGGGAAAACGAGAACAAGGCGGGCTACGACGCTGGTTCGGCTTCCACCTATGTGAAAGGGCTCAAGGGGCACTTGATGCTCTTCTTCGGAACGGCGGACAACAATGTTCATCCATCAAACACCTACAAACTCATTCGCGACCTCGATCGCGAAGGCAAGCGGTACGACCTTCAGGTTGGACCAGATGCGGGGCACACGCAAGTGAACTCGGTTCGCATGTGGGAGTACTTCATGAAGTGGTTGATTTTGAACCCAAATTCCAAACCGCAGGCAGCGGTTTGGCGGGGAAAGTCAACCATCGCCTCGTGAGTGTCAACTAGCGGCGGATAACAGGTAAACCTCCGTGCGTGATCGCACCGCTGGTCTTTGCCGTTCTTCTGTCTCCCGGCATCCAAACCCAACTCGCCCCCGTTCCGGCACCGCCGCGCGGGCGCGAGATTTGGGCCTTTCGCTCTGTCCTCGATCGTAAAGCCCGCCGCCTAACGTTGGCGCTGAGCGACAACCTTTGGGTTGCCTACGATGCTACCAACTGCGGCCTGTACAAGGCCTGGAAGGGCGGGGTTCGATTCGATGGAGCGGTTTACACCACGACGCACGGGCCGCAGCCGACCAGCCAAGGCCTCGCCTATTCGATCGGCGAAACCGAACTGCCGGTCTGGCGATACTTCGCCGCAGGAGCAACGCAGCCGACCGCCCTCCGGCCGCGATTCCGTGGCTACCGGTTTGAGGCCAAGAAGGTCGTTCTGCAATACGAATTCAACGTAGGGAAGCAGATTGTTCGCGTGGACGAGACCCCGGAGGCCGCCGAGCGAGACGGCGCCGCGGTGCTCGTCCGTGACTTCATGGCGAAAGGCTTGCCGAACGGGGCCTACCTGACTCTCGATCGCCCGACCACGGTGTCCCACATTGCCGAGACGCAGTTCACCGGGCAGTCGCTCGCTGGCGGCACGATCCGGATCGACGGTACGCCGTCGCGGTTGACCACTCAATTCAAGCGAGTTGACGAGATCGTTCGACCGACGGAATCGACGCTTCGCGGGCCGGCCGCCGCCGCACCGGAGCCAGAGGTTCTACCGGAAGCCGAAGACATTCCCGGCCTCGCGGTCCGCGTCTACGACATCGGTGAAGGGATGAACCGACTTCCGTCGCTGGTGCTTGGGCAGACGCCGAACAAGAGCTTTGTTGCGCCACAGGTGAACTTCACTAAGCCGGCCGACTTTGGCGGACTAGAAGAGATGTTCCTGGTGCACATCACGGGCAACATTCGCATCAATCGCCCGGGCAAGTACGAGTTCCGTCTGAGCAGCGACGACGGCGCAGTTTTCTGGGTGCGTGACACGAAAGTCGTCGACCACGACGGCTTGAACTCCGGAACAAGCGGGACCGGTGACTTCGAATTCGATGCCGGTGTCCACCCGATCCGAATCGAATTTTTCGAAAATCAGGCAGATGAGCTTCTGCGGCTGGAGTGGAAGCAGCCGGGCGAGCGTACGTTCGAACTCGTTCCGCCCAGCGCCTTCAGCACGCCGGACGGCGAAGTCCGTGTGACGTCGCCGGGCAAGAAGCGGGTCTACAGCGCTACGATGTTTTACCGGCCGGGCGATCGCGTACCGTTGGCGGGGGTTCATCCTTCCTACAAACTTACGACGGTGCGACCGGCCACTTTCCGACCGCGCGTCGGTGGCATCAGCTTCTTGCCAGATGGCCGCATGGTGGTCTGTAACTGGGAGCCAGAAGGCGGCGTTTATCTGCTTTCAGGCGTCGAGGGGGATGCTACGAATGTCAAAGTTCAGCGCATCGCGCAAGGTCTCGCCGAGCCACTTGGCGTGGCCGTGGTCGGCAAAGACATCTACGTGCTGCAGAAGCAGGAGCTGACGAAGCTCGTTGACCACAACGGCGACGGTATCACGGACGAGTACTACGCGGTGGCGAACGGCTGGGGCGTGACGGATAACTTCCACGAATTCGCCTTTGGCTTGGCTTACCGGGACGGTTTCTTCTACGCGACGCTCGCGACGGCCATCAATCCAGGTGGTGCAAGCACGCAGCCGCAGAACATCGACCGCGGTCGGGTTATCAAGATCAACGCGAAGACCGGCGATTACGAGTTCATCGCGAGCGGTCTTCGAACGCCGAACGGAATTGGCTTGGGCTACAAGGGCGGCTTGTTCGTTGCCGATAACCAAGGCGACTGGCTGCCGTCGTCCAAGATAATGCACATCAAGAAGGGTGGGTTCTACGGTTCTCGCTCGGTAGATCCGATCGGAACGAAGAAAACGCCGGAAACCCCGCCGGTGGTTTGGCTTCCGCAGGGCGAGATCGGAAACTCGCCGTCCGAGCCGACGATCTCGAAGGACGGTCCGTACAAGGGGCAGATGCTCCACGGCGACGTGACCCACGGCGGCGTAAAGCGCGTGTTTGTCGAGGAAGTTGAGGGCCAATTGCAAGGAGCGGTGTTCCGCTTCACGCAGGGCCTGGAAGGCGGCGTGAACCGCATCCACTGGGGACCGGACGGTGCACTGTACATCGGCGGAATCGGCTCCGCTGGAAACTGGGGCCAGGAAGGAAAGGAGCGGTACGGACTTCAGAAGATTTCGTACACCGGCGCGACCACGTTCGAAATGCGGGCGCTTCGCGTGAAAACAAACGGCTTCGAAATCGAGCTCACCGAGCCGATGGCGGCGGGGCTTGGAGAAGAGGCTTCCTTCTACACGCTCCAGTCGTGGCGATACGTTCCGACCGCCGAATACGGCGGGCCGAAGGTGAATGAACGCATGGAGAAGATCCAATCGGTGACGGTGAGCCGAGATCGAAAGCGTATCTTCTTGGAAACGAACGCTCCCACCGAAGGACGAGTGTTCTACGTCCGGCTCGATCCGGTGCTTATCGCGGCTTCCGGTCGAACGCTTTGGACGACCGAGGCCTGGTACACGCTAAACCGGCTTCCGAAGAACAAGACGGTCCGACCGAATCCGGTTAAGAAGAGCGAGCTGAAACCGTCAGCTATTGAGCTTAAGGAAGGATTCCAGCCGCTGTTTGACGGAACAAACGTCGACCATTGGATTGGTTTCCGGCAGACTTCCGTGCCGAAGGCATGGGCGGCCGGCAACGGAACGCTCAACTTTACGCCCGGTCAGCCTGGCGGCGACCTCCGAACCCGCGACGAGTTCCAGGACTTCGAGCTTCGGCTGGATTGGAAGGTGAGTCAGGGTGGTAACAGCGGAATCATGTACCACTCGACCGAGGAGTTCGGTGCTCCGTGGATGACGGGCGTGGAGATGCAGGTTCTGGACAACGAGCGGCACGCGGATGGGCGCGACGCGCGAACTGCCGCCGGTGCGGCCTATGCGTTGATGCCAACGCAGATCTTCGCCGCCCGGGGGCCCGGACTTTGGAACTCTGTTCGGCTCGTCTCGAAGGGCTCCAAGGTTGAGCATTGGCTCAACGGCCAGTTGGTAGCTTCCTACGACCGGTCGTCGGATGCATTCTGGAAGTTGGTGGCGGCGTCCAAGTTCAATGGCATGCCGAAGTACGCCCGTGAGAAGAAGGGCTTCATCGTCCTACAGGACCACGGCGATCCCGTGAGCTACCGCAACATTCGCATCCGTCGGTTGTAATCCGCTGCAGTTCCCGGGCTTGAAGCCCGGGAACCAAGCTTTCAGCGGGTCGTTAGGCTACGGCCAACAAGGGCCTTGAAGAGTTCGATCGGCACAAACAGAACGCCGGACTTCTCTTCGGACTTTGCGCCGATGTCGCGACGATCCTCGTTCAGGCGATACCAGACCATTCCCTTGTTATATTCGATCCGGTCCGAGTTCCGCCAAATCCAAACCCGCTTGCCGTCGGGCGATCGGTCGGTCTTGAGGCCAAGCGCAGAACCCAGCGCCCGGAACGGGACTAGGGTGGTTCCCTGGGAGCTGTACGGCTCCTCGTTGCCCGAGAAGCTCAGGCGGCGACCGTTGTAGTAGAGGTCGGTGCCAGAGTTGTTGTTATTGTTGTTGCCGAACCCGCCGTTGTTGTTATTGCCGAACCCGCCGTTGTTGTTGCTGCGGTCAATCTTCAGGTCGCCGCCAGTGAGTTGGCTGAAGATAGCAAACGGAACGAAGAGAATCGTGTTCCGCTCCTGAGAAGAATCCGAGAGGCTTCGCCACGACCCGTTCAGGCGGAATCGGGTTGCGCCCTTCACGTACTCTGCCGTGGTGCGGTTGTAACTCATTTCGAAGCGTCGGCCGCTGTCCTGAATGTCGAGGACAACGTTCGATTGGCCAACCGTTTCGCGAAGCGGTACGAACAAGGTTCCGCCATCGTTGAACGGCAGCGCCTGCGGCGTGAACAGCAATAACCGGCCTTTAAAGCGGAGCTGCGGAGCTGCTTGCGCGGCTACAACCGCAACCAGCAGTCCGACGACGGCGACGAGTCTGGAAGGTCCCATGCCCTATTCTAGATCGAACCAACGGTCCTGCGGGTTTTGGCCCGAGTAAAAGCCAGACAGGGCGCGCTTCGTCACGTGGGTGTCGGTCCAGGCGATCGTGGCCTTGTTGAAGTGCACGGGGTCGGGTCGGCCCCAGCAATCGCCGCTCGGCCAGCTCGGCGGCAGCAACAGCTTGCCGTCGTCGCCGCACCAGCTGGATTCGGGGTACATCGACGTTCGCGCCGACGTGAAGAGCACGGTATCAGACGGGCTCCCGACCGAGCTGAGGCTGACCGCCGTCGAAGAGGCAGCGTTCGAGAAATCTTGGGCGAAGTCCGTCAGGTAGCCCACGTTATAGCCGAAGTGGCTGGTCGGCGCGCCGGTTTCGTCGCGATCCTTTAGCGCGCAGCCCGGGCAAAGCCACACCTGTTTGTTCTTCACGTACGGGTCCAGCAGATCATGCCAGAGGTGCGTGCCGCCTTCGTCGAAGTACGCCGCCAAGGAGAACCGGTCGTCGTAGTCGGTCATGTAAATGACCATGGCCTGGGAAAGACCCCGGACGTTGGACGCGCACTGGGTTTGCTTGCCCGCCATCTTTGCCTGGGCAAAGACGGGGAACAAGATGGCCGCCAAGATGGCGATGATCGCAATGACGACCAGTAACTCAATGAGCGTGAACGCCCGATTTCGGTTCATACGGCTAGGAAGCATGAATCAGTAGGAACTGTTCGGGAAGTAGAAGTCCTTCGCGTTCTCGGGGGTGACGAGTTCGACGTCGATCATCAGGTGCTTCGGCGTGAACTGCGCCTTATCCTTCGACTTTCCGTCCCGCAGCGCGCTAACGGCCAGGTGCATGCCCATGGCGATCATGCTCGGCGGGTAGGTGATGTCGGCGGGGAAGATCGGGTCGTTTTCCATCACGCGCTTGATGACGTCCTTCATGCCGGCGCCGCCAAGAATCCAGACTCCAGTCCGTCCGGCTTCCTTTAGAGCCTGCTCGGCTCCCAGCGCCATGTCGTCGTCGGATGCCCAGATGGCATCGACTTCCTTGTGCTTGATGAGCAGAGACTGCGTGACGTTGAGCGCTTTCTCGCGGTTCCACATGCCGCTTTGAGCGTCGAGAACGGTGATTCCAGGATTTCGCTTCATGACTTCCATGAAGGCTTCGTTTCGATCGGTGTCGACGGTCGACGGGATGCCGCGCAGGATGAGGATTTTGCCCTTTCCGCCCAGCTTCTCGGCCATGTATTCGGCGGACTTTCGGCCGAATGCCTTGTTGTCGCCTTCAAGGAAAATGTCGGCGACCGGCTTGAGGAAGCCGCGGTCAACGTTCACGATGAAAATTCCCTGCTCTTTCAGCTTCTCTGCGGCCGGGGTGATCGGCGCGCTTTCGGTGGCCAGAATGACCATACCGTCGAGACCTTTCACGGCCATCGTTTCCAAGTCAGAAATCTGCTTGGCCGGTCCGTCGGCGGCGTTAATCGTCCACTCAACGTCCGGGTAGAGCGACTTGGCTTGATCCGCCCAATAGTTCACGCCGGCCGTCCAGCCGTGGTCGGCGGACGGAATCGAAACGCCGATGCGGATCTTCTTGGCGGGAGTCGATCCACCCTCCGTGCTGGCGGTTGGAGCCGGGCTGCAGCCCGCAAAAATTGCCAGAGCGGCCACGGCCCCGACGAGCATTTTCAGGTTAGGAAATTTCATGTCTAGATTCAGTCCTCAGGCGGTGTCCTTATCACGTTGAACCAGGACGGCAAGCAGGATGATAACACCTTTCACCACGCCTTGCCAGTAGTCGGAGATGCCGGAAGTTTGCAGCATGTTCGTGATGATGCCAAGAAGCAGGACGCCCAGCACGGTGGACCAAATTTTTCCGTACCCGCCACTGAGCCTTGCTCCGCCGATAACCACCGCCGCGATGGCGTCGAGCTCGTAGTATTGGCCCATCTGGGCGCTGCTTACGCTGTTGAATCGGGAGCTTTGACTAACCGCCGCGATGCCAATGCAGAGGCCAAGCAGCGCGTAGGTGGCGATTCGAACTTGGGCGGTGTTGATTCCCGAGTAGCGGGCCGCCACCTCATTCGATCCGACTGCGATGCAGTGTCGGCCAAACTTTGTTCGGCCCAGCAACACGCTGAAGGCACCGGCGACCACAAAGAACAAGATCATCGGCCACGTGATCGTGAAGGGCTGGTTGCCGGCAGCGGGCAAAAACGGGATCGGAACGCCGCTCTTCGCGAAGCTTGGCCACACATCGGGGCTTAGCGAACGCAGCTCGCTCGCCTTCGTGAGTCCGTTTGCGGTCGAGCGATACGCCAAGAGGCCACAAAGCGTGGCGATGAACGGGGTGACCTTTCCTTTGGTGATGATGAAGCCGTTTAAAAGCCCGCCCAGAACGCCGACCGCAAGCCCGGTGCCTACGGCAATGAGAATCCCGAGGGACTCCTGCTGAAGTCCAACGAAGTGGTTGAGCGCCAACATGCTGAGCACAGCGGCGAGAGCAAGCAGACTTCCGGCGGCGAGGTCGATTCCGCCGGCGATGATCACCAGCGTCATGCCGATGGCAAGGAACCCGACCGGCACGTTCTGGTTCACGAGGTTCCGCAGGTTCTCGGGCCGCAAAAACACGCCCGGTTGCATCGCGGCGCTCACGATGAACATGAGCACGAATGCGATGAGCACGCCGTTCCCGGCGATCAGCGCGCGCAAATCCGGCTTCGTTCCCGTTTTCATTCGCGAGAGTCTTACCCCTTCCCGCCGGTTCCGATGCCAAGCCCAAGCCGCATCATCTCGCTTTCGGTGATTTCCGCGCCGCTCAGCTCACCGGTGACGACGCCTTCGCGAAGGATGAGCACCCGGTGGCAAAGACCGATGAGCTCGGGCATTTCGCTGCTGATGACGATGCAGGTTAGACCTTGGGCTGCCAGGTCGGCGATGAGTCGATAAATCTCACGTTTCGCGCCCACATCAACACCACGGGTCGGTTCGTCCAGAATCAAAACGTCGGGCTTAGTCTCTAGCCATTTGGCGATGGCGACCTTCTGTTGGTTTCCGCCGCTGAGAGCGCGCACGGCCCCGTTGAGGTTGCCCGCCCGGATTCCCATTTTCTCGACCCACTCGGCGGCGGTGCCGGCCTCTTGGCGTTGGTTCAGCCAGAACTTGGCCAAAGATGCCAGCGTGATGTTCTCGGTAACCGTCATGTCCAGCACCAGCCCGCGCCCTTTTCGATCCTCGCTCACGTAGGCCACCTTTCCGGTTGCCCGCACGGTTCCGGTTCGCCTTCGCAGACCGGCGATGGCCTCGGCCATTTCGGTTCTCCCGGCGCCGATGAGGCCGCCAAAGCCCAGGACCTCACCTTTTCGGGCGCTGAAGGAAACGTCGTGGACCCGGCCTGGAACGCCGAGAGCGCTGACCTCGAGCGCAGCACCGGTTTCAGTTGAGAATTGCTTCGGCGGGTAAATGTCCTCCAGGGGCCGACCGACCATCATCTCGGCGATTTGGGCCGGATTTGTCTCGCTGGCCAGTACGGTTTTCACGAACTCGCCGTCGCGCAGGACGGAGATGCGGTCGCAGGTTTGGACCAGGTCGCCCAGCTTGTGGCTGATGTACAGCACCGTTTTGCCGCTTGCGGCAAGCTCGCGAACCAGGCCGTGCAGCGCGTCCGTTTCGGTCTGGCTGAGGACCGCCGTCGGCTCGTCCATGATGAGAACCTGGGCGTCTCGCGAGAGCGCCTTGGCAATCTCGACCAGCTGCTTTTCGGCGATAGACAGGCTTCCGACCGGGGTGGCGGCGGAGAACTTAGCACCGACCTGGCGGAGGCGCGCTTCGGCTTCCTCGGCCATTTGCCGGCGGTTCAAAAACCCGTTTTGCAGCGGCTCAAAGCCAAGGGCGATGTTCTCAGCGACGGTGAGGTCATCCACCAGGTTCAACTCTTGGTGGATCATGACGATGCCGTGGGCCAACGCGTCCCGAACCCCGCTCAGCCGCAGGGCCGCGCCATCCAACGATAGCTGCCCCTCGCTGGGGGGCAGGACTCCGGAGAGGACCTTCATCAGGGTGCTTTTTCCGGCCCCGTTTTCGCCGGCAATGCCGTGAATCTCGCCTGCCGTGAACCGCAGGCTAATGTCCCGTAAGGCGGTGAACTCGCCGTAGCGCCGGGTGAGTTGAACGGTTTCTAAGGTCGGCATTAGTTGGGGCGCTTGAATACTTGGACGGGCGTGCCGGAGCTGTAGGCTCGGCCTTCGGATTTGAAGCGGAATTCGACGAACGCCGCGAGGTTTCGGTCCTGTGGCTGGGGCAGTTCGAAGTTCGTCGCACTGTCGGTTTCGATCTGCTTTGCCGGGCGCCAGGTCATCGCGCGGAAGTCAGTGTTGGTCGAGGTGACGGTCCAGAGCGTGACGCTGGATAGCTTGAACGCATCCGGTCCGGCCTTGCGCGCGAACTTCGGAGCCTCGGTTCGCACCGTCAGGACGGATCCGTTTGAGGTGATGGTGCCGGCCGGGACTGGCAAATTGCTGCCGACGGACCGCGCTCGCGCAAACGCGCCAAGCGATTCGATGGCTTGGACGCGGTTGCCGAGGCTATGGCCGGCATTCGGCACGGTCAGAATCCACTTGGGCTGGCGAAGGTCGTTCCAATACATGCTAGAGGCGTCGGCCGTCCAGTACGGATCGTTTCCGCCATTGATGATGAAGGTCGGTGCCTTGACGTTCTCGCGGTAGGAGTAGGGATCGACGATTCGGGCCAGGTTGTTCCCGGTTGCATCGTTGAGCTTGCTTTGGAGGCCGCGCCGGGTGTAGTCCTCGATCTGGACGCTGTAGCTGCCCCAACTGGCGAGCTGGTGCGGCATCTGGGCGTTGATGTTTAAGTTATCGATCACCATCGGCGCGATGCCTACGACGCGCTTGTCTCTGCTGCAGCCAACGAACCACGTGGTCCACCCGCGCTTGCTGGCCCCAGCGACGACAAATCGGCGGATCGGGTTAGCGCTTTTTGCGGTTTCCGCCTGAATGACGTCCATGGCCCGCAGGGCGCTTTTTGCCATCGGGAAAAGTAGCGGCCAAGAAGCATCCCTCGTTTCGAGGTACCGCTCGAAGGTGTGGGCGATGAGGTCGTCCTCCTTCATGTCCCAAATCGGCTGGTTAGGAACGTCGAAAAGCATGCCGACCGGCAGGCCGGCCGCGGCGGAAATCAGCTTGACGTCATTCAGATCGCCGGGGCGCGGGCCGTCGCCGGTGATGAAGAGGATCGCGGTTCCGTTCGCAATTCCGCGCTCGGGTTGCTGCAAGAGGATGTTATGGTTCCACTTGATGCCCTGCCAGGTTTGGCTCTCAAACTTCAGTTCGGTCTGAAGCGGGCTGTTTTCCGTTCGCTCGACGCTCTTCAGCACGGCATCTTTTTCGGCACGACTGGTCTGCAAATAGGTGTAGAGCTCCTTGGGCGGGGACTGCCGTACTGCGGGGGGCTTCATCATAGTGGGCGACAAAGCGACGGCGACTAGCAGACCGAGCATAGAACGACTATAGACGTTTGAAGGGCTTCTTTGGATTAAAAAATCGCTAATTCGCTTCAAGAAGAGCAAATAGCCTTGACACCGTTAACGATTAGTGCGAGAATAACGATGCCTTAACGGGTATTGGGGAAGGGAGTCAATCGTATGACGATGAAATCGGTAGGGAAGCTGAGCATCCTCGCGGGCCTTGCGGTATTAACCGCAGTCGCGTTCGCAGGATCAAAAGACGTCAAAATTAGCGTAGACCGCGCTCTGAACAGTTCAACACTGTCGGTGCGATATAGCGGCGCCAGCGCAACGCTGATTGAGTTCCGACTCAACGGCGAAAGCGTGGGCACACGCACGACTTCACCAGTCAAGGCAATCGGAGAAACTACGTTCCCGATCAACCTTGCGCAACTTCGAGACGGCGATAACGTCGTCGAAATTCGACTTTTCGACCGAGCCGGCAAGATGGTTGGCTCGCAGAAGACCGTCATCCAGACCGAACAGACCTCGGGTGCGCCGGTATATCTGTCCTCGCCAAAGCTTGGCCAAGCCCTGATGGGTGAGGTTGAGATCAAGGTTGGCATGAGTGCCGGCATGAAGAGCAGCTACGTGAGCTTCTTCGTGGACGGCAACTTTAAGGGAATGACCAACTACCCGCCGTTCGTTTACAACTGGGACACGACGAAAGAGTCGAACGGTTGGCACGAGATCGAGGCATGGGCCATCGACGAGTCGAGCAACACCTACAAGACCCGCAAGACGCGCGTTTTCATCAACAATCCGGGCGGTCGAACCGACCGACTCGGCGTTTCGGGTGACCTGATCCCGTCGAACAACGCGATCTCGGGCGCGATGGTCGGATCGGTGAAGGGCGTGAAGAGCGTTCTTAACGGCAAGACCGTTGCCAGCAGCGTTCTGCCTAAGGTTACGACACCGAAGCTACCAAACGTGACGGGACCGGCGTTCACCGCCGCTACCCTTTCGACCCCGAGCGGGACCAAAGCCATCGGCACTTCCAAGGTGGTTGCGGCCGGTCCTAAGCTCATGACCCCGACCGGAACGCGAAACAACCGCATCGATCTTTCGATGGCGCCGGTTTCCGCCAATACGCGAGTAACCCCGCAGGTTGCCTCCGCCGTTGGTGCCATGAAGACGGCCCTCACGCTGTCGATCATGAAGGGAACGCGACTGCCGAACGTCGGAACCTACTCGGTCCTGTTCAACAACAAGGTCGTGAAGTTCGATGTGGCCCCGCGCGTCGAAGCCGGAATCCCGATGACCCCGTTCCGCCATCTCTTCGAGACGGCCGGTGGCGAAGTCAAGTGGGAGAACCTCACGAAGTCGGTGTCGGCCAAGGCCGACGGAAAGTCGATCTTCGTGATGATCGGAGACCCGAACGCAAAGGTTAACGAGCTGTCGGTGACCCTGGAAGCCACTCCTTACCTGGACCGCGGCCGAACGATCGTCCCGATGAGCTTCTTGCGTGACGCGCTCAATATCAACATCGAGTTCGACAAGGCGACCAACCACGTGCTCATCACGACGGTTGCAAAGCCGAAGTCGTAGGGCTTCACTAAAGGGGCCGGGGGAGCATTCCCCCGGCCCTATTTTGTGTGTCCTGTTGCAGAATTTGGACTGCGGTGGCTCTGCCACCGCTTTTTTGCGATACTCGGGTTGTCTTACGCGGGCGGCTCTGCCGCCTTTTCAGGTCATCGGAAGGATCTGGAGCTACACTGTGTACGCTAGGTGACGTTTGCCAACATTGCCGTAACACTGCATCCCCCTACCGCTTCGCGTTAAGGGGAACCATCCCGGAGAAACCCGCGCCTCCGGCTACTCCGAAACGATCGTATTCGTGAGCTCGCCAAATCCGACCCGGAACCCCTCGCCTTGGCCATAGCCGGTGAGCGTGATCGAATCCCCGTCTTCCAGATAGGTTCGGCGCGAGCCGCCGCCGACCTCAATCGGGTCGCGGCCGCGTGCCGTCGCTTCCAAAAGACAGCCGAAGGTGCCGGGTTCGGTGCCGGAGATCGTTCCGGATGCCATCAGGTCGCCAATTTCCAGCGGTGCGCCATTCGAAGCCGTGTGCGCGATCTGCTGGCCGAAGCTCCAGTAGATGTCGTGCGTGGTGCCCTCGGTGATTCGCACCCGGCCGTCGCGGTCGTGTGGCTGAAGCCAAGCTTCCAACACCAAGTTGAAGTGCCCCGGGCCGCGCTGACGCAGGTGCGGCAACGGCTTCGGATCCTGCTCTGGGCCTGCAACTCGGAACGGCTCCAGTGCGTCCAGCGTCACCAGCCAAGGCGAAACGCTCGTTGCGAAGCTCTTCGCCATGTGCGGGCCGAGCGGAATCGATTCGAACGCCTGGATGTCGCGCGCCGACCAATCGTTCACCAGCACGAGGCCGTTGATGAGGTCTTCCGCGCCGGACGGGGTGAGTTTGCTACCTGGCTCATGGTCCTTTCCTATGAAGGCTCCCAGTTCGAGCTCGAAATCGAGCTCACCGGTCGGCTGAAACACGGCGTCTTCGCCCAAACGAAAGACTCCTTTTGGACGGTAGACGTCCTCGCCGCTGCCGATCACTCCGGAGGCTCGACCCACGTAGGCGAGGGGAATGTGCCGGTAGGCGGGGGGCAGCGGGCTGCCATCCGGGCGGAAGAGCCGACCGACGTGGGACGCGTGGTTGATTCCGGAATAGAAATCGGTGAACGTCGCGACCTGCATCGGCAGCAGCATCTCGACCGCCGAGATCGGGAGGAGGGCGTCGTCCAGGAGGTCCGGCTCCGCCTTGAGCTGCGGGCTGTCGTCGCGCAGAAGGTCGAAGGCGAGCCGCCGAAGGTAGCGGAGTTGCGTCGGGTTGAGGTCCAAGATCTGGTCCAGATCTGGAAACTCCGTTTCTTCGAGCATTCCCATGTCGACCAGTTCTTGCAGCACCAGCACTTGGTCGCCGATGCGAATGACGACCGAGAACGCATCCTCATCGAGCTGGGCGAAGCCAAACGGCAGGTTCTGGATGGGAAAATGGCTGTTCGGATCGACTTCGATCCGGCTCTTCGCGCTTGATGGGATGATAAATTTCATAGATTCAGACCTGCTTCCTTAAGTTTGGCCGGAATCTCTGCCGCCGACACGCCATCTGTCGCCAGGGCCAAGAATCGCGATTCGATGATCTCCGGCAGGTAGAGTTGGTATCGCTCGAAGCTGATATAGGATTCGCTGAACGTCCAGCCGTCAGCAGCGCTGAACACGCGGGCAAGTTCGCGGGCGTTCAGGTTTTCGGCGAAGCCGATGGCCGTTCCAGCGAGCAGGTTAAGGAATCCAGTGCTTCCCGATGAGAAGGCACTTGAACCGCCTCCGCGAAACACAAAGGCGGTTTCCAGCGCCAGGCACTCAACGACGAGCTCGGCTAGGATCAGTGGGTCGGCCACCGGCAGGGCGGCAATGTAGTCCCGCTCCTCCAGTCCCTCCAGCAAATCGACTTGGGTTACCTGCACGATGACCTCGACCTCGGAAAAGCCCCGTAGCTCGTCGAGCTGGCGGCGATTGTCTTCCACGCTGGACCCGGGTGGGAGCGAGACTTCGTAACCCTCCACCAGGTTTCCGGCCTTAAAGAACTGGTTGAGGCGCTCGGCGTCTTGGGCACGCTCGGCTTCCCATTCCTCGCGCGAGGCGGCAGCGGCACCGACCGCGATGACCGGAATCGATTTTGATTCCGTCAGGCTTGCGGCGTTCTGGAGCCAGCATCGCCCGTAGGGAGAGCTTGCGGCGGGCGCAGCGGTGTCGAAGGCAGACTCGAGAAGGCGGGCCAAGGCGGGACTCATTTGGCTATCTAACCCGATGACCGGTATACTATGGGTTAATACGAGAATTTCGCAAGGAAGCGCATTCCAGTAAGTTGCAAAAGTTATGAGAGTTTTGATCGCAGACGATGATCCGATTATTCGGTTAGATTTGAAGCAACTCCTCGAGAACCTGGGCTACGAAGTGGTAGCGGAGGCCGGAGATGGCCAGCAGGCCGTTCAGCTTGCCCGAGAAACCCTGCCGGACGTTTGCATTCTCGACGTGAAGATGCCCGTGATGGACGGCATCGACGCGGTCGGCATCCTTACCGACGAAGAGATCGCCCCCGCCATCCTGCTCACCGCCTACTCGGACCAGGAACTGGTTGCACGGGCCAAAGCCGCCGGCGTGTTTGCCTACCTCGTCAAGCCGTATAAGCCGAGCGACCTCGCCCCGACCATTGAAGTTGCGCGCAGCCGATTCGAGCAGAACAAGGACCTGAACAGCGAGGTTACGAGTCTGCAAGAGAAGCTGGAAACCCGAAAGCTGATTGACCGGGCGAAGGGAATCCTGATGGATGAGCAGCGGCTGAACGAGACCGAGGCTTACCGCAAGATCCAGATTCAGTCGATGAACCTTCGCAAGACGATGAAAGAGGTCGCGGAAGCGATTATCCTCGCGAAGTCGATCTAACTGGCGTGACGATTGGCGAATGGGTCCACGAGGCGACCGCCTTGTTGGCCGAGAGCGGCGCTGACGCCGCCCGACTTGAGGCGACCTTGCTTGCCGCCCACGTTTTTCGGTCCACCCGGACTTGGGTCTTGACCCATCCGCTTGAAGAGATTCCCGTTTTGGCGGCCAACGGCTTGTTGGCGCGACGCCTGGCGTACGAACCGCTGGCCTACATCCTTGGAACCCGCGAGTTCTTTGGGCGGCCGTTTTCGGTCGGTCCGGGGGTTCTCATTCCACGACAGGAGACGGAGCTTCTGGTCGAGATCGCTTGCGACCTTCGTCCGGATTCTTGTCTAGATCTTGGTTGTGGCAGTGGGTGCGTGGCGGTTTCGATCGCGCTTGAAGAGCCCGGCTGCCGGGTTACGGGGTGTGACATCTCGCCCCGAGCGGTGGACCGAACCTTGCTGAACGCGACGGCTCTGGGGGCTTCCGTTGGGGTGCTTTTGGGCGATTTGTTCGAGCCGGTGGCGGGGCGGCGGTTCGACCTGATCGTCTCGAATCCGCCCTACATCGCTCTCGGCGAGTCACTTTCGGCGGAAGTTCGCGAGTTTGAACCGGCCGAGGCGCTGTTTGCCGGCGACGACGGGCTCTCCTTCTACCGCCGGATCGCCGCGGAATCTCCCGCGCATTTGGCGGAGGACGGTCGGGTGGCGGTTGAGGTTGGCCACACTCAGGCGGCGGCGGTCTCGGAGCTTTTCGCCGGTCAAGGCTTCACGACCGAGGTGCGAAAGGACCTTGCGGGAATCGACCGGCTGGTGATCGCTCACCGACTGCGGTAGCGTCAACCCTTGAGGGCTTCGGCGCCGCCGACGACTTCGAGGATTTCCGTCGTGATCGCGGCCTGTCGCTCTCGGTTCGCCTTGAGCGTAAGGTTCTGGATCATCTTGCCTGCGTTGTCGGTAGCCGAGGTCATGGCCGTCATTCGCGCGCCGAACTCGCTGGCGGTGCTTTCCAGCATCGACTGCCACACGAGCGTGAGGAAGTAGCGGGGAAGCAGCGTGCCGAGTAGCTCCTGCGGATTCGGCTCGAAGACGATCTCCGCAGCGGCGCCGCTGGTGTCTTCGCTTGCGGGCGGTTCGATCGGGAGCAGTTTTACGATCTGGGGAATTTGTCGGATCGCCGAGTAGAACTTCGCGTAGCAAACATAGATCGCGTCGGCCTCGCCGGACTCAAATAGTTGCCGCGTAATCCGCGTCACTTCGACGGCGTCGCTCAGGCGGGCACCGCTGCTGGGAACCGACATCGAGTGCACCAGCTTGTAGTTCCGCTTGCCAAAGAAGAGGGTTCCTTTCTTACCGACGGTGATGAGCTGTACATCGACCGCGGAATCCTTCACGAAGTCACTTACTTTTCGGATGAGACCCGTGTTGTAGGCTCCAGCAAGACCGCGATCTGAGGTGAGGAGGATGACGGTGATCCGCTTAACTTCTCGCTTTTCCATCAGCGGGTGCGAAGGGAGCTCGCCCGCCGAAGACAAGCTTTCCATCACCGACTTCAGTTTGTCGGCATACGGCCGGGCTTCCAGAACTCGATCCGTCGCCTTTTTGAGGCGCGCGGCCGCGACCAGCTTCATCGCTTTCGTGATTTGCTGGATGTTCTTCGCCGCTTTGATGCGGGCCCTAATCTGCTTTAGCGTTGCCATGAGTGATTGAAATCAGCGGTTGGCCCCCAGGTGGGGGGGCCGAAAGGAATTACTTGAAGGAGGCGGCGAACTCTTTGATCGCCTTTGCCAAGGTTGCTTCCACATCCTTGCCGAGGGCTTTCGTGTTCCGGATCGTCTCAACAACGTCGGAGTACTTGTCGTGTACGTACTTGATGAGTCCGGCCTCGAAAGGCTTAACCTTATCGTTCGTGAGGTCGTCGAGAACACCGGTCGAACCGGCGTAGATCGAGATGACCTGATCGATAACGTTCATCGGTGACGCAAGGTCCTGCTTCAGAAGCTCGGTGAGGCGCTGGCCTCGGATGAGCTGCATCTGCGTGGCGCGGTCTAGGTCGCTGGCGAACTGAGCGAACGCCGCAACGTCTCGGTACTGGGCCATTTCGAGCTTCAGCTTTCCGGCGACGCTCTTCATTGCCTTGATCTGGGCGTTTCCACCGACACGGCTAACCGAGATACCGACGTTAACGGCCGGGCGAACACCGGCAAAGAACAGGTCCGGCTCCAGGTAGATCTGGCCGTCCGTAATCGAGATAACGTTGGTCGGGATGTACGCCGAAACGTCGCCCGACTGGGTCTCGATGATCGGAAGCGCCGTAAGCGAACCGGCACCCATTTCGTCGGACATCTTTGCGGCTCGCTCCAGCAAGCGGCTGTGCAGGTAGAAAACGTCTCCCGGATAGGCTTCTCGTCCTGGCGGGCGGCGAAGCAAAAGCGAAAGGGCGCGGTAGGCAACGGCGTGCTTCGAAAGGTCATCGTAGATGACCAGCGCGTGCATTCCGTTGTCTCGGTAGTACTCGCCGATGGCGGCACCGGCGAACGGCGCCAGGTACTGCATGGCGTTCGAGTCGGCGGCGGAGGCAACGACGATGGTGGTGTATTCCATCGCTCCGACTTCCGTCAGCGTTTGAACAACACGGGCAACGTTGGCCAGCTTCTGTCCGCAGGCAACGTAGATGCAGTAAACCGGCGAGCCACCCGGCTCGTGCGTGGCTTTCTGATTGATGATCGTATCAATACAGATGGAAGACTTACCGGTCTGTCGGTCGCCGATAACGAGCTCTCGCTGGCCGCGACCGATCGGAATCATGGCGTCGATGGCCTTGATGCCGGTCTGCATTGGCTCCGTAACAGGCTGTCGGTCGACAACGCCGGGTGCCATGCGCTCGATGAGTCCAAACTCTTCGCTCGGGATTTCGCCCTTGTTGTCGATGGGCTGGCCCAGCGAGTTCACGACGCGGCCAAGCAGGCCCTTGCCAACCGGAATCTGGATGATGCGTCCGGTTTCGCGGACGGAATCTCCTTCTCGAATCTTCCGGTCGTCGCCGATAAGAACGGCGCCGATGGAGTCTTCTTCCAGGTTGAGGGCAAGGCCCATGACGCCACCGGGGAACTCAAGCAGTTCTCCCATCTGGCAATCGGGCAGTCCGTGCACGGTGGCGATACCATCTCCAACTTGGAGGACCGTACCGACGTGTTCGGTATCGATCTTGTTCTCGAACTTGTCGAGTTCCTGCTGGAGGATATCGGTGATCTCTTCGGGTCTAATGCTGGCCATTGAGGTCTCTCGGGGCAATTGAGCTTATAGTTGCTTCAGTAGTTCATACCGAAGCTTTTCGCGGAGCTTGCTCAGGGTTCCGCGAACGGTGCCGTCTAAAACGTAGTTGTCGTAGGCGACTTTGACGCCGCCAATTTGCGAGGGATCCACGTGAAATTCGGCTTCCACCGTCTTTTCGAGGATTTGAGAAATTTTCTGGACGATCGCGTCCTTTTGGTCGATGGGGAGAACTTCCGCAGACGTAATGGCCGCGTAGATGATGCCGTCGTAGTTTCGACGAATCACAACGAAAGCGTCGTAGATCTGGTCGAGCTTGTCTTCCCGGCCTTTAAGCACCATGAGCTTGAGGGCATTGAGGGCAAGCGCCGTCATCTGGTCGCTAAACTTTTCGTCGAGAACGCGAATTTTTGCTTCTCGCGTCACGGTTGGGCTCTGCAGGAACGCCTTGACCGAGCTTCCGGTGCGGCGGGCTTCCACGAAGGCTCCCAAATCGTCTTCGACGCCCCGAACGATGCCTTGCTTCAGAGCGGTCTGGAACAAAGCCTGGGCATAGCGACGTGCGACGCGGGTGTCGGCCATGGTTTAGCGTGCCACCTCGACATTGTTGATGAAGTCTTGGACGAGGCGTCGGTTCTTCTCCGTGTCCATGTTCTCGCCGATAACCTTCTCGGCGGCGGCAAGGGAGAGATCAACGACCTTGGTTCGGAGCTCAACGATGAGCTTTGCCTTCTCGCTTTCGATCTCGGCCTGCGCCTTCTTCACGAGTTCGTCAGCACGCTCGGTCGCTTCGGACATGATGGTTTGCCGAAGTGCTTGGGCGTCCTTAATTGCGGTTTGAATCTCTTCCCGCGCCTTCGATTCGGCGGCCGTCAGCTTCGTCTCATAGTCCGATCGCATTTTCTGCATTTCGGTCCGGAGATTCTCGGCGTCGGTGAACGTCGCTTCCAACTGCGAATTTCGCTCATGGATAGCCGCTCCGAGCGGGTCGGTGAAAAATAGTTTTACGACCGGAAACAGAAGGATGACGACGCCGGCCATCGACAGCGACTGTCCGATGTTGATCGTGAGATCGCCAAGCTTTAGGGTTTCAACGAATCCTTGAATGGCAATGCCCGCGCCAATGACGGCGAGACCGCCAATGAGTGACGCTGCAAGATTTCCGGACTTTGCTTCTGCTTCGTGATTTGCCATGAAAGTTGTGGGGAGAGGGGGCAGGCTTAACAGTCTGCCCCGCGAAGTTGCGTTTGGTTACCCAGGCTTAGGCGCCGGGGGTGACCTTTGCCTGGAGAATGAGCGCGGAGACGAAGGTCAAGAGGAAGACGAGCTCCATGAACGCGAGTGCGATCAACATGGCCGTCTGAATCTTTCCAGCCGCTTCCGGCTGGCGAGCAATGCCGCCGAGCGCGCTGCTTGCCGCGATTCCCTGTCCGATTCCAACGCCGAGAGCGGCGACGCCGAGTGCAATTCCAAGTCCTAGCATGTTTTTATGGTTTCCTTTAAGTTAATTCCGTTTGGAGTTTTGAGGCGCGGTGAGAAAATCGTTTAGTGCTCTTCGTGGCTGGTAACCAAGCCGATGTACACGCAGAACAGAAGCGTGAATACCAGCGCCTGGACCAAGCAGGTGAGGAGCTTGATGGGCAGCAACAGGCCGCCGAGCGGGATGTAGGCTTCGTGCGGGCCAAAGTTGAGCGCACCCAGTTGGTTCAGATTCAGCAGAACCTCGTGGCCACCATGGATGTTTCCGTAAAGTCGCAGAGAAAGCGACAGAAGCTTCATCGCTTCGGAGATGATCTCAATGAGGAAGATCATTCCGGAGACGATCACCATGATTCCGCCAAGCTTGGGACCGGCGAAGTGGCCAAAGTGGCCGGCGATGCCGTTTGTCCGGATTCCTTCCCACTGCACGTAGGCAATGGCCGTGATGGCAAGTCCTAGGTTAAGGCTCAGGTCAGCGGTCGGCGTCCAATCGAAGAACAGGCCGAAGATGCAGGAGACGAAAATGAAGAGCCAGTAGGTGGCGACCATCGGCAGGTACTTGCGACCGTGTTTGCCGATGATTCCGAGGGCGAGCTGCTGCAAGAAGAGGAAAAGCTGCTCGGCGCACTGCGTGATGGGATTCTTGAAAACGCGCTCTTTGTAGCCAGACCGGGCGACGGTGAGGAGCCCCATGATGAGTCCGATGATGATCGCGACCACCAACATTTTCCAGCCAAAACCCGGTTCGTGTTTACCGCCGTGCTCGGCCGCGCCATGCGCAGCTTCCTCGGCAGCACCTCCGCCCCAAGCCAAAAGATTTGGCAGGATCGTTCCTGGATTCCATCCTTGTAATAGGTCCATGAGCTTGTACGTCAAAAAAGTTTGGAGGTCGAGGCTCTCCAAACTAGGCCGGAGTATACCAACACGACGGCTACGGTGAACACCGCCAAGGCGAGCTCACCTTGCAGATAGCTTACGTAGCCCAGGATGCCGATGAGAGGGAATTTCACTAGGAACGCCAGCAGAATGAATCCGATAGCAATCGGCTTAACCGAGGCGACGTCGGCAAAAAGTCGCTGGACGAAATAGAGCGTCATCGCGCCAAACAGGCCGGCTCCAACGCCAAGCGCATAGCCGAGCAAAGCGTTGAGACCGAGGGCGGCGGCAATAAGCGCCCCGACGACGATCACATAGACGTCCAGGTTTCGAGGGGGCGGTTTACTTTCTTTCTGCATCTTTCGCCTGCGCCCGGATAATTAGAATGATGGAACTGGCCAAGCCCAGCACAGCGCCCAGCAAGGTGCCGATGGCCTGAGCGAGGAAACCGCCGTTTTGGTCGATGAGCTTTCCAATAAGCCAGCCGAAGATCGTGCTACCGATGAGGGAATAGGCCGCCGAGAGGCCGACGCCAAGGGTGAGGTAGCTTCCGGTATCCACCTTGAGCTGTCCCGGAATCTCCCGCTTCTTGAACTCCCATTCGGGCACGTCGGGGAGTTTGGATTGCAGGATTGGGGTTGGTTCAAGTGGACCTTCGGTCGCGTCGCCCTCGGCCCGCAACCGGGCTCGGTGTAATCGCTCCGAAACCTCCTCCAGTGAGGGGAGGTCCAACTCGCCGCGGGACTCTTTCGAGGGTTCTTCAGATTCGCGCGGCATACGGTAAGGTTACCGAAATCGTCCGTTGCGCGTCAAACGTCTACATCTTTTATTCATGAGCCGACTTGAAACCGAGGTGCAGTATCTAAAGGGAGTGGGTCCGCGGGGCGCGACTTCGCTTCAAAAGCTCGGAATCCGAACCGTTGAGGACGCGCTATTCAACTTTCCGCGCCGGTATGAAGACCGTCGAAACTTGCCGCCGATCCGTTCGCTGCAACCCGGCCAAACCGCGACCATTCTTGGGCAGTTGATCTCGGTCGATGCAAGGCCGATTCGCGGCGGCCGCGTGATTTCCAGCGCAATTGTCCGTGACGGTACCGGAAAAATCACTCTCACTTGGTTTAACCAACCTTGGGTCAAGCGGCAATTAGAAGGAAAGACCGGGAGTGTGGTTGCCTTTGGCATGGTCAAGCAGACCGTCGCCGGCCTGGAAATGGCGTCGCCCGAGTGGGAGTTTGTGGCCGACGACGAGGCCGCCGAGGCCTTTGCGCGCATCATGCCCGTTTATGCGCTCTCGGATGGCGTGGCCCAACGCACGGTGCGCGCCGCCTGCGCCGGAGCCTTGGCCTATCTTGACGATCTGCCCGATCCTCTCCCGCCAGAGCTTCGGAGGCGCGAGAAGCTTCCCGATCTTGCTTGGAGTTTGCGGCAGATTCATGCCCCGGATTCGGAAATCGACCGGCTGCGGGCGCGCTCCCGGTTGGTTTTCGAGGAGTTCTTCTACTTACAGTGCGGACTTGCGCAGCGAAAACAGTCGACGCAGACGGAAGTCGGCATCGCATTCCCGATCAAGGCTCTGCTCGCGGGCGAAACTGTGGTGGCGGCGGAGGCACGGACTCTGTTCGATCCGGCCGAACGCACCGGCCTTCAGGGCCAGCCGTTAATGGCCCAGGTGGAAGCGATGCTTCCGTTCACCCTCACGGGGGCGCAGCAGCGCGTGGTGAGGGAGATTTGGGACGACATGGCGAAACCATTCCCGATGAACCGCCTGGTTCAGGGCGACGTCGGCTCCGGAAAGACGGCGGTCGCGGCATGCGCGCTGTTGGCGGCGGTGCGCTCCGGCTACCAAACGGCGCTGATGGCCCCCACAGAAATTCTCGCTGAGCAGCATTCGATTGGCCTTCGACGGATTTTCGAACCGCTGGGCATCCGGGTCGAATTGTTCGTTGGCAAGAATTCGGCGGCGCAGCGGCGCTCGGTTCAGGCCAAGGCCGAATCTGGCGAGGTCGATATCGCGGTGGGAACGCACGCGCTCATTCAGGATGCGGTGAAATTCCGCAACCTCGGCTTGGCGATCATCGACGAGCAACACCGGTTCGGCGTGATGCAGCGCAAGGCGTTGCGAGACAAGAGTGAGGCGTCGCCGGATGTTCTCGTTATGACGGCGACGCCGATCCCGCGCACGCTTACGATGACGTTGTACGGCGACCTTGACGTCAGCATCATTGATGAGTTGCCGCCCGGGAGAACTCCAATCAAAACGCACTGGAAGACAACGAGTCAGCGGGACTGGGTGTACGAGCGCGTTCGAGAGGTCATTGGGCAAGGACGCCAAGCGTTTGTGGTTTGCCCGCTCGTCTCCGAGACCGAGAAAATGAACGCCCAGGCGGCCGAGGACTTGTATTCGCGACTTCAGAATGAGGTTCTGCCCGATTTGAGGATTGCGCTGCTGCACGGCCAGATGAAGGCGAAGGAGAAGGAGGACATCATGGCGCGTTTTCGTGATCGGGAGTTTGATATCCTGGTGTCGACCACCGTTATTGAGGTTGGCGTGGACGTGCCGAACGCATCGGTGATGGTGATTGAAGATGCGAATCGGTTTGGGTTGGCGCAGTTGCACCAGCTACGGGGCCGAGTTGGTCGCGGCGCGCACGCGAGCTTTTGCGTGCTCATCGCGGATGACTCGAGTGAGGACGTGCGGCAGAGGATGGAGATTATGAGAGAGACAACGGACGGATTTCGAATCGCCGACGAGGACCTGCGGTTGCGCGGGCCGGGAGTTATTGCCGGTACGCAGCAGAGCGGGCAGTCGGGGCTTCGCATCGCCGACTTGGTCGCCGATTCCAAGATGCTGACGGTGGCTCGGGCGGCGGCGATTCGGGAGGTCGGTCTGAACCCGGGTCTAACCGGCGATGAGTGGGAATTAGCGCGGCAGCGAGTGGCGGAACCGCGGAATGATATGGCCGTGGTGACAGTCTCGTGAACATTTCGCCTTTGGAGCTTTCGGCCCGGCTTGCGGCCGGGGATTCGCTGGTGTTGTTGGATGTTCGCGAGGCCGATGAGCTTGCTCACAGTTGCCTTGCCGGGGTTGTACATATCCCTATGGGCGATGTGGTTGATCGTCTTGATGCGCTTTCGGTTGATGACGAGATCGTGGTGATTTGTCGGTCTGGGGTTCGCAGCGCCCGGGTCCAGCAATATCTGCTCGGCCGTGGCTTCGGCCGCGTTTTGAACCTAACCGGCGGAATGAACGCCTGGGTGGAACGATATGGGGGCGGCACACTTTACTGAAAATCTTCGGAAAGTCTCCTCCTTTCTTCTCCGAGAGGAGGGGTTTAGGGGTGGAGAGCCGCCGTCTTCGGATTACATAAATCCGACTCTCTCACCCTAGCCCTCCCTCTCGTGCCGAAAGGGAGGGAATTAGATCGCAAAAGTCAGAACAGACCCTTCAGCTGGCCGTTCGAGTCGCCGAGTTTGTCTACTCGGGCGCCGACGCGGTCCAGCATCGAAAGGAACAGGTTCGTCATCGGCGTGTGGTTCGGGTACACGATGTGTCGCCCGGTCGCCAGTTTGCCGCCGGCATTACCCGCCATCAAAATCGGCAGGTTGTCGTGGTTATGCGCGTCGCCGTCGCTGATTCCCGCGCCGTAAACGATCATCGAATTATCCAGAAGCGTGCCGTCGAGCTCCTTGATGTCCCGCATCCGCTTCAGCACGTAGGCAAGCTGCTGAACGTGGAACGTGTCGATCTTCTGCTTCTTTTCCAGCTTTTGGGCGTCGTGGCCGTGGTGGCTCACGTCGTGGTGACCTTCGGAAACTCCGATCTGGTGGTAGCTGCGGTTGCTACCATCGTTCGCAAACATAAAGGTGCAAACTCGCGTCAGGTCGGCCTGGAAGGCGAGAACCATCATGTCGCCCATCAAGCGAATGTGTTCGCCGTAATCCGCCGGGATGCCGTTTGGCTTTCCGATGCCGGCGGCGAGCAGCGCCGCCTGCTTGTTCTCGAATTTCGTCAACCGAGTTTCGATCTCACGGATGCCCTCAAAGTACTCATCCAGCTTGCGGACGTCGCGCTTTCCAAGCTGACCCTTCAGAAGCGCGGCGTCTTCGGCTACGAAGTCGAGGATGCTCTGTCGGAACAGGTCGCGGCGGGTTTTGGCCTCGCCCTCTTCGTTGGCGTTTCCGTTGCCAAACAGTCGCTCAAAAACCAGTCGGGGATTGACTTCCTTCGCGACCGGAGTGGTTGCGCTTCGCCAAGAAACGTTGCTGCTGTAGGCGCACGAGTAGCCGCTATCGCAGTCGCCGGAAACGCCGCCACGCTCACAGCCAATTTCGAGGCTCGCGAACTTCGTGTTTCGACCGATGTGCGACGCCGCAACCTGGTCGGCCGAGATGCCGTTCCGGATGTCGGAACCTGAAGTCTTCTTCGGCTGAACGCCGGTAAGCCAAGCCGCCGTAGATCGCGCGTGGTCGCCGGGGCCGTCACCGTTCGCGAAGGCGTGCTGCTGGGTAAGGCCCGTGAGAACATTGAAGTGCTCGCGCAACTCGGCGAGCGGGGACATGACGTCGGGTAGGTCAGCCGAAAGGGCACCGGCGGCTTTCGGAGTCCAGTGCTCCATGCTCACGCCGTTCGGAACGAACATGAACGCCATTCGAACTGGCGCAACTTTCTGCGCACTGCCGGCAAGGGCGACCGTGGGGAGCATGCGCTCCAGCACGGGCAGCGCCATCACGGTGCCGACGCCTTTCAAAAACGTTCTGCGATCAATCGGGTTCATGGTCCTACTTTCCTTTTCCGGAATGGTTCACTGGTTACGACGGCCGAAACAAAGGCCGAAAACTTATAGTCATTGGCGGCGGTGCGCCGGGCGATCTCGTCTACGAAACACTGGTCTGAAACATCGAGGCCGCGACCCAGAGCGTAGGTCAGGAATCGGTCTGACAGCGCGCTAACAAACTGGCCTTTGTTTTCGAGGAGAATCTTTTTTAGCTGCGACGGTCCTTCAAACTTTCGACCGTCGGGAAGCACGCCAGAAGAGTCGATCTTAGAGCCATCGTCGTTCGTGCGCCAGCGGCCAACCGCGTCGTAGTTTTCCATTCCAAAGCCGATGGGGTCCATCTTGCTGTGGCAGCTCTTACAGTCCGGCTTTGAGCGGTGTTGCTCCATTCGCTCGCGGATGTTCTTCGACGTCAGGATCTTCTTGTCGTCGCCAAGGTCACCAACGCCCGGTGGCGGCGGCGGTGGCGGAGTGCCGAGAATGTTCTCCAGGACCCACTTGCCGCGCTTCACCGGCGAGGTTCGGGTCGGGTTCGACGTTATGGAAAGCACGCTCGCTTGGGAAAGCACGCCTCCGCGCTGGTCGCCGACCAACGGGACTTTTCTGAACTCGGGGCCAGTGACGTTCGGGATGCCGTAGTGCTTCGCCAGGGCTTCGTTGATGTAGCTGTACTTGCCGTCCAGGAAGTCCAGCACGCTGCGGTCGTTCCGGAGGACGCCCAGGAAGAACATCTTCGTTTCCGTCTTCATTGACTCCTTGAGGTTGTCATTGAACGTGGGGAACTGGTCTGGGTTTGGGTGGAAAAGATCGAGTTTTCGGAGCTGCAACCACTGCTCGGCGAAATTATCGGCGAGGGCCTGCGACTTCGGATCCTGAAGCATCCGTAGGGCCTCCGCCTTGATCACGGCCGGGTCGGCTAGTTTGCCCTGACCTGCTAGCGTCATCAGCCTTTCATCTGGGAGGCTGCTCCAGATGAAGTAGGACAGTCGCGAAGCGATTTCGTAGCCGTTCAGGTTCCGTACGGCCTTTTCGCGGCGGTCCGTCTCAACACGGTAGAGGAAGTTTGGCGACACCAAAACGGCGGTCATACCGAGCTGGATTCCGCGCTCGAACGGCTCCTTCATTTTGCCGGCAAGGTCAAAAATCGAAACGAGTCGATCAGCTTCCGTTGGAGTCACGGGCCGACGGTAGGCGCGGGTGGCAAATTTACCAAGGATTTCCCGTGCGGTCTCGCGCTCCTTGCCGACGACCGGCGGTTTGGGAATGAGCTTGAGGTGTGAGGCCGGCGGGGTGCTTCCGCCTTGCGGACCAAGAACTTCCACCGACTTCACGTACAGGTTTCGGTCTTTCTTGCCTTGCGGCGCGTTCGCATCAAAGAAGTCGTTCACAAACTTAACCGTAACGACGCCGGGGCCCTTCACGCCTTTAATCGGGGCTTCGTAATCGGTGATGTTTGGTGGCACCGCTCGAACGTCGAAGATGTCGACCCGCTCGCCATTCCAAAGCACTTCCATCTTTGCCGGATCCGGGCCGGCCTGCGTGGCATAGCCGCTCACTCGAATTCGGTAGAGGCCGGTCCGCGGAAGATCAAACTTTCCGGTGACGCTGCCGTTGCTAAAGAAGTCGGCGCTATCGTCGTCAATCGTTACTGCCCCGGTCGGGTTCAGGCTCGGCCCGATCAGCTTGTTGCTTCCCTTTTGCGGCACTTGGATCGCGCGGTCGGCAATCTGCTCGGCGGCGTTCAAGTACTTCTCCATCAATAGTGGGGAGAGCGAGAGGACGTCGCCGATGTTATCGAATCCGTAACCGACGTCGTCGGACGGGAAGTCATCCGCGGGACGGAACTCGATGCCGACGAGGTCGCGCACGGTGTTGTTATATTCCGCTCGGTTTAGGCGGCGAATCGTTACCCGACCGACGTCGGCCAGATCGCAGTCGCCGACCAGAACCTGCTTCAGGCCAGCCACCATCGCGGCGCGCTGGGTTGCGGATGGTTTGGGCATTCCTTTCGGCGGCATATGGCCGGTTTCAATGTTCTTAAGAACCTTGCTCCAAATCTCCCGCGAATCTGAGACCTGCGCGGCCGTTTTGAATCGATTCAGGCTGACGCCGGCAACGGGGTCTTTTGCGCCATGGCATGGGATGCAGTACTCGGTAATCCCGGGCGCAACGTGCTTCTCGAACGAGTACTTGACAGCGGGCTTTTTGGCGGCGACAGGCTTTGGCTTCGCGGTTTGCCCGTTTGCGGCACCGATGGCGGCAAAGAGTAAGGTGGCAGACGCAAGCAATCCTCCCAGCCGAAGGATTTCAATGTGCCCAGATTCTCGGAGTGACCGCATCGTCGCCTTTTAGTCTACGCATGTTTGACGTTTGGAGCCGCGCGAATTACGTCCGATTTTGTTTAGTCCCTTGCCGCTGAAACCTTACGCGGGATGACGGCACTCGGGACAGACCGGGATGCGGGAATCGTAAACGTTACCGCACCGCACGCAAGTGACCATCGGCCCGGCCGGTGGAAGCTCTTCCTCCAGGATCCGCAGCTCTTCTCGCTCGTGGGTCCGCCGCAACTCATCAAGGCTGAACCGGTCGACCGGGCGAACGCCCAGTACGACGGCAACCACCAAGCTGAGCCCGGCGGCGGCGATAAGCAACTCCATCAGTCGGCTGGCCACACCTAAGAATGGCAGTGGCATCAGGCACGCCAGGGCGATGAGTATCCCAATCCGAAATGGTGGAAGAAAGCGAAGGCGCATTCCCGTCCATCATGCCCTAAACAGAAACCGCCCGGTGCCAGAACGGCAACCGGGCGGAATCGAGATGCTTAGCTAGCCTTATTTGATGAGGCCGGCAATCGCAGTGTCGAGCTGGCCGAGGCCCTTGCTGTCGCCCTTCAGGTTCACGAAGCTCGTGGCAACCTTCCAGTCCTTGTAGACGACGACGGTGTTCTTGACGTCGGCGGCGGTGTTGATCTTGTATGCCGAGACGGCTTCGTCGTTCTTAGGAAGAACGGCGATGGAAACGTCCTTGCTGCTGGTTGCCTTTGCCCAGTCCATGTAGGCCTTGCTGTTCTTCTCGTCGCCGAGGATGACCACGAGAGCCTTGAACTCGCTCTTCTTGTTCTTCACGATCTGAGCCTGGAGGTTCTTCGTGATGGCATCTACGTTCTTAGCATCGTCGCCGTTGATCCAAACCTGGACCTGCGGGCGAGCCTGGAACGTGCACGGGAAGCACTTGTCGGTGCCGGCGAGCGGTCCGCTAATGTGCTTCGGGTGGAACGGGGTGACGTTCTCGCCAGCCTTGAGGCCAGACTTGGAACCGCCGAAAGCGAAGGCCGATACGACGAGCACGCCGAGGGCGACGCCGCCCGAGATCATTTTCTTGTTCATGGGATTTCTCGCAAACTTTTCGGGGCATTGCTGTCCCGTACGAGTGTTATTAAGCCCGGCGGCTCCCGGCAAGTTCCCGGTCCAAAGAAATATTGGGATGAATTTTTTCCAACTTGGTTCTCGGGCGGGTAGATTTCCAGAATCGCAACCCTTGAACCGACCTTCGACCAGATTCTCGCCGCCCGGGAGCGAATTGCCTCCGGGGTGCTTCTTACGCCCTGTCGAGAATCTGCGGCACTATCTGAGCTCACCGGATCGCGGGTTTTCGCGAAGTCCGAGTACCTCCAGCGAACCGGAAGCTTCAAGGAGCGCGGAGCGCGAAATGCGCTGCTGTTGCTGTCTGATGCCGAGCGCGCGCGGGGCGTCGTGGCGGCTTCGGCTGGGAACCATGCCTTGGCGCTGGCGTTCCACGGGCGGGACCTCGGCATCCCGGTAACGGTCGTCATGCCGCGATTTGCACCGTTGGTGAAGCAGGCTCGCTGCCGGGCTTTTGGCGCGACGGTGGAGCTTTTCGGCGATGATATCGGCGAGGCAAAGGAACTGGCAGACCGATTTGTGACCGAACACGGGATGATCTACGTTCACGGCTTCGACGGCCGAGACGTGATGGCCGGACAGGGGACGGTTGGGCTGGAGATTCTGGAACAGGTTTCCGACGCCGAGGCCGTGATCGTTCCGATTGGCGGTGCAGGATTGATTGCCGGGATTGGCCAGGCGGTCAAGACGCTTCGTCCTCAGGTTGAAATCATCGGTGTGGAGCCAGAGAACTGTGCGACGTTCTCGGCTGCTTTGGAGAAAGGAGAGCCGGTGCTCTGCCCGATCGTTCCGTCGCTGGCCGACGGCCTAAGCGTGCCGCGGGTTGGGCCGAACGCTTTTGCCCTCGCCCAAACCGTCGTGGATCGGACGATTCAGGTGAGTGAGAAGCACATCGCTTTGGCGATTCTTCGCTTGCTGGAGCTAGAGAAAGGCGTCGTTGAAGGTGGCGGAGCCTCGGCGCTGGCGGCGCTGCTCTCGGGTCGTTTGCCGCATCTTAAGGGGCGAAATGTCGTGCTCGTGCTGTGTGGCGGAAACATCGACCCGGCGGTTTTGGGGCGGGTCATCGAGCATGGATTGGTGGCCGACGGCCGTCTGGCGCGGTTCCGCTGCGTGATCTCCGACCGGCCCGGGGGCTTGGCCGTGTTTGCCGATCTTTTGGCGCGCGTTGGCGCAAGCGTGAAGCAGATCGTGCACGAACGGGCGTTCGCTAGTCCGGATGTTTCCAAGGTCGAGGTCGACTGCATTATCGAAACGCGCGACCACACGCACATCGCCGAAGTGCGTCGGGCGCTGGTGGAGGCCGATTTTGAAATCCGATGAAATTCCCGCGACTTGCGGTTGGGCGAAGCATCCGCTAGAAGTCGCCTATCACGATGCCGAATGGGGTGTGCCCAAGCGCGGCGAGCGTCGGCTTTTTGAAGATCTCGTTTTGGACGGTGCGCAGGCCGGACTCAGTTGGCTTACCATTTTGAAGCGGCGCGAAGGCTATCGGGCGGCCTTCGAAGGGTTCGACCCGGTTCGAGTGGCGGCGTACGGACAGGCGGATATTGATCGGCTGCTCGCCGATCCGGGCATTATTCGAAACCGCGCAAAGGTGAACTCCGCCATCCAAAATGCCCGCGCGTTTTTGGAAGTTCAGCAGGAGTTTGGGACGTTCGGGGAGTACCTTTGGAATTGGGTCGATGGCCGACCCATCCAGCACGAGCGAGGCGTCGGGGTGCATTCGCCAGTTCGAACCGAGCTTTCCGACCGGATGAGCGCTGACCTCAAAAAGCGTGGTTTTTCTTTCGTGGGCAGTACGATCGTTTACGCGATGATCCAGGCGATTGGACTGGTCAATGACCACACGGTGGCGTGCAGTCAGTACGCGCGGGTTCGGCAGATGGGAGAGGAAGGCATCTTCTTGGAGCACCCTTAGCTCGAACGGAGCCGTGTGCACAATCGGAATTGTTAAGAAACAGAGAAGAAGCCAAAAAAGCTCCTTCGTCCGGATATCATGTTCGAATTCAGAGTTTCTTGATTTTGGAAAATATGATGCGTCACCGTCTGCTTTTCGCTTCTTTGCTCGTTGGCACCCTGTCCGCGCTCTCGACGGCGCAGGCTCCGCCGGTGATCTATCGCATTACGATCTCGCACGAGAAGTCGCTGAATGGTGGACTCAGCAGCGTGCTGGCTCCCGCGCCTTACGTTCAAACCGGCTTTTCTGCCAGCGGCCCGACGCAAGCCGGGAACCCATATTCCGTGACAAGCCGTGCTGATCTCTGGGGCTCGGAGCTTGACTACCGATCCGTGGTGAGTGCGCTGGCGTCCGTTTCGGCGAGCAGTCTGTACGGGCTAGCCAACGTGAAGCTCGAGACTTTTGTGCGCGGCGCGGCCGGAACGCCGTTCGCGTTTACCGACTCTGGGACCCTCGTCGGAGCCTCCAGTGCCACGAACGCACCTTTCAACCAGATTTCTTACTCCATCCAGAACAATTCATCGCCTGCTTCCACGGCGTCTGGCGTAAGTTTCAACTTAGGCGTTGGCACAACGGTTCAGAACGGGACCACCAGCGCAACGACTCTGAGCCTGCCCGCTTTTCCCGGCACGACCTACACGCATGCAAACACCCGGACCTACTCCATTGATGCGTTTCAAGCATTCTCGGGGGCCAGCAGTCTGAACGCGAACGTTACGTTGGCCGGACAACTGAAAGCGAACATCCGAACCGGCGTTGCTCCGACCGCGAGCATTGACGGGCCGGTGGTTGGCGGCAATCGCGTGGATAGCTTTCCGAACGGTTCCAGCGTCAGCTTGTTCAGCCTATCCAGCGACTCGGACAACGGCGTGCCGACGCAGGGAATCTACGCCACCCGGTGGATCATCACCGATCCGACGAGCGTGGTGACCACCCAAGACGGAACCGCCGCCGCGCTGGTGGTGAATAAGCCCGGCACCTGGACGGTGCGGCTGCGGGTGACCGACGACGAGGGCATGACCGCCGAAACGACGAAGACGTTTGCCGTCGTCCAGTCGCAGCTCGGATTCAGCCGCACGGAGATTGACTTCGGCACGCGACCGCTGGATTCCGCGTCGGACCAGACGTTCACGATTTCGAACAACGGCACCGGGCCGCTGACTGGCTCGGTCGGACCGGCATCATCCGCTGCCTACTCGATCTATTCGGTGGGCGGCACGCTCGGGGCGACGACCCTGAACCTCGCGCCTGGTGCCAGCACGGAGGTCGTTGTTCGCTACCGGGCGAATCGATTCGAAGCGGAGAACCAAACGCTCGCAGTGAACTCGAACGACCCGAACTACCCGGTTCGAAACCTGTTCCTTAAAGGAAAGGCAACGGTTCGCCTCGGATTCTTCATTCGGGCGTTCCTTCCGGGCACCATTGACGGCGTGACCCGACCGGCGTTCTCGCCCTTCAGCGGTACTGTTGTGCCGGTGGTACCGGCGAATACGGTTGCGTTCCCGCTTCAGTACGGGCTGCTCACCGATACCCACGGGTTTTCGAGCGACTTCAATGCCGGCGGTATCGCCAAGATTTGGGGCAGCCTCGACCTGACGGGAACCCAGGCCACGTTCCTGTTGAGAAAGGCGCGCTACGGCTCGGTTCGCTTGCTAGACTCTCGTGGCTTCGGCATCGTGGATCGCACCGCGAACGGAACCTGGTCGCTCGGGAACCTGAGCCTTGCCGCCGATACACTTTCGGCTCCGCTCGCGTTGAACGTTCCGGTGCTGGACGCGGCAACGACGGTCAACTTCCCGGGTGTTCAAAACGTTCGGTTCAACGGCGGAAGTCTGAGCGTGAACTTGGCCAGCCGGCAGTTCGGCATTGCGTTCGGGTTTGGCGGCTACGGCGCGGTGGAGAGCTACCTCACAGTGAACGGCGGAGCCTACCGCCCGCTGTTCCAGGTGGCACCGACGTCGACGATCCAAACGATCAGCGGCTTCCGTCCGGTTTCGGGAACGATTTCGTTCTGACTGGGGGCCCCTCGGGCAGCTCATTGTGCGACGTCTGAACCCTTCTCCCTGGGGAGAAGGGCAGGGATGAGGCTGAAAGAATTAGATGGTAATTGATGGGACAAAGAAGTTCGCGAATTACCTATCATGCGGCTCTCTTCGCCTCACCCCGGCCCTCTCCGCTCGGAGAGGGAGCCGGAAGCGATTCCGACCTTCTGCCTGGCATATCGGGCGACGCCAGAGAGACGTGGGCGACAGACCTTCGGGCTACGGGTGATTCGACGCGAAGCTTGTTTGAACCCTTCTCCCTGGGGAGAAGGGCAGGGATGAGGCTGAAAGAATTAGATGGTAATTGATGGGGCAGGGAATTGTTCGAATTACCTACCATGCTGCTCTCTTCGCCTCACCCCGGCCCTCTCCGCTCGGAGCGGGAGCCAGAGGCTTTTCAAGCTTTCGTTAATGCCGGGCACCTAGTCTGCGGGCAGAGGGGCGGATATGGTGAAGTGCCGAAGGCCGTTTACTTGGGCGGTGAGTTCCGCCCGGAAGTCGGGGTGGGCGATCGAAATTAAAGCCTCAGCGCGTTGGCGTAGGCTCTTACCGTGAAGGTTAACCGCGCCGTATTCGGTGACGAGCCAGTGGACATGGCCGCGGGTGGTGACCACGCCGGCACCTTCGGATAGGGAATTAACTATACGGGATACCGTGCCCTTGGCAGCCGTGGATGGAAGCGCGATAATGGCTTTTCCGTTAACGGATAGCGCGGCGGCCCGGATGAAGTCCATTTGTCCGCCGATTCCGGAGTAGATGGAATGCCCTAAGGAATCGGCGCAGACTTGGCCAGATAGGTCAACTTGTAGGGCAGAATTAATCGCGACTACCGAGTTATTCTTACGGATTAGGCTTGTGTCGTTTGTCCGGTCGCATGAGTGGAACTCAACGAGAGGATTGTTGTGGACGAAGTCGTACACCCGCTTCGTTCCGTTCACGAAGCTGGTCGCGATTCGGCCAGGGTGAACGGATTTGTACTTGTTTGTGATCGCGCCGCTCTCAAACAGTGTGACGAGCTGGTCCGAGAACATTTCGGTATGAACGCCAAGGTCCTGCTTGTTGTTGAGCTGGGCTAGGGCCGCGTCCGGGATGGCGCCGATGCCCATTTGGAGGGTGGACCGATCGGTGACTAAGTCGGCGATGATTTCGCCGATTCGTGTTTCTACGGCAGTTGGCTTCTTGGGGGCGTGCTCGATGATCGGGCGATCTGAGCAGGTGAAGAAGTCAATTTTGGAGAGCGGAATGGAGCTGTTTCCAAAAGTACGCGGCATTTGCTGATTGACCTCGGCAAGGATGAGATCGGCCGTGTCTACGGCGGCGCGAGCGCAGTCTACGCTGGTGCCTAGCGAGCAAATTCCGTGTTCATCGGGCGGGGAAACTTGGATGAGGGCGACGTTGAGGTGGACCTGTTGCGAATAGAAAAGGTTGGGGATATCGGAAAGAAAAATAGGAACGTATTCGCAGTTACCCGTGGCGATTCTGGGGCGTAAGTCGGCGCCAGTAAAAAAGGAGATGGGCTGGATATACGGACAGGCCGCGGTACCGAGCTTGGTCTCACATCCAAGGTGGACGTGGTAGGTTGTGATGTTAGTTAGGTGCGTTTGGCTGCAGAGAGATTCGACGAGGTCGATGGGAACGGCGGCGGCACCGTGGATGAAAACCGTGCCGTTGTCCTTGATCTTCAGAATGAGGTCGTTCGGAGACAGTGCGCGGGCTTGCCAGTTGGTTTTCATTTACGCATTTATCGTGACCTATTCCGGGTGCGATTTTGCGCCGGGCATACCGTAACAGCCCATTGCGTGCTACGCCTAGCGAACTGGGCAAAGCAATTCTGCAGACCCGATTAGGCTGGTCTGTTGTCTTGGATCAAGCTCGGAAAGCTTGAGTTTCTCCGTTTTTTTGCCTCACCCCTGCCCCTCTCCAACAGATTGGAGAGGGAGCCGGAAGTGATTCCGACCTTCTTCCTTGGGCATTCGCGGGGGCGACGCCAGAGAGGCGTCGGCTACAGCCCTTCGGGCTCGGCGAGTTCCAACGCGAAGCGAGTCTGAACCCTTCTCCCTGGGGAGAAGGGCCGGGATGAGGCTGAAAGAATTAGATGGCAATTGATGGAACAAGGAATTTCACGAATTGCCTACCATGCGGCTCTCTTCGCCTCACCCCTGCCCCTCTCCAACAGATTGGAGAGGGGTTCAGATGTGCTTCAGGCTTTCTTCTTGCGTCGCAGCAGGGCGAGAGCGCCAAGGCCGAGGACGGCCATGCTCGCCGGCTCCGGCACGGGATCGAACGTCACGGTGATATCGACATACTGCCCTTCGGGGGAGTTAAAACTATAACTACGTGGATCTACCTTTTCGCTCACATCTCGCTGAACTCCCGGAAATATGCGAAATGTTTTCGTCGTGACCGTCGTCAAAGGCCTGCTCCATTGAAATCCAAGATACGTTGTCTCCTTTGCGACGTCGAAGGTATGGCTTCCCTCTGAAAGTTTCTTGAGGCCTAAATGAATCAGATAGCCGGTAACTGGTTCTTCATCGTCCGGAACAAAATAGGGTCGTCCATATTCGCCTATCGCATACTCTATCGCCACTGGAGCGGCAAAAAGTTCCCCGGGCTGCACCACCATACTGCCGCCAAGATAGAGAACATTGTTGTTGGAACTGTTGACGTAGAATTCAGTCTGGTTCAAGTGGATGAGCGCGGAGTGGCCGGTGGCGGAAATGCCGATTGCGGACGCCACCGAGATGAGAAGCAGGTGTTTTTTCATGAGTTATCGTAGAATCAGGAAATCGGGCGAGATAGCGCTCGTCGAGATGAGATCGAGGATTCCCATAACGTTAACTGCGTTATAACAATACTCTTTCGATCACACGCACGCGGGTCACGTAAAACCGGGACACATCACGCCTAGATTAGGGACGACGCCAAAACCAACGGACGTCAATCCGAAAACAAATCGCCCTGTAATTTCTGACGGGCAAGAATCTCGGCGTGGGGGCGGCGGTCGCCGGTCATGTCGAGGTGATCGACCGCGCAGCCGGCCGCAAGAATCGCCGGAGACAACCGGCCAAACCGGTGGCAGCGAACCGGGTCTTGGCACCCGCACATCAGGCAAATCGAACGCGTTTTGGCGGCGTCGATCAGCTTTTCGATCCCGGCCCGAAACAAAGGCTCCGAAGGATCGTCGGCCGGAGCACCCAGCGAGTCGCCCATATAAACGTACCGAAGCCCAACTTGCGGGACGAGTACCTGCAACCGCTCTCGCCGAAAGTCTTCCCAATAGCTGCTTTGCGGAATGCGGCGAACATCGACAATATGCGTCACCTCTTGCGCTCTAAGCAACCCAACGAACCCGTCGAAGCCGCGATTGCCATATCCGGCGGTAAGAATCGTCACCGCAGGCTATCGGGGGCGCGGCTTATCACCGGTCGGTTCGGTTCGAGAAAGGTCCTGCTTGCCGCGATCGATCGTCGACATTGCTTTGCTGATGACGCCCTCCAGCTGGACCAGCGTGTCGTAGGCGTACTTTTCGGCGCCACGACGCATTTGCGACGCCTCCCGCTCGGCGGCGTTGCGAACCTCTTCGCTTTGCGCCTTCGAAAGCTTCAAAATCTCGCTCTGCTGAACCATGTTGGTCTGCTCCAGAATGGCCGCTTGCCGAATCCGCTCGGCTTCGGCGGTCGCTTCGGCAAGGATCCGCTCGGCTTCCTTATGGGCACTCGCCAGCATCTGCTCCGCGTCTTCCTCGGCGGCCTGAAGGATTTTGTCGGTCTCGCGGTTGGTGGCGGCGGCGACCTTGAGCTCCTGCGGCAGCGTCGCGCGAATCTTGGTGATCATCATGCTGATCTCCTTCTGATCTAATCCCCAGTACACCGGGATGAGCGGCATCTTATAGGGGTCCTGAACCGCGATTTTTTCCAAGAGGTCGAGAAATTTGAGGGTGTCCATCGAAGACTGTGGTTAAACCACGAGTGTATCACGGTGCTGGTTCGTTTCCCGCCGCTTGGCGAGCGCGCCTTCGATGACCGGAATCGCCGCCGCTGGAACCATCGGATGGTAGTCGCCGCCCAACAGCGCCACCTCTCGGACGATGGAACTGCTGAGGTAGCTGTAATCCCACCGGGTCATCAAGAAAACGCTGTCGATGTCTTCGGCCAGCCGCCGGTTGATCATCGCCATCTGAAACTCATATTCGAAGTCGGCGGTTGCCCGCAGGCCCCGAACGATGGATTTTGCCTTGTGCCGATGGGCGAAGTCGACCAAGAGCCCCTCGAACGCTTCCACCTTCACGTTCTTCAGGTGCAACACCGAGTTCTGCAGAATTTCCAGCCGCTCCTCGTTCGAAAGAAGCGGCGACTTCGCCTTGTTCACGCCGATCGCCACCACCAGGTTATCGAACAGCGCCGACGCCCGCTCGATCACGTCCAGGTGACCCAGCGTGGGTGGGTCAAACGTTCCCGGGTAGATGGCTAGGCGTCGCATCGGTCAGTTCACTTTTACTTTGAGGTTCGGCATCTGCCCAAACAGGTTGGTGCGCAGGCCGGTGACCTTCTTCTTGACCAGGATCACGTCTTGGCCAAAGTAGGCGGGGATCCGCGCGACGTCCTTGATGAGGATGTCCTCGGCTTGTTGATACAGCTCCGTTCGGCGGGCTTCGTCCGAGATCGTGTCGGCTTCGTCGACCAGCTTGTCGAACGCCGGGTACGAGTAGCCGTCGCGGTTTTCGGTGGCCCCGGTCCGTAGCAAGAAGCTGAGGAAGTTCTGCGGGTCCAGGTAGTCGGCGTACCAGCTGAGGCCGACAAATTGGAGCTTCTTCGCGTTCCGGGCTTCCAAAAACGCCCGCCATTCCATCGTCTTCGGCGAAACGTCAACGTTAAGGTTCTTCTTGAGGTCGGTGATCGCGCTCACGGCGAGCAACGCGCTGTCGGGACGGCCGTCTCGGTACGTAATCGTCAGCGCCGGCAACCCCTTTCCGTTCGGGTATCCGGCCTCGGCCAGCAGCTTTCGCGCGGTGGCGGGATCGAACGGGATGCCGGCGAGGTCGGGCCGGGCACCCGTGATTCCCGGCGGAAGGAAGCCCTTCGCCTCCGGTAGCTTGATGATGTCGGTGGCGATCCGGGTTCGGTCGATGGCCATGGCGAAGGCGCGCCGCACGCGAACGTCCTTAAACGGCGTGTACATGTCCTGGTTCATGCCCAGGTAGTAGATGGCGGGCCGCGGCACGTTCACCATCTCGGATTTCAGAACTGGGTCGGCGTTGACCGCGTCCAGATCCTGCCGCTCGATGGTCAGCAGGTCTAGCGAGCCGTCTTTGTACTGGTTGAGTCGGGTGGCGGCGTCTTTGATGACCGGGCGGATGAGCTCGTCCACGAGTGGCTTGCCTAGGTAGTAATCCGGGTTCGCGAGAAGCACAAGCTGCTGGTCGGGCGCGTATTCGGCCAGCTTGAACGGGCCGGTTCCAATCGTGTCGGCAACCGCGGTGATTTCGGTTCGCTTCGCGACGTCCTTTGAAAGGATGAACGCGCAGGGGTAGGTGAGCTTGCCCAGGAAGTACGGTCGGGGCTTGTCAAGCGTGATCTTCACCGTCGCGGGATCGATCACCATGACGCCCGGAAGGTCCTTGGCCTTCCCGTCGAAATGCGCGGCAAAGCCTTCGATATCGCTGAGGTAGCTGCTGGCGGTGGGGGATTTTACGGCCGGGTCGCTGTTGCGCTCCAGCGAGAACTTCACGTCCTCGGCGGTGACGGGCGTGCCGTTGTGGAACTTCGCGTTCGCCCGCAGCTTAAAGGTGAAGCTTTTTCCGCCGCCTTCCACGGTCCAGCTTTCGGCGAGCTGCGGCACGAGCTTGTTGTTTTCGTCGTAGCTGACTAGCCCCTCGTAGACGTTCTGGATGAGCTCTCCGGTGTCGACGTCCTGAATCAGTGCCGGGTCGAGGCTCGTCGGGGCGGTGTGCATAGCGGTGCGGAAGACCGTCTTTCCACCTGCTGCCGTCTCTTCGGCCCCGGAATTTCCTTTGCCGCAGCCCATGAGGAAGACGCCAAGCGAAGCAACGAGCACCATCGCGGGTGCAAAAAAGTTCATTCGGCGTGGCGTCAAAGTGAAGCTATGTTACACCGGAGGGGCTCGTTTGACCCAGGCGAAAAATTGGCCCACCAACGGTCGATGGGCCGATCCATGAGTAATTTGGGATCGTCACGAAGGACGCCCAACGGCTTGTGACGACAATACCGGCCCTAAGGTTCGCAGGGCGTTCGCTTCGGTATCCTTGCGGCTAGTATGGCCACTGCAATCACCATGACTGAAACGGGCTTGAACGTGCCCAACGATCCGATTATTCCGTTCATCGAAGGCGATGGCACCGGACCCGACATTTGGCGGGCAAGCGTGCGGGTCATTGATGCGGCGGTGGACAAAGCCTACGGCGGCGAGCGAAAGATCTCGTGGACCGAAGTTCTGGCCGGCGAGAAGGCGTTTAATGCGACCGGCTCTTGGCTGCCCGATGCCACGCTTGACGATTTTCGGCAGTACCTGGTGGGCATCAAGGGCCCGCTGACGACGCCGGTTGGCGGCGGAATCCGCTCGCTGAACGTTGCCCTGCGGCAGATCTTGGACCTGTACGTTTGCCTTCGTCCGGTTCGCTGGTTCACGGGCGTGCCGTCGCCGGTGAAGCGACCCGAGCAGGTAGATATGGTCATCTTTCGCGAGAACACCGAGGACATCTACGCCGGAATCGAGTTCGCGGCCGGGACCGAGGATTCGGCGAAGCTGCTCGACTTCCTCAAGTCGACCTTTCCAAAAATGTACGAGAAGATCCGCTTCAGCACGAAGGAGAAGGGAATGGACTTCGCGGTGGCCGCGATGCCAGAGCACATTGAACCGGGTGATGACGACGTAATGGTGGGCATCGGCATCAAACCCGTCTCGCGCATTGGCTCCCAGCGCCTGATCTACGCCGCCATTGACTATGCGCTTACTAACAAGCGCAGCTCGGTGACCCTCGTCCACAAGGGCAACATCATGAAGTTCACCGAAGGTGCATTCATGGAGTGGGGCTACCAGCTTGCCAAGGAAGCGTTCGGCGGAGTCGAGATCGACGGTGGCCCATGGTGCAAGGTGACCCGCGATGGCCATGAGGTGATCATCAAGGACGCGATTGCCGACATCACGTTGCAACAGGTGCTCACTCGACCGACCGACTTCGACGTCATCGCGACGTTGAACCTGAACGGCGACTACCTGAGCGACGCGCTGGCGGCGCAGGTTGGCGGAATCGGCATCGCGCCGGGCGCGAACATCAACTACGTGACCGGTCATGCGATCTTTGAGGCAACCCACGGAACCGCTCCCAAGTACGCGAACCTCGACAAGGTGAACCCGTCCTCGGTGATCCTCTCAGGCGAGATGATGCTGCGGTACATGGGTTGGACGGAAGCCGCCGACCTGATCATGAAGGGCATGGACGGTGCCATCGGTGCGAAGCTGGTGACCTACGACTTCGCGCGCTTGATGGACGGCGCAACCGAAGTCAAGTGCAGTGAGTTCGGCGACGCACTCATCGCCCACATGGCCTAAGGTTGTTGGCGGGTCTTGACGTGTCAAGACCCGCCTTTTTTATTTGCGGTTTCCGGCATTTCGGCGTATCTTGAGGTATGCCTATGGTGCTCCTGGGCCTCCCGCCTTCGCCACCGGTCTTGCCGGGATACAAAGCGCAGCGGCTACCTTACGCGATTCCACCTGAGTTCTCGGACTACAGCGGTCTCGGTACTCTGACCGAAGATGGAAAGTACTGGTTCTTTCCAGGCGCTAAGCGAACGGTAGAGCGCCACGACCAGGATGGCATCGTCGGTTTGCGGGGCGAACAGATTACGACCGCGCTCGATCAAAGCACGCGGCAACCTCGGATCTACAGCAGCACGACGAGCCAGCAGTTCCGGGGCTATAACGGCGCTCAAGGACCGGCGGCACACATTTTCAACGGACCATCTTCGGGATGGCCCATTGCGTCCCGTGATAGGCAACACGTACTCGCGGGAACAACTTGGTACAGCTACAACCTTAAATTGCGATTCAGCGGGGTTTCCGAGATTCGCTGGCTTCAACGTGGACCGAACCCAAATTTTGACGCAACGTTTTCTCCTGACGGGCACCATCGGTTCGACGTCTTGGCCTCTCTTCCGGGATCAAACGGTTGGAACTTGCTGGTCGCGTTCCGAAAAGCGGCCACCTCGCGGACCGTCGAGTTGCGCGGCTACCGGTTTGTCGACGGGAGCTTAACGCAACTCACTTCAACGGCGGTCTTTGGCCGGCTGCCTAGGGGCTTCAACCTTCCGCTTCGCGCGGAGCCCATCCTCGAACCGTCATTCGCCTATGATCCTGGGCGTCAACGGTTGCTCATCCAGCAATGGCCTCATGGGCGAGTTGAGTTAGAAGTGAAGCCCGGCCCGACTCCCAAGTGGGTTCGGACCAAGGACATGCCCCCGGAGCCGTTTTTCTACTTTGGCGGGTACCGCTACCGCTCGGTTGGCCCCAAGTTGCGCGGCGGAAAGGACAAACTGCTTGCCTTCGATGGCAAGTGGATCGACACCGGGGCGGCGCGGTTTGTGGCCATGAGCGGGTCGCAAAAACTCGCCGTGGTGGAAGGCCTCGACGGCGATATGTGGATGATGAAGCGGGTCGCCGGACCCGTTAAAACACGATAACCGACCGGATCACGTCGCCGGTTTCCATCTCGTGAAACGCGGCCTCCACGTCATCCAGCCCGATGCGGCGGGTTACCATTTCGTCCAGCTTTAGCTGGCCCTTCAGGTACAAATCCGCGAGGATCGGGAAGTCGTTCGAAGGCAGGGTGTCGCCGCAGTGGCATACGCGAAGTCCGGCCTTGTTCCAATACACGCCCGTCGCCATGTCGCCGAGGTTCAGCGTTACGGCGTCGTCTTGTGCCGGGAATCCGATGGTGGTGGCGGTGCCGCCGTAAGCCAGCATTTTGATCGCCTGCTCGGTGCACAAGGGGATTCCGGTCGCCTCGAAGGAGTACTCAACGCCGCCGTCGTAGCCGTCTTCGGTGATGCGGCGGACCTCCGCCACCGGATCGACTTCGCGCGCGTTCACGAGATGGGTCGCGCCGAAATCCTTCGCCCAGCGGAGCTTCGTCGGGTTGACATCAATCGCGATGATCTCGCTGGCACCTGCCAGCACCGCGCCCTGAACCACGCTGAGACCAACCCCGCCGCATCCGATGACCGCAACCCGAGAGCCGCGCAGCACGGGCGTCGTGTTGAGAGCCGCGCCAACGCCGGTGATGACGCCGCAGGCAAGGAGGCAAGCCCGGTCGAGCGGCATCTCGCTAGGCATCTTGATGGCGGCCTTCGCGTGGACCACGGTGTGGGTGGCGAAAGTTCCGCACCGCAGAACCTGGCTACAGAGGGCGTTATCGTCGGCGCGCCGAATGCGCTGGCCGGGCCGAAGGGCGACGTAGCAGCGGCGCGGGTCGCCGCGACGGCACGCCGGACACTGCTCGCACGGGGCGCGGTAGGCAAGGACGACCGGGTCGCCGACGGCCAAATGGGTGACGCCTTCGCCGACCGCGTCGATGTATCCGGCACCTTCGTGGCCGAGCACGATGGGGAAGGCCATGCCGTTGCCGTTCAGGTTTTTCACCGTCAGGTCGGTATGGCAGACTCCGCTGGCGACAATCTGAACCCGGACTTCGTTCGGGCCCGGTGCGTCAATGGTGATGTCGCGAACAACGGCGGGTGCCCCCGGGGCTTCGAGAAGGGCGGCTTTGCCATGAATCGTCATGGCTCCAGCTTATCAAATTTTGCCGCGACTAAACTTCGTCCAGGAGCGCAGCCGTTAGCCGGGCGAGGTTTGCCATTGCGCCGTGGTGCACGACCTCGAACCCGTGGCTGTTTTCCATCGGCAGGCCCAGCGTGATTGGGCGGGCGCACAGGCCGCGGCTGGCCGCACAGGAGGCGTCGCTGCCGCCGCGAGACAGCGCCTGGAACTGCAACTCCAAGCCGAGCCGCGAACCCAAAGCGGCCAAAAGACGAACATCCGCCGCTGACGATGCCGCGTAGCTATCGTTAACCCAAACCGTGGGTTGGTCGTTCAAAACCACCGGTGCATCCGGCACGTTTGGCCCCAGCTCTAGGGCGATGCAAACCTCCGGGCGATGCGCGTGCAGGTAGTAAAGCGCGCCCTCGCCACCGACTTCTTCGGCGGTGGTGGCCACGAACGCCACGTCCGGATACCGGACCGCGCATTCCTCAACCAGGAGCAGCCAGCTCACAAGGTCCGCCCGGTCGTCCAAAAAGTAGCCACCAACCAGCGGCCCAAGTCGAACCAAGTCGCGGCGCGACCCGGCCAGAACCACCCGCGTCCCCGGCCGCACTCCGCTTGCCTTCAGCTGCTCGGCCGATATGCCAGTCAGCACAAACGCATCTTCCCAGGTAAGCGGATTCGACCGCATCTTTACGGCGTTGCTCACAAAGCTCTCGGTGTGAATTGAACCGAACGAAAGCACGCCCGGCAACGGCTCGTCGGCAAGAATCGCCACCGGACCCTCGCCGGTTTTCCAAACCGGGAGGCCCCCCAGCGGTCCGACCCGCAACCGACCGTCCGGTTCAACACGCCGGACGATCATCGCGATTTCGTCCATGTGGGCGGTGACGACGACGCGCGGCGAGCCGGAACCGGAATGGACAATAAAATTGCCCTTCGCATCGGTGTGCCCCGAAATCCCCCGCGCCGAAAGGTACTCGGCCAGAAAGTTTCGAACCGCGATCTCTTCGCCCGGCGGGCCGAAAAGCCGGGTCAGGGACTGCAAAAGCTCGACGGAGGTCATGCCTGCATTATCGCCGAAGGCGGGTTCACCCACAATAAGAGTATGCGCATCGGGGAATACCAGAAACTGAAGGTGGAGCGGGAGTCGCCGCACGGCTACTATCTTGCCGACGACGAGGCGGAAGTTCTGCTGCCCCGTGGCCTTGTCCCGGCGAGCACACAAATCGGCGACGAGCTGGAAGTTTTCATCTACACCGACTCGGAGGATCGAAACGTGGCGACGACGCGCCGCCCGTATGCCACGGTTGGGCAGTTCGCCATGCTGCAGTTAGTCACGCTCACGCCGAACGGTGCCTTCTTCGACTGGGGCCTGGAAAAGGACCTGTTCTGCCCGGTTCGCGAACAGATTCCAAATATGGCGGAAGGCGGCAGCTACCTCGTGCGGGTCTACCTAGACGAAGTTTCGCAACGGGTGACGTGCACGCTGCACCTCAACAAGTATTTGCGGCCGGATGGCGAGGATTTGGAACCGGGCCAAGCGGTGAAGATCATGGTGAGCGGGCAAACCCGCGAGGCGATCCAGGTCATCGTCGATGGCAGGGTGCGCGGATCGATCTTCCCGGACGAGATTCACGAGCGGTTGAACGTCGGTGATGTGCGCGATGCCTTCGTCAAGAAGGTTCGGTCGAGCGACGGCAAAGTCGCGATCTCGCTCCGACCCCAGGGCTACCGCGCGGTCATCGGCGAGCGCGACCGGGTTTTGCAGGCGCTGCGCGCCGCCGGCGGCTACCTGCCGGTGAACGACAAAACCGATCCGGCCGAAATTCAGAAGCGCTTTGGCCTGAGCAAGGGCGCGTTCAAAAAGCTCATTGGCTCGCTCTACAAAGAGGGAGCCATCGAACTGGAAGCCTACGGAATCCGGTTGCGCCGCTAGCCGTTCGTTGCCACGATGACGGACCGACCGGGAACGGTGATCTTCAAGACTCCTTTCGGGTCGCTCCGTAGCGTCAGAATTTTTGTTCCGGCGGCGGTGAGCGTTCGAATCGAGACGCGGGCCGAAGCCGGAAGACCGCGAAGCGATACCGTTCCCGGCCCGGCCGGGTTCACCAGGAGCGCGGACCACCGGCCCGCTCCGGGACCCTGGCTGGCGATAACTTTCAGTTCCTCGCTATCGGTGCTCGCGCCGATGATCTTCGCGCCGTTGGCAAAGACCCGCTCCATCTGCTGAATCACGTTGAACGCGGCATAAGGCTTTTGGTTTTTGCTGTTGACCAGAGTGTAGTTGTCCTCGTAAGTCCAGTACATCATGGTTTCGGAGCCCGTAAGTCGAACGGTTCGCTCGTAGGCCAAGGCCAGCCGCAGCGCGTTTTCCCAGGTTCCCCAGGGGTCTTTCGTCTGCCAGAGCTGGGCGTCGTGGCCGGCTTCGGTGCACCAAACCGGCCTGTTGTACCGTTTCCCAAGCTCGGCGATGGCACGGTAGGCGGTCTCGGAGGCGCTGAGCGCATCCCAGCTATGGAACGCAAGCGGTCCAAGGTAAGGCGCAATCTGGGCGTCTTTCAACAGCGGCTCGGCGTAGGCAAAAAAGTTCGTACCGTTGGCGGTGTCGCCGACGAGGAACTTGGTTTCCAGGCCCCAGCGCTCAAATTCTGGTCCGGCTTGGCGGATGAACGCGCCCATTTCGGCCGAGGAAAACTTGAAGTTGATCCCCAGGTCGGGCTCATTGAAGGAAACGTAGTCGACCTCGGTGTCGTACTTGTCGCGGGCGAGAACGAGGTAGCGCGCGATCGCGTCGATGCAATCTTTATACTTTTCGCGCGGCAAAACTTTGCCGGACTGCTCTTTAGCCCCGCCGACCATCCACTCGGGACCTTCCCAAACAGAAACGATCGTGGGGAGCTTGCGCCGGGAAAACTCCTGCAATGCGCGCAGGGACGCGGCGGACTGGGCGTCATCCTTGAAGACGCCGGGCTCGGGGTTCCATTTTTCGAGCGGCAGGCCAATCCGTGCGTGGCTGACTTTCAGGTTCTGCATGACGTATTCGCCAACCGAGTCGAGCGTCGTGGTCTGGCCATAGCGCGGTTGGCAGAAGTTTCCGCCGAGGCCGCGCACGGTCTGCGCCGTCTGGCCAAAGCTGAGCGTCGCCCGTACGTCACCGATACGATTGAGCTCTGTAGAGGTCTCCACGAGCCGGTCAAGGGTTTGCGTGTTGCGGTAATTCAGAACACTCAGCCCGCCGAGCTCCACCTTCTGCGGCTGGAGCGCCAGCCGGATGCTGGCCATCGCTTCGCCCGGCGCATAGGTTTCCGCAGACCGAAACGGCACGAGGATATGACGCCAACGGGTGGTCACCCGCGCTCCGGCCGCGCTCCGGGTCACGCTCTTCGTCCACGGCGCGGTCGACCGTTCGAACATGAACTCGGTCGCCGCCGGCAGCTTGCCGTCCAGCGACGCCCCGCGAACCCAGAAGCTGGCAAGCAGCACGTCTCCCGCCTGAATCGGTTGCGCGATCGGCACGGTCAACTGCGTCGCGTTGGTCTCTGCGTTCCCTTTCGGAAGCGTCACCCGGAGGAGCTTGCTGAAAGGCGTGCCGGTGCTCGCTACCGTCTCGGCTCGGGCTTCTGTCCGTTCCAAGCCTCCAACCGGCACGCTGAAAAGGGCGTCTTTTGGAAGGACTTCGGTCGCGCCCGCGGGCAACTTGGCCTGGCCCGGGGCGAAGGCTGCGACGATGCAGGCAAGCGTGGTGAGCACGCGACTATTCTACGACGTGCGTGGGACCTCCGCCCCCGCCGGTAGACTGATAGGTTCCTTATGGACCTGCGCAGTACCCTCAATCTTCCCGACGCAAATGCCACGATTCCGATGAAGGCGAACCTGCCGATTCTGGAGCCGAGCATTTTCGTCGGCTGGGAGGAGCAGCAGATTTACCACCGAATCCAGCAGTCGCGGCTGGGCGCGGAAGCGTTTGTTTTGCTGGACGGCCCGCCGTACACGAACTCGCCGATCCACATCGGCACGGCCCTCAACAAGATCCTGAAAGACTTCGTGCTGAAGTCGCGTACGATGATGGGCTACCGAACGCCCTACGTGCCGGGGTTCGACAACCATGGCTTGCCCATCGAGCAGGCCGTGGCCAAGAAATTCGCCGAGAAAAAGATCACGCCGACCGTATTGGAACTCCGCAAAGCCTGCCGCGCGCACGCCGCCGAGTACTGCGAAATTCAGACCAAGCAGTTCAAGCGACTGGGAGTTTTTGGGCTTTGGGAAAAGCCATACCAAACGATGGATTACCGGTTCGAGGCCGGCATCGTTCGGGTTTTCAAGCGCCTGGTTGCGGGAGGCCACGTCTACAAAGGCCTACGCCCCACGCTATGGAGCCCAACGAGCCGCACCGCGCTCGCCGAGTCCGAAATTGTCTATCGCGACCACGTCAGCAAAGCGATCTATGTTCGGTTTCCGCTCCGAACCGATCCTGACCAACTGCTGACGAAATTCCAAAACGTCCACACGATCATCTGGACGACGACGCCGTGGACCATTCCGGCCAACCTAGCGGTCGCGTTCCATCCGGAGATGGACTATGCGGTCGTGCGGGTGAACGGGCGACCCGGTCCGGCGTTTGCCGAAGAAACGGACGAGACGGCGACCTACGTGATTCTCGATGCGCTCGTCGAGAAGGTCGCGACCACGCTTGGCTGGAAAAACTTCGAGGTGCTCGAGCAGTTTCCTGGCCTGAACCTCACCGGCGTCGAATTCAGTCATCCGATTTTCGACCGACCCTCCATTTCGGTCATGGCCGACTACGTCACGACCGAGGACGGAACCGGCGTGGTCCACACCGCGCCTTCGCACGGACGCGACGACTTCTACACCGGCCAGAAGTACGGGCTGCCTGTTCCCAACACGGTTGATGAGCGCGGCGTCCTGACTCACGAGGCGGGCGAGTTCGAAGGCACGTTCTACAAGAACTGCGACACCGTGGTGGTCAACCGCCTGCTCGAAGTCGACGCGCTTCTCAGCGTCAAGGACTTCCACCATAGCTATCCCTATGCCGAGCGGGACGAGCTTCCGGTGATCTTCCGGGCGACCGAGCAATGGTTTGTGGCCATCGACCCGATGCGGCACGACATGCTGACCGCCATCGAGGAAGTGAATTGGGTTCCGCCGCAGGGCCAGAACCGAATCGACGCGATGGTGCGGCATCGACCGGACTGGTGCATCTCCCGGCAACGACCTTGGGGCGTCGGCATCCCGGTGTTTTACGGCGCAAAGTCGCGGGTTCCCGTCCTCGACGAAACCGTGATCGAGCACGTCGCGCGGATCATCGAAGCCGAGGGCAGCGATGCCTGGTTCGAGCGATCTGCAGCCGATCTGCTTCCGGCGGGCTTCATCCATCCGGCAACCGGCGAAACCGAATTCGAGAAAGAGACCGACGTTTTGGACGTGTGGTTCGACTCGGGCGCGGTTAGCCTTTGCGTTTTGGAAGGCGAGGTGTATCCCGAGTGGAAGGAGCACTATCCGGCCGATCTGTTCTTCGAAGGCTCGGACCAGCATCGCGGATGGTTCAACAGCTCGCTCGTGTTGGGCATGGGCTGCCGGGCAGTTGCGCCGTACAAAGCGGTCGTGACGCACGGGTTTGTTACCGATGGCGAAGGTCGAAAAATCAGCAAGCGACTCGGCAACGGCGTCGATCCGGTAGTAGCGGCGGACCAATACGGCGCCGACGTTCTCCGTCTTTGGGTTGCGTCGGTGAACTACGAGAACGACGCGCCGGTATCCGATGCGATCCTGAAGTCGGTCGGCGAGGTGTACCGAAATGTCCGGAACACGCTTCGGTTCCTGTTGGGGAACCTGGGAGGAATTCCCGCCGACGCCGCCGTCACCCTGGAACTCGACCACTGGGTTTGCGAGCAGGCCGACCTGCTGGTCGCCGACGTGGTGGACGCCTACGCGCGCTACGATTTTGGCGCGGTGACGACGGCGGTGAACCAGTTCTGCCTCAACCAGCTTTCGAAGTTCTATCTGGACGCGATCAAAGACCGGATGTACTGCGAGGCCCAGGAGTCTGCGGAGCGCATCTCGGGCCAGGCGGCCAGTGCGTATGTGCTGGAGCGCCTCGTAACGTTGGTAGCACCGATTTTGCCGTTCACCGCCGAAGAAACGTGGCAGAAGATGGCAAGCGAGGGCGTGGTGCCGGCAACATTCAGCGTGCATGCCGAGCTGTTCCGTCAGCCAAGCGAAGAGCGAATGGCCGAGATTGAAGCCAGTCCGCGCCAGGTGCACTTTGCGGCCCTGCGGGCACTTACCGACGAAGTTGCCGCCCTCTTCGAGAAGTGGAAAGTCGGTGCCGGGATCAAAAACGGCGAAGACGCCGTGGTCCGACTCCCAGAAGTGAAGCAGGCCGGGTTGGAGTCGTTCTCCATCGCAGAGTTGGCGCTCTTCCTTCGGTTTAGCTGGGTGGAAATCGGCGGGGAAGAGATTGCATTTGAATCTAGCCCATACCTCCGTTGCGAGCGGAGTCGCCTGCGGCGCCCTGATGTGTCGGTAGTGGTCATCGATGGTGCGGAAGTACCGCTGTCCGCGCGAGACCGGCGGGTGATTGGCGTCTGATGAAGGGCTTCCGGCTCTACCTGGTACTTGCCATAGGCGGAATTTTTTTGGACCAAGTCGTCAAGGCGTGGGTCCGCGCCGAAGTTCCGCCCGGAGGATCCATCGGCGGGCAGCCTTGGCCGGGCGTGTTCGAGATCACGCTCACGTTCAACAAAGGCATTGCGTTTGGCCTATTCCAAGGCGCGGGTGTGTTCATGGCACCCATCGCGCTTGGCATGGCGGTCGCGGCTGGGGTCTATAGCTTCAAGAATCCAAAAGATTCGATGCCATCGCATGCCGCGATGGGGTTGCTTGCCTCCGGCGCAGTAGGAAACCTCATCGACCGCGTCGCGTTTGGAAAGGTGACGGACATGTTTTGGTTCCGGCTGATCAATTTCCCGGTCTTTAATATTGCGGACGCGTGCATCACGGTTGCGACCGGGCTCCTGCTGCTGACTTGGCTTACGGATAAAAAACCAGAGAAAAAACCGCAAGAGCCCCCTAAAGATTTGACGCCGTCTGCCGAAGAGTAGTGTGTTGGGCTTTACCGCCCAGCAAGTAGGATCACGGGACACTTTCGGGTGACACGTGAAAGTAGGACTTCAGGGACTGACGGAAAAGCCGATGATTCTAAGTGACGCAAGTCGTTTACTTTGGAAATCTCATGATGCCGAGTCCGTCTGACCTTGAAAATTTGTCCTCATCCACTGCCTCGACCGATATCGAAACCGAGTCTCCTAGCGTTCCTGCGGCGAATAGCCGCGTGGCGTTTGGCGAAGCGGAGGACACGATGATCCCGATGGACCTTAACCTGACGCAAGGCCTGGTAAAAGAACTGATGAACCCAAACGACCGAGACGATATTATTTTTGCCGTAGAAACGAATTCCCAACCCATCGATAATGACGCGGTTGCGGTGGCGATGCTCGCCGCTCTAGGCGGCCTCTAAAGGCGGCCCCGAAAAGCGGCCCCTATGCCGCCGTCGGTTTCACAAGTTCTCGGTGCACGACCCCGACATACCATTCTCCGTCGCCGGGGTCGACGCTCTCGTGCCAATCGTAGAGATATTCCGGGCCGCTTAGCGCTTCTTCTGCGACTCCTCCCGCTAATCGTTCGGTAAGACGATGCACCGGTAACCAAGCCTCCGAAACCACCGGATAGAACTCGCACGGAAGCGGCTCTTGGCAAAAGCGGTAGTCGTCCGATACGTCGACGAACACGACTTTGGCTAGGTTGTACTCCCACAAAACTCCATCTAAGCGGGCCATCTGTGTCCGAAAAGACGAGAGGGACCCCCCGTTCGCCGCGCGGATTTCACGCCAGAATAGAGGACGTGACCGTGATGATTTTAGAGGAGGACCTGCTGTGGAGCGTCCGGTTGCGAAACGGAGTGACGGCGGCCGGCCACACGCCGATCGTTTTCGACCGACCGGCGGAGGACATTCCCGAGGCCGATATGGTGCTCGTGAACTTGGGATCGCGCCGATTCCCGCCGGACGAGTGGATTCCGCGCCTGCGCGAGCGAGGCCTGTACGTCATCGCGCACACCGGCCACAAGGAAAGCGAGCTGATTGAGCTGGGCAAGTCGCTCGTGGTAGACCAATTGGTGACCAACGGAATGCTGGCGCGTCGACTTCCGGATATCCTTGCAAAGGTCCCGCTACCGCCCGACGAAGATTAAGGAACAGAAGATGACTGCAACGACGCATCGAAAAGTGTTTGCCGACGCCACCGCCGCGCTGGCCGGAGTGCTAAGGGACGGCATGACGATTATGTCGGGCGGTTTTGGCCTGTGCGGAATCCCCGAGAACCTAATCCTTGCCCTCCGCGAGAGCGGCGTGAAGGACATCACCGTCATCAGCAATAACTGCGGCGTCGATGATTTCGGCCTTGGGATTCTGCTCCAAACCCGGCAGATTCGAAAGATGATCAGTAGCTACGTGGGCGAGAACGCCGAGTTCGAGCGGCAGTTCTTGGCCGGCGAACTGGAACTAGAGTTCAACCCGCAAGGAACGCTGGCCGAGCGCATCCGCGCCGGTGGCGCCGGCATCCCGGCGTTCTACACCCGAACCGGGTTTGGAACTCTCATCGCCGAAGGCAAAGAAACCCGCGAGTTCGACGGCCACGGCTACGTGATGGAGACGGCACTCAAGGCCGATCTCGCTATCGTGAAAGCCTGGAAAGGCGATGCGGACGGCAACCTGATCTATCGAAAGACCGCCCGAAACTTCAACCCGATGATGGCCACCGCCGCCGCGCTCACGGTGGCAGAAGTGGAAGTTCTTGTTCCAATCGGCGAGCTCGACCCGGATCAAATCCATACGCCCGGCATTTATGTCCAGCGGATTTTCGAAGGAAAAGACCACGAAAAGCGGATCGAGCGGCGAACGGTTCGAGAAAGTTAACGGACCGGTAGACTCTGGTAAGCATGGATTACCGCCGAACCTACGTGCGCGACCTCTTCGCCGCCACGCCGGGAACCGAGATCAGCGTTTTTGGATGGGTCAAGACCCGACGCGACAGTAAGGGAATTTCCTTTGTCCAGGTGAGCGACGGCTCCTGTTTTCGCGATTTTCAGGTGGTTGTGCCTGCGGGAGCCATTCCCGATGCCGAGCTTGCGAAGGTTTCGACCGGAGCGTGCGTGCGGTTCGACGGCACGATCGTTGAGTCCCCGGCGGCCCTGCAAGCGGTGGAGTTGAGCGCAACCGGGTTGGAGGTTTTCGGCGAGGCCGACCCGCAAACCTATCCGCTGCAAAAGAAGGGCGCGTCGTTCGAATTCTTGCGCGAGATCGCCCACCTGCGAGCACGCGGAAACACTTTTGGTGCCGTGTTCCGGGTTCGCGCGCAGGCCGCACAGGCCATCAACGAGTTCTTCCACCACCGCGGTTTCCACTACATCCACACGCCAATCATCACGGCAAGCGATGCGGAAGGCGCGGGCGCAATGTTCCAAGTGACAACCGCGCTAGAGGCGAACGCGCCGCTAGAGGCACCGGACGGACACTTTAGCTACCGACTCAAGACGGTGAACCCGTCCGACGACTTCTTCGGCCGCCCGGCCTACCTGACGGTGAGCGGACAGCTGAACGCCGAGACGCTCGCGATGGGAATGACGAACGTGTACACGTTCGGCCCGACCTTCCGCGCGGAGAACAGCTCGACCAGTCGCCACCTCGCCGAGTTTTGGATGGTGGAGCCGGAGATGGCGTTCTGCGACCTAGAAGGCGACATGAACCTCGCCGAAGAATTTCTAAAGGAGGTCATCGGCAATGTCCTCGACCACTGCGGCGACGACCTTGCGTTCTTTAACCAGCGCATCGAACCGCAACTGCTGACCACCCTCGACCACGTCGTGAACTCGCCGTTCGAGCGGCTGACCTACACCGAGGCCGTGGCTATGCTGGAAGCCAGCGGCGAGAACTTTGAGTTTCCGGTGGCGTGGGGAATCGATTTGCAGAGCGAGCACGAGCGCTGGCTCACGGACGTCAAGGTCGGCCGACCGGTCATTTTGACGGACTACCCGAAGGAGATCAAGGCGTTTTACATGCGGGCGAACGACGATGGCCGCACGGTTCGGGCGATGGACGTGCTCGCGCCGCGCATCGGCGAGATCATCGGCGGTTCTCAGCGCGAAGAGCGGCTGGGCCACCTGGAGGCCCGCATCGACGAAGCCGGACTCCCCAGAGCGGCCTATTCGTGGTACCTGGACCTTCGGCGGTACGGCTCGGCTCCGCACGCCGGTTTCGGACTCGGGTTCGAGCGGTTGCTTATGTACATCACCGGAATGAAGAACATCCGCGACGTGATTCCGTACCACCGGACGTCCGGTAACGCCGAGTTCTGACGTTGAAACTTTGGCGTCTGGATCCCAGACTCAGCGCAGACCTCGCGAAGCAGCGTAGCTCCATCATCAAAGGTCTGCTCTGCGTGCTCGTGACGAGCATTCTTACGGGCTCCACGGCCTGGATCGTTAAAGGCGCGATCGGCAGCATCGAGCACTTGGTCGCCTTCAGCCGGGAAGCGTCGAAGGATCTCGCCGAGCGCGACGGTTTGGTTCAGGCCCTCGCCGGCTACTGCGGCATCGTGGTGATCATCTTTATCACCAAGTATTGGTTCACGCGCGGGCAGTCCTTCTACCTTAGCGAAGCCGCGAATCGACTTTCCTCGGACCTGCGGGTACGGATGTTCGAAAAGCTGATGCGCTTGCCGGTGAGCTATTTCTCGGAGAAGCGGACCGGTGCGATTCAGAGCGTGCTAACGAACGACGTCTCCGTCTACCAGGGCGCGGTCGCCATCATTCGCGATAGCCTCGATGGGCCGGTAAAAGTCGTTGTCGCGCTTGTCACCATTTTTGTTATTCAGTGGCCGCTCGGACTTCTGGCGGCGGTGCTTATCCCGATCATGGCGTTTGTGCTGAACAAGAACGCCCAGAAAATGCGGCGGGCGCAAACGCAGGTTCAGAGCGATCTTGCGACGGTGGGTGCCGTGACCAGCGAAGCTTTACTCGGCGCCCGGGTCGTCAAGGCGTTCGGCGCGGAAGCCAGCGTTAGCAAGGAATATTCCCGGCTCGTAGGTCGGTCGTTGGACAGCCAGATGTATGCGGCGAACCAGGTGGCGAAGCTTCGACCGCTCGTCGAACTCATCGGCGCCGTGGCGCTTGCGGCGTTCTTTTTCGCCAGCGGATTGCTCGCCGCCGACGGTCGCTTGGTGGTGGCCGACGTCGCGGCCATGGCCCTTGCGATGGACGCGGTGAACCAAGGATTCCGTGGACTTGCCGGAGTTTCGAATACGCTGGCGTCGGTGCAGGCGGCCTCATCGCGAATCTACGAGGAGGTGCTTGACGCACCGGAAGCCCACGAGAACGTCGGCGGAATCCAGCTTGCGGGCCTCCAGAGCCGACTGGAATTCCACGATGTTTCGTTTGCCTACCCAGACGGAACCCAGGCGCTCAAGAACGTCTCGTTCGTGATCGAGCCCGGTACATCGCTCGCCTTGGTGGGGCCGAGCGGGGCAGGAAAGAGCACCATTGCCGACCTCGTGCTTCGCTTTTACGACCCGACCGAAGGAAGGATTACCCTGGACGGAACCGACATCCGCGAGCTGGATTTGCAGTGGTACCGGCGGCAGATTGGCGTTGTGCCGCAGCACACGTTTCTTTTCTCCGGTTCGATTGCCGATAATCTTCGTCTTTGTGCGCCGGATGCCACCGACGACGAGCTTCGCTGGGCACTGAAGACCGCCCACGCGGAGGAGTTCACCGCTGAGATGAGCACCCGACCAACCGAAGAACTCGGCGAAGCCGGTATGCGCCTGAGCGGGGGACAGCGCCAGCGAATCGCCATTGCGAGGGCGCTTCTTCGGCGGCCGCCGATGCTTCTGCTGGACGAAGCAACCAGCGCGCTGGACGCAACGAGCGAAAAGCTCATCACCGAAGCCCTCAACGAGATGATGCAGGGTCGCACCACACTGTTCATCGCCCACCGTCTCACCACGGCCGCGCGGGCGTCGCGAATTCTCGTCCTGAGGCGCGGCGAAGTCGCCGAGAGCGGCACCCACGCCGAACTCATGGCTTCCGGCGGAGCCTACGCGGGCCTGTTTCGTGCGTTTAGCGGTGGAATCCTAGACTAGTGGAACGGACGAGTCTTGCAGATATGCGACCGGGACCATGCATCGCTCCGATGCGGTTCAGCGTCAATAGGGACGATTACCATGAGTAAGCTTTTTCCAACCCCGGTCGTGCTCTACGCCCTAATCTTTGGGTTACTGGTCATCGCCGGCATCGGCTTGGCACCGTTCATTTCGGCGTTGCTATGGGCCCTCGTGTTTAGCGTGCTCACGTACCCTTGGTACGTCCGCTTGTTGGCCCGCTTCCAGGGGCTGAATCGTTTTCGCCCGGGAATCGCGGAAACGGTGGCATCGCTAACCACTCTCGCGCTGACGACCATCGTGGTTGTGGTGCCGTTTCTTTTGATTGGATTTGCGATCGCGGTCCAGCTGCAGGATTTGGTGGACACGCACTTCTCCAACGGCGGTGCGGCTGGCTTAGAGCAAATGCTGCGTGAAGCCGAGAAGAGCTTTGCTCCCCTGCGCGCGATGCTTGGCGCGGAGAAATTCAGCCTGGCCGACTACGTGATGACGAATAAGACTGAGATCATCGCGCAAATTCGTCCTCTCGCCGCGAAGGGGGCCCAGCAAGCAGGCGTTAATATCATCACGTTTCTGCTTGCGCTGCTAACCCAGTACTACATGCTGGTGGATGGCCACAAGCTTCGCGCGCCGGTGTTGGACCTGTCGCCGATTTCCCGCGAGAAGACGGATGCGTTGCTTGTCCGGCTGAAAGAAACGACGTGGGCGGTGTTCCACGGAAGCGTCCTGGTGGCCATGATTCAGGGTGCGCTCATCGGTGTGGCCTACGCTTGGGCGAAGGTTCCCGGTGCCATGTTATTGGGCGTTGTCTCGGCGTTTCTTAGCCTCATTCCGGTTTTGGGCGCTCCGGTGCTCTACATCCCGATCGGGCTGATTCTGATTGCTCAGGGCAACTATTCTTCGGCGGCGATCGTGCTCGGCGTTGGAATGCTGGTCGTGAGCAACATCGACAACGTGCTGAAGCCGTTGCTCATCCGGGATCGCGCTAGCCTCCACGCCGTGGGAATCCTGTTCAGCATTATCGGCGGCGCCGTCGTATTTGGCACGGTCGGCGTGATGGTCGGCCCGATGGTTTTAACCCTTCTGGTGGTTTTCGCCGAGGAGATTCGGGAACGAATGTCGGCCCAGAAGGACGCCGAGGAAGAAACAGCCGCGTAATCCGTTGGTGTAGCATCGTTGGATGGCAACGATTTTGGCGACTTGGGAAGCCCCCGGCAAGACGGCGGTGGCGCGAGCGTGGGAGAACTACGTTGAGACGCTCAACCTGCGGAACGCACTGGAAGCCGGTCTCGAGGCCTGCGAGCTGGACCCCACCTTCCTCGCGATCGGCCTAGGCTCATTGCCGAACTCCGACGGAGAAATCGAACTCGACGCCGCGATGATGGATGGTGCCGATCTTTCCTGCGGGGCGGTATGTGCCGTGCGCGGAATCGTGCCCGTGATCTCGGTCGCCCGCCGCGTAATGGAAGACACGCGCCACAACATGCTGGCCGGAGACGCCGCGCGGCGGTTTGCGATTGAGAACGGTTTTGGGCCGCGAAACCTCATCACTGAGGAGATCGCCCGGCGCATAGAAGATTGGCGAGCCGGGAACGTGCCGGAAGCCTACGTCCACTCGACATCCGATGACCACGGCGACACGGTGACGATGTTGGGTCTCCACGCTCCCGACGGAAAGCCAAACTGCGTCGCCGCAAGTAGCACCAGCGGCTGGGCCTGGAAAATGCCGGGTCGTGTCGGTGATTCTCCGATTGTGGGCGCAGGGATCTATGCCGACGACGAGGTGGGTTGCGCGGGTGCTACGGGCCTCGGCGAGGAGCTGTGGAAGGCATGCGCCTCGTTCCGAGCCACCGAGGCAATGCGACGGGGCCGGACCGCTCAGGAAGCCTGCGAAGAGACGGTACGGCAAATGCTGCGCCGCCAGCCACACTCGACCGACATGCCCTGCGTGGTGTTGGCGCTGCGAAACGATGGAGACTTCGGCGCGGCGTTGACGACGGGCGAGTTTGAACTGTGGGTTCGCAAGGGCGAAACCGAAACAATGCACCGTTACACCGGGCTTGACCGAACCTGATGGAACTTACGACCGAGATCGTCTCGTTGCTTCGCGATGCGCGCGACGGCAAGACGACGGAAGGCATTTGCGAATCGCTCCACCGCTCCCCGCAGGAGCTCGGGGAGGCGTTCGAGGAGCTTCGAACGACCGGCGCGGTCCTTGGGTTTGCGGGCGTTTGGATCCTTCCGGATCATTTTATGGTGGCCGCCTCGAAGATGGTTGACGCGCTGGGGCGGCTCCACCTTCGCCTTCCAAAGGTTTCCTACCATCCCATTGCGGACGTCATGGCCGCCGCGCGGCTCCCTTGGAGCGGAAAACCGCTCGATCGGGCGTTGTCGCTCCTGCAAGACGAGGGGCTGGTGGTCGTCGGCGAAGCGGGGCTTAAGCTCGCTTCCTTTCGGTTAGAGCTGACGCCGCGCCAGCGGGCGTTGCTCGACCGGATCGTCCCGGAGATTGAGCGAGAGCCGGTGGAAGTGCCAGGCACGGCGGAGATTGCCCGCGCCATCGTCGTGCCGTTTCAGGCGGTCGATGAGATGGTCAAGCTTGGGCACGAGGCCGGCAAGCTGGTGCACGTGGCGCCCGGAATGGCATATCTACCGTCGCAGCTCGCCGCGATCGCGGCCAAGCTAAGATCCCAATTCGAAGATCAGCCGTTCACGACGTCCGAGGCGAAGGACGCGTTGGGCACCTCGCGCAAGTACATCTGTCCGATCCTGGAGCAGTTCGACCGCGAGAAGCTAACTGATCGCGACAGCGAGGACGTCCGGAGGTTCCGCGCTTGAATCGACGCCAGTGGACGATCCTGATTGTCGCTTGGCTGGGCTGGGTGTTCGACATCATGGACACCGCGCTCTTTAACTTTGCAAAAGGGCCGATGCTGAAGGAGATGATGGGCGAGGCGGCCTACCGGGTCTCGGGCGCGGCCGTCGAAGGTCGAATCCAGATGCTTTTCCTGGTTGGCTGGTCGATTGGCGGCCTCGTCTTTGGGATTCTTGCCGACCGCTGGGGGCGGGGAAAGACCCTCGTCGTCACTATTTTGCTGTATAGCGCACTGACTGGCCTTACCGCCCTATGCCAAACGCCGGATCAGGTGATGTGGCTTCGTTTCTTCACCGCTTTCGGCATCGGCGGCGAGTGGGCGGCCGGGGCCGCCCTCGTCGCCGAGACGGTTCCGGCCGATTGGCGCGCCCGGGCGAGTAGCTACCTTCAGAGTGCGGCGGCATTTGGGCCATGGCTTGCCGCCCTGGCGAACATCAGCGTGCCCGCCGGCAACTGGCGGGCGCTTTTCATTCTGGGTGCCGCGCCCGCGCTGCTCTGCGTCTTCATCCGCATGCGCGTGCCCGAAGGTCCGGCCCCCGCCCGGGTTCCGCCAAACCTTCGGCTTGTGTTTCAAGACAAAGCGTTAATGAGGAACCTTGCCGTGGCCTGCGGATTGGGAATCGTAGGCGTTACCGGCGCAGGAATCCTGCCTTTCTGGCTGCCAAATCTTGTCGAGCAGGCCGGAAAAATGCTGGGTGAAGAGGCAAAACGCGACTTCCTTAGCCTGAACACGTTCACGTTGCACATCGGCACTCTGGCTGGGGTGTTCGTGTTTCCCTGGCTCGCCCAGCGGTTTGGTCGTCGGCCGTTGTTTGCCATCTTCTTCGTAATGGCCCCAACGATGACCGCGTTGGCCCTTGCCCAGGGGCCAAACCTCGATCGACTGCTGTATTTGTTGCCGCTCGCGTCGTTCTTCTCGGTCGGAGTTTCCTCCGGATTCGTGCTGTACTTCCCCGAGCTGTTCCCAAGTTGGTTCCGGGCGACGGGTTCCGGCGTTGCCTACAACGCCGGTCGGATAGTCAGCGCGCCGATCCCCGCCATGGTCGGTATGATCATTGCCCAACGTGGCGGCGACGTGATTCCTGGCGTTTTGATTGCCAGCGCGATCTACGCGTTTGGTCTGATCGCGCTGGTCTTCGCTCCGGAAACGAAAGGTAAGCCGCTCCCGGCGTAGCGGCCTACTCCTTCAGGAAGACGACCGGGGCCGCGACGACGGCTTCGAGTTCCTCGAACGGCATTCTGCGGGCCGAGCCGTCGGCGTACGCAAGAATGCCTCGCTTCTTTCCGCCCGGCCAAGGTCTGTTATCCCAGTACATCGCGACGACCGTCGGGTCTTCCAGCAACACGCTGTTTTTGCCTGAAAGCGCCTTGTTCCCGACGATCTCCCCCCCAGGTGTGTTGACCGAAACGAATACGGTGGCGTCTTTCACGTATGGCGTCAGCCCCTCTTGAACGGTCGTTGCGCTCGACATATCGGGCGGAAACTTATCGTCGAAGTCGGTGGTGTAGAGAAGCGTCCCGGTTGCGAGTTGCTTCATGTTGCTAAGGCCCCGGGTCTCCTTCGCCGCGTCGCGTGCCGAAGCGAACACCGGAAGCAGAATCGCGGAAAGGATGACACCGCCGCAGCAGCAGAGGACACCTAAGCAGATCGCTACAATGGTCCAAACGTTCATCCCCTTCTTGCCAGGTTGCGCTGTCGGCGCCGCGGAATAGGTCGGGCTACCGCTGGTTGGGGGTACCGAATAGGAAGGGGCAGCGGGTCCGAAGATACCGGGTATGTCCTTAGCGACGAATTTTTTGCCGGAGCCTTGCTCCAGCAATTCGCTATCGGGTCCGAGGCGGTCCTGCGAAGCCCAATCTCGGAGCATCGCGACAGATGCGGGGCCAAACTGGTTGCCGGCGGCATCGAGGACGAAGAACATACGTTCGGGAGGGACGGTCACACGTTAGATTCTAACCCAGCTTTTTAACCGGGATCGTTCTCAGAGCAGTTTGCCTTCCGTTTTCGTTCTAATTTCCGACTCGGAGACGTCGGGAGCCAGCTCAACGATCCTCAGACCGTCCGCCGTAACCTCCAAAACGCCCAGGTCGGTGATGATCAGGTTCACCACGCCCTTGCCGGTGAGCGGCAATCGGCACTCGCGGAGCACCTTACTTTCGCCTGCCTTGTTGGTGTGTTCCATCACGACGACTACGCGACGGACGCCCGCCACTAGGTCCATGGCGCCACCCATGCCCTTCACCATCTTGCCGGGAATCATCCAATTTGCTAGATCACCCTCTTGGGAAACTTCCATCGCGCCAAGGATTGAGAGATCGATGTGGCCGCCGCGAATCATGGCAAACGAGTCGGCGGACGAGAAGTAGGACGTGCCGGGAATCTCGCTCACCGTCTGCTTTCCGGCATTGATCAGGTCCGGGTCGACTTCGGATTCAAGCGGGAAAGGCCCGAGGCCGAGCATCCCGTTCTCGCTTTGCAGAACCACGTGGATTCCGTCCGGGATGTGGTTCGCCACCAGCGTCGGGATTCCGATTCCGAGGTTGACGTAGTAGCCATCGCGAAGTTCTTGGGCGGCGCGGGCGGCAAGTTGGTCTCGATTCCAGGGCATGCTTGATTATATGGTTTTCCCGCGAAACTGGCGGAGTCCGAATCCCAAGACGAAGGTGAAAGCAAGTCCCAGCCCGGCGAGCAAAAGCGCCCCAACCTGAATGGTCTGCCACGGGATTTTGCTGTCTGGCGGCGGACGCTTGGGTGACTTGTAGCCCGACCAGAATCTCGGATCGGTGTCCGGGTGCTCGCCGATCTGCAACCGATCCAACATGTACTTTGTTCGCGCCTCGTGCCGCTTCGTTGCGGCCTCGGTGAGCACCGGGTGGCCCGTGCTCGTCTTGACTTCAGCAAGTCCCCGCTTTGGGTCGATCGTGACCGGAACTTTTCCTGCTTTCACCAGCTCCTCATAGCGGAAAATCGCAAACTCGGCATGAGACGGCTTTTCGTTTTTCTGTAGCAAATAGGCGTAGGCGGCAAACATGTCCGGGGATTCCCACGCGTTGCCCAGCATGATCAGCCCGGGCACGCCGCGTTCCCATTCGGATGAATGGAGCGATCGATTCAGCCACTCGCCCAGGCTCTCCTTCGTCTTGCCCTCCTTCATGGCCAAGAAATAGCGGAGCACCGCGAGCTGGGTTCCTTCGCGGCCAAAGTGCGCCTGCGGGTTGATCTTGATCGCCTTCTCAATCGCGAAAACGCTTTGCCTCAGGTCGGCAAGATTCTCTGGCTTTGCGCCGGCTTTGAACCATCCGTGAGCCAAGAACGTGCCGTGGTTGGCGTACCAACGATACCGCTCGTCGCTCGACTTTCGGCGCGCTAAATCGGGGCCAATCACTGCCTTCGCCTTGGCCGACTCGCCGATCCGGTCGTAGGCAACGCTAAGGTCGTCGACTTCGGCGGTGGTGAGGCTGGCCTCCTTTTCCAGCCGATCGATGCGCATTTGGTAGTAGAGCGGCGGGTTCCGGTCGAACCATCCCGAGATCGCATCGGTTACGGCCGGTCGGTTTCGCGCCTCATGCTCCAGCGTGTCCCGGTCGTTTAGGCATGCGGAGGCAATGCCCGGAATCAACGCTAGCCATAAGCACGCAAGTCTCACGCACTTTTGACGATGACAAGATTTCGATTCGTTCTTGACGGCCGAAAGGCCCGGTGCTATACTGGCTTAGCCAGCGGTCCCCAACCATGCAGAGCATCGTCCGAGATCCGATTTACGTCCAGGTGAACGAGCGGTTGCGCGCGCGCATCGGCACGCAGTTCCGCCCGGGCGAGCGGTTTCTTTCGGAGCGTGAGATCGCCAGCGAGTACGGAGTAAGCCGCGCCACCGCGAACAAGGCCCTGGCAAGCCTGGTTTCGGAAGGGCTATTGCAATTCCGAAAGGGCCTGGGCACATTTGTCCGGGCGGCAACGCTGGACGGCGACCTGCACCGGCTGGTGAGCTTTACGGAACGGGCGCGGCAGGCCGACCTGCGCCCCGAGACCATCGTTCTCACCTTTCAAAGCGTGCATACGGAGGCCTTGGAACCGAACGTGGCCAGGTTGCTCAATGCCAGCCCCGACGAAAGCTTCTACTGCTTTTCGCGACTTCGGTTGGTAGACGGCGAGCCGATGATTTTGGAATGGCGCGCCCTGCCCGCCGCGCATTGCCCTAACCTCACGGTGGCGAAACTGGAAGGCTCGCTGTACGCGCTACTCACCGAGGACTACGAACTCCAGATCACCGGGGCAGACGAAGAGCTTCGCGCGATCCGTCTGAATAGCAGCGAAGCGCGCCAGCTTCGCGTCAAGTCGGGGTCTCCCGCCCTGGAAATCACCGCCATCGGGAGCATGGATGGGGAAGCCCTCTGGTACGAGCGCACGATTTACCGCGGGGACCGCTACATTTTTCGAAACCAGATCGCCGTGACTGGACCCGGGGAGCGCGGAATTGGCAGAATGATTTCGGCCGATCAATCGGTTGAGGAAAACGAATCTTGAACAACCTTCACGCCGCCGTCGCCGGAACCGGGTTCATTGGACCGGTCCACGTCGAAGCCCTCCGCCGGGCCGGAGTCACCGTCGACGGAATCCTGGGCTCCAGCGAAGCGAAGTCCCTCGCCGCCGCAAAGGCCTTGGGCATCCCAACAGGGTACGCCTCTTTCGAGGAGATTCTGGATGACCCGCAGATCGACGTGGTTCATCTGGCCACGCCAAACCGCGTTCACTTCGACCAGGCGAAAGCCGTCCTCGCCGCCGGAAAGCACGTGATGTGCGAGAAGCCGCTCGCGATGAACTCGACCGAGAGCGCCGAGCTGGTGCGGATCGCCGCTGAGAGCGGACGCGCCGCCGGCGTGAACTACAACATTCGCTACTATCCGCTCGCCATCGAGGCCCGGGAGAGAGTTCAAAGCGGATCGCTGGGCGAGGTCTTCGCCGTCCAAGGCGGATACGTTCAGGATTGGTTGCTGAAGCAAACCGACTATAACTGGCGAGTTTTGGCCGAAGAAGGTGGCGACCTCCGGGCTGTCGCGGATATCGGCACCCACTGGATGGACCTGGTCTTGCACATCACCGGCCTCAAGCCGGTCAGCGTTTTTGCCGACTTGCGCACGGTTTACGAAGAGCGACTGCGACCGACCGGCGAGGTTCAGACCTTTACCGACGGCGGCGACGTCGAGCGGGTCGCGGTGAAGATCACCACAGAGGACTTCGGCACAATCCTGATTCGGTGCGAGGGCGGTGCGCGCCTCACGCTGTTCGTTTCGCAGGTAACGGCCGGCCGAAAGAACTGCCTTCGCTACGAGCTGAGCGGCTCAGAAGGTGCCCTTGCCTGGAACAGCGAAACTCCGAACGAACTTTGGCTTGGCCACCGAGACCGCGCGAACGAGTCGCTGATCCGCGATCCGGGCCTCTTGTCTCCGGCGGCGGCGGCCCTCAGCAGCTACCCAGGCGGACACAACGAAGGCTTCCCCGATACCTTCAAGCAGTTGTACCGAGACTTCTACGGCTACATCGCCAAGGGTGACTTTAGCGCGAAACCCGGCTTCCCGACCTTTGCCGACGGGCACCGCGAGATTTTGCTCTGCGAAGCGATTTTGGCCAGCCACAAGAGCGGCCAATGGACGGAGATTCAACGATGAAACTTGGATTTGTAAGCGCGATTTTGGCGGACCTCAGCTTCGCCGAAGTGATGGAGTTCGCGGCGGCAGAAGGCTTCGACTGCGTCGAAGTGATGTGCTGGCCGGTGGGCAAGGCCGAGCGACGGTACGCCGGCGTCATGCACATCGATGTGCAGAACCTGGATGTTGCCGCGGTTCAGAAGGTGGTTCAAGATACCGGTGTGGCTATCAGCGGCTTAGGCTACTATCCCAACGCACTATCGGCATCTGTCGACGAGCGGACGGTTGCGGTGGATCAAATCCGGCGTGTGATTGGCGCGGCTGCCGAGCTTGGCATCGGCCAGATGAACACGTTTATTGGCCGCGATCCGGCGAAGTCGGTCGACGACAACTGGCCGCTTTTCCTGGAAACTTGGCCCAGCATCGTCGAGGAAGCCGCGACCGCGAACGTCAATATTGGAATCGAGAACTGCCCGATGTTCTTTTCGAGCGACGAGTGGCCGGGCGGCAAGAACCTGGCGCACTCGCCGGCGGTTTGGCGACGCATGTTCGAAGCGATTCCTTCCGCCAACTTCGGGCTGAACTATGACCCGTCGCACCTCGTGTGGCAAATGATGGACCCGGTGGCTCCGCTATGGGAGTTCAAGGACCGCCTGCACCACGCCCACGCGAAGGACGCTCGCATCGATCGGCACAAGCTCAACGACGTGGGAATCATGGCAAATCCGCTTCAGTACCACCAGCCGAAGCTTCCGGGCCTTGGCGAAGTCAACTGGGGCCAGTTCTTCTCGGTGCTGAGCGATGTCGGTTACACCGGTGCGGTGTGCATCGAGGTGGAAGACCGCCCGTACGAGTCGTCTCTTGAGGGGCGAAAAGACGCTCTCCGCCAAAGCGCCCGCTACCTGCGCCAGTTTCTCTCCCGACGGGGTTTCTAAATGAGCATCACCTATCACGATATCGCCAAAATGATCGACCATTCGTTGCTGAACCCAACGCTGACGCAGGCCGATCTGCACGCCGGCATTGATCTTGCGCTCCGATTCGATGTCGCGAGTGTGTGCATTTTGCCGTACGCCCTGAAAGACTGTGCGGAGCGGCTACGGGGATCAGACGTTCGCGCGAGCACGACCATCGGCTTTCCTCACGGCGGGCATACGACTTCCGTGAAGATTCTGGAGACGCGTCAGGCGTTGGCCGACGGCGGCGAGGAACTCGACATGGTGGTGAACATCAGCCGCGTGCTCAGCGGCGAATACGAAGCGGTCGCCCAGGAAATCGCGCAGATTACGGCCATCACGCACGACCACGGCCAGAAGGTGAAGATCATATTTGAGAATGCGTATCTAAAGGATGAGCACAAGATTCGCCTTTGCCAGATCTGCGGGGAGATCGGCGTGGATTGGGTGAAAACTTCCACCGGTTACGCGCCAGGCGGAGCAACGGATGACGACCTGCGGTTGATGCGAGCGCACAGCCCAGTGCATGTACAGGTGAAGGCGGCCGGCGGCATCCGAGATTTTGGTTCGGTGATGCGCGTGCGAGAGATCGGCGTGACGCGGGTTGGCGCCTCTCGCACGGCGGACATGCTGAACGCCGCTCGCGAGTCGATGGGCCTGGAGCCGATTGAAGCTATCGCTGTCGCAGCAGGTTACTAATTCTGAACCCCTCACCCTTCTGAGGGAGAGGCGCAGGGGTGAGGGCTCCGGGAAGCTCGTCGTTCAGAACGCTTTACGTCCGGAGCGTTCCTCACAAAGTCTAATGATTTCCGCAATCTCGTCCCGGAACTCCGCCGCCGGTTCCAGGCCAAAGAATTCGCGGTTGGGAAAACGGAGGACCAGAATTCCAAACCCGGCTAGGCGGGCATCCCGCCTAGCGTCCTCTTCCGGCACATGCTGCTCGCCATCAAACTCGATCGCCAGCAAGGCCTCCGCGCAGTAGAAATCGACCCGAAACGTTTCTATTGGATGCTCGCGGCGAAACTTGAACCCGGTACGTTCGCCGCGAAGGCACGACCACATTATCTTCTCTGCGACCGATGGATTCTTTCGTGCCTCGCGGGCTGCTTCGCGCGCGTGAGGGTCAGAGTTTCTTGGCATGGTTAGTATTATATAATAATACTAACCATTAAAAGTCTAAACACTCACCCCTGCCCCTCTCCCTCAGAAGGGAGAGGGGTTCAGAAAGCGGCGACTTCGTCCCAAAGGGATTCGAGGTTGACGAAGTCGTCCGGAACCGAACGGGTGAACGTCATGCGTTCGCCGGTGCTGGGGTGCTCCAGAGCGAGCGACCACGCATGCAACTGCATCGGGCCGATGCCTCGCCCATAGAGCACGTCCCCAACCACCGGGTGCCCGACTGCCTGAAGGTGAACGCGAATCTGGTGGGTACGGCCGGTTTCCAAACGGCACTCGAGAAGACAACCGGCGTCAACTCGCCCAACCCGCCGAATGTGGGTAACGGCCGGCTTGCCGGCTGGTTCGACGGTCATCAACAATCGGTTCTTTGGAGATCGCGCCAGAGGCGCTTCGATGCGGGCCGCGGCTTGCGGGAACCAGCCCTCGACCACGGCCACGTAGCGACGCCCAGCGGTGCGCGCCTCAATCTGGCGGGCAAGGACAACGTGGGCGGCATCGGTTTTCGCCACCACAAGTAAACCCGTCGTTTCCTTATCCAGCCGATGCACGATGCCCGGCCGAAATGCTCCGCCCGCCTCGCTCAGCGGCGTGTTACGGGCGAGCAAAGCGTTCACCAACGACGGCTCCTTCAACGAGAGCGCGGGGTGTGTCGCCAAGCCACGCGGTTTGTTCACGACCAGCATCCAATCGTCTTCGTAGACGATGTCGAGCGGAATCGCGGCGGGGGTCAGGTCGTGGGCGGTGGCCTCGCTTGGTTGTTCCAGGGTCACTTCGGTGCCACTGGCCAGCATGAGGCTCGGCTTGCCCATCACTCCGTTTACCAAAACGTTTCCGGATTCAATCTCGCGAACGAGTTTGCTGCGGCTGTGTTCCGGCAACATCCGGGCCAAAAATTTATCCAGCCGTTCAGGCTGGTCGGCAACAAAAAGCATATGTGGGTTTTAGGTCGGCGCGACCCAACCCTTTCATTGTGCATGCTTTCGCGGGCCAGACCCCGCCAAACCGCCCGGTACATACTATAGCTTCATGGCAGACCGATACGAGCCCGGAAACTTCGAAGCAAAATGGCGTAATCGCTGGCAAGAAGCCGACCTTTTTCGCACCCGCGAGGTCCCCGGCGCCCCAAAGTTTTACGGTCTCGATTTCTTCCCGTATCCGAGCGGTGCCGGACTCAGCATTGGCCATTGCCGCAACTATGTTCCGACGGACGTGATTTGCCGTATGAAGGCGATGCAGGGGTTCAACGTGTTGCACCCGATGGGGTTCGACGCGTTTGGTCTGCCCGCCGAGAACGAGGCGATCAAGCGGGGCACTCATCCCGCTGAGATGATCGAGCGGTACGCGGCGCGGTACCGAGAGCAAATGGAACTGATAGGCGTCAGCTACGACTGGTCGCGGTCGTTCAAGTCCTCCGATCCCAGCTACTACAAGTGGACGCAGTGGATCTTCGGTCTGCTCTACAACCGAGGTCTGGCCTACCGAAAGCAGGTCGCGGTCAACTGGGATCCGGTCGATAACACGGTTTTGGCGGACGAGGAGGTCGTTGGCGGCCGGGCCGAAAGAAGCGGAGCGTTGGTCGAAAAGCGATTCATCCCGCAATGGATGTTCAAAATCACGGAATACGCCCAGCGGCTGATCGATGACCTGGATCTGGTCGACTGGCCAGAAGGGATCAAGAACCAGCAGCGGAACTGGATCGGCCGAAGCGAGGGCGTTCAGTTCACGATGAAGGTGGACGACTCGAAGGCAGAGTTCGACGTCTTTACGACGCGCATCGACACCATCTTCGGGATGACGTTTTGCGTCCTTTCGCCCGAGCATCCGGCGGTGGCCTCGCTGCCGGTCAGCGAAGAAGACCGTGCTCGAATCGCCGAATATCAAGCCGAAGCGAAGCTTCTCAGCGACATCGACCGAACCTCGACCACGCGGCAAAAGACCGGCGTGTTCACCGGCGCGCGGGCGATTAACCCGGCGAACGGCGAGCGCGTGCCTATCTGGCTTGCCGACTACGTTTTGGCGACCTACGGCACCGGCGCGATCATGGCGGTTCCCGGCCACGATGAGCGCGACTTTGAGTTCGCCGAGAAGTTCGGCATCCCGGTTATTGCGGTCATCGCCGAAACGGCCGAACTGGAAACACCGGAGCTTCCGTTTGTTTCAAAGGACGGATTCCTCATCAATAGCGGGGAATACAGCGGCCTGCCGGTCGCGGTCGCGCAGGTCAGCCTGGGCGAATGGATCGAGGGGCTGGACATCGGAACGCGCAAGATCCAGTACAAACTGCGCGATTGGCTGGTCTCGCGGCAGCGGTACTGGGGCTGCCCGATCCCGATCGTCCACACCAAAGAAGGCGACATGGAACTGGTGCCGGTTGATCAGTTGCCGGTGGAACTCCCGGCAGTGGAACGGTATGAACCCAGCGGAGACGGCACCTCGCCGCTGGCCGCCATCCCCGATTTTGTAAACGTGACGGACTCCGACGGCCGCCTGGGACGGCGCGAAACCGATACCATGAGCGGCTTCGCGTGCTCCTCGTGGTACTTCCTGCGCTTCTGCGACCCGGAGAATCACGAGCAGGCGTTCAACCCGGCCAAGGTCGCCGAGTGGATGCCGGTCGATTGCTATGTCGGCGGCGCGGAGCACGCCGTGATGCACCTGCTCTACGCGCGCTTCTGGACGAAGGTGCTCTACGATGCCGGGCTGATCTCGATTCAAGAGCCGTTCCAGCGGCTGCAAAACCAGGGCCAGATTTTGGGCCGCACGCCCTACCGCTCGCCTCGCGAGAACGAGCGACTGGGCGTCGGCGAGGACGGCATCCTCATGAGCTACGCCGAGGCCGCCGAGCACCCGCCCGAGGACATCACCTGGCGATGGTCGCGGATGTCCAAGTCGAAGGGCAACGTCGTTTCGCCCGAAGAAGCCGTGGGCGAGCACGGCGCGGACGCGCTTCGGCTCTACCTGCTGTTCGTCGCGCCGTTCAGCGCGGATGTCGAATGGAAGACGGAAGGCATCTCGGCGATGAGCCGGTTCCTATCGCGCATTTTCAAGTTGGTCGACACCCAGAAGCCGCGGTTTGAGCCGGCATGGAAGAACCTGATTCCGTTTGAAGAGCCGGATGACGTCAGCCGGAAAATTCGCCGCGTGACCCACCAAACGGTGCGGGTTTGCACCGAGGATATCGAGCGGTTCAGCTTCAACACCTACGCCTCGTGGATGATGAAGTTCGTCAACGCACTCAACGACGAGATCCCGACCGGCGAGCTCACGGTGGCGCAGACGCTCGCGGTTTCAGAGGCGATTGAGGCGTTGGTCTTGCTCTTGGCACCGGGCGCGCCGCACTCGGCCGACGAACTGTGGGAGTCCCTCAACATGCCCGGCTTCACCATGAACGCCGAGTGGCCGAACTTTGACCCCGAACTGGCGGTTGAAGATTTGGTGACGATTGCGGTTTCGGTGAACGGAAAGCTACGCGACACGTTCCAATTGGCGGTGGGTGCCAGCGACGAAGAGCACGAGACGGCCGCGCTGGCCTGTCCCAAAGTCGCCCCGCACTTGGAGGGCAAGACGTTGCGCAAGGTGATCGTTGTGGCCGGAAAGGTGGTGAATCTTGTCGCAAACTGAGCCGTCCCCAAAGCCTGCTTTGCCCAGTTGGCTGACGCCGGTCGCGATTTTCGTAGTCGTCGGCATCTTGCTTCTGCTGTCCAACCGGCCGACTTACACGGAAGGTGGGCTGGTTACGGTGAGCTCCCAGGGGCAATACGAGTCGTACAGCGCCGAGGCTCTGAAGCTGTCCAAAGAGCCGATTGCCGCCGTCAAGGAAAACGAAACCCTGACGGACAAGCAGAAGAAGGACCTGCAACAATCGGCTGACTATTACGAGGCGATGAACCAGTTCAATCCGGTTGCCATCGAGCCGTACTTTATGTGCGGAAAGATCTATCGGATTTTGGAGCGAAACGACGTTGCGCGGGAGCGGTTCGAACAAGCGATCGTCAACGCGGAATCCGGCATCCGCCAGGCGCAAACGACGGGGAACGCCAACCGGGTGGACGTGATTCGCCTGACCCTCGCCGAAGCCAGAGCCGAATACAGTGAACTGCTTGTGCAAACCGGCGAGTTTACGGAGGCCCTGAACCAGGCGGACGAAGCGGTGAAAACCGTGCCTAACAGCGCGGACTACCTTGCGGCTCGGGCGTCGGCCTACATTCAGTTGAAGAAGCTGTCCGAGGCAAAGGCCGACCTTGGCATTGCCATCCAGCTGGACCCCAAGAACAAGAAGGTGATCAACCTCATCGCCCTCATTAGCGCCGCCGGCGGTTAGTTTCTCGCGTGGCTCGTGCATTTTTCGCGCTGGTCCGCGTCTTAGTTTTGTGAGCGAATCTTTGCCGCCGATTCCGGGGCCAAAATCGACCGGCGGCCAAGAGCGGTCTCTCGAACAACTTCGGGCTGAGATTCGAAAGGTTGAGTTGCAGATCCTCGCCGTGACGGACCCGGACGTGCTGGGTGCGCTGGAAATCAACCTGAAGGTTCTTCGCGCTCAGCTGCCGTCGGAGCAAGAAGAGGCCGCGCAGGAACTTCGCGCGGAGCCTCTGAGTCCGGCGCAAATCGCCGAAGCCGAAAACCTCATTCGCCTCAGTCGGGTGGAAAAAATGCGAGGCAATGCGGCGGCGGCGACCGACCTCCTCCGCCGAGCGACCGAAGTCGCGCCGGGTTCGGCGACCGTTTTGGAAGGTCTCGGCGACGATCTGATGGACCGAAAGCAGTACAAGGAGGCGAAGATCGCCTACGGCCATGCACTGAAACTGGACCCGAAAAACGTGAGCTTGGAGCGCAAATTCGGCGAGTTAGTGTTGCGGGCGACGCCGTCTACGATGTCGATTGAGGACCAACTTCGGGCGGGCTCTGCCGATTCGCTTTTCTCGACACCAAGCGAGAGTCTGGCAAACGCCAAGGTGGCGCTGGCAATGTCGGTGATGGTCCCAGGAGCGGGGCAGTTCGTGCTCGGGTACACGTCGGCGGGATTTTGGTTTCTAGGTACCTGGCTGGTCATGGTCGGCTGGATGGTGACCCAACAGCACGACATGATAGGGGTTTTGGCCATGATCGGCGTTCCCAACAAGCAAAACATCACCCGTCCGGACCACCTGATAATCCTCGTTCCGGTCTTTGCCGCCATGCTGATCCACGTGACTTCCATCTTCACGGTCGCGACAAAGATTAAGGGACGTGAAAAAAGAACCGCTTCTCGCCCGGCACCGCCGGTTGATAAGTCCTTTGAACTCTAACGCATGTTGGTTTCGGTTACACTTGACATGGTGTGCCGATGACTATTCAGCAAGCGGAACAACTCTTTGATCAAGGTCGGTACCCGGAAGCGGCCGCCGCCTACAAGCAGCTGATGGGCCTTGGGTCCAATGAGCCAGGCCTGTTGCGGTCGGCGGGGCTTGCTTTGGCCATGGCCGGCGAATTCTCGGAGGGAGTCGCCCTAACCGAGCGGGCGGCGACGGCGATGCCCGCCGACGCGGACACGCTTGTTGCCCACGGCTATGTTCTTGGAATCGCGAAACGTCCGGTCGAGGCGATTCGATTCCTCGACTCCGCGCTTGGTTTCCAGCCGAACCATCCGTACGCGCGCACCTATTTAGTTGCAAACCTGATCACGGCAGGAAAGGCTGAGATCACCCGCGACCCGGCAAAAGCTGAGGAGCACCTGGGCCGAGCGGCGAAAATCGACGCGCACAACGCCGCGACGATCGCCCCTTGGCTGGAGTTTCTGAACACCACCGGCCAGCGAGGCAAGTTACAACGCGCGCTTGAGGGGCTGGATCCCAACCTGCGATTCGATCCGGTATTGGTTCCGGTTTTGCAAGGATTTCTGAACGACCAAGGCGCCGCGGGCATCATCCGGTCTTGGAAGGTGACGGCGCCCGGCCAAAAGGTGAGACCAACGCCGACGAGCACGAGCCAGATGGTGGTCTGCCCGAACTGTAAGCAGTCAGTTTTGGCGACGGCTCCGGTTTGTCCGTACTGCCGCTTTTCGTTCCGTGCGGCGATTCAGAACAACCGGAAAGACACTCATACGTGGCAAGAAATTGCCTACAACATCATGGCGTACATCTGGTGTGCCATCGCCGTTCTGCAGATTGGACTTGGCCTCGCCGATAGCGGGCCCTCACAGGCTTGGACGGTTATCAACGGCGTTGTGAGGCTCGGCGTTGGCATCGGGCTCATCCGCCGAGACGAGTGGATTAGCTACATCGGCAAAATTATGTGCTACCTCTTGCTGCTGTCTTCGAGCTGTGGAACGGCATTTTCTTTGGCCGCCGGATACGTGCTTGGAATAGTGGTGAACGCGGTGATGCTCTTTGTTTCCGGATTCATGGTGTATCTCATCAACCACGAAAACGATTGAAGCCGCCCCGGTAGCCCAGAGGGAGAGCCCAGCCACTGAGGCTGGGGCTACACGCTTCGCGTAGCCCGAAGGGCTGTAGCCGCCGCCTCTTTGTCGTCGTTCGGGAAAACCCAACCAGAGAGCCCAGCCACGGAGGCTGGGGCTACACGCTTCGCGTGAAATCTAGCCCGAAGGGCTGTAGCCGACGCCTCTGTGGCTTCGCTCCGGTGCTTCGAACCGGCAGATTTCACCTGCCGTCCCACCACGATTCCAGCAAAAACTCCTCTAAATCGAATCCAATCGAACCCGTATATGGCCAACTGACGATGTCCATCACAAGTTGGCGGCGGACCGGATTGAGGGCGATGTAGCGCGCCTGACTCTCCCAACCCTCGGACCGCCTCACAATATGGTCGTAAAAATCCTTTTGAAATCTAGCTGGATTCTGATGGTTTACAAACCAACTTCCAATTTCCCACTTGAAGCGCTCGATTGCTTTCTTCGGTTCCGAGGCTTCCGCTTCACCTAAGATGAGAACGTGCAAATGGTCCGGCATAATGCAGTAAATCGGCACAAGGCAGTTGAATCTGGAGCATGCGGAAGAGAGGCAGTCTCGTACCGCGTTGTGAATCTGGTCATTTGAGAGGATCGGTCGCCGCTGAATTTCAACCGCTGTGATCGCGACGCACTTCTTCCCGCGATATGCAGATTCCGGCAGACGATGCTTCCGCGCTCGTACCGGCTCCATTTGGGTGCGAGGATACCGCCACATCATGGTCTAGCCCGAAGGAATTGCCCAGCCACAGAGGCTGGGTCTACACGCTTTGCGTCACAAACGGCTTTGCCCAGCCACAGAGGCTGGGGCTACACGCTTCGCGTTGGGTTAACGTGAGCCCGAAGGGCTGTAGCCGACGCCTCCGTGGCGTCGTTCCTGCTTTAGATGTGGCAGGAGCCGAGGCCGCGCTTGTGGAGGTACTTCTGGTGATACTCTTCCGCCGTATAGAACGTGACCGCCGGAACGACTTGCGTTGCGATCGGCTTCGGAAACACGCCGGCGTGATTCAGTAGGTCGATGCGCCGAAGGGTCGCTTCTCGCTGTGCATCGCTGTGATAGAAAACCGCCGTTCGATACTGGTCGCCAACGTCCGGGCCCTGTCGGTTCACCTGGGTCGGATCGTGAAGTTCGAAGAACGCGGCAAGCAGCACGTCGAACGACGTCACCGTTGGGTCGAACTCAACTCGCACGACCTCGGCATGACCCGTCGATTTGCTGCAGACGTCCCGGTAGGTCGGATTTTCGGTTTGTCCGCCCGTGTAGCCGACCTCGGTTGAGATCACTCCGGGCATGATGCGAAACGCTTCCTCGACGCCCCAGAAGCATCCGGCGGCAAATGTGGCGAATTCTAGATTTGGCGAGGTCGAATTTTCGTTCATGGTTTATTCTTACGAGGAAGAAGCCCTGCCCTCGGCAGGGTCCCACCCGTTTCCACTAAAGAGAATGCTTCTTGATCGAGTCGTCGTTCCGTGTTTTTTCGGCGGCGGCCTCAACCCGGTCGCAAAAGGCGGCGGGAGTGAGTTCTCCACTGATTAATGCCGTGAGCGAGTTCTGCAATTCTTTGTCGAACGCCGGGTACCACTGCCGGTACTGCACCGCATACTTCACCTTGCTGTCAGCCATTGCCTTCGCCGGAACCTTCAGGACTTCGGGAATCTTGGCATCGTCGATTCCGGTGATCGCCATCAGCGTTCCCTTCTCTTCGACGAACCGCTTCGCCACCTTCTTCGAGGTCATGTACTTAAAGAGGTCGATCGCGCCGAGAGGATTCTTGGCGTCGGCAGGGATCATCCAAGGCTCGACGCCAATGAGGAGGGCACTCGGGTCACCTTGTCCATCGGTCACGACCGGCGGCATGAAGAACTCCATCTTTGCCGTTGCCGGCATCACCTTCTTCATCTCGCTGTCCAGCCAAGTTCCGCAAGGAATCATGGCAGCGCGTCCGTTCACAAACTCCGCTTGGCTCTCGGTATGCGTCATCGCAACGGCACCGTTCTGCAGGTAGCCCTTCTTTCGCAACTCGTCGATCATCTCGGCCGCTTTTAGGAACGCCGGAGCCTTCCACGCGCCGGGCTTGAGGGATTGCGCATCTTTGATGGCTTGCTCGCCGCCAAGGCTCATGGCCCAAGGCAGCAACATGCCGTCGATCATGTAATACGGATACTTGCCCTGAAACGTAATTGGGGCGATGCCCTTCGCCTTGATTTTCTCGCACAGGGTCAGCAGTTCGGCGTAGGTTTTCGGCGGCGTCCAGCCGTTTTTGGCAAAGACGCCGGGGTCGTACCACCAGCCGTAGAGCATAACGTAGTAGGGAAGCACGTACTGCTTTCCGTCAAGTTGGCCGAGCTTGAGGATGTTGGCGTCGAAGGATTCGCCCCACGTCCGGTCGCCTTCGTTCGATTTCGTCTTGAGATCGGCGGTGAGGTCCCGCAGTTGGCCTTCTTCGGCCAGTGCCCAGTGGTCCATCCCCCAGCCCGGGAACGCCAGGTCTGGTGGGGTTCCGCCGATGAATCTGGGTCGAAGCTGCTCCCAAATGCGTGGGCTGCCGTCGACCTTGACTTTCGTGCCGGGGTGGGATTCCTTGTACTCGGTTGCGGCCTGCTTGTAGGCATCGATGCCGTAGCCGCCCTGAAACGCTTGAACCTCGATGGCACCGGGTTTTACGGGAGTGTCGACCACAATCGGCTGGCCGTCAGCATCTTCGGCCGCAACCTTGGCGGCACTGCCACCAGAATTGCAGCCCGCCATAACGGAAAGCGTGAGGGCGAGGCCGAGCCCCTTAAGCACGTTCGAAACCATGGGTGAAGTTTGCCGCATTTCGCTGTTTTCCGGAAGCCCAGAGTTACTTAACGAACGCGCCTTCCGGCGTTTCGCGATCTGGCTGAAGCAAGACCGCGTTGCCCTCGGCATCGGTGGCAGCCAACAGCATGCCTTGGCTGTCTACGCCGCGAAGCTTGGCCGATTTGAGGTTGTAGACCACTACGATCTGACGACCGATGAGGTCTTCAACTGCGTATGCTTTTCGAATCCCGCTTACGATCTGTCGCTTCTCATCGCCGATCATGATCTGCAGCTTGTAAAGCTTATCCGCGCCTTCGACCGGCTCCGCTTCCACGATTCGGGCGACGCGAAGCTGAACTTTGACGAAGTCCTCAATGGTGATTTCGGCCGCAGGCTCCGGCGCAGGTTTTGGCCTGGCGACTTCTTTAGGGGGCGTTTCCATGGTCTTTTTGGTGCGATCTAAGCGCGGGAAAATCGGGGTCGGGGACTCGAGCTGGGTGCCCGCCGGAAGCGAGCTTTCTTGGCCGATGGCATCCCAATCGAGCTGCGGCGAGACTCCGAGCTGACGAGCGATTTCGTCGGCGGCAGTTGGGATGAACGGTCGCACAAGCCCTTCGGTTGCCCGAAGCACGTGCAGCATGCTGGCTAAGACGTTGGCAAGGTCCGGATCTTCCTTCTTTGCGAGTGCCCACGGAGCCCGGGTATCGATGTATTTGTTTAAGAACCGGACTAAGCCGAAGGCGGCTTCGCTGGCCCGCGGAATCTGATACTCCGCCATCGCCGCAGCGTAGCTTTCTTTGGCGCGCGAGATGGCTTCGGCTGCATCCGCCTCAATTGCAGCCGCCGGCACCAAACCGCCGACGAACTTGTGCGCCATCGACAGGGTGCGGTTCAGCGCGTTGCCAAGATCGTTGGCAAGGTCGGCGTTGAACCGAATCTCGAAGTCTTCGTCCGAATAGCCCGAGTCCGTTTCCATGGACATCGTCGCGGAGAGGTAGTGGCGCAGCGCATCGACCGCGATGTCGACCGAAATGCCGGCGCGCTCGCTCAGCTCGTTCGCGAGCTCCATCGGTCGAACCACGTTTCCGCGCGACTTTGACATTTTGTCGCCCTGAAGCAAAACCCAGCCGTGGGCGGCCACCGTTTTGAACACCGGAAGCCCGGCGCCCATCAACATCGCGGGCCAAAGCGTGGCGTGGAATCGGGTGAGGATGTCTTTACCCACCCACTGCACCGCTGCGGGCCACCGCTCGGCCCAATCCGGCGCATCAGGCCAGCCGGTTGCAGTGATGTAGTTGATGACCGCATCGAACCAGACGTAGATGACGAGATCTTCGCGGTCTGGCACCGGAATTCCCCAGCCAGGATTCTTGCGGGTGATACAAACATCGCGCAAACCCTGGCGAATAAAGCTGAGAACCTCGTTCCGTCGGTTTGCCGGTTGGATGAAGTCCGGGTTCTCGTCGAAGTGCGTTAGTAACCGATCTTGAAATGCCGACAGCCGAAAGAAAAAGTTCTCTTCGCTGACCCACCGGACCGGGTTGCCGTCTGGGCTTTTCCCGTCGACCAAGTCTTCCTCTCGAAAGAAAGTTTCGGTCGAAACGTCATACCAGCCCTCGTAGTTGTCCTTGTAGACGAATCCGTTCGCCTCCAGAACTCGGAACAGCTCTTGCGCCGCTCGGACGTGCTCTGGACTGGTGGTGCGAACGAAAACGTCGTACGAAATCTTTGTGGCGTCAAAAATGCTGCGGAATCGATCGGCGATTTCGCCAACGAACTCGTGGGGATCGCGGCCCAATTGCTCGGCTGCTTCCTTGATCTTGAGGCCATTTTCGTCCGTTCCAACCTGAAACAAGACGTCGTCGCCACGCATCCGTCGGTACCGTGCCGTTATGTCGCCGCAAAGATCCGTGAGGATGTTTCCGATGTGCGGGACGCTATTCACGTACGGGATGGCGGTACAGACGGTGGTTTTTTGACCCATTCGAACCTGTCAGTTTACCGGCCTAGGTTCCACGGCTCTTCGGCTTCGGAACGTGGCCGCAATCTCGCCAAATGGTAGTGCCACCACCGTTGGCTCTTTCCAGATGGCGAAGCGCACATCCGACCGGCACACCACATAATGGACCGCGTCCGCAGGCAGGCGCATAGTTTCGTGGACCTTCACGATGTTAGCGGCGTCCTTTGCCGTCGGTTCCTCGGCAAACTTGGCTTCGACGAGGGTGGCTCCGTCGCCATCCGGGATGACGAAGTCGACCTCAACTCCATTGGACTCACGCCAACAATAGATCCGGCCGGCGACCGTCACATCACCCACGGCGCGCAGCAACTCGTTGAACACGGCATTCTCAAAAACCTGCCCGCGCAATCCAGACGAAAACAGGTCGGCCGAATGCCGCAGACCAAGTAAAAACGCCAGCATCCCCGGATCGCGAAACATGATCTTCGGTGCCTTCGCGAGACGCTTGCCAAAGCTCAGAAAAAACTGAGGCACCAGGCTGAGCTGGTTCGAAGCCTCCAAGATTTTGATCCAGTCAGAGACGGTAGTGGGCGACACCCCGACATCGCGGGCAACGTCGGCATAGTTCAAAAACTGCGACGAGCGATGCGCCAGCGCGAGCACGAGCGACTCGAACGGTACCAAGTTTGTGATCCGGCCAAGCCGGCGTACGTCGCGCTCCAAATAGGTCGCAAAGTAGCTCGAAAAGAAGGTGTCCGCCGGCACATCCGGGTTTGCCTGCAACTCGGGAAATCCACCGCGCACCAGATACTCCTCCAGCGACGTGAGTTCCGAGATCTCAAAGAAGCCGAGGGTTTCGAGGTCCATCACGGCGATCCGGCCCGCAAGGCTTTCGGAGACACCCTGCATGAGCTGAAACTTTTCCGATCCCGTGAGAAGAAACTGGCCCCGCAAGTCGCGACGCTCGTCGATAACAACTTTTAGGAATCGAGTGATCTCGGGCAAGTTCTGCACCTCGTCGAAGATGACTCGCCCGCGATACTGCCGCAAGAACTCCAGCGGATTTTCCATCACCCTCGCACGATTTGAGGGCAGCTCGAAGCTGAAATACTCCGAGTCGGAGAAGGTGTGGCGCAGCAGGGAAGTCTTTCCTGTCTGCCGGGCGCCCGTGAGCAACACCGCCGGAAACTTCTCCGACGATTCGATCACACGCTCCCTTAGCTCACGATCAATCCACACACCTCAATCATACTCGTTTTTCGGGTTTTCTAAACCGTAAAATCGAGTTTACTAAACTCGATTTTACGGTTTGAAATCACATCCAGCGGCGAATCCAGTTGAGATACTCGTGCAGGCGATGCAGGCGGAGGTCTGCAGGACCCGACCTGGACAGTCCATGCGAGGTCGTGACCGGGTAGCGGACGTACCGCGACGGCACTCCTTGCTGTTGCAGGGCATGGAAAACTTGATCGCTCTGCTCGACGTTGCAACGTAGGTCCCCCACGCTGTGGATCACCAGGGTTGGTGTTTTCACGCCCTCAAAGTAGGCGAGCGGAGACACCCGCCACAGCTCGCGAATATCCTCCAGCGACCCCCAGGCGACGCCCTTGAAGTAGCCGTCCTTGTTAAACGCGAAGTCACTATTGCCGGCCATCGACACCATGTTTGAAACGCACCGGTCCGTGATCGCGCACCGGAAGACGTCGGTATGCCCGATTGCCCAGTTCGTCATGTACCCGCCGTAAGAGCCACCCATCACCGCCATGCGGTTGGAGTCCAACGCTGGATTCGACTGAATCCAGGCCGTCACCGCCTGAACATCGTCCCAGTCCTTGTTGCCCCAATCGCCTCGAATCGCGGCGCAATGTGCCTCGCCGTATCCTTTGCTTCCGCGCGGATTCGTGTAGACCACGGCATACCCGGCGGCCGCTTGAACCTGAAACTCGTGGAAAAACGTCCAGCCGTACTGGGCATGGGGTCCGCCGTGAATGTTCAAACAGACCGGGTGCGGCCCGTCGCCTTCCGGCAAAATCACCCAGCCGTGAACCAAAGTTCCGTCGGTCGAGGCGACTTCGATCTCAGAAGGAGCCAAGAACTTGATCTCGTCCTGCACCGGCTGGTTGAATCCGGTGAGAATCTTTGGTACCAGCCGGCCCGTTCCCAGTTCCGCAACCACGACCGCGATTTCTGGCGGGTGAACCGGAGTTGAAAGCGTCGCCGTAATCCGGCCATCGGCGGAAATGCCGCCAAGGGAGATGGCATGCGCGCCTTCGGTCAGAAGTGAAACCCCGCCGTCGAACGCCACAAAACCAACCTGGATTTCGCCCCGCGTCGCGAGTTGAACGTAGAGGCCCGATCCATCGCTTGCCCAAATGAGCTTCGTCCCAAAGGAGGCTTCGGCGGTGTCGCTCAGGGTTCCGACCGCCATGTCGTAGTCTTCGGCTCCGGTCAGGTCAATCGGTGCCCCGCCGTCCACCGAGACCCGGTAGATCCTCGTATTCCGGGTTCCCCAAGGGTCGTTCTCGTCCACGTCACCGGCATAGGCAATCCACTTACCGTCCGGTGAGACTCTTGGCTCAGACTTTTCTCCTTTTGGCAGGCCCGGAAGTTGCGTCACTTCGCCATCAAGCGAAACCCGGTAAAGCTGGTCGTTCGGGGTTTCTCGCATTGGGAAGGCATTGGCGGTGTGCGCGACAATCAGCCCGCTGGAGTCTGGTAACCAATCGAAGGAGTACATCCCGATAGGGCAGCCGGTGTATTTGAGCTTCGCCTGTTCGAGCTTTGCCGGCGCCCCAAGCGCGGCTGCGACTTCGAAAACGTACACGGCATAGCGCTGGCCCGCGAAGTAGCCATCGCCGTCTAGCCGGTACCAGATGTCATCGATCTCGACGGGCGGAATCGAGCCACCTTCCGATTCTCGCTTTTTCGTTGCCTCTTTCGTGAACGCCGGGATGGCTTCGCGGACGGTTAGCGCGATGTAGTGACCATCGGGTGACCACTTATGCTCGCCAAAACTTCCTTCGGGGAAAGCCGTTATCGGGAACGCCTCGCCGCCGTCGAAGGGCAACAAGAATAGCTGGGTGAGCTCTTCTCGGGTCGATTCGAACGAGATCAGATGACCGTCCGGCGACCACCTGCCGCTTCCGGCTCCGCCGGTTCCGCGGGTCAGCTGGGTGGTCGTTCCGGCCGCGTCCACGGTGAACAGCGCCGTGACCGTCTTGTTCTTTTCGCCGTAGTGCTTTTTCTGAAAGAGAATCGGCCCGCCGTGCGGATGCGGTTGCGGGTCCCCGACGAAGGTGAGCCGGAGTAGATCTTCTGGGGTAACGGGCCGGAGCGACATGCTCCCGTTGTACCCGGCTACCTAGAGCTCGGCTTTTGGCTTCGCGACGTCGGCGGGAGTCTGCCCTCGATGGTTCGGTCTGGCCAACGCTCCCAGCTTTTCCAATCGAGTCGCAAGGTCTGAATCTCCGTGATAGGCAGCGTAGTGGAGCGGGGTCCAGTCGTCGTCCGGGTCGTTCACCGCCGCGCCCGCCGTAAGTAGCCGATCGATAACTTCCGAGTGCTGATTTGCCAGTGCCGACTGAAGCGGTCGCACCTTCAGTCCGTTCTCGCTTCGCAGATCTACGTTTGCCCCCATCGCAAGGAGAGCCTCAACCGAGTCTAGCTGCCCCAGAAACGCGGCCAAGCCAAGGGGGCTGAACCCATCCGAGGCAAAGGCATCGACATCGCCCCTGGGCAACGGCCTCCCCAGTGCCGCCGCTTCAAACATGGAGAGCTCCGGAACTTTCGCCTCGATCAGTTCTGCTAAGTCTCGACGCCCGTGATAAAGCGCCAGGAGAATGGCGGAGGGCGCACCCGGAACCGGTGCCAACGCAAGCGACGGCTCTTTCTCCAAAACTACCGCCAGGTCCTCGGCGTTTCCGCGCGCGATCAAAACCGAGAGGTTCACGAGTCCAGCTCCTTCACGAGACCCAGGATATCTCGAAAACGCGGATGCTCGGCGGTGGCAATCCACTCATAGACGAGGGCTTCGGAGTGAATCAGCCTCGCTCCAGCGGCCACGATGGCCTCCAAACCGGCAGTGTGTCGGTCCTGCGTTCTCGCCCCAACCGCATCGGAAACAACGGCCACGCTCTGCCCACGACTTCGCAAGTCCAGCATGGTTTGCGCCACGCAGATATGCGTTTCCACGCCGACCAAAACCACATTTTGAACGTCCGTTGGCACGAATTCTGCCGCCGAGAAGCTCATCTTGGAGCGCGGCTGGCCAATCCAGTCCTCCAGAGAAGTATCGGTCGGACCGAGACGGCCCGGATTCTGCTCCGTCGCCATGACGGCAACCCCAAGAATCTGGGCGGCACGCAAAAGGAAGCGTGTCCGAGCAACAACGCGATCTCCGTCCAGAATCACGGGCATCATTTTTGCCTGGATATCGACGACGACAACGACAGAATTCTCCGACCGAAAACGTTCAAACATTATGCGAGTCTACGCCGGTTAGACAAACGTCTTAGAAGTGGCTACAATAATCTGCTCATGGAGCGAGCCCCGCTCGAAACCCAGACAGGAGGCTGAACAGGCATGAATAAACTCGCAATCGCAGCATTTGCCACCCTCGCCATTTCGGGCGCGGCAATGGCAGACACCTACCCGTACAACATCAGCGTACGCGGCGGAGTCGTCTTCCCCGTCGACAAATCGTATTCGAACATCAGCAGCACCTTCTTTGGGCTGGGCGTGGACATCGCTCTCAACAAGTCGCTGTTCAAGGGTGGAGAGACGTTCATCAGCGTCGACTACCAATCGAAGACCCTCGGCCGAGACAAGGGATCGGTTTTCCCGATCATGCTGAACCAGAAGTTCTGGGGCGCAGGAAAGCTCAACGGAACCCGAACCTACACGATCCTCGGACTTGGTGCCGTGGTGGTGGACTACGCCGGTTCGTCGACGACCATCGGCGGTCGAGCTGGAGTTGGCATGGAGCTGAGCGAGCAGGCTTTCACCGAAGCCGTTCTCACGCTTAGCGACAAGACCGGCGGCCTCCGCGCCAACGGCCTTGGCTTCTACATCGGCTACCGCTTCTAAGCGCACCGACAAAAAAGGCTTCCTCCCAATTTGGGAGGAAGCCTTTTTCGTGTCTTCAGATCAGAGCTTTTCCGAAACTCGGAGCGACATCTGGTCGAACTTGGCCGTGAACTTCTGCGAAGCAGATCCACGAACCGGGCGAACGATCCGGACTAACGCAGCGACCGAGGCGCTCGGCGTAACGTAGTCCCTTGTCTGAGCTTCCGTGCGCTCGACCGAGATCACGCCGCCCGTCGCCGGTGCCGTGGTGACGGCATCGTACTTACCGGTTCGCGTGTTCCACAGATAGACGAATGCGGTTGCGCCCGAAACGGCGCCTACCTTCACGTCGAGCTTCATGTAGCCAAAGTTCGCCGGCAGAATGCCGGTGTTGTAGGTAGTGCGAAGCGAAGCGACGTCGCCGGTGCCCTTAACGACTTGCGAGGTGACGTCCAACGTCTTCGAGTCGGCAAGGTTCAGGTTCGAATCCGGACCGGAACCGAGGATTCCTTGGCCAGGAAGAGTGCCGGTGGTGTTCACCGCGATCAATCGGGCCGTATCGGTGTAGCTCGAAATTTTGAAGCTGACGACGTGCGTGATCCAAGCACCGTCATCTCGTCCGGTCATGCCGTACGCCCAGAAGGTCAAGTCGTCCACCGGATCAACGCCGATGCCGAAGTAGTCGCCCCAGCGGTTTGTCGTAGCGCCGCCGTAGTTCCTTCTGGTTTCGACCATAGCCGTGGGAATTCCCATGGTTCCCGGAAGGTCCGTTGCCTTTCGGCCGGTGACCATCAGGTCGGCCTGAATGGACGTGCTCGTTCGGGTGAACACCATGCCCATGTCGCCGCGTCGGTTCTTGGCCACCGCCGGCATGTGGTAGGCCTGTCCGCTTGGACCGCGAACCTGTCCTGACTGAGCCGTTGCCGGTTGTCGGCCCGAACGTGGCCAGCCGTTAAGCGCTACGTCGTACCATCGCGCAACGAGCGCATTCTCCCCAACGGGAGACACACAATGGGCGGCCACCAGGTTTCCAGCACGGTACAGCGTGTTGAAAAGTCGTCCGTCCAAGGAGGACAGGTTGTGGCCATTTGGCCCCTGAGCATTTTGAGCCGGCCCGGCGAGCGGTGGGATCGCCACGGAAGTTTCGGTAACGCCAGTGGCCGTGATGCTCTGAACGCGAAGGGACGTGCCACTCTCGACCGAAAGCGAGAAAAGATTCGGCGTGTCGGTGATGTTCGCCATCTTCACCGAGGCGTTGTTGCTGTCCGGGATCAGGGTTGCCGTTGTGGCAGCACCCGTCAAAAGGCTCGCCTTGGGAAGCACCCAGTAGACGTTGCCGGCCCAGCCGTCGGTAAAGCCGAACATGTTGCCGCAATAGCCAACGAGATCTCGGCTGACGCCGATGCCGGGATAGTCTAGCCAGTACTCATTGTTGGCGGAGTCGGTGAACTTGCTGTCCACGCGGTACCGGAACCAGTTACCGTTTGGATCGCTGTCATCCGAGACGGCGATCAGCATCTTGCTGGTCCTCGTGGCACCGTCCTGCTCGGGGCAAAAAACGAAGAATCTCCTGCTAATCGGATCGTAGGTCGCCTTCGGGTCGAAAAGGAAGGAACCCGCGCCGAGGCCGGCAAAGAAGTCGCTAAAGGTTCGCTGGAAGGTTCGCTGCCCATCGCTCTTTCGGAAGAATCCGATGCTGCTGTTAACGACGCAGACAACGTAGTCGGGACCGATTCCCATATCTGGGTCCGGCGGCGTCCAGCCGGTTGCGCCGATGCTGGGGAACTTCGACGCGGCCGCCGAGACGCGGGGAACGGTCAACATGCCGCCCGGCTTGGTTCGGTTGTTCGGGTCTCCGGCTTTGATCTTAAAGATCAATTCGTTCTCGGGACGCCGCGGCATCATTCGAACCGTCGTATCGACCGCCGGAACAAGCTCCCGGGTGTTGATGATTTTCGCTGCATCCACGGAGATCGTTCCGGAGGGAGGCAGAGTCTTATCTCCTGCGAAGCTGGCCGTTGAAACGGCTAACCCGAGAGCGAGGAAAGCAAATTTTGGATTGAACATAGTAGCCGTATTGATCGAGTGCGGCTCTGGGTGCAACTCGCCAAACAAGGTTGGCGAGAAAATGCATTTATGCCGACTGCTAGTTTTGGGACGACATCTACGGCAGAAACGTTCTCAAATCGATTCAAACTTCGTCTACCCGACGTCTCTTGAAACAAGTCCGGGGCCGCCGTGCCAAGCTTTAAGTGTTGGCCCTTTGCGGCGCGTGCGCTCCGGTGGTTGAATTCCAATGAACTTGCCAGAATCAGATTCCGAATCCGCGTCATCCGCGATGCGATGGAGCGAAGCGATGACCGAAGATTCGGTGATTGCTCTCAAAACGCGCGCGCTCGAAATCTATGAATCGCACCGGGACTCTGCCATCCGGCGCGGCGAACCCGAGAATCCTCGACTCCTCGAATCCATTGCTGAGCTGAAAGCCGAACTCGGCGTTTAAGATTTCGAAACTTGCCCGATGAATTTGGGCTGCCGAACGCGAATCCTGGGGGTAGATGCAAAGGACGCAGACCCAAAACCCGGCGCCCGCAGCCGTAGGAAACCGAAACGGGAAGCCGTTTGGAGATAATAAGGGAATGCAACTCAGCGTAGAGCAGATTCGCTTCTTTCATCTAAACGGCTTTTTATCCATTGAAACCCCGGTGACGGACGACACTGAGCTCGCCTGGATGCGAGAGGTCTACGACCGGATGTTCGAAACCCGCGCCGGACGTGACAGCGGCGACCAGTTCGACCTCGCGGGAGCCGACGAGGACGGCAAAGAAGCTTCGCTGCCCCAGATTTTGAACCCGGCCAAATACGCTCCCGAGCTGACGCAAGGGAAGTACCTGGCGGTGATCTCTCAGATTGCCGAGCAGCTTTTCGGTCCTCCGGCGCAGGCGCACCTCGCCCACGCCATCTTCAAACCGGCCAGCATGGGCGCTCCGACGCCTTGGCACCAAGACGAAGCCTACTGGGACCCGTCGTGGCAGTACCAAAACGCCAGCATCTGGATGCCGCTGCAGGAAGCCTCGCTGGAGAACGGCTGCCTTTGGTTTATGCCGGGAAGCCACGAGTGGGAGATCACCGAGCACCGACCGATTGGCGGCGACGTGCGGGTACACGGACTCGAAATGGTGAACCTGGACCTGGTGAAAGACGCCGTCGCGTGCCCGCTTCCGGCGGGTGGAATCACCATCCACCGCAACCGAACCGCGCACTACGCCGGCCCGAACACGTCGACGATCCCGCGCCGGGCGCTCATACTGGGCACCGGACTAGGCTCTAAGCCCTACCCCGGCAACCGCAGCTTCCCCTGGAACGAAGTGAAGCAGACGGCGCGCGACGAACGCGCAAAGTCGGCTTCTACGGACTGACAGATGGATGACATAAATGTCGATACCGACGGTTGTGGCACCGGGTGCGGATATGGAATCCTGCGGACGATAGGGCGGTTTCTTATCGCCCCGTTCCGGGTCGATCCGGACGACCGGCCCATCGTGACGTTTCTGTGGCTGATGACCTGGGGGCTGATCGCGTTCCCCGCCGTCGTGGTTGCGGGCATCATTCCCGACCGAACCGGCATTCCGTTCCTGGCGGTCCTCAGCGCGATCGGTGCCATCGTCCTGATCTTCATCCTGGGTAACTGGGACGCCGATCACCGCGAAGTGAAGCGGCGATTCGATGACCCCGTTGACGACGCCCTCGATGACCTCACGTCCGGTCGCAACAACCGTTACCCTCGATAGGGCGAAATCACCTTCTGGCCGATCACCTTCGGGCGCGGCGACTTCGCACCCTTGGCATCGCCCCATAGGATGTCGGCCAGTTCGCGGTCCGGAGCAGACTCCTCGCGGTAGGTGTGGAACAGCCGGGCCGAATCGGCGGCGCGATAGGCCGTGGCCAAGTTCTCGCGGTAAATCTCGGGCTTTTGCAGAATCGCCTCGTACGGCGCGTCGTTCAGCGGTCTCGCACCAAAACACGCGATCGGCTCGGCGGTAGCCATGAACTGGTTTGCCGGCTTCATCCCAAGCAGCCACTCCACGGTTCGAAGCGCGCTGTCCGTATTGTAAAAGTGACTGCTCACCGTCGCCTTCTTTACGTACGGCGAAATGACAAAGCAGATCGAGCGGTGGCCGTCCACATGGTCGTAGCCACCCTGCGCGTCGTCCTCGACGACGACAATGCACGTTTCCTTCCACTTAGGACCTTTGCTAATCGTCTCGACCAACTGGCCCAGGGCAAAGTCGTTGTCGGCGATCATCGCCGTCGGCGTGGGTGATCCAGGGGTCGTGCCGGCGGTGTGGTTGTTGCCGAAGCGAACCAGCATCAACGGCGGAACCTTGTCTTCCTTGATCAGCCGAGCGTAGTCAGTGCGCCACGCTTCGACGCGGCTCTTTGCGCCGTTGGCCCCAAACGTCCGGCGATGCTTTGGATAGGTTTTGCCGTGAAGCTCCCATGCGTCGCTCTCGGCGTAGTCCATGTCGTACATCCGAAAGTTCGGGTCATATCGGCCCTCGAAAGCCCGCATCGTGATCGAGTTGTCGTCGGCAATCGGTCGGCCTTCTTTGTCGCGCACCGGAACGCCGGCCGCGATGTACATGCCGTAGTTTCGGAACTCTTTTCCGTGCCGAAGTGCGTTGTCCCAGATGTAGCCTCCCGGCGGCGTGTTCACGTTTCGCATCCCGCGGGCATCGGCGGGCGTTCCGTTGTTCTGCCCCTCGTAGTCGTATTCGCGCTTGTGGCCGGAGTATTCGTACTGCGCGTTGCGCTGGACGTACTCGCTGGTGATTCCAGCGGTCGCCCACGACCAGCCGTCGGCGCTCATCTCGGCGCAGGCGTAGAAGTTGTCCAAGAGCACGAACCGCTCGGCAAGTGCGGTCTGGTTCGGAATGACGCTTCGATCGTAGAGCACCAGATCGGGCCGACCGTTGCCTTGCTTCAAGCCGCCAAAGAACTGGTCGTAGGTTCGGTTCTCCTTCACGATGTAGACCACGTGCTTGATGCCCGCCGGGGGCTTGGGAAGCGCGCGCGAGATGCGGCTGAGGAAGTTGTTCTTGAGGACCTGCTGGGTGTGTTTTGCCAGGCTGGCGACCGTCGGCAAGCCAATTCGGGTCACGATTCCACGCTGGTTCATCCGGATGTTCGGGCCGGAGTCGCCGTTGATTTGCTCGTCCCGGCTGGAGTTTTGAGGCGGCAGGTTTGGCACGCGCGTTCGGCTTCCTTTTGCCACCACAGCAAAGAGATTCTTGCCCGCCGCAATGACGTCGGTCGGATACCACGCGGTCGGAATCAAGCCGATGAGGCGTCGGGCCTTGAGGTCGACGACGCCGACGGCGTTCAGATCGGCCAGCGCGATGTAGAGCGTCTCGCCGCCCGGCGAAAGCGACATGCCGAGACCGGCCGCACCAGGCAAGCCGCGCTGCTCGGCGGGGCGAACCAGAATCGTGTCCGTTCGGACGTCACGCCGCGTGTCGATAACGGCGATTTGGTCACTGTTTGATGCCGCGACGTACAGGCTCTCTTGCTTGGCGTCGAGGAGCAGGTGAGTAGGTTGCTCGCCGACCGGAATCGTTTTGATGACGGCCAGCGTTTCCGCATCGACGACAGCTACGATGCCGTCGCGCTCGCAGGAAACGTACAGCTTCTTGTCCTTCGAGGGTCCCTTCGTCAGGATCACGGCATCGAGCGGAAAGCCCGGCAGCTTGGCGGACTTAGTCGGCTTCGAGTTCCCGGCGGCAAAGCGATGAATCGAACCCTCGTAGTCGGAAAGCGCAAACGACTGGTTGCCGATGGCATAGATGCTGGATGCATCCGAGCTGATGGCCAGCCCGGCGAAGAACGTCGGCATGATGGTTCCGAACAGCGGCCGTTGTGAGCGGTAGCTCGTCACCGGTCCAACGAGTTTGCCTTCCGGCGAGAGTTCTTGCGCGTCGGCCCGGTCGCCCGCGCCGTGGCTCGTGAACAGCAAGGTCTTTCCGGCAGCGTCCCGCACGAACCGGACGCCGAAGTAGAGGCCGTCTTTGCCTTCGCCGTTGGGCCCCTTGCCGTCGTAGTTCTTCTGACTGACGATTTTGCCGGTAGCCGCGCTCAGGATTGATAGGTTCTGCGTCGTTCCGCCGTTCACGACGGCGATGAACTTCCCGTCCGGGGAAAGCTCCGCGTTCACGGGGAAGCCGCCGACCTCCACGCTTCGGCCGATCGGCGTGATGTGCCGACCCGTCGATGTTGGGTTCAAAAGCACGAGGGCGAGAGCGGCAGTAATCATCGGTATCCGGTTTGATTCTGCCACCGCCCGGCGGCAGAAAGTGTTAAGGTTTCACCCAGGATGATCGCCTACAAGCCTGGCGGGCGCCAGGGCATTCCTTAACAATCACGGGATATCGTTTAAGAAGAATGAGTTTCCTGCTCCTCGGATTGATTCCCGTTGCCCTCGCGTTCGGCCAGACCGAAGCAAGAGTCACGCAACTGCCGTTCGTTCAGCTTGGCGACCGCATCGCCAACGGTGCCGATTCCTTTGCCATCACCTGGCACACCACGAACGCGGTGGCAACCTACAGGCTCAGCTTTACGCAGGGCAAAGAGACCAAGCAAGCCCGCGTTTCGTACCGAAACGTCAACATCGAAACCGCCGAGCCGCACCGCGTCTACACGGCCATCCTCACCGGCTACCGGCCCGGCGAAAAATTGAGCTACACGCTTAGCCACGACGGCAATGTGGTGTACGAAGGCGAGGTCGCCGCGCCGAAAACGGAGAAGCAGGCGTACACGTTCGCCGTTTTTGGCGACTGCGGCCGGAACACTCCGCAGCAAGCAAAAATCTCTTACCAGACCTACCTGAAGCGACCCGACTTTCTCGTCCTGACCGGTGACATCGTCTACAACAGCGGCCGAATCTCCGAGTACCAGAAGAACTTTTTCCCGTTCTACACCGGCAAGACGGCTTCGCCCGAGACGGGTTCGCCCTTGATTAGTTCGACCCTGACCGTCGGCGTTCCCGGTAATCACGACATCCTGGATCGTGAACTGGCCAGGAATCCTGACCTTCTCGCTTACTACTACTACTGGACGCAGCCGCTGAATGGCCCGCTGACCACGGTCGGAGGAAAGAGCACGCCGACGCTGAGCGGCCCGTTTGAACGACAAAACGCCATCCTGAAGGCCGCCGGGGGCCGATACCCGCGCATGTCGAACTTCTCGTTTGAGTACGGAAATTCGCATTGGACGGTGCTGGACGCGAACCGGTACGTCGATTGGAGCGATCCTGAACTTCGAAACTGGCTGAAAGAAGACCTCGCCAAGGCGGCAAAGAAGACGTGGCGTTTCGTCACGTTCCACCAACCGGGCTTCCATTCCAGTGCGACGCACCAGCAAGAAAAACAAATGCGACAGGTCGCCGACCTTTTCGAAGCCGGCAAGGTGGACATCGTATTTAACGGTCACGTCCACAACTATCAGCGAACCTTCCCGATGCAGACCGGAGACAAAGCAGGGAAGTCCACTGTCGAGCTTGCTAAGGACGACTGGCCGGTCGACAAGAAGTACGACGGCAAAAAGATCACTCGCGCCAAAGGCGTGATTTACATCGTGGATGGTGCCGGTGGGGCTCCCCTCTACAATAACGACCTGAACAACAAGCCGGAACTGTGGAAGCCTTACCAGGCGAACTACATCGCCGACTACGGCTTCAGCTTCGTTAAGATCAACGGCCGGAAGCTAAGCCTGGTTCAGATCGACATGGACGGGAAAGAAGTCGACGCCATCACGATCACGAAGTAGCCGTGAGGAAAGTCACCGGTCCCGGAGCACCGGGATCGGTAACTTTCGGTCATGGAAAAATACCGAACCGCCTTTGATGCCATCTGTGCCGACCCGCGATACCAAGCAAATATCGAGTGGGGCGAACCGCGAGAAGGGCACCCGGAAGGTAGCGTCGCCCAACACATTCAAGAGCTAGAGTCCAACTTAACTCAATTGCGGTCTCGACTATCCGAAGAAGAGTTTTGGAAGCTTCGCCTTCTGATTCATGTTCACGATACGTTCAAGGCGGAGTCGAAACCGGGAGTCGCGATCGCGCACCCCGAGAGCCACGCCAGCCTGGCAAGGGCTTTTTTGGCCGAGTTTTTGGACGATCTCGACCTGCTGGAGATGGTGCAGTTGCACGACGAGCCGTTCGCGCTGTACCAGCAAGACTCCCGCCAGGGTCGGTTCAACGAGAATCGATGGAGCGTAATGCGCAAGACGATTCAGGACTGGGACCTGTTTCTTGCGTTCAACATCATCGATGGCTGCACGATTGGGAAGTCGCGCGACCCGCTGGTTTGGCTGTTCCAGCGGGCCGAAAGCGAGCGGTTCACGGCAGCCGACATCTTGGCGCAGTGATTACCACTTGAGATCGCGGCGGAGAGCTTTCACGAGCACCTCCGCCATCTTCTGGTGAGTCACGATATTCGGGTGGAAGTCGCTGCCGATGCCGTCCTCAAATTTCTGCCCTTCGAACTCGATAAGACGCACGTTCGCGTCGCCTTTTGCGTTGAGCCTTGCCACCATTCGGGTGAGGTAGCCGCGCAATGTAGACAGGGCTTTCACGTTTGGCGGATAGGCGTCGCTCATCATGCTTCCGATGGCGGGATAGATCGCCGCTTTTGGATAGTGCTTCCGAAGTTGGGCAATGAAGGCTTCGTATGCGCCGACCCAGGCCGTTTCTTCGGGATTCCCCGCTCCAAAATCGTTCGTTGCTAGGTTGATCACAACGGCGTCGGGGGCGGGAGCCTTAAAGTCGAACACGCTCGTTGCGTCCAGCGGATTCGTGAGGTCGTAAATGGAAGGCAATGTATTGTCGGGATACATTTTTCGGCCCGACCATGCGTTCAAGGTGACCTCTGCACCAACATGGCGGGCCGCGATGCTCGCGTAGCTCATGTACGCGTTTTCGGTTTCCGCGTTGAACTTCTCGTTCTGATTCTTGCCCTCGTTTCCGTAGCCGCAAGTAATGGAATCGCCGATGACTTCGAGCCGGCGCTTCGGTGGCTCCGCGCGGAGGAACTTGCCGGAGGCAAGCTTGAAGCCGGTGAACGTGACGGCCCCGATGAACGCTTCGGTGCGCTTGAGAATGCGCAGCAAAGTGGGTTTCTTGGGATCCGCTATCGGAATCTTGACCGTGTTTGGCCCGGTGCTCAGCTTGATGACCTGCGTAGGCTTACCGTTTTGCTCGATTTGGTAGTAGTTCTGGCCGGTGTCCTCGGCGGTGAACTCGAGTTCGGCTCCTTGAACCCGAAGCTCCACACCCGTGCCGGGCCAACTGCTGCGCACCGCTTTCGGGTCGCGCCGGTCGAAACGGCCGACCAAATGAACCCGAGGGTCGGCCGGCGTGATGGCAACCGGAGCGGCGAGAAAGGCGACGATGCCTGCGAGAACCATAGGTCTATCATAGCGAGGATTCACGATGGAATCAATCCGCCGGCTTGGTGTATTTGCCGATACAATTTGTACTTTTAGAGGAAGATTTGGACGATATAGCCTAGAAACCCGCAAAATTACTGGATGTGTGACCGGTAAATCAAATATGAGAGCCAAGGAACATTTTGTATTCCCATCTCGGAAAGAGTGTGATATCATGTCCTCGTGGCAATGGAGCGACAACATCGATTCGAGGAGATTGCGGATGCACTTAGCACCGAAATCCGCCTGGGTCGTACCGTCGATGGAGAACTCCTCCCCACCGAGCGCGAACTGCAAGAGCGGTTCTCGGCCAGCCGAACCACGATCCGCCGCGCCCTTGCTAAGCTTGTCAACGACGAGTGGGCCGAGTCGATCCCCAGCCGCGGCGTCGTCGCCAAAACCCGCCGGGCGACGCCAAAGTCGTCTCGAATTGCGTACATCGACCATTACGATTCCGTTCACAAGTCGCTTTTCTTTCGGCTGCACACCATCCTTTCCCAGAACGGCTACGAGCTGGTCCATGTAGATTCCCTCCCGGAGGGAACGATCTGCGCGTTGGAGCAAGCCTGCCAAGAGGGGTTTGCCGCCGCGCTGGTCTGGCCCAAAGTCGGTTTCGTGGATGCGGAGCTCATGAAGCGGCTTCAGGCTTCCATGCCGGTCATCGCGGTGGACCACGAGCTTGGCGACGATACGACCGACCTGGTGATGAGCGACCACCAGCAGGGCGCCTGCGATGCCGTATCGCATCTCCTAAAGCTTGGCCGAAAGCGCGTAGCCATCAGCGGCTACTTCACGCATCACCACGACAGCCTTCTGAGGTTCAAGGGATACGTTCAGGCGCATCACTGCTGCAATCGCCGAGCGTATTCAAGCGATTATGTATTCAGCTCGCCGGACTGGGGCGACTACGAAGACCCGCGGTTGCTTCGGATGCGCCTTCGCGAAGCCGACCGACCCGACGCCATCTTTGTGACCTACGATATGTCGGTTCCGGCCATCGTTGAGGAAGTAATGGCGGCCGGGCTGCGCATCCCCGAAGACGTCGCGATCGTCGGCTTCGGAAATGACCTGCCGTTTGCCGTGGAGCAAGCCGGCCTATCGACCGTAGGCATGAACTGGGATCTCTTTGCCCAAACGCTTTTTTCTACCCTTGCCGAGCGACTGGCCAAACCGGAACTCCCGTTCCGGCGGAAGCTGGTTCCAACGCGTCTCATCGTCCGAGGGTCGTGCGGTTCGCCGGTCTCCGACTGGCAGTCCGACCCCTATGAAGTTTCCTCCGTTATCGTAAGCACTCGCCTCCGGCCCGGTTCCGACCGTCCGGGGATCGGTGTCTCCACCGGTACCTTGCGTACCGGTGGCCGTCCGCTCATCACCCGAATCGGGCAGGGGTTTCCTTCCACGGTCACTTCAATCGGTTCCAAGACATCTCCCATATCGCCGGACCAAGGCGTCCGGCCGATTCAAGGCTGAATCATCTCATGAAATCAAGAGCATTTACCCTCATTGAACTCCTGGTCGTCATCGCCATCATCGCGATTCTGGCTGCCATCCTCTTCCCTGTCTTCGCCCAGGCTAAAGCCGCGGCAAAGAAGACCCAGTCCCTCAGCAACGTCAAGCAGCTCGGTCTCGGCACCCTGCTCTACAACGGCGACAACGACGACACGTTCACCATGGGCACGAACTCGTGCTGGTGGCAGCCGACCGACGGAGGCTGGACCTACAACATCCTTCCGTACATCAAGAGCGTTCCGATGCTCGTTTCCCCGGGAGACCCAAAGAGCAAGGCCGCTATGCCGGACTGGATGCGAACTAACCCGGATGCGATCAACATCTCGTACGCCGCTAACGGCTACATGAAGTACGACGGAACCGGCTGGGGCGTCTACGGCGTCATCGGCATGAACCAGGCATCGGTTCAGGTTCGAGCCGACGGCACCACCTGCGGCGCTTGGATGACCAAGGGCATCACGGTTGGCACCTCGGTTACCAACCCGGCCGAGACGATCATGTTCGCAGAAGCCTACAACCCGTACCCGGTCTGGGGCCCGAGCAACTTCTTCTCCGGTATCAACTGGTGGGACTACGTTGGCTTTGGCGGCTTGACTCCGGACTCGCGACGTGACGGTTCGCCGTACACGGTCAACGGCGTCGTCCAGACGAAGAACAACAAGAACGGCGGCGTTAACGCCGACTGGTCCGGACGAAGCAACTTCGTATGGGTTGACGGTCACGCTTCGGCGAAGACTCCGCAGTCCACGAACGCGAATCCTACCGACAACGCCACGAACTTCTGGGACGCAAGCCGCTAAGGATTCTGTTTCGGTTCTAAACGATTTGGCCCGACTTCTGTCGGGCCAAATAATGTATCTTTCCGGTTGAATCAAAAATGAGCAAGAAATTCATTCTCGGCCTTAGTGCACTGGTGGTTCTCTGCGCCGCCGGTTGCAACTCCTCGGAAGGCGATCTCTCGAAAGAAGAAGCCGAACGACTGAAGAACCCTTCGAAGACCATTCCGCCGGAAGCTCTGGAAGGAATGGCGAAGCAAGGGGAAATGATGAAGAAGCAGATGGAAGCGAACAAAGCGGCCAACGTCGACTCGCGCGGTATTCCCATCGAGAAATCTGGTGGAGATCAAGCTCCGGCACCTACGGGTCCGAAGTAGGCTCTTCCTCTCGATGTTCTAACCCGGTCTGCCCCGACAAGTTCGGGGCAGACTTTTTTGTTCCCGGAACGAGTTGGCTTGATATACCGAAAAATTCGCAATTTAGGCGATAATCATCGCAATCTTTCGTTGTATACTCACGTTGGGTAGGTCCTTTGGATCAACTCGCCTCGTCCCTCTGGATTCGGCATCGCTTCGGCTTTTTGCCATGCCTGCCGCTATCCATATGCCATCCGGTCAAACCTCTTTGTTTGGCTGATTCAGTGCTGAATCAATATGAAATCACGCGCATTTACTCTCATCGAGCTCCTCGTCGTTATCGCGATCATCGCGATTCTGGCGGCAATCCTCTTCCCGGTCTTCGCCCAGGCTAAAGAAGCCGCAAAGAAGACGCAGGACCTCTCCAACTCTAAGAACCACGCCACCGGCATTATCATGTACTCGGCCGACGCCGACGACATGTTCCCGCGACAGGTTTACAAGCGACCGAACGCTTCGGTCTACGGCTGGAACACGCCGTTCACTTGGCGAGAAGCCATCATGCCGTACATCAAGAACGGTGAGCGCGTTTATAGCGACGGAACCACTTCCGTGAAGCTTGCCGAGGGCGGAATCTTCGACACCCCGGCAAAGACCGGCAGTCGCGGCGTTTATCAGGGCAACCGAATCGTTATGCCAGGCTACTGCTACTGGAACGCAACTGGCCGTAATTGGGACTGCGACTCCACCGACGCCGGCGCTCCTAACGGAACTCCGGTCATGCCGTCTGTTTCGCAAACCGCGCTGGATGCTCCTGCGCAAATCGTGACGACCTGGACGGTCGGTATCAATCCAGATTGGAACGCTTCCGGCGACTTCGCCGAGAGCTCCTGGTGGTGGTTCGGCGGCGCTCAGTATCCGCCCGTATTTGACGGTCCGACCTCTGGCCAGAAGTGGGACGCCGACAGCAACCAGTCGCCGAACTGGTCGATGCCGCGCTACCGCTACAGCGGTGGTTTGAACAACGCCTTCGCCGATGGCCACGCCAAGTTCATCAAGAAGGGCGCGTTCAATTGGTGCAAGTTCGTCGCCGTGAAGGGTTACGTGACCGATCGGGGCGACAACTGGGATTGGCTCTTCGATCCGGGTAGCTTCTGCGCGGCCTACGCTCGCTAAGATGAGAAGACTCATTCTTTGCGGCGGGCTGGTAGCCACGCTGATGCTTGTTGGCTGTTCCGGCCAGGATAATGGGGACGTGAAGGGTGCCGCTGAGGCATCCCGACTCGCCCCCAAGTCCGCCGAAGAGCTGCCGAAAGATATGCCGCCTGAAGCAAGACGCAGCGCCGAAGCTGCGATCGCGCAACAGAACGCAATGAAGGCCCAGATGGATGCTCAAGCTGAGGCCATGAAAAAGGCCCGAGGGCAGTAACCTAAGCATTGCCGTTGATCCCTAGTGGATCAACGGCAATTTCTCCTGTATAAACCCGCAGATATTCGTATGAAACCGATCCAGAAACTTAGTCCCTTGCTTGCGCTGGTCGCGATGGTGCTTGTCACCGGTTGCCAACAAGAGGAGGAGATCACGGAGGTTAAGCCGAATACGGCCGTTTTCGAAGGAGCCGTTGATCCGGCCTACGTTGGTAAATGGCAGACCTCGGACGGTAAGTCCAAATACGAATTCTTGGCCGACGGTCGCTACACCCAAGCTTCCAAAGTTGGCACGCCAAACGGAGTCATCGACAGCAAACTCGAAGGCAATTGGCTGGTGAAGGACGACCGGATGCTCTTCAAGGATCAATCCGGAAACGTTGTGCCGTACGCCGCAAAGCTGTCTGGGAAGTCCCTCGTTTTGGCCCTCACCGGGTCGATGAAAAACGAAACCCGACTTGAAAAGAAGTAAGCGGTACTGACTTAGTACCGAAAATTCTTGAGCTCAGCCGGTAATCGACGCGTCGGTCGACGCGTGAAGGCCTGGCCGTAGACCGCCGTGCCCCGCCGGAACCCGCCGTTCCAAAGCTCGAACCCGCTCCCCGCGACCGAAGCGCCGTAATCTTTGCGGTCTTCCTTTCCGGTCGCATCGTGCGAGAACCGTGCTTCGGTGAGTTCCTCCCAGGTGCCATCCTCGGTGCGAATCCAGCCCGGCCCGAATTTTGCCTTCCGCATCTTTTGCCCGTTCGAGCCCCAGAAGTTCTCGTTGAACGAGTACAGCCCGCGTAGATACTGTCCGTCCTTGGGTGCTTTCCAAGCACTGATCAGACCCCATCTTCGCAGGTTGTTAAAGTAGTAGTAGCCGGCATAGCTGGTGTGGGTTCCTTCCGGTTTTGCCGTGACCAAGAACCGGTGGACGTCTTTCTCTCGCCAGTTGAACTTGAGGTGACTGTGTCCACCCGTGCCCTCGTTGCCGAAGTCGCCCGAGAAAACCTCGTTGCCTTTTGCGATGAGGGTGACGCGGTCCACGTCCGCAACTTTATCGCGGCTGACGGCTTCGTCCCCGCTATCCCAGATCGAGAAGATGACGCGGCGCTCTTTCTCGTCATTGACTTGGATGCCGAAGTAGCCCCGCGCAAACCCACACGCCATGTAGTAGCTGGCCGTGGGCACCGCGCTCACACGAATCGCGTTGTAGAACGCGGTCACGTTCTTTCCGTCGGCTTGCGGGTACCGGAAGTGCACGCTTGCCGCGTTCCGCCGCTCCTTCAGGTTGAGGTGCACTCCTTCGGTCGCCGTTCCGGTGAGATTCAAGCCCGTTAAGGTCGCGACTCCGGAGCCCTTGAGCAGTCTGAGTTGCACGGGCACATAACCGGTTTGCTTGAATCGAAAGTCGCCAAACGTGATTTTCGTGGCTTCGGCCGTTGCTTGGCGTCGAACGCCGCCGACCGAAAGTTCATACCGATCACCGGCGGTCAAGGTGCCCTGGACGACAACGCTCAAGGAACCGGCCTTCGCAAAGTCGCCGTACCAGGTCAATCGGTCGGCTAGGCCGAGCGTTCCCTTAACCGGGCCCGCGATATCGAACTCTAACGACTCCGCCTTCGGCGTGAGGTAACCCGTGTTTGCCGGGACGAAAAGCGGTGCGGCTTGGGCTTGCACCAGGGCGGCGAGAGCGACGGCGAACATGACTGCATTGAACCCGGTTACGCCTCCTGGAGGTAGTCCTTCACTTTGGCCGCGATCGCCTTCGTCATGGTCGGCACCGCGGCCAGCTCATCGACGCTTGCCTTGCGGATGCCGTCCACCGAACCAAACGTGCGTAGCAGCAACCGCCGTCGCCGCGGCCCGACGCCCGGAACCTCCTCCAGCGCCGAACCTTGCATGCGCTTGTCGCGCAGCTTCCGGTGATAGCTGAGCGCAAAGCGGTGGGCTTCGTCGCGCAGTTTTCGCAGCAGCATCAGGCCGGGCGAGTTCAGCGGAAGCTCGACCTCGCGGAACGCGGCGATCACTTTGCCTTCGGGCGTCACCGATTCGATGGGGAGATACAGCAGTTCAAACCGCTTCGCCAGCCCGACCATCGGCATCGTCAAGCCAAGCGTATCGCGCGCTTTCAGCGCCGCACTCAGTTGTCCTTTTCCGCCGTCGATCAGGATTAGGTCAGGCAGCTTTTGGAACTTCTCGTCGCCGTCGACGTAGGCTTTCAACCGCCGCATGATGGCCTCGTTCATCATCGCGAAGTCGTTCGGGCTCTCGGGGTTCCACTTGATCTTGAACCGACGATATTCCGCCTTCGCCGAGTCGCCGTTCTCGGTAACCACCATGCTCGCGGTGGGAGCGGTGCCGGAGATGTTCGAAATGTCGAAACCCTCGATGCGCATCGGCAGAGTGGGAAGTCCCAGGGAGTCCTGCAATTGCTGCATCGCTTCCTCCGCCCAGACTTCCTTCTGTTCGAGTTCCAGGGCGAATTGGTTCAGCGCCTGCTCGGCGTTGGCCGCCGCAAGGTCTACCAAGCGCGCCTTTTCGCCGGTCTGCGGGACCTCGACGGCAACCGCCGAACCGCGCCTTTGCCGCAGCCAGCTTTGCACGATGTTGCGCTCCTCGATCTCGACCGGCAGCAAGACCTCGCGCGGGATGTCCGGCGCGTCGGCGTAGTACTGCTTCACGAACTCCTGCACCGCCTCGGCCGACCCCACCTCGCTCGCACCGTCCAGCAGGTACTGCCGCTGACCGATCAGCTTTCCGCCGCGAATGTAGAGCATCTGGATGGCCGCTCCGCGGTCATCTTTTACGACCGCGATGACGTCTTGGTCGATCTGGTCGGCCGACAACACCTTTTGCCGTTCCTGAATCTTCTCGATCGCCGAGATCTGGTCGCGAATCGCCGCCGCCCGCTCGAAGTCGAGCTTCTCGGCCGCGCTTGCCATCTCGGACTGCAAGTCCTTCAGAATCACGTCCTCCTTCCCGTTTAGGAACCGTTGGACCTTGCCAAGGATCTCCTTGTACTCGGCCCCGTCGCTGAGGCCGGCGCAGGGCGCCAGGCACCGGCCTAGATGGTAGTAGAGGCACGGACGCTGGACCTCGGCCCCACTCCAGCTCTTTCCGCAGGGAATCAGCGGGAAGATTTTATGCAGGAGTTGCAACGTGTCGCGCACCGCGAACGCGCTGGTGTACGGCCCAAAATACTGCGCGCCGTCTTTGCGGAGCTTCCGCGTAAACAGAACCCGCGGGAACTTCTCGTTGGTGATGATGATGTACGGGTACGACTTGTCGTCGCGCAGGCGAACGTTATAGGGCGGCCGATACTGCTTGATCAGGTTGCACTCGAGCACGAGCGCTTCTAGCTCGCTGTCCACGACCAACCACTCGATATCGACGACCTTCGAAACCAGCCGCGCGATGCGCGGGGAGTGCTTTGCGCTGGCCTGGAAGTAGCTCCGCACGCGGCTACGGAGGCTGATGGCCTTGCCGACGTACAGCACCTGCGCGCGCTCGTCCCGATATATGTAGCACCCGGGAGTCACCGGGAGCAGTTCTAACTTATCGGATACGGCTTGGGGAAAAGATCGCTTGGCCATGCGGCTCCTCACAGTCTACGATGCGGCACGGTAATGGATTGACACGGAGGGCCCGCAGTGCCCAAACTAGCCTTCAACCCTCGCAGAAGAGCGCAATCATGAGTCACAAAAAAACCGTCAACGTCGGCCTCATCGGCTATCAGTTCATGGGCAAAGCCCACAGCAACGCGTACCGCCAGCTCAACCGGTTTTTCCCCGACCTGCCGGTGACAGTGAATATGCACACCATCTGCGGCCGCAACGAGGCCAAGGTGAAGGAGGCCGCGCACCAATTCGGCTGGAACCACGTTGAAACCGATTGGCGCAAGGTGATCGAGAATCCGGAAATCGACGTCATCGACATCTCGACGCCGGGCAACCTGCACGCCGAGATCGCCATCGCTGCTGCGGCTGCTGGGAAAGCCGTTTTCTGCGAAAAGCCGATTGGCAACACGCTGCAAGAAGCGCACGATATGCTGCAAGCGGTGCAAACGCACACGGTTCCCCACGCGGTTTTCCATAACTACCGAAAGGCACCGGCCGTCGGTCTTGCCAAGCAGATGATCGAGAACGGCGAGCTCGGCACGATTTACCACTGGCGCGCGACCTACCTTCAGGACTGGATCGCCGACCCAAACTTCCCGCTCGTATGGCGGCTCCAGAAGGAGATCGCCGGTAGCGGAACCCACGGCGACATCAACGCGCACATCATCGACATGGCGCGCCACCTCATCGGAGAGTTCGACGAGGTTTGCGGACTGCTGCACACCTTCGTGAAGCACCGCCCGCTGGCGGGCGAGATCGACGCGTCTTTGGGCGCAAAGGCCTCGACCGAGATGGGCGAAGTCACCGTGGACGACGCGGCGATGTTCCTCGCGAAGTTCAAGAATGGCGCGCTGGGTACTTTCGAGGCGAGCCGGTTTGCGGTTGGTCGCAAGAACTATCACCGGTGGGAAATCAACGGCTCCAAGGGCTCCATCGTGTTCAACCTGGAGCGATTGAACGAGCTGGAGTATTACAACGAAGGCGCGGCCGACGGCCGAAAGGGCTTCACCGTCATCCAGGCGACCGACTCGGCTCATCCCTGGGCGGGCCACTACTGGCCGGTTGGTCACATCATCGGCTACGAGCACACGTTCATCAACCTTCTGGCGGATGCGTTTGCGGCGTATGCCGAGGGCGCGCCGATCTCGCCGAACTTCGTGGACGGCTACGAGAACCAGCGAGTGCTCGACGCGGTCGAGCGGTCGAGCGAATCGCGCGGCTGGATTTCCCTGTAGATTTCCGCGCGAAGCCCACATTTCGACCAAAATCGAAATGTGGGTTAAACTGGGCGCATGAAAACGGTTCTTTTCGTGTGTGTGCACAACGCCGGCCGGTCGCAGATGGCCGAGGCGTTCGTGAACCATTACGCGGCGTCGCAGACCGGGTGGAAGGCGGAATCCGCCGGAACCGTCGGCGGAAAAACGCTCAACCCCAATGCCGTGGTGGTGATGGCCGAACTCGGAATCTCGATGGAGGGCCACGCGCCGAAGCTCCTGACCCAAGAAATGGTTGATCGGGCCGACACTATCATCTCGATGGGTTGCGGCGTTGACGCCGAGGCGTGCCCGGCCAAGTTCATTCTCACCGAGGACTGGGAACTTGAGGACCCCGCCGGACAAGGGCCGGATTCGGTGCGCGTGATTCGAGACCAAATCGACGCGCGCGTTCGTCAGATGATGGGCCTAGACGCCAAGTAGCAATTCCGACAGCTCGCCAAGCGAATCCACCAAATGGGTGTGCTTGTGCGGCAAGAGAGCCTCGCGGGTGTGTGTGCCGTAGGTAACGCCTACCACCCACGCGCAGCCGGCGCTCGTGCCCTCGCCGAGGTCGCTCGGCGTGTCCCCAATCTTAGCAACCGTCAAAGGATCAGTGACGCCGGTCAGGGACATGATGCGCAAAGCCAAGTCGGGGAAGGGCCGTCCGTTGGCCACCTCGTCGCTGGTGGCCGTCGCATCGGCAAGGTCCTGCCAGCCGAGGCGCGCAAACAACACGTCGGCGGTCTCGCGGTCGAAGCCGGTATCGAACCCAACTTTCACGCCTTTCGCCTGCAGAGCCCGCACCAAGGCCTCCGCGCCTTCGATCTCGGCGACCTGCGGCGAGTGCCGGTAGTAGTCGATCATGCGATTTCGAAAATCCTGATGCACCGCTTCGACCTCTTCGGGCAACAACGATGGAAAGACCTGCCGGATCGCTTCTCGCTTGGGGATTCCCATGCGTTGGTTGACTTCGGCCGGATCGGCGTCCAGCCCGGCGGCCTTCATGGCGTCCAAAAAGCACGCCAGAACCTCGTCGTTGTCTTTCACCGTGGTCCCGGCAAGGTCGAAAATCACCAACTTCAGCATCGCCTCCATTTTGGCCGGAACGCCATGCGGATAAACTCCGCCCGGCATGAACAAGTTCGACGCAATCGTGGTGGGCGGCGGAATCGTCGGTCTGGCGACCGCCGCCGCGCTCCATAAGCAAGGCGCAAAAACGCTGGTCATTGAGAAAAACGCCTTTGCAACTGGCGCGACGGTGCGGAACTTCGGCATGCTGTGGCCGATCGGCCAAACCCTGGGCGAAATGCGCGACATCGCCATGCGAAGCCGAGAACTTTGGCTGGAAAACTTGAGCGGCCATGGCATCTGGTTCAACGAGTGCGGGTCGTTGCACCTTGCTTATGCCGCGGACGAATACGCGGTGCTCGAGGAGTACGTTCGCATCGCGGCCGATCCCGAGATTCGGATGCTAACGCCTGAGGAGACCATGCAGAAATCTCGACCGTTGCGCCAAGACGGCCTACTGGGCGCCATGTGGAGCCCGTACGAACTCTGTGTTGACCCGCGGATTACGGCAAGCAAGCTCGCTGGTGCCCTCGAAAGTTCCGGCGTCGAGTTCCGTTTTGGCCGCTCCGCAACGCATGTTGGAGAAGGGCGAGTTGCGACCGTTGACGCCGATTTCACCGCGGAGCGCATCTACGTCTGTCCCGGAGCCGACAGCGATGGCGTCGGCGGAAAAGAATTGGCCGATGCCGGAATGGAAAAAGTTCGGCTCCAGATGCTGCGCGCGGTGCCAAACGACGCCAGCTACCAGATCGGCGCGCACCTCTGCGCCGGACTCACCCTGCTGCATTACCGAAACTTCCGCGACTGCGCAAGCCTGGGTCCGCTGCGCGCCCGGTTGGTGGACGAAATGCCGGACTACATGGAGCACGGCATCCACGTCCTTGTTTCGCAGCACGGCGACGGTTCGCTGACCCTCGGCGACTCGCACCACTACGGGCCGCACTTCGCCCCGTACTCCAGCGAGGCGGTCGACGACCTCATCCTGGAATACCTCGACCGGTTCCTCCCGACGGAATCGTTCTCGATCGCCCAGCGATGGGACGGTGTTTACGGAAAGCACCCAATCGAGCCGTTCTTGGTGCTCGATACCGAGCCCGGTGTCACGATCATCGGCGCGCTCGGCGGCGCGGGCATGACCCTTTCGTTCGGCGTTGCCGAGCGCGTGGTAAACCGAGGCTAGGATGCAGAGGCGCGTTTTGGTTACCGCCGGTGGCGGAGCCGTTGGACAAGAATTGTGCCGTCAGTTGGCGACAAATGGCGACATTCCGGTTCCGCTCGACGAGCGGCAGATTGGGTTTGCAGAGCACGTGTATGGCCGGACGGTCGATGGGGAAGTCGTCGCCCAGGCGATCCAGGACTGCACCCACGTCGTTCACCTGGAATGGAGCGGCAGCGTCGCCGAAGCCACCGCCGACCCACTCAAACGGCATGAGCGCAATCTTGGTCCAACGATCTCGTTGATGGATCATTGTCGCGCCCGCGAGATCCCGTTCCTCTTCGCCAGCACGGCTACCTATGCCGGCACGCACCCGGAGGCTTCGCAGGAAGAGATGCCGCGCAACGAACGCGCGATCTACACGATCCAGAAGTCGTACATCGAGAGCAATGTGCGAGCCTACGCGCAGATGTTTGGCCTCAAGGCGGCAAGCCTTCGCATCTTCAACGTCTACGGGCCGGGCGGAAGGGACACCCAGATCATTCCGCGAATCCGGGCCAGTCTGGCCAACGGAATTCCGATTCGCTTGACCGGTGACGGCGGCCAGCAACGCGATTTCATCCATGTGTCCGACGTCGCGCGCGCGTTTCTGCTTGCCCTCGACGCCCCGCTCACCGGCGAGCCGATCAACGTCGGCACCGGTCGCGGAACCTCGATGTTAGATCTGGTGAACCTGATCATGGACCTGAGTGGACAGCGCGTGCCAATCGAGATGATTCCAGCAAAAGGCGAAGAGGCCCGCTATTTGTTCGCCGACACCCGCCGCGCAGAAGAGATTCTCGGCTTTCGGGCGAGCATTCACCTCGAAGATGGGCTGCGCGGGTTGATCGCCTAGGTAGACACTCCTTGGGGTAAACACTCCTTGGGGAAAAGACCGCCGGTCGTTCTCCTTTCTTTCATGCTGCAAATCAAAGGCATCAACGTCTTCTACGGGGCGATCCAGGCGCTCAATAATGTCTCCGCCGAGGTGAACCGCGGCGAAATCGTCGCGATTATCGGGAGCAACGGAGCGGGCAAGAGCACCCTCCTGCGAACCATCAGCGGCCTGCTGCGGCCCCGTGGCGGCACGATCAGCTTTGAAGGCAAGGATCTCACTACGATGCCGGCGCACGAAATCGTGAAACTTGGCATCAGCCAGTCGCCCGAAGGCCGACGCATTTTCACCAACATGACGGTGCAGGAGAACCTGCAACTTGGCGCTTTCATCCGGAAAGACAATGAAATCGAGGCGGACCAGGACCTCGTGTTGCAGCGATTCCCGCGCCTGAAGGAGCGGTTCAAGCAGAGTGCCGGAACGATGAGCGGTGGCGAGCAGCAGATGCTCGCGATCGGACGCGCGTTGATGTCCCGGCCGCAACTGTTGCTGCTCGATGAGCCGAGCTTGGGCTTGGCGCCGCTGTTCGTGGACGAGATTTTCAACATTGTGCTGGACCTGAACAAGGATGGGCGGACGATTCTCATCGTCGAGCAAAACGCCAATCGGGCGCTCGCCGTGGCGCACCGCGCCTACGTTCTGGAGACCGGCAACGTCGTGCTGAGCGGTACCGGCCAGGACCTGCTGACCGATCCAAAGGTGAAAGAGGCCTACCTCGGCGGGTAGCCCATGGCGATTCTTCGCTTCGAGCCTATCACCGAACGGCACTTGCCCGCGATTCTCGAAATCGAGAACGCAACCCATGGTTTGCCGTGGTCTGAGCGCGCCTTTCGAAATGAAATCGACTCGAAGCATGGCGTGTTTCTAACGGTGATGCTCGATCATGAATTGGTCGGCTACGGTTCCGTTTGGGTTGCCATCGACGAAGCCCACATCACGACGATTGCGGTGAAAGAATCCCACCGGCGTGAAGGCATCGGTCGGAAGCTGATGAACCGATTGTTGACCGACGCCCGCGAGCGGGGGGCTACCTGCAGCACGCTTGAGGTTCGCGCCGGGAACACCGCCGCCATTTTGCTTTACGAAAAGCTGGGTTACCAACGCGTCTCCGTGCGAAAAGGCTACTACCCAGACAACCGCGAGGACGCCGTGGTGATGTGGCTTTACGAGCTTGAGACTTGGGTGCCCACTCCTTGACGTTCTTTACGGAACCGATTCTTGCGATCGAATCAAGCTGCGACGAGACCAGCGCGGCCGTGGTCCAGGGCCGAGAGGTTCGGTCAAACATCATCGCCAGCCAGATTGAGATGCACCAAAAGTGGGGAGGTGTTGTGCCCGAAGCCGCCGCCCGCGCGCACGTTGAAGCCATCCTTCCGGTGATTCGGGAAGCACTTTCGGCGGCGGGTTTGCAACTTGGCGATCTCCGCGGGATTGCGGTGACGAACCGGCCGGGGCTGGTGGGTGCCCTCAGCGTCGGCGTCACGGCTGCGAAGGCGCTCGCGTTTTCTCTGGGCATTCCTCTGGTGGGCGTCCACCATTTGGAGGGCCACCTGATGAGCGTTTACGGTTTGCCCGAAGAGATTCCGGTGCCGCATCTCTCGCTCATCGCTTCGGGCGGACACACCGAGTTGGTGGCCGTTTGGGCCCCGGGCGACTACGAACTGATCGGGCACACGATCGACGACGCGGCGGGCGAGGCGTTCGATAAGGGCGCTCGGCTCATGGGACTGGGTTACCCGGGTGGTCGGGCGATCCAGCAGGCGGCGCTGGGCGGAAACCCAAAACGGTATCCGTTGCCACGTGGCCTCCGTGGCCCAACTCGTGACTTTAGCTTTAGCGGACTGAAAACGGCGGTTATGCGGCTGGTCGACACCGAAGGCGCGGCACTATCGGTTCCGGATGCGGCGGCATCGCTCCAGGAAGCAATTGTCAGCGTGCTCGCCGAGCGTGTGCTTCGAGCCGCCGATGAACTCGGCTTTGAAACTGTCACCCTTGTCGGCGGCGTTGCCGCAAATGTGGCGTTGAGGGAGCGACTTCAGGCGGGGTGCACTCAATCCGGGCGTCGCTTCCTCACACCGCCGATCGTGCTCTGTACCGACAATGCGGGGATGATCGGGCTGGCCGGTTCTTTTCGGCTGGCACGCGGAGACCGCGACGATTTTTCCTTGGAAGCGCAAGCTAACGACGCGCTCTTCGGCGTAGACGAATGATGGATCCGACTCCGGTACGGCGGTGCGTTTGCATGAACGTCCGCTTTGATGAGGTCTTGGAATCTGGCGCGGAATCCGTAGAGGAGGCTGGCGAGCTTACGGGAGCGGGAACGAAGTGTGGCTCTTGCCGCCCGTACCTTGCGGCATGCCTGCGGACCGGCGAAACCGCGTTCGCCATCATCTGGGACACTGGAGAATTCGACTAGCGCCTTGGATGTGCGGCATACGCCTTTCGAACTGCCTCTAGATCGAGCTGCGTGTAAACCTGCGTCGTGGCGATGCTTTCATGGCCCAATAGCTCTTGCACGGCCCGCAGATCGGCTCCGCCTTTCAGCAAATGCACCGCGTAGGTATGGCGAAGCGTGTGCGGAGAGACGTGCTCGGGAAGGTCGGCCAGGCGAGAGAACTCGGTTAGCCGCTTGAACGCGGTCTGGCGCAACATGGGCAAGCCACGATTGCTGAGAATCACGCGCGAAAGGGCCCGGCGGGCCAGCTTTGGGCGGGCATCCCGCAGGTACTTTTCGACCCACTCGATGGTCTGCGCGGGAAGTGGGACGAGGCGTACTTTTTCACGCTTGCCCAGAACTCGCACCGTAGCGGCTTCGAGCGAGAGGTCGGCCATCTCCAACCCGACCGCCTCCGAAACTCTCAACCCCGCGCCGTAGATCAACTCCATCAACACGCGATCCCGAATTCCCTCGGGGGTACCAAGATTCGGCACCGAGAACAGCTTCTCCAAGTCCGAAATGTCGAGAGCTTTCGGGAGACTGCGCTTCCGTTTGAACCCGCCGGTGCTAGGCAACTCGGTGGTTGGGCCGGCGCTACGCCGCTTCAAGTACTTCAGAAAGGATCGAAACGCGGAGATGCGGCGTTGCGCTGTCGTCGGGGCGACGCCATCGGCAATCATCGTCTCGTAGCGCAGTTGCTCCGCCACCGTCACATCTTGCCATCGGTCAACGCCAAGGCTGGCCATGAGAACCCGCGCTTTTTCCAGGTCGCCCGCATAGGCGGCGATCGTGTGTTCGCTGGCACCGCGATCCATGCGCAGGTGGTCCAGAAAAGCTTCGATTCCGCGGGTCATTTCTGCTTCTTCTTCCAAACGAGTACGGTTGGCTGGATGTACTCCATGTCGTGGGGAAGGGTCGCGAGCGGCGGCCCAAAGACGGCGGCCCGTTCGTAGCTTTTATCTAGTTCCTGGTAGAAGTCATGCGCCCGCTGAACCTGAAGTTTGCCGACTTCGTTGAGGCTGGCAAGCGGTGCCTCCGTCTTCTTGTCCCACAGCCGCTCGGGGTCGGCGTACTCAAACGAGGAAACCACGATGTAGTCCGGCTTGTCTTCGGTGATCAGCCGCTTGTCGAACGGAAACGGATCTTCGCCGGCGGTTTGGTGATAAACAAATTGCGGCTGCGATTCCGACCGCATGCGGTCCAGCCGCTCATCGAACGGCACGGCGCGCGTGACGCCAGCATTTTTGTAAAGCGGCGGCGTGTAGAACCAAGGGTCGCTCGCCAGCCCGACCGTCTTCGCATCGGAGGCGCGGATGAACTTGGCCGCTTGGTCGCGCGGGTCATCGGTCGTCATCCAGGCCGTCATCTCCGCCGTCCGAGTGATGCCGCCGCGCGGGACGACCCCAAAGATGGCAAAGATCGCGAAGCCGACCAGCAATCGCCAGTTTCCGCCGCGCCGGTTCGCCTCCGAAACGAGAAAACCGAAGCCGGCCGCGAGGCCAATGACCAGCGGGAAGGTGTAGCGAAGGAACTTGACCTCGGCCCGGCCAATGAGCAAGTAGTACGCTAGGGCGAACACGAGCACGGACGCGACCCACGGCTTCTTCTCGAACGCCGCCCAAGCGAGGCCGATCGCCCCAAGCAGAAATACCAGCGGCCCGATGGCCTCAGCCAGATTCGCTAAGTGATAGATGAACCCGGACGTGGTTCCCTCGAAGACCAGCCCGTGGCCGGTGGAGGTGTGCGTCATTTCGTACCGGAAGTCCTCCATGAACTTGGCCGTATCCGTGACGAGTCCGGGTGTGGTGATCAGGAAAACCAGAAACGCGGATCCGAACGCCACCGCGAGCAGCTTCAGCGCCGCCGACCGGTGATGCATGATCACGACCGGGATGAGGGAAAGCAAGATAAGAATTCCCGTGTATTTCGTACCTGCGCTGAGGCCCGCAAAAACGCCCGCCAAGGCGGCAAGGCGCGTCAGGTTTGGTTTATCGTCCTCGCCGGCGGGAATCATCCGCAGGATGAACATGCTGGCCATCGCGAGGAAGAATGTCGCCACCATGTCCACGGTCTGGAACCGGGAATGCACCACCAAGGCGGGTGCCAGCGCTGGAACCGCGGCCGCAATCGCCGCGCCGGTGATCCCCAAAGTACGCCAAAAGCTTAGAAACACCGCGACGACGACGCCCGCCCCGGCGAGCGCACTGAGCAATCGCCCGGCGAAGTGAACTCGCGACACCCACGCCCAGGTGGCATCTTCATTCTTTGGGTCCTCGCCGCCGGTGTAGGCGCTCACGACGTCCGACGAAACCTTCAGCATCGTCAGGTAGGCGGTTCCGTAGTTATAGAAGCCCGGCGCGAACTTGCCTTCGGTCGGCTTGATGGCCTGGCTCGCCGCAAAGACCGGCAGCTCATCGGGGTGGTAGCTCTGGTTATGCAGGTCGTTTTGCAGACCCCAACCTATGCCAACCAGCCGCAGGCCGAAGCTGAGAACGAAAAGGACCGCCGCAATCTGCGCGACGAATCTTCCGAGGTTGGGTTTGGCTTCGGCCATGCAATCTGGAGTTTACATTCGCGGCTACTTCGGCTTCGCCGGGAAGGCGATCGGCTTCATCACGGTCGTGCCCTTAAACCGCTCCTCGGCGAGTGGATTCTCGTCGTCCCGTGTGGTGAAAATCTTGAATCCGCCTTCGCTCGTCGCGTTCGCCCAGACGGTTTTGCCGGTTTTCGGGTCCAGGTCGAAGTCGATCGTGGCCGTCAAAGTAAGCGGGAACGACTTCAGCCCCGATTCATCCGAACTGGACTCCGTCATCTGGTGGTAGTAGGTCGCGAGGTCGGTATCCAGCTTCAAGCGCGCCTGAATTCGGCGGAAAACCTTGCCATTCACGGTCTTGTCGCCCTGAAACTCATAAACGTAGTCGAGGCGCTGCACGGCTTGCTTGCTCTTGCCCTTCAGGCTCTGCGGCTGGAAGCTCACCGTGCGCTTCCAAGTGTCGCCGGGCTTCACCGCTTCAAACGGAAACTTCGGGTTGAAATCGAGCGCGCTGTCGACCGGCCCGATGAAAACCGCAAGCCGGTGAACCTCGCCAATGAACGGTCCGAATGGGCCGAGCAGACCGTCTTGTCCCTCTTCCTGGAGGCGCAGAAGTTTCAGCGTGCCCGGCCTGCCCTTCTTTACGGGCGGCTTCTTTTTGGCCGGCTTCGGGATCTCCTTCAGGGCAAGAATTTCGTTGATGGGGGAAATCGTGAGCAGGAAGGCATTGTCGACCTTGATCACCGAGCGCTGCGGTTCGTCGCCGTCGCCAACAACTTCGGTCATCGTCGGTCGCCGGTAGATCAGATCCACCACGCCGTCGGGCTTCATCGTCTTCACTTCGGTCGTGAAGTCATAGCTGAGATTGAGGTCTTCTGGCAGGAACGTTTGCAGCAAACCTTCGCGACGCTCGAACGTCATGCTGGCGCGAACGGCGTATGCGGATTTTTCGCCCGCCGCAAAAACCCGGGTGAGCGTGACGCCCTCGGCAGCGTTAACGAAACCAGGGAACAAAGTCCCGGCCAAGAGGAGGGAAGTCAGCATACGCCATATGTTACGCCGCGACTCCCCTCTAAATCACCGAATTAGCGCGTAATTTGCTTGGCGATGACCATTCTTTGGATCTCGCTACAGCCTTCGCCAATCTCAGTTAGCTTGGCGTCGCGCCACAGCTTCTCAACCAGGAATTCGCGCGTCATTCCGCGACCACCGTGAATCTGCAATGCCCGGTTCGTGACCCGGTTTGCCGTTTCGCTGGTGTAGAGTTTCGCCATCGACGAAGCGAGGACGATGGATTCTCCGGCGTCGAACAGCGCCGCGCCCTGGGCCAGGAGGAGCCGTCCGGCGGCAATCTCCATCTCGCTATCGGCCAGCATGTTCTGCACGCTCTGCATGTCGCAAAGTCGGCGATTGAACTGCTCGCGCTGCTTGCTGTACTCGATGGCAAGGGCATGCGCCTTCTCGGCGATTCCCAAAGCCATCGCCGCGATACCGAGTCGGCCCCGATAGAGCAAGCCAGTTGCTTGCTCGAAGGTGCACGGCGTGTGCCAGCCGATGGCATTGTTCAGCGCGAACTGAACCGTGTTTGACGCGCTTACGCCGACGGTGTGGATTCGCTTCTCCAGCGTGAAGCCCGGCTGGTCAGTCTCTAGCAGGAACGCGCTGAGCTCCTTTTCACCGGTTCGGGCGATGATGATGATGAGGTCGGCCTTGCCTCCGTTCGTAATGAACATCTTGCGGCCGTTGAGTTGGTAGTAGCCCGGCCGATCTTCGATCGGCTCAGCCACTGTTTTCACGCGTCGAGCGTCGGAACCAGCGTCCGGCTCGGTAAGTCCCCAGGCCAGCTTGATGGTTCCGGCAGCGGCTCCGGCAAGGTACTTCTCCTTCTGCTCTGGCGTTCCAAATGCGGCGATATGGGCGACGACGAGCGCGTTCACCGCAGCAATGTTCATGGCCAATGCTGGGTCACCGTGGGCGAGAATTCGAACCGCCTCGCAGTACGTGCGGCAGGAAAGTCCGGTGCCGCCACCGGCCGGGGGCAACGTCATCGAGAGTAGGCCAAGCTCGCCCATTCGGGGCCAAATTTCGTCAGGAAAGGCCGTCGCCTCCTCCCACGCACGGGTCTGGGGCAAAACCTCGGTGTCCGAAAAGTTTTGAACGGCGGCGAGGAATTCGAGTTCGGGCTGCGGGATCGCAAACAAATCGTGTGGCATGGTTCTCCGTTGGATACTGCCAATTTTACTCGTCCGTCTCGCATCCCTCTTTGTCGGGTTATTTCGTCCACGGCGGACAGGTCTGACAACTAACACATCACTGTCGCGTATTATATGGGGAGAGCCAACGAATGATGAATATCTATGAAGAACTGGGCGACACTTCTCGCCGACAGATTCTCGCCGAATTGCGCTCTGGCCACAAGAACGTCAGCCAAATCTGCGACTCCACGAAACTAAAGCAACCCAACGTGAGCAATCACTTGGCACGAATGCGTGCGCGCGGCATCGTCAAAGCGTCGCGGGTGGGGCGGCAAATGTTTTATTCCCTCGCCTCGCCGGAGGTGGAAGCCGTGGTGAACTCCGTGTTCAACGTCGCGGTTTACCGAGAAGCCAGCATCGACTTTGAAGAAATGAGCCGGGAATATGCGAAAGCCGCCATCACCGGCGACGAGCAGGCCTGTAGCGACTTGATGGATCGGGCCTTTCGCGCCAACGCGCCGCTCATCGACATCTACCAAGAGATTTTGGCGCCCGCCATGGCGATGATCGGCGCTTGGTGGAAAGTCGACGCCATCGATGAAGCGCAGGAGCACATGGCGACCGCCATTACCGAACGCATGATGGCGCGCACCGCGCAGATCACCGGTCCTCGCCGGCGACACGGCCGAACCGCCCTTCTGGGTTGCGCGCCGAACAGCTACCACGTCATTGGCTTGCGCATGATCTCCGACTTTCTGAGATTGCAGGGCTGGAAAACGCTGTTTCTGGGGCCGAACGTCCCTATCCGAAGCTTTGTTTCCACCGTGCAATCGAACCAACCGGATGTCGTTTTGGTGAGTTGCGGCGCTGAAGAAGGCATGGAGACGACCGTGCAGCTGCTTCATCGGCTTTCCGAGCTGCGATCGAAAAAGGCCGCGTTCAAGATTGGCGTCGGGGGCTCGCAGGCCGCGCACTTTCCGCATCCGTTCCTGGAAGCGGGGGCCGATTTCATCGCGCTCGACCTCCGGTCGTTCGCCCATGAGATCCTGCCGATGTTGGAATCGACGAGTTCGGTACCAGAGACAGACCGGGCAGATTTTGTGACGGGGAACTAGGGCTACAATTTTCGCTGCGGCATCGGGTAACTTTTAAGGGTCGGTGCCGCATAGCTCAGTTGGCAGAGCAGCTGACTGTTAATCAGCGGGTCATAGGTTCGAGTCCTATTGCGGCAGCCACTTTATTCCCTTTCGCTCATGGCGGGAGCCTTCCTCATCCTCTACCGGGTTTTGGGCCGGGCGGGAAGATAATCGGCCAAAAGTATCTGAGCCGCGCCACGATCTCGCCGGTGGTTGCCCGCTTGGCTTTCGCCGAACGGGGAATCTCGAACGGCGCAAGCTCACTCGCCGCGCCAGAAGCAACGTTTTGGAACCAACCGCCCGAGCCGTCCGGCCGCTTCCAGCTCGCCCGCTGAACGAGGACCGACGTCCCCAATTGCGGCAAAACATAATCGACCTGCAGGGTTGCGCCGTCGGCGAACGCGGTGTGCTCGACGATGATCGGCCCGCGGACGTTCTGCTCGAACTTCGCTTCGGCATCAAACCAAGCCTGTTTCGGCATTCGGCTGACCTCGGCGTCGAAGGTTTTCGGTGCTACCAAGAGCTCCTTCGTTGCCGGAAACCAAAACCGCAGGTTCGGACCAGATCGTTCCATCACGACCGAGCGACCGAAATGCTCGTAGCGGATGACCTGATCCTTGCCTTTGGTCAGCTCCATTCGGCGATAGCTGGTTTGCATCTCGCCGTTGGGCTGGGTCAGCATCATCCAATATTCGCGATAGGTCGCCTCCGGCCGACTAGCCTGGCTTGCTTTGTTCTCCTGCCCGACCCCGGTCAGCACGACGAATGCGATTCCCAGCAGCATAGAATTCCGACGGTCCTAGCGAAGCTGAGTGTCTGCCGTCAAGGCGTGATCCGTAATTTCAGCGATTGGAGAATCGTGAGAAAAGTCACCAATTTGGCCTCGCTAACGGTCCGGGTTCGAACCGTGAACTTACGCGCTCTCTCACCTTTGTTGAAAACAAAGTCTGGTAGGGGTTCAAGTGCCTCGGTCGCGCCTTCCACATCCAGCATTGCCTTAAAGCCGTCTACCGGTGCCGGCCCGGTGAGTGTAATGGTCAGCTCAAAACTCCTCCCGCCGACAATGTTTTCCGGCCCTTTCAACTTGAATGGAATCGGCGGTTCCAGAAGAACATTTGCCCCGACCGTCGCCCCGCCAAACGTGGCGAAGAGAGAAATGTATGTGTTTTCGTTGACCGGTAGGACGCTGAGGTTGAATCGATGCGAGAACTCGCCCTTAGGAATGGTCACCGTCTTCGGACCGGTAATGAGGGGAGAGTCCGAACTGATCGTGACCTTCGTGTCCCGGGTAGCCCTCGCATTTAGGTACACGATTGCGTAGTCCACCCAGCCCGCATCACTGATCGTGTTAGATACGGTGATGTAGTTGATCTTTATCGGAAAATTCGTGATCACCTTCCGGTGGACTTCGCCAAATCGCGTTGCCCGGAGGTCGATCAGTTTCGGCTCGACGAAGACCTCTTTCGCGGTGAACGGAGTGATTCCGTAAGTCTGTCCTTTGTCAATTGTGATGGTTGGCGAAGCGCCGAGGAGCTCGAAGTTCTCGCCGCCGAGCTTGACGGTCTCGGTGACGCGGGCTGGCTCCATTAATTTGACGTAGACATAGCCCCCGAACCCGGCCGTGACTTGGTCCCACGTATCCATTGGAGTGCCGTCTTGCTTCAGGCCGCTGGTCAAGAAGAGCGTCTTGATCCGGTTATGCATGATCCGCAGCGAGCCCTTTGCTACAATCTCGTTCGCCCGGGCAGAAATCTCCGCCTCGGTGTCTTCGAGTGGCTGCCGGGTCTGGATGCGAAACGTGGTATGGCTTAGACCGGCCGCAATCCTCACGGTGGCGGGAACGGTCGCCAAATCGTTGTTCGATTCCAGCTTCACCACCAGACCGCCGGTTGGCGCGGTTCCACGCAGCCGGACCTCGCCGGTTAGCGGCACCCCGCCCGCGATCGGATTTGCCGAGAAAGTAACCTGGGCCGGGACCGGCCGGGTGAGCCGTACGTATGCGGAGCGCGCGACGCCGCGATGAGTCGCCGTGAGGCCGGCAAACGTCTCGGCCGGTCCGCCGGTTCGCCATTCAAATCGCTGAGTCCGTTGTCCGGCGACGATTCGAAGAACCTCCAAGTTTTGGCTGCCCGGAGTAACCCTAACCGGAAGCTCGAACGGTTTTTCTGGCTCCCGATCCAGTCGCACGGTCACCTCAACCGCGCTACCGCTCGGAGTTTCCTTGGGTTCAATTTCGACCGATTCAAGTTGTGGCTGTCGGCCAAGCTTCAGTTCAAGAAGCGCGGGGCGGACCGATCCATCTGCCTTTCGGGCGGCAACGTAGATCCATTTTCGGTTATCGCTAATGCCGACCGCGTCTACCAGTTGCACGCCTTCTAGCTCGCTGGCAAGGCCCTGCTCTCTCGCAACTTCTCGAAGATCGCGGATGCCGATTCCAGCTTGCCAAATGAAAGCGCGCCCATCGGACGGTGAACCGCCAAAGTACTGACCCACGATGACCTCGCCGTCCGCCGAAACTCCGCGCGGAATCGTGAAGGACCGCTCAACGGAAACCCGTCCGAGCGACTTCAGCTCGCCCCGAAGGTAACGAACCGCCACCGGGTTTAGGGGAATCCCATTCGGTCCGGGTCGGTACGCAAATCCCGCAACGGACCCGTCGGGTGCCGCCAGGTTAAACGCCATCGCGCTTAGGCCGACCAGCGGCTTCACTCGCGTCCATTCACCGCGCTCGTAGATTGCGGCTTCGGTGGCGGATTCGGCCCGAACGGACCCGACGAATCTCGTTCCTTGCGGGTTGATTCCCAGGAATCGGGCGCCAAGCGTTCCAGATGGCGGGGCGACGGTGCGAAGACTGCCGCGCTCCCAGAAGAACGCCCGAATAAGGTCGGAAGTCGAGGTTCCAGTAGCCACTTCGGCGTCGAGGGCGACCCCAGTTGGCACCGCCGGAGCGTTGCCGGGAGTGGCAAGTTTGACCGCGTCCGAACCTGGACGGAGGAGGTACGGCCGGACGGCTCGGTCAGCGCCGGTTCCGGAAACATAGAACGAGCGGACCTTCTCTAGCGTTGTTCTGGCCGAGTTTAGGCTCGAGTGCGTCCGGCTGATGATCGGTACGACGGAGATGCCGGGAGCAATGAAGAGCTCTCTCAAACCGCTGGCTTCGGCGTAGAAAGCCTCTCCAGAAGGTGTGGTTCCGAGTGGCGGCCCGTTGGGAACGCCGAGTCCGGTGGGCTGCGAAGCGCCTGGCGTCAGGTAGGTGATCGACGCCCCAAACGAAATGCCCGGTAGCAAGCACAAACTGGCAAGAAGACTGGGGCCTCGAAGTTTCACACCCCCACGATAACACTCTCGACCAAGATTGTCAAAGTGTTTTTGGTCGCTTTCGATTCGCTCCCGCCGAGCGGTGGACGAGGCGAGCGGTTGCCTCGATCAACTTCTCATGGCACGGCTGGACCGGGTGGCCATACTTGACCGAGACCCTCAGCTTCCGGTACTTCGGGAGGAGTATTTGTAGCGTTGCGGCCGCCCAATCGCGATCTTTTTCATCTTGCAGGTAGCGCAGCAAAGGGTGTTGGGTGGCCTCGCGGGAGATGACTCCCTGGACGAAGGCCGGAACCAGCACCGTGCCCGGCACGCGCTGGGCCAGGAGCACCGTGCCGGATGACCAATCGCGCAGCGACTCCTGCGCGCCCGCCCGAACCGTGGGGTCAGGCTCGATCTTTCCGGCGGGAAACGTGAGGAGGCAGCCGCCGCCAAGCAGGTGGCGCTTTGCCTCGCGGAATGCGCTGATCGAGCCGGCGGTCATGAGGATCAGGTGGGGTCGAATGTTTGGCAGGCAACGAAGCAGGTCGCGGTCGGCGGCGATGATCTTCAGGTCGTTGCGCGGAATGCTGGTCCAGAGCGCCATGGCGTCGGTCATTCCAGGGTGGTTCGAGGCGACGATGAGGGGGCCGGTGCGGGGAAGATGGGCGACGCCTTCGGCCTGAACCTCGCGCGTGAACAGGTTCAAAATGTATTGTCCGGCGGCCCGCAGGCCATCTCGACCGGCAAGGTTGTCAAAGTGTCGAACCTTCGCGGCGAACCGCCGGGCGGGAATCCGGGCTAGGTGTGGCCACGGGCCCGGCTTATCGGTTAGCTTGAACGCGGCAAGGAGATCGCGAACGCAAAGCTCTTCAAGTTCGTCCGCCACAATCTGTACTACGTAAGAATCGCGCCGGGCAACCGGCACGGCGTTGGAAGGCGAATAACGTGTATCAAAAATGGCGGTTTTCTATACAGGTCCGGCCAACGTGTATAGAAAATGGCGCTTTTCTATACATGTCCGGATGTTCGGGCCCCGCCAGCTATCCAGCTTCCCGGAGGGCCTTGAGGCGAACTTCGGCTAGGCTGCGCGTCGTTTGGCTGATGTCCGGCATGGCCAGCAGCTTCTCGTAGGCCCGAACTCCCTTCTGCTTGAGCTCGGCGTTAGACCGGCTGAGGCCCACCATTCCGTAGGCATCCGCCAACAGGGCGAGGAAGTCCACATCCTTCGGAAACTTCGCATTCAAACTTTCCGCGATGGAAACGGCTTCCTTAAGCTTGTCCTGTCGAGGGTCGATGAGCAGGCCCCAGGCTAGGTGCATGCGAAGCCCCGGCAACTTCGGAAACTCTTTGACTAGCCGGCGTGCCATCGGAACAAGCCTCGGATCCTGCCAACTCGTGAATTCCAAAAGGAACCGAATCCGGGCGAATTACGCGGACGGCGGTTGGGGATTTTGCCATGGCTTCCGCTGCGCGCATTGCACTGGTCGGGTAGGCAACCGTTGCCGTAGGAATAAACCTAGCCCGAGCGGCCAAGTAGCCAAAGCGAAAAGCTTCTTCCGTACTTAGTGTCGCTCGACTTTGTAGCGATTGAATTTGCCTCAGAACCTCTTGATCGGTGAGGCCTTCCCGCTCATAGGCGGCGAATTTGGCGGCGAGCGGGTCGGGCCGCACCCATGCCTGGGCTGTCCACTTTGCCCCGTACCGGGCGGTTGGGCTGGTCCGTAACTGTTCCACCAGCGGATCTCGCTGGGCAAACGCCACAGTGGACAGCGCAAGCAGCATCAACCAAAAGTGCTTCATTTTCCGCCAACACCTCCGCCCCCACCGCCTCCAGTGCCTTGCAGGTAAAAGTTCTGTACAAACTTCCTTCCGTAGTTGAACTTTTCCACGACATGGTAGCCCGGCCCTGCATAACCGTCCGTGTCATAGCTGTCTGATTTCGCCGCGTCCACATCATAGCCGAGCAAGAGTTGCGGACGCATCACGGCCCAGGCGCTCGGGCACTGTAGCGGTTCTGTCGGGCGACGCGCGTTGCTCCTTAGACGATACTCTGGTTGTGCGGTTCTGGATAGATATTGAGAATGCAGGCACTAGCCTGCCTCGGAAGTATCCCCATGAATGCGTGGCTCACCTTGCTTTGGGATTTTCTTAGCTTCCTGCTTTGATGACTACCACCCAGTCGCTTTTGTTGAGGGCTTGGGGCGGCGTTAACGTGACGTTCGGACCTGATGGGACTGTAAAGGGGCGTCCAGTTTTGCCTGTTCGAGGATCGAACCAACGGCCGGTAAGGGGGTCTGGGCCCATGCGGCGCGTGTCGACATTGAACGCGGCATTCTTTGGGGTGTAAACCATCGCCCATTTGCCGTTGCTGTCCCGCAACGCAGCGAGGTGTTCGTTCGGTGCTTCCGGGTTTGGGGAAACGATCAGGGAAGGATCTGGAACCCGGGTAGCCGGGGTGTACGATTCGATCAGACGACGAAGATAGCCCATCTGTTGAGCCCCGGGCAGTTTCAGCGCCTCGCGCCATTCGATGCCAACTGTCCAATGTGCCTTCCCGGCACCTTTGGTGTGGAATTCGTAGATTTCGCAGGCACCGTAGGTGTGGCCAGCGGCACCAGAGAATACGCTTTGATACGCCTGGCGACGGACATCGTAGTCGTTGATGATCCGAACCCCCGGGCCGAACGGAACCAAGGCGTTAGTGATGTTTTCGTAGGCGGCCTCGCCATCCAGCACCGGTTTTACGGGCGTTTTTGAGTAATCACCGACGGTGAGCCGGTATGCCGGAAGGTCCGCATTATGGCCCGATTGCAGCATGTTGAAGTCTAGCCAAGGCTCCGTGTGGAAGAACCGCGACGACGTTTGTCCGCCAGCGGGATGATGGGTCATGAGCTGATCGGATCGCCCGGAACTGCGCTCTAGCTGAAGGGCGAAGGCGCGGATCACGTCCGCCCATCCGTTCGGCCACCGGTCGGCACCTAGCAGCCAGAACAAGTTCCTCTTGCCGAACCGAGCGCCTAAATAACGAGCGTACGCTTCGTGCTTACCGACTTCTTCGGGACCAGGCTCGGGGAGTCCGGCGAGCCAGAACGGAACGACCGCCGCATGGAAACCCCGACGCTCAATCCGGTCGATGACCCTCTCGATATGGTCGAAATAGCGTGGGTTTGGCCGCGCCATGTCGTCATCCAGATATGGCTTTTCCCCCGCAAGGTTGCCGTTTCGCCGGGCGTCCCACGGCACCAGGATGAGCTGAATGACGTTAAAGCCCTTGCGCTTTCGATCGGCGAGGTACTCATCGATCTCCTTCATGGTGAGCCGGGTGGTCATCGTCCACCCAGTGTCTCCAAGCCAGAAGAACGGCTTACCGTCTGCCTTAACAAAGTTCCGCCCGTCCGGGCTGATACGAATCGGCGCTAGTTGGGCCGAGGAGGCCGAGGCCAGGACGATAAGCGCAATGATGGATGCTATTTTCATTTGATTCGACTCCGCACAACTTTGCCGTCTTTCCAGGTGATATCGACGGTTTTGCCGCCCCGGGCACGTAGCCCTCGAACGGATCCGCTTTCGGCCCACGCCTTCGGTAAGGCGGGCAAGAGCTGAACTGCACCGGTGTGGCTCTGGAGGAGCATTTCAGCGATGCCCGCAGTCACTCCGAAGTTCCCATCGATCTGAAATGGCGGACAAGCACAAAAGAGGTTTGGATAGAGCCCTGGGCGGTGCGGCACCTCGGGGTCGTTTACTCGCGTTGGCACCATGAAGTTCATCAGTAGGCGGTGAGCGCGGTCTCCGTCATGGAGTCGAGCCCAGAAGTTGACCTTCCAGGCAAGAGACCAGCCGGTACCATCGTCGCCACGGCGCTCTAGGGTCTTGCGGGCAGCGGTTGCCAACTCGGGCGTGCCTTGCGGGGTGATCTGATTTGACGGGTGCAGGCCGTAGAGGTGCGATACATGGCGGTGTTGTGGTTCGACCTCTTCGTACGGTTCGAGCCACTCCTGCAGACGGCCGTCGGGGCCGATCTGGTGCGGGGCAAGTCGTGCGCGGGCGGTGCTGAGTTTGGCGCAGAAGTCCGCATCGACGCCCAGGATCTTTGCCGCGGCAATTGTGTTGGCAAAGACCTCGCGCGCAATCTGCATGTCGTGGGTTGGCCCCATCGCGGTCGCCAATGGCGCCGAACCGGGGAGCCGGTACAGGTTTTCTGGAGAATTGGACGGTGCGGTTACGAGCCAGCCACGTTTGGGCTCTTCGATGAGGATGTCGTACAGGAATTGCGCTCCGCCTTTGAGAACCGGGTACACCCGGCTAAGTTCCTCGACGTCGCCGCTGAAAGAGTAGCGCTCCCACAGATGCTGGCAAAGCCATGCCGCGCTAGTACAAGTCGATCCCCACTCTGCACTTTCACCTGGTGAGGTGAACCGCCATGGGTTGGTAATGACATGCGACACCCACCCAGAGGAGTTGTAATAGGCCTTCGCCGTCTTCCGTCCGTTCTCCGACAGTCTTTCGATGAATCGCAGTAGCGGGGCTGTGCAGTCGCCGAGACCGGTCGTTTCCGCGGGCCAGTAGTTCATTTGCAGGTTGATGTCGATGTGGAAGTCGCCATTCCACGGGGTGTGGAGTTCCTCCGCCCAGAGCCCCTGCAGGTTGGCTGGCAACGGGCTATCTGGGCGAGAGCTCCCGATAAGGAGGTAGCGCCCGTAGTGAAAAGCGAGTGCGGATAGGGAGGGGTCATTCTCCCCCTTGGCTACCGCAAGCAAGCGTTCTGGGGTGGTGCGGCGGGCAGACGGCCCTGGAGGAAGAGTCAGCTCGCAGCGGCGGTAGAACCGCTGATGGTCTCGAACATGAGCTTTGCGAATTGTGGGATACGAAATCTTGCTGGCTCGATCCAAGCGTGCCGAAGCCAGCGCGGCGAAGTTTGGATCAAACATTGATGTTCCGCCGGAGAAAACGAGGGTGACCGAGTCTGCCCCGGAAACTCGCAAACGCCCATTTTCCACCGTAGTCTTTCCCCCCGATGTGATGGCCCTCAGCCTTCCTTCGTAGCGCACTCCAGTAACTTCAGCCACTCCGCTATTCAGGGCACCACGGATCACGAGATCCGTTCCCTCCGCTGCCACGGCCGCTCGCTCAGCTCTTTTGAGGGCGGCCGAAAAGCTGATCGATCCCCTGCGATCCGACGTAATGCGGTAGAAGACGGCTTGGCCGGGGGCAGAGACGAAGCTCTCGCGGCGAAAGCGAACTCCCGCCTGCTGGTACTCCACCGTTGTGACCGCCCTGTCTAGGTCGAGCGTGCGGCGGTAATTTTGAAAGGTGGCTGGCCCAAAGTCCAGCCAGAGGTCGGCGAACACCTGGTAGCAGCCGAAGGGAAGATCCTTTCCATTGGCGAAACCCGAGCCGGGTCCATCACAAACAAACTCCTTCTGGAGCAGCGTCTGCGCCTTTGCATTCTCGCCCGCGAGCAGAAGCCGCCGAATCTCCGGAAGCGCTTTGTACGCTTCGGGGCGATCAGCCGGCTGTTCCGAGCCGGACCACATCGTGGACTCATTCAGAACGATCCGCTCAAGTCCGACCCCTCCAAAAACCATGGCACCCAGTCTCCCATTGCCGATGGGACTGCTCTCCGTGAAATGTGTCGCCGGCGCGGCAAAGGCGATCGTATGCGAAGGGTCGAGGGCAAGAGGCAGAAACAGCATCGTCGTTCCGTTCGGCGGCTACCAGCAGTGAATTCACGGAAAATTCGTCAACCCCTATTGGCACCAAACCAAAGGCATTGTATACTAATCAAGCGTTTGAGCAAAGTGCTCAAACAGTTGATCGTAGGATTTTCATGGTGCAGCAGTCGGAGCGAGAACGGACAACGTTGAGCGAACGTACAACGTTGAGCCAAGTGGCGACGCTTGCTGGGGTGTCGGCCTCGACGGTTTCCCTTGTCCTGGCCGGTAAGGCTGACCACCGTCGCATTCGTGAAGAAACTTGCCAACGCGTTCGAATTGCCGCGGCAGAGTTGAACTATGCGCCGAATCTGCTTACGCGATCTCTTCGGCGTGGTCGCACTCACATTTTGTCGTTCTTTAGCGGTTTCGGTCATCGAGACCGAGGTGACCAGTACATGGATCGCATGTCGTCCGCCATTGAGCTCGCAGGTGGTGAGCATGGTTACGATGTCCTTGTTCACTGCAACTTCAAGCGGTCACCTCGAGAAATCTATGAGTTTCTTAATGGCGGGCTCGCCGATGGCCTGATTCTCTTTGCACCACGTGATAATGATCCGCTACTCCCCTTCATTCGGACCTGCCCGCTGCCAGTCGTCATCATTAACGGAAAAGATCCTCTAGGGCAGTACCCATCCGTTCGAGATGATGTGGAGCAGGGGATGCGTCTGGTGGCTTCGGCGCTTATCGAGCATGGTCACCGCCGAATTCTGGCAGTGACCGGCCGCGGCGACGATGTACGCGACGCCGAGGTTCGTCTTCGGCTCCTCGCCGCGCATCTTCACGACGCCGGGATCGCGTTTGGAGCCGACGACGTAGTTTTCGACTCCGAAAATGCGCGGGAAGTCCTCGTCAGATGCCTCGCCCAAGAGTCTCCACCGACCGCGATCTTTGCCTGGCATGATCGCGCCGCATATCGGTACCTGGAAGCGTGTGAAGAGTTGGGGCTTCAGGTCCCTGAGGAACTCTCCATCATCGGCTACGACGGGATCCGCTGGTCGTCGGGGACCCGGCATCAGGCCGCAACGGTGGTGGTGGGCTTCGACGCTTCCGCCTCGGCTGCCGTCCGGCGCCTCGACGAATCAATTTCCAATACTGTGCAACCTCCGCTAGAGGAGGTGCTCGCCGTCTCGCTCGATCTAGGGACCACCCTTGGTTTAGCGCCTTGCTTGCAACGGAGCAATATATGAAACACATCAGTCAATCTCGTCATGGATTCACGCTTATTGAGCTACTCGTAGTCATCGCGATCATCGCGATCTTGGCCGCCATTCTTTTCCCCGTCTTTGCCCAAGCTAAGCGAGCGGCAAAGTCGACGGTAACGTTGAGCGGTCTGAAGCAGATCGGAACAAGCGCCAAGCTCTACTCGAGCGACTTCGACGATCAGACGATCCTAGTCCAGTGGGACTGGGTAAGTCCTCAGCAGGACGGCTATCCCTGGCACGGGTGGCCCTACCTTGTGCTGCCGTACATGAAGAACCAGCAGGTTTTCTACGACGCGTCGCGACAGGTGCCGGAGTTCGATCCGAGCTCAATCTACACGCCGCCGGCCGGCTGGCAGGTTTGGTCGTGGAACGTCAATCTCGCCATCAACAACTACGGCTATGGCTCACTCCATAACTCGTGGACTGGTGGAGGATTCAAGCGATCCGAGACTAGCCTTCAAGACCCATCATCGCGCGCGGCCTTCATCGTCAAAGGTCCCGTCATGGGCACTACCAATGCGACTGGCGTTGACCGCGGCCACTTCATCGAGGGCGTAACGGCACCGTGTCCGAACTACTCGAACTACCGGGACCGTAGTCCATGGGCGCAGTGGTACAACACGGCGTACCATGCTGCCATGGACTTCCATGCGGGCGGGATTATCGTCTCGTACGCCGACAGCAGCGCTAAGCGGATGCCAGCGCAGCGCGTAACGATCGACAGCGCAGGGAACTACTCGGCATGCGAGAGCACGAACATCCGAGCCTTTGCGACGAATAGCGCTCTCGTTCCGACAACGAAGCAGCTCGACGTCCACCGGTTCTGGGGTCGCTACTGGGATATGTCGTTCTAATGGCTGATCCCTCCGGCCGACTCCGGCTGGTTGGGATCGTCTTGGTGCTCATCGCTGCCGTCGCCGTACTCCTGTTCCAATTCCAAGCGAACAATGTTCCGGCGAACGGCGGCGGAATAAGCACCAGTGATCCCCAAGTGCGAGAGGAGCTTCGCAAGCACTACGAAGATATGTCACAAGGCGGGCGTGGTCCGGCTGGGGCGCCGCCTACGGGAGTTGGCGCGACCGGGCCGGGGCCTCGCTAACGCTGTTGCGAGAGCGTGCCCTTCCGCTAGAAGGGCACTCGAAACCATGAATGAACGTTTTCTGATCTTGGCTGCCATCCTCGTGACTGGCACCTATGCGCTCGTAGGTAGTGAGCGCGCGGCGAGCCGTCAGGTAGGCAGTAACCGCATTGTTGTCACTTACTGGGAAAAGTGGACAGGAGAAGAGATGCGGGCGATGAAGGATGTCGTCAGCTCGTTTAATGCGTCACAAGATCGAATTGAAGTGCGTTACCTCAGCATCTCGGGCGTCGCTGAGAAGACATTACTAGCAACCTCTGGAGGTAACCCGCCCGATGTTGCCGGACTTTGGGCGGACCAGGTTGTGCAGTTTGCCGACGCTGGTGCGCTGGAGGATCTAACCGATCTCGCTCGAGCCGCCGGAATCTCAGAGGCAGACTATATCCCAGCCTACTGGGAAACGATGAACTACAAAGGGCGACTCTATGCCCTGGCCACCTCGCCTGGATCTGCCGCGATCTACGTAAATCGCGATCTTGTGGGTCCGAAGTATGACACCCCAGAGGAATTTCCTAAGACCATCACAGAGTTCGACGAATTTGTTCGTGAAGTCAGCATCCGTGACCGACAGGGCAGCTTGTCTACCGTCGCCTTTCTCCCACGCGATGGCTGGGGGCTATGGGCTATGCCGTACCTGTTTGGTGGCTCCTTCACCGAAGGGGACCGGATCAACGTCAACGGTCCAGATGACTTGCGGGCATGGAAGTGGGTGAACTCCTTTGCGAAGCGTTTTGGAACACGCGAAACCCAGTCGTTCCGAAGCGGTTTTGGGAACTACTCCTCCCCTCAGAATCCATTTCTCTCCGGAAAGCTGGCAACGTATGCCGATGGTCCCTGGTTTGCCAATTTCATCCGCCTCTACAATCCGAAGGTGAACTGGTTTGCAGTTCCTTTCCCGTATCCAGACGGCCGACCTGATCTTGCTGGCTATACAATGCTAAATCTGAATACGCTGATGATTCCCAAAGGATCGAAGCACAAGCGTGAGGCGTTTGAATTCATTCGGTACGTGCAGCAGCAGCAAATAATGGAGCGAATCTGTATTGGACAGTACTGCAACACGCCGCTGCGGAAGGTCTCACGCGAGTTCCTTGAGAAGCATCCCAATAAGTACATCGCACTTTTTGATCGCCTGGCAAGGGGCGAACGTGCGGTCCGCCCGCTGCAGATGGGTGTAGCCGCCCAAGTTGGGCGTGAGGTCGGGAACGCGGTAGACGAGATCGACCTAGGGCAGAAGACCCCAGAGGTTGCGCTTAACGACGCCCAGCGACGGCTCGAAGAGCTTTGGCAGAGCTACCAGCGGCAGGTCCTCGGACGATGAACGTACATCGAAACCAACGAGTCGGCATCCTTTTCGCACTGCCTTGGATCATCGGTTTTCTGATCTTCCTCGCTTTTCCTTTGGTCTCCTCGCTCTACTACAGTTTCACGAGCTTCTCTGTGCTGCGACCGCCAATCTGGATCGGATTGGAAAACTACCGCGAGTTGCTGACTGACACGGTTTTCCGGACGTCGCTGGCAAACACGTTGGTGTTTACGGCGGCGTCGGTCCCGCTTGCAACGACTGTCGCGATCATCCTCGCGCTGTTGCTGAACACCAAGGTGAAGGGAATGGCGTTTTACCGAACGATCTTCTACATTCCCTCGCTCGTTCCGATGGTTGCGCTCGGCGTACTCTGGCTGTGGGTGTTCAACGGTCAGTACGGACTCCTCAACCAGGGATTGGGGAAGCTTGGGTTGCCGGAGCCAGCATGGCTAAGTGATCCTGCGTGGTCAAAGTGGACGCTTGTCATCATATCCATATGGGGCACGGGCAACGCAATGGTGATCTACCTTGCTGGCTTACAGGATGTGCCGCAGTCGCTTTACGAGGCCGCCGAACTCGATGGTGCAAAGACGCTTAGTAAGACGCGACATGTGACCATTCCCATGATCTCGCCCGTAATCCTCTTTAATGTCGTGATGAGCATTATCGGGTCGCTGCAAACGTTTGCGCTCCCGTACGTGATGTTTCCAGGAGGCGCACCGGCGCGATCAACCTACTTCTTTTCCATGTACCTCTACGATAATGCCTTTCTTTACCAGCGAATGGGATACGCCAGCGCCATGGGCTGGGTCATGTTTGCGATCACTCTGGCGCTGACCATGCTTGCACTAAAGGCCAGTTCACGCCACGTGCACTATGAGGGAGGCTAGCAATGACGGCTGACCCAAACGTCTCCCGCCCTGAGGTTCCGGTTCGCGCCGGGCGTCCGAATCGAGCACGTCGCAGTCGCCAGTTCCGAATCCTGGCAACACACGCGACATTGATGGCCCTCTCGCTCCTCTTTCTGATGCCGCTTCTCTGGATGATGTCAACGGCACTGAAGCCCACCGACCAGACAATGGCAGACCCACCGGTGTGGATTCCCAATCCGGTTCAGTGGGGCAATTTTAGTGAAGCTTTTAGCTATAGCGCCAAAGATCTTGGGTACACTCCATTTTTGGTCTATGGACAAAACACTTTGTTTGTCACTATCCTGGCTGTGATCGGTGCAGTGACATCGAACGCCCTAGTTGCCTACTCCTTTGCCAGGATTGAGTGGCGGGGACGTGACCTTCTTTTTGCTCTGACGTTGGCGACGATGATGGTGCCAGGCCCAGTTCTGATGGTTCCGCTCTATGCGCTATTTAAGGAGTTCGGCTGGATTGGGACGTTTAGGCCACTTTGGATACCGGCTTTCTTCGGTAGCGCGTTCAACATTTTCCTGCTTCGCCAGTTTCTTCGAACAATTCCTATGGAACTCACCGAGGCCGCGAAAATTGACGGCGCGTCTGAGTGGACAACCTTTTCGGCGGTCATCTTGCCGCTCGCGCGCCCTGCTCTCTCGGTGGTGGCCCTCTTCACGTTTATGTGGGCATGGAACGACTTTATGGGGCCGCTACTCTACCTCACAGATCAACGCACCTTTACTCTTTCCATGGGGCTGCAATTCTTCCAAAGCCAGCATACGGGGACGCCTTGGAACCTCTTGATGGCGGCGTCCTTGATCGTGATTCTGCCTGTGCTTGTCGTCTTCTTCTTTGCTCAGCGGGTGTTTATCGAAGGCATTGCTACAACCGGTCTCAAGTAATTTATGTCTAGCTCCGTCTCATCTGTAAAGTATCTTCACGCCAAGCGTGACGTAGTATCGGGTCTTCAGGCTTGGGTAGAACCGGTCGTGATTCCGACCTATCCGGCCGGCCCGCCCGACCCGAATCCGATGTTCTTGGAGAAACGCGTGTACCAGGGCAGCAGTGGGCGAGTGTATCCGCTCCCGGTTGTGGATTCGGTCGCGACTTCTAAGGAAGACCGGGTGTATGAGGCATTGCACCTCGAGAACGAAAGCCTGTACGTGATGCTGCTGCCAGAAATCGGTGGGCGCATTCACATCGGATATGACAAAACGGCTAAGTACGACTTCTTTTACCGCCAGAATGTGATCAAACCCGCACTCGTTGGGCTTGCTGGCCCGTGGATCTCGGGCGGCGTTGAATTTAACTGGCCCCAGCACCATCGCCCCAGCACCTTCATGCCGTGCTCGTGGTCTCGGGAGGAGCATTCCGACGGCAGCTGCACGTTCTGGATGAGCGAGCATGAGCCGATGAACCGGATGAGAGGGATGCATGGAGTCTGCATTCGGCCCGATTCGACACTAATAGAACTTAAGGCGCGTGTCTACAACAGGACGCCATTCACACAGACCTTCTTGTGGTGGGCAAATGTCGCAGCGCGTGTCCATGAGCAGTACCAGTCATTCTTCCCACCGGATGTTGCATTCGTAGCCGATCATGCGAAGCGCGCGGTGTCGGCATTTCCGGGATGCAGTGACCAGTATTACGGCGTGCCGTATGGAGTGCGCGCCAGATTGGGGCTTCCCATCGGAGAAGTACCGACCCAGTTTGTCCCTTCTTCGGACCTTGCGCCAAACCGGCTCGACTGGTATGTCAACATCCCAGTTCCGACTTCATACATGGTCGTCTCGACCGCCTACGAATTCTTCGGCGGGTACGACCATTCGGCGAACGCGGGGTTCGTGCATGTCGCCGATCGTCACATTTCTCCAGGGAAGAAACAGTGGACGTGGGGTAACCACGAGTTTGGGTACGCGTGGGATAGAAACCTGTCCGATGACGGCGGCCCCTACGTTGAGCTTATGGCGGGGGTCTACACAGATAACCAGCCGGACTTTTCCTTCCTCGCTCCCTACGAAACGAAGACGTTTAGCCAGTTCTGGTATCCCATCCGGGATATCGGTCCCGCACACAACGCGACCCGCCACGCCGCAGTTTCCATCCATGGCTGCCGCGTTGGCGTCTGCCCTTCCGCTCGCTACCCCGAAAGCGTCGTAAGGATCGAGTTTGCGAATGGCGTACGGTCGCATCTGCTGGATCTAGCCCCAGAATCGCCGTTTTTGGCAACCTTCACCGAAGAACCTCTCGCTGTGACAGTGACGGACGGGTTCGGAGAAGAGCTGGTGGCATATGACCGCCGCACATTCGAGACTCAGCCCGTGCCAGATTCCGCCACCGAGCCGCCTGCGCCCTCGGAAGTGCTCTCCACGGATGAGCTCTACCAGATTGGTGTTCACCTCGATCAGTACCGCCATGCAACTCGCAGTCCCGAACCGTACTGGGAAGAGGCGCTCAGCCGCGATCCGGGAGATGCCCGCTGCCACGTCGCTCTCGGCAGGCGTGATTTGGGGCGGGGACTGTTGCAGGCGGCGGAGGAACATTTCCGCTCGGCAATCGCTCGGCTAACCTCGCGGAACCCCAATCCCGCCGATGGAGAAGCCCATTACCTCCTCGGGGTGAGCCTTCGATTCCAAGCCCGGTATGCAGAAGCTCGCAATGCATTTGGCAAGGCGAGTTGGAACTATTCATGGCGTGGAGCAGCAAACCTTGAGTTAGCGAGACTTGCGATCCGGGCGAACCAGGTTCAGCGAGCCCAGACATACTTGCGGGAAGCGTCGCTCACACTCGGCGATGCAAGTTCCATCCGCTGTTTGGAAGCGATGCTCCACCGTCGTAATCAGGTACCTTCGCTCGCCCTTTCAGCCGCCCGAGCTGTTTTAGCCTATGATCCGCTGGATCATTGGGCGCTTTACGAGGCGGCTCAGTTGGACCCGACATATGACGAGCGGTGGCGCTCAGCGATGCGGCAAGACGTCCAGAACTTCCTCGATCTCGCGCTAGAGTTTGATGCATGCGGGCTTGACGATGAGTGCGCGACAGTACTTGCCCTTGCCCCCGGTGATCATCCGGTTGTTCGGATGTTGTGCGGCGGACGTGCGTCTGATGCTGAACCACTGACCGGCGTCTTCCCAAACCGGTTAGAAGAGATGCTTGTGCTGGAGCGTGCGCTTGTTGCTGATCCTTCGGATGGTGTTGCCTCCGCCCTGTTGGGCAACTTCTACTACGACCGACGGCGGTATGAAGATGCCATTACCCAATGGGAAGCTGCAGTGGAACTTCGTCCTGACGACGCCTTCTCCAGGCGTAATCTGGGCATTGCTTATCACAACATTCGGCATGATGCTGAAGCAGCCCGGGACGCCTATGCCTGTGCTATGGCATCTCGTCCGAACGATGGACGTTTAGTCTATGAGAGCGATCAACTCGCGAAGCGCACCGGGGTTGAGCCGGTGGTGCGCCTTGCCGTGCTCGAAGCTCGCGAAGATTTGGTTGAGCATCGAGACGACCTTACACTGGAGCTCTGCTCTCTGTACAATCAAACGAACCAACCCACGAAGGCCTTAAGTCGGCTCGCCCAACGCACCTTCACGCCTTGGGAAGGTGGCGAAGGGGTTGCCCTCGGACAGTACACGCGAGCTCATTACCTCTCAGCGCGTGCCGCAAGCCCCGTCGCAGCCGTCGAGCACCTTCGGAAGGCGCTTGCGCCGCCTCAAAATCTCGGTGAAGCCCGTCACCTGCTGGCGAATGCGAGCGATCTTTGGGTTGCCCTGGGCGACGCTCTTCGGGAGACAAATGAACGCGAGGAGGCTGAGAATTGGTATCGCCGCGCCGCCGACTTTCGCGGCGACTTTCAGGAAATGTCGATTCGGACATTCTCGGAAATGACGTACTATCGCGCCCTCGCCCTCCAGCGATTGGCCCGCGACGCAGAAGCAGGTGACCTATTGCGCGGTTTGGAGGCGTACGCAGAGGACCTCGAAATGCGCCCAGCTAAAATTGACTACTTCGCTACGTCGTTGCCGACGATGTTACTGTTCGACGACGACCTGAACACCCGCCAGGTCACCACCGCTCGTTTCTTGCGCGCCCAAGCCGCGCTTGGACTGGGGCGTACCACCGAATCTGTTGCGCTACTTCATGACGTGCTAAAGCGAGATCCAAACCACTCAATGGCCCAAGATCTCAGATCTTCCCTTGTATAAGTTCTCTCACCCCAAGATTTCCGCCATGTCTACCGAAACTCTTTCCGCCGCCTCGTCTCAATCGCTCTCGCTCGCCGGAACTTGGCACTGCCGACTTGATCCAGAAGGAACCGGTCGGCAACACGCTTGGATGCATGGCTTCGATGGGGAGGCCATCGTCCTACCCGGATCGCTTGACACCAATGCCCTCGGCATCCCGAATCCAGATCAGGATTACCTTGGTGGCCTCTCCCGGCGGGTGAAGTATGTTGGAGCCGCCTGGTACACAACCGAAGTCGAGCTTCCTGAAGCCTGGCGCGGTACAAACCTTGAGCTATTTCTTGAGCGGGTGCATTGGTTCAGCGAGGTGTGGGTCGACGGAACGTGCGTCGGGCAAATGGACAGCCTGAGCGTCCCGCATCGCTTTGTTCTTCAGCCAACTACTTCCTCGCGAGTCCGCATCGTCGTTTGCGTTGACAATACGGTTCGCATACCGATCGGACGTATCGGCCATGGCATCACGGACTGGACCCAAACGAACTGGAACGGCATCATTGGCCGAATTGAGCTGCGCCCTCTACAAACCGATACACAAATAAGGGTGGTGCCTTCGAGCGAGGAACTTGTCGTCTCAGGCCACGTCGAACCGCATCAGAGTGTCCGCGTCAATGAATGGACCTATCAGGCGGATGGAGACGGCAAGTTCCACGGGGGAATTCCAAGAGGCGAAATCGTGGTATGGAGCGATTCAAGTCCGAACCTTCACCCGATTGAGATCGAAACGCCTACCAAGCAGGAGACGCTTGTTACCGGTTTTCGCACTATTGCTGCGGAAGGGGCTTGCTTGAAACTCAACGGGCAGCCGACTTTTCTGCGAGGCACTCTCGAATGCTGCGTATTTCCCAAGACCGGATTCCCGCCAATGGATGCGGAGAGTTGGCGCCAGGTGATGGGGAAAGTATGCGAGTACGGCCTAAACCATGTCCGGTTCCACTCTTGGTGTCCTCCAGAAGCCGCCTTCGTCGCGGCCGATGAACTGGGAGTACTTCTTCAGGTTGAATTGCCGCTGTGGACCGGAAACTGGCCGCTGTCGTCAGATGCCAACCTACTGGAGTTTTGTGGCCGAGAGGCAGAAGGCATCCTGCGCACCTACGGCCACCATCCATCGTTCGTGCTCTTCACTCTTGGCAATGAAATGGCGTTTTACGGGCCGGAGCCCGAGGTGGACGGCCTCCTTCAGAAGCTCAAGGTGTCGTATCCGCACATCCTAATGAATTTTTCAAGCCACGGGACGCACCTTAGCCCGGAATGTGACTTTTACGTTCAGGCTGACAATGCAAAATCTGGGGCGGAGAACCGCCCGCTACGCGGGAGCACCTGGTTTGGTGTTGGATCGCGTTTTGACCGCGAGAGTCCAACGACGACGACAACATGCGACGAAGGCACCGCAGCGTACGATCGCCCGGTTGTCTCTCACGAAGTTGGAGAGTGGGCGGTGTTTCCTAATGTGAACGCCGCCGATTCGTATGACGGCGTGCTTGAGGCACGGAACTTCCGTCGGATACAGCATGACCTGGCCGCGCGTGGCATGGCAGATCAAGCGGACGATTTCACCTTTGCATCGGGACGACTCAGCGCGGCACTGTACAAGGAAGAAATCGAAACTCTCTTGCGGACGCGCGACCTCGCAGGCTACCAACTTCTCGGGCTCAATGACTTCCCTGGACAGGGAACTGCCACGATCGGCATGCTGGACGCCTTCTGGCAGGACAAGGGTTTTGTGACCGGGGCAGAGTTCTCTGAGTTTTGTGCCCCGACCGTGCCACTCATGATTACATCGAAGCGGGTTTGGCGCAGCGATGAGAACCTTGAGGCCGATATCTGGATCTTCCACTCTGGCGAGGCGAAGACCGTCTCTGGCGAGTGGACTTTTGGTTCCCATTCTGGCCAGTTTCCGAATATTTCTCTCGTTGCGGGGGCTCAGAATCGGATCGGTACCATCTCGATTCCGTTGGGCACGATTGCCACGCCGGCAAAGGTGGGGTTGACCGTCACGCTTTCGGACGGCTCGCGGAACCACTGGGACCTCTGGATCTTTTCGGCGAAGACATCGGACGTTCCGCTACCAGACGTTGATGTGTTCGCATGGTTCCGCGAAGATGTGCGCGCGGCACTGAAAGCCGGGCGCAAAGTTTGGCTGCGCCTTCATCCAGATCGCGCTTGGGCAGGAATCCCAGGTCGCTTTGCTCCAGCATTCTGGTCTCCCATTCACTTCAAGGAACAGGTGGGAACAATGGGAACGCTGATCCAGGCGGATCATCCCCTCTTTGCCCAGTTTCCGACCGAGCGGTACTCCGAATGGCACTGGTGGGAAATCCTCACACGCTCAAAATCGCTTGTCCTGGATGCACTGCCTGCATCCTTTCGCCCCACCTTACAGGTGATTGACCGCTACGAACGCAACCACAAATTGGGAACGATGTTCGAAGCCCAAGTGGGACCAGGCCGAATATTCGTTAGCTTCATTGACTTCGATACACCCAACCGTCCCGCCGCCGCGCAACTGGAAGCGTCAATTCGGGCCTATCTCGCCTCCGAGCACTTCTCGACGATGCAATCGCTCGAGATTGCGGACCTTGACGCCATATTCGCTGACCAACCATGATCCCGCTTTTCGCCCTCCTCACTGCAACCGTTACCCCGCTCGACGCGCTTAACTTAGGGCGTTGGCATCAGAGTTTTTCTCGACCGATGCCGCGGCAGTCGATCCGCCAGGAGCCACTGGTCGTAAACGGTAAACGCTATGAACACGGCGTGGGGAGCCATGCACCATCGGTGGCACGGTACGAGCTTGGAGGTCGCGGCACGCGCATCGTCGGCTCGGTTGGCGTGGCCGATTCGGGCTCCGGCACGGTTGGTTTCTCAGTTTGGGTCGATGGCCATCGCCGCTGGTCTTCGACCGTGCTCCGGCGCGGGCAAGCCGCCCAAGCATTCAACATCGACCTTACCGGAGCCCGCGAAATCACTCTGGTCACCGACGACGGACTCAACGGTAGCGGCGGCGATCATGCCTGCTGGCTCGACGTGCAAATCTCTCACAACGGGGCAGTTCCGGCCCCTCTCTCCGCCATGCGCCCCCTCCGCCCCCTCCTAAATCGGTCTCGACAGACCATAGATAATTTTGCCGCGTCTGACTCTTGGACGGTTGAACCGTTGATTCGTTGGCCCGAGGCGCGGCGAAAGGAGATCGCGCGATTGTTGTTTGACCGACAAACGGGCATCGGGCTCAGCGGGTGGCGGCACAACCTCGGAGGAGGCATCGACCACGAGAGCATTTCAGTTCCTCTTCGGACTGCGGACACGTACGATGCGGGGGAAGGAAAATTCGATTTCTCACGAAATCCGGGTCAACGCTGGATGCTAGAGGCCGCAAATCGGTACGGGGTGGAGCATCTAATCGCCTACGCGATCACCCCCACCCGGCGAATGACGCGGAACGGCTTTACTACCGGGACCGATGCCAATGGTAGTACCAACTTACGTAGTGGGGAAGAAGGTGCATACGCGCGCTACCTCGCTGGCGTTCTAGAGCATTTCATCAACAAGGGGTATCCATTTACTCACCTTAGCCCTATTAATGAGCCCGATTATGAGTGGAACGCTGGAACGCAGGAAGGGAATCGGGCCAGTAATCCGGACCTCCTTCGCATCACGCTCGCCATTGCAGAAGAGCTTCGTCGCCGCAAACTCTCAGTCCGAATACTGACGCCTGAAGCCAGCGCTCCCCAGAAGGGATACGAGTTGAATGCGGGGATGGAAAAGAAGTACGGGGCTCCATACGGAGCCTACGCTTCTCTGTTCCATGATCAGCCAGCATGGCGGAGGACAGTTGATCCGGTCTTTGGCTACCACTCCTACTGGGCCGATGGCTTAGAAAACATGCATGCCGTCCGCGCTCGCCTCCGAAAGGAACTGGACCGAACACCGGAACTGAAGCCGTGGATGACCGAGTACTGCCAACTTAGCGGCCCACGGGGAGAAGGCGGTTGGGGCCGAGACTTGGGGATGACCCTTGCCCTAAATCTTGCGAGGTTGGTGCACCTTGACCTCACGGTCGTCGAGGCTTCGGCCTGGCAGTGGTGGCTCGGCGTGAGTGATGCAGACTTTAAGGACGGTCTTGTCTACGTAGATGACCTGGACAAGCCGGACGGTGAGGTGATTCCGTCTAAGGCCCTCTGGGCTTTTGGCAACTTTGCCCGCTTCGTTCGGCCAGGATTTAAGCGGATCGAACTTGAAGGTCCGTTTGCGGACGTCGCCGGGATCCTCCCGACCGGCTTTATTGACCCGAAGACCGGACGGGTAGTGCTCGTCTTGGTAAACACCGAGACGAGCCACGATGTGGTCGAGATTGACTTACCCGGAAGTTGGACGACGCAGGCCTATATCACCTCCGACCGCCCCGGACACAACTTAGCGCGCTATGCCGCGCCAAAGGCTCGCGGCCCTTTTCGCATTCCGTCACGCTCCGTCGTGACGATGATTTTCGATCCGAAACGATGATGACGATCTGCGCGATGACTCTCGCCATAATGTCATTTCCTCTCTCGAGCCTCGATCTTCGGTCCGCCGACCAAGGGTGGGGACTTTCTCAGGCAAACCTATCAGTTACTGGCAAGCCCATGCGGATAGGCGGGAAGACTTACTCGCAAGGCTGGGGGACTCATGCACCGTCCGAGTTGATTGTTGACCTTAAAGGGACGGCAACTCGATTTCGCACGGAGATCGGCGTTGACGCCGCAGCCGACGGACCGGGCAGCGTTCGGTTTCGGGTCATAGGCGACGGCCGCACCATTTTTCAAAGTGGGACTCTCAGCCGCAGCGATCCGGCCGTTGCCGTTGATGTTGACTTGACGGGCATTCGCACGTTGGTGCTGCAAACCGATTCCACTGGCGATGGAATGGCGAGTGACCATGCGAACTGGGCGGACGCCGTGATTGTTACTCAGGGGGCAGTGCCGGTCGCTCTAGAGGTCTTGCCCGCCCGCCAAGGGCGGATCAACCCCGGCAAGCGGTGGAGGGATGTGAATGGGAACCTGATCCAGGCGCACAGTGGTGGCATTCTGGTGCACGGTGGCCGCGTCTATTGGTTCGGCGAGGAGCGCACGCATGGCTACAATAACAAGACCGGTGTCGCGGCGTACAGTTCAGCTGACCTTGTTCGTTGGCGCCCGGAAGGCATCGTCATGGAGAAGTCGGCCTTCCCGACGATGTTTCAGGACGACGGGGTGTGCGAGCGGCCGAAAGTTATCTACAACCGTCGGACCCGAAAATTCGTCATGTGGAGCCACTTGGACGCCAACGGGTATCGAAACTCACGCGCCGGGATTGCCATCGCGGATCGCATCACCGGTCCGTTTATGCATGTGAAGGATTACCAGCCGTTCCCCGGTAAGACCTATCGCGATCAGAACCTTTTTGTAGACGACGATGGCACGGCCTACGCTTTCTACTCCAGCGAAGATAACGCCACGATGCACATCGTGCGGCTAAACGACGACTATCTCAGCCATGTTGAGCCGAGTGTCGAAGGCAAAACCTGGGCGCGAGCGTTCGTGGGGGGCTACCGCGAAGCGCCGGCTCCGTTTAAGTACAAAGGGAAGTACTACGTGATCACATCGGGCTGCACCGGCTGGAACCCGAATCCGGCTCAAGTCGCCATGGCCGACCACCCGCTTGGGCCATGGAAAGTGCTCGGGAATCCGGCAATCGGTCGCGGTGCAGAAACCACGTTCCGCAGCCAAAGCACCTTTGTCTTCAGTCCGCCAGGAGCCAGGCCCGGCCACTATGTGTTCATGGCCGACCGGTGGAACGAAGCCGACCTGGCAGACTCGCGCTACGTGTGGCTACCATTTCGGATCACCCAGCCAGAACGGGTCGCAATTCCTTGGCGCGATGTTTGGGACCCTGCGGAACTCAGGTAGAGACTCGGGCTAACCGTGATAGTTCTGCGCACTTCGCCGCAGAAAATGAAAAAGACATTAGGGTTCATCGAGGAATTTAACTCTCGCCTTCCCGCTGAGTGTCCGGATGTCGCTGTGTTCCCCAACCTAGCCGACACCCGGATCAAAATCGCCTTCTACATACGTTGGTGCGACACTGAACAAAAAAGCAAAAAATGTTGTGTATCCATTTTTGAAAATAGTGTAGCTAGAATATAAATCCATTTCCACTCGCGGTACCACGTCGAAATCGCGGTCGGCGACCGGGAATGAGCTGGAAGCTGACCGGACCGCATAGCGATGGGAGGTCTTCTACGCACCTCGTCCCAGCGGCAGGAGCGAGATGATTCAAACCGACTTCACACTGGTCTAGCCGTCGCCCGGCGGCGTTCGGCCAGGGCGTAGAAGACCGCAACGACTGCGCTGAGGCCCGCCACGACCGCAAGCAACTGAAACGCTGCGCTCCAGCCTTGCTTCGTGGCAACGTCGGCGATGAGTTTCCCGCTGAGGATGCCGCCGATGTAGCCGACGCCGTCAATCCAGCCCGCGGCGGTGCTACTGGCTGCCTTTCCGCCAAAGTCCAGCGAAATTGTTCCGGCAAGCAACGAATACGGGCCAATCAGAACGAAGCCAATCGCCGCCGTCGTCATGACGTACACGTTTGGATCATTGCTCTGCAAGACGCTAAGGCCGTAAAGTCCCACCGTCCCGAGAATCAAGCCGCCCGTCAACAGCAACGCGCTGCCCATCGTCCGGAAACGGTCCGAGAGGAATCCGCAGGCGATCACGCTGAGGCCACCAAACAGCGGAAAGTAGGAGCTCGCCTGCCCGGCCTGCTCTTTCGGCATCTTGGCCGCTTCGGTGAGAAAGGTCGGAATCCACTCGTTGAACGTCTCGCGCATGAACGTGAAGCCGAACGAGAGAATGCAAACGGTGATGAAGGTTCCGTTGGTGATTAGCGGACGCATCACGGCCCAGGCGTTCGGTCGCTCAGCAACGACGTCGGCCACCAAGGCTTTCTCGCTGGAGGCCGGTTCTTCCAGGCCACGCTCGCCGGGAGTATCCCGAAGGAAGAACGCGGTCGGAATCAGAATCAGAGCGAGCACGCCCGCGCAGATGTAAAACACGGTCTGCCAGGGAAGCTTTGCCTCGAACAACGCCCCGATGAACTGGCGCGAGGCAAAGTCGCCGAAGAGAAAGCTGAGGCTGATGAACGCCATTGCCCGGCCGTAGTGATTCCCACCGAACCAGCGGCTGGTGATCTTGACCATTCCGACCCAACCGGAGCTTTGCACCAACCGGTTCGAACAGACCGCAAGCAGGAAAACAGGAGGTCCACCGACGCCGACCAGGACGGTACAGATGATCGCTCCGATCATCCCAAACAAGAACAGCCGCTTGCCGCGAAAGAGGTCGGCCAGACTGCCAAATAGGAACTTGCCGCCGGCATAAAAAAGGATGCTGATGCTGGCGATGCTGCCCAGCACGTCCTTGGTGATAACCCCCGGATACTCGGCCAATAGGAACGGCTTTGCAACGCTGAAATTGCTCCGGCAAAGGTAATAGCCGGAGTATCCCAAAAACATGAGGAAGACGGTGACCCAGTCCCACCGCACGCTTTGTCGCTTTGCCACCATCCGCGCCCCATCGTACCGGGTCGGAAAAAGTTGCGCCTACGGCTCGGCTAGTTTTTCAGCGCCGTTTTCTGCTCCAGCATGTGCCGGATGCGGGCCACGGTGTGGGGACGGTGGCACAGGTCGATAAATTCAGACCGTTCCCGCGCAAGCGCCGCCTCGTAAGAGTCGGACTTCACCAAGATGTTGCGAATTTTCTCGGCAATCGACAGGTCGTAGCCAGAAAGTAGTCCCTTGGTTTGCAGGGCCTTTATCTCCGCATCCACCTGGCCGAGCACCGGACCTTCGATCTTGGTCCAGGCCGGTCGCGGTTCCGCACCCTTGAGATGCAACGCGGCCTGCTTCGCCCGGTAGATCAGTCGGTCCGGGTGATAGGAAACGATGTCGCCGGGCCGCAAAATCCCGAGCGTGCGGGCGTGCTCGGCGTTGGTTGAAGTGATTCCCTGCGCCAGTTGGCCCACTACTTCGGCCAGACGTTTGGCGGTTTGCGGGTTGTTTAGGCGCATCAGCGTCGTGCCGCGACCGCCGGGGAAGAGGCCAACCTTGGCTTCCGGCATCCCGATTTGCGCTTCGGCGTCGGCGACCACCTGGGTGCAAGACATCGCGACTTCCAGCCCGCCGCCAAAAACGTAGCCGTGAACGGCGGCCACGGTCGGCCGCGCCTCCAACAGTTCGCCCAGCGTTTGCAGTCCGGCAAGGGCGCGGTCGATGCCGTCCCAATCTTCCAGGTCAATCGCATCCGAGAAGAACTTCAGGTCGAAGCCCACCGAATAGGCACGGGCCTCCGAAGCCAAAACCAGCGGTCCGGCGGCGGCCAACCGAAGCCAACGGGACAGTTCATCGACAAGGTCCGGCGTCACTGTGCCCATTTTCGTGCCGATGCTGATCGCCCGGACTCCGTCGCCGAGATCACGGATGCGGAAATTCTCGTGCTGCTCGATGACGGGATAGTCGAGCAGGGTTAGGAACTGCGGATCCGCCGCGGGCGTCACCAGCTCGCCGGAAAACTCGCGGTACTGGCCGCCGATGTAGTGGCTCGGAGACGAGAGCCCGATGCTGGCCGACCCGATAGCATCGATCATCTCGAATGGGCCCATCTCCCAGCCAAAGCCCCACCGCATCACACGGTCGAAGTCCTGCACGCTGTGCGAAATCTCTTCCTTAAGCAGTTCGGCATAGCGAAGCGCCGGCGCCAAGTACAGCCGCAGGAATTCGCCTACTTCGTCACGCTGACCAAGGGCAAGTCGAACCCTTTCAGCTAAAGGACGCTTGGCGAGGGCGTTCAGACCGGGTAGGTCCACGTCTTGCCGTTGCCGGTACGCGTGGGTGACGAGGTCAAAGGCAAGGAGCTCTTTGCCTTCCCGCCGGTAGTATCCCTGCCCGACTTTTTCGCCAAGTGCCCCCTTTGCCAGGAGGAAGTTGAGCGACTTAGGGCGCGCCAAAACGGCGACGTGGGGGTCCTCGGTGCATCGCGCCATCAGGTTCGTGGCGATGTCGTCCATCACGTCGAGGCCGACGAGGTCGTTCAGCCGGAAGCTGCCGCTTTTGGGTCGCCCGAGGAACGGCCCGGTGATCGCGTCGGCTTGCTCAACGGTGAGCTGAAGCTTTTCGGCGATGTGAACCGCCAGGTACATGCACCACATGCCGTACCGATTGGCGATGAAGCCGGGCGTATCTTTGGCGAGCACGACCCGCTTGCCGGCATCGGCTTCGCACACCTGCGAGATTTTCCTCGTGATTTCTGGGTCAGTTTCCGAGGTCGGGATGAGCTCGAGTAGCTTTAGGTACCGCGGCGGATTGAAGAAGTGCGCACCGAGGAAACGTCTGCGGAAGGATTCCGGCAGACCGTCCGCCAAAAGGCCGATTTCCAAGCCGCTGGTGTTGGTCGTGATGATGGCGTCATCGCCCAGGTGCGGCAGCAGCGATTCGTAAAGTGCTTTCTTTGCTTCCGGCCGCTCGATGATCGCCTCGATGACCCATTCGGCTTCACCGATCCATTCGCCGGATTCCGCCACGGTTCCAAGCCGCACGTCATGCAGGCGCTCGGGCAGGAAGAAATGAGGTGGCTTCGCGGTGCGTAATCGCTCGGCGCCGCGCCGGACGGCCTCCTCGGTTTGATCCAATAGGGTGACCTGAAAGCCCAGGTTCGCTAGGTGAGCGGCGATTCCGCCACCCATGGTGCCCGCACCAATAACGCATACGTTTCTTAAAATCATCGCGACTGCCGAGCCTTCTGCCCATTCAACGTTACCGCGCAAAGATCGTTTGCACCGGCCGGATGCCGAAAAACGCCCGCTAGCCGTGGGGCTTCGCGGAAAAATCTGGACAACCTATCAGGACGGCGATATACTCTGTATGGTCTGAGGAATGTGCAGACCGAGGTGAACAAACATAGCAGGCTTTAGAAGAGACAACCGCCCGGATCCGGGCCCACCCGTTAACGAACGCGTTCTGCGTTTCCGCGATATCCGCGTGATTGACGACGAGGGAGGACAGCTTGGCATCATGCAAAGCCGCCAAGCCCTCAATCTCGCGAAGGAAAAAGGGCTCGACTTGGTGATGGTCTCACCCACCGCTGTGCCGCCGGTGTGCAAAATCATCGACTACGGCAAGCATAAATACCTGGAAGGCAAGCTCGGCAAAGACAAAAAGAAGCCGGGGCAAGAGCTAAAGGGTATAAAGATCAGTCCGCGTATTGCGGAGCACGACCTGCAGACGAACGTTACCAAGGCAAGGAGATTCCTTGAGGATGGCGACAAAGTCAAGGTGACGTGCATGTTTCGGGCCCGTGAAGTAACGCACCCGGAGCTGGGAACGCAGCGGTTGGCAAAGTTTGCCGAGATGTGCGCCGACCTAGCGACGACGGAGCGAACACCCACGCTGGACGGACGCATGATGATCATGGTCCTCCTGCCAAAGCCAGGAGCAGGCACAAAGAAGAAAGATGCCAAAGATCAAGACAAACAAGACCGCGGTAAAGCGGTTCAAGATCACGGGAACGGGCAAGATAACGCGCCGGAAGTCGCACAACAACCACCAGTTCCTGCACAAGAGGAAGTCGGCGCGCCGACGGCTTGAGCACGAACCGGAAGTGTTTCAGGGCGAACAGAAGCGCATGCGTCGCTTGCTCATCCTTGGCCAAACGAAGGCCAAGGTCGTGAAACCGGTGGAGAAAGTAGACAAGGTCGCTCTAGCAGCCGAGGCGCGCGCAACGCTCGTCTCTATGCTCGGCTGAGTCTGCCCTTCACCCCTCAACCCCCTTACCGCTACCGCCCGAAGTCGCTTCGTGGCTGGGACCCGGTCCGAACAAATAGGAGAAATGAACCATGGCACGTGTTAAACGTGGAATGATGCGCCACAAGCGCCACAAGAAAATTATCGATAAGGCCTCTGGATACTGGGGCCGAAAGAAGAACGTCTTCAGCCGAGCTCACGAGCAGGTTATGAAGTCTGGACAGTACGCCTTCCGAGACCGACGTCGCCGCAAGCGCGATTTCCGTCGGCTTTGGATCGTTCGTCTGACCGCTGCGTGCATCGGAACGGGCCTGAAATACAGCCAGTTCATCAACGGTCTCACGCGCGCCGGAATCCAGCTCAACCGAAAGGTCCTCAGCGATCTGGCGATTCACGACCCGGCCGCTTTCAATGCGGTTGTGGCCCAGGCGAAAGCCGCCCTCGCCTAAGAACATCGCCCCCGGAGAAATTCTCCGGGGGCTTTTTTGCGCCTTACTTGATCGGCGAAAACACGGCAACCGCATCTTTCGCGATCAGCTTGAGCTTTGCCGCGCCCTTTGCGATGGTCACTTTTGCGTTGGTCGTCGAGCCGTCGGTAAGGTCGACCCATTTTACGGCGTAGTCGCCGTCCGGATTCAAGAGGCCGGAGATCTGCATATCAGCGCCGGCGGTTCCGGTGAACCGTGCGGCTAGCCAACTTCCTTCGGTCAGTGCCTGCGACACCGCCGCCATGCCGAGGCCCGGCACAGTGATGTCGGCGATCTGGATCCAGTCCAAGCCGTCATTTGTAATGTCGACGGCAACCGGTCCGGCCGGGAAGCTGAACTCCCGCGTGGTTCCCGATTTGAAGCCCGCCTGAACAAAGGTCTCGGCGAAAGCCTCGGTCCCGTTCACGGTTGCTTTCGGGCGTGCCCCGGTCGTCGAGATTCCGGCAAACCGAATTTGGAGCTTTCCGGCATTCGGTGCGTCAAATCGAAGCTTGATCGGCGCGTACTTGTCCTTATTCCCGCTGGTTTCGCTCTGGAAGTACGACGAAATCTGCCCAACGCCGTCGGCTCCGTCCGGGAGATTCAGCACGATCGGCTCGCTCTTGTCCCAGCCCCGGCCGGGCCGGATCACGAGATCGCGCCGCAAGTCAGTTCGAATCTTGAGGTCGATCGGTTTTGCCAACGGATGGCCGGGCAGGTCCATCGCATCCATCGCGGCACGGGCGTGCTTGAACGTGCCGAAATAGTTCTTGGGGCCAACAATGTCCCAGTACCAGTACATGCCGGCGCCGGCCTGGCCAGACATGATTCCGGCAAAAATACCGTCGAGGATGTCCTCGGGCTTGGTATCCGATGCCTCGGTGGAGAGGCCGTATTCGCCGACAAAGCCCGGCATGCCGCCGGGGAATTTCATGTTGGCGATGCCGGCCCGCAGATTCGAGGTGTAAATGTGGCCCTGCGCGAAGTCCATCTTTGCGAACAGGCCCGGCCGCAAGTCGCTACTGGTCGTCACGAGGTGGCCGTACGGGTCGATCGACCGCAGATAGTCGGCCATCTCGCCGTGCCATGCTTCGATATCGGCCCATCGGTTCGCGTAGCGGGCGTCCACCCATTCCACTTCGTTGAACAGCTCCCAGGCCATCAACTGTGAGTAATGGGCGTAGCGGGCAACCGCGGTGCGGAGCCAAAGCTTGGTGCGGCGCTTCGCTTCGGGGTCGGTAAAGAAGTCGGCCGGATCCTTGAGAAAGCCACCCTTCGCGGCATTCCAAGGGTGGTCTGGCCAGTTCGGGTTCACGCGTGAGCTAAACAAGCCATGGTGGAATAGCACAAACTGCCCGGCGACTTCGTGCTCCTCGCTCGCCGCCCATAGGGCGTCCCATCGTTTCAGCGCCGGGGCCCAAAGCTGGCCGTCGGTTAGCTTGTCGGCGTTGTTCGGGATGAACGGGTTTTTGCCGTCCCAACTGCAGGCCCACATCCGCGACCAGTTCATGCCGTTCTCCGACATCTGCTTGATCGTCGCCGTCATGTCCGGCATATTGCCGCCCTGCCAGCCCAGGTTCATGCCAAGCGGCACGTAAGGCGTGCCATCGTCAAACCGAAATCGACCGTTTTGGAGCCGAAGGAACCCGCGCGGCATCGGGCTCTTCAGGTTGATCTTGCCCTCAGTGGCCGGCTGTTGCATCGCTTTCCCGTTGCGGAAGAGCGTTGCGGTGTATTCGCCGGGCTCGGGAGCGACGAGCACGGCGCGGAACGCACCTTCGTCGTAATAGGCAAGTCTTTCGAGCTTCTTTCCGGCTTTGCTCGTGAACTGAACGCGGACGTCGTTCACGGCGGGGTCGTAGGGATTCCCCGGAAAGTCAACATCGAAAGTGGCGGTGGCGGGGCCATACCAGACGGTAGCCAGCTGCGCCGCAAGCGTAATCAGGTTCACGCAACGATTCTATACCGAGGAATCACCAGATTGGGCGCGGGCAAGGCGCTGGTATGTGGCTGTTGTCGTAGAACGGGAGACCAAGCGCCTTTGCGTAGCGGTGCCCCACGGCGGCGATTTGACCGCTTGCAGCGTTCAGGGGAATGCTCGGCCCCATTGCGCGGGTGTCCTGCTGCAAAATCATTAAGGGTTCCCGTTGGCCCTTCCAATGCAAGACCAGGTGGTACGTTACGGCCGCCGAAGGGAAGCTTCTAGGCTCGGCAACGAGCACAATCGCATCAAGATCGTTGGTGGAACCCCGCGTTAGTTTGGGGAACGTGCCGGGGCCTTGGCGTCGGCGATAGCTTTTCTCGCGAAGGTCGAAGATCACGCTGTGCAAAGACAAACTGGCCAGTACGCCCGCACCAACTAGCATGACGCCGAGCATTTGCCACCAAGCCGGAATGAACGCTTGGTAGAAGAAAAATAGGCCGTTAAGGATGCATAACGCGCCGCCGATGTAACAGGCGCGAACCAGCAGGAGGTAGGGCAGCGGCGCCAGAAAGGAAAGGCGTCGCTCGCCGACGAATCTTCCGTAGAGCGGAGTTTCCAGCACGGTCAACGGCGGTATACCCCTGAATACGCGAGGCGCAACGAAGATGACCGACCGAATACCCATCCTTCTCGACACCGACCCGGGCAGTGACATCGACGACGCGCTTGCGATTGCCTACTTGGCCTCGAATCCACATTGCGAGCTGCTCGGAATCACCACCGTCTCAGGAGATGTGGTTCAGCGCGCGGCGATTGCCGAAGTTACGGCCCGCGATTTCGGTCTGCCTAATGTGCCAGTGGTCGCCGGAATCTCCGAGGTCCTCGCGTTTGGAGTCGGCCAACCGAACGTGCCGCACTACGCGGCGATTGCGGACCGGCAGTACCGGCAAGACTACGAGCCGAACCGAGCGGTGGATTTCCTGCGCGAGCAGATTCGCGCCCGCCCAGGCGAGATCATCCTGCTCACGATTGGGCCGATGACGAACATCGCGGCCCTGCTGCTGCTGGACCCCGAGATTCCTTCGCTGCTGCGCGGAATGGTGTCGATGGTCGGCTCGTTCCGCCGCGGTTACGCAAACGAGTGGAACACAGCCGTCGATCCGGCAGCCACGATGGCGGTGATGCGCCGTAGCGTGAATCACCTCGTCATCGGCCTCGACGTCACGCTGCAGTGCACGCTGGAACGGGAGGCGTTTCTGGCGCAGTTCGGGCAGGGTCCCCTGCAGAGACTGCTTCCGATGGCCGAAAAGTGGCTGGCGCACTCCGGCAGTGTCATCTTTCACGACCCGCTTGCCGCGGCGGTCATCTTTCGGCCTGAGTTGTGCACGTTTGAAACCGGCTACGTCACCGGCGTGCCCGACGTTGACGAGTTCGCTCGGTCCGGCCACCTCAACTTTGTTCCCGACCCTGCCGGACCGCACAAGATTGCTGTCTCGGTGGACGTCGAGGCGTTCTTTGCGGAGTACTTCGCGGTCTGTCAAACTAACCCGTGATGAAATTTGGGGTTATCGGCTGGGGCTTGCGACGGTCGATTGCAAAACTGGCCCACGCGCCAGAGAAGGGTCGGCAGGTTGTGGCTTTGGCGGACACGGACGGCGACGCGCACGTGCGTTTTCGCGACGAGATCAGCCGCGACGTGGCAAACGTCGATGACTTCCGCGATCTGTTCGGTCTCGGGCTGGACGCCATTTTCGTGCTTTCACCTGACTTTCTGCACGAGGAGCATGCGGTCGCTTGCCTGGAGGCCGGCGTTCCGGTCTATCTCGAAAAGCCGATGGCGATCACGATCGAAGGGTGCGACCGGATTATGGCGACCGCCGAGCGCACCGGCACCAAGCTATACCTGGGCCATAACATGCGGCATTTTCCGGTGATCCGCAAGATGAAGGAGTGGATTGAGGCGGGGTACATCGGCGACGTGAAGACGGCCTGGTGCCGGCAGTTCGTGAGCTACGGCGGCGAGGCCTACTTCCAGGATTGGCACGCCGACCGAACCAAGACGACCGGCTTGCTGCTGCAAAAGGGAGCCCACGACATCGACGTTCTGCACTGGCTTTGCGATGGCTACTCGAAGCGGGTTACGGCCATGGGCAAGCTTGCGGTTTATGGCGACATTCAAGCGCGTCGTCAGCCGGGCGAATCGCACACGGTTCGGTTCACCGGCGTCTGGCCGCCGACGTCGCTGGCACCGCTGCACTCGGTGGTGGATATCGAAGACATCTCGATGATGCAGATGGAGCTGGATAACGGCGTGCTCGCCGCGTACCAGCAGTGCCACTTTGCGCCGGATGCCTGGCGAAACTACACCGTTATCGGCTCGCACGGCCGCATCGAGAACTTTGGCGATATTCCCGGGAACGCGGTTGTTCGCGTTTGGAATTCCGGCCAGAGCGGCTACCGCGAGCGGGCCGACATCGAGTTCACGGTGCCAGATATTGACCCGGCGCTCGGCGCCGCCCACGGCGGTGCCGATGGCAACATCCTGGAAGAGTTCTTCCGCTACCTTTCGGGAGAGGCCGAGCCCAGCACGACGCCGCTCGACGCACGAATGTGCGTGGCCGCCGGAGTCTGCGCGACGCATTCGCTGCGAAACGGCTCGATTCCGGTCGAAGTTCCGGGCTTAGTCCACGAGGGCTTAGTCCACGAAGCGTAGGTTCGAAACCACGCGCTTAAAGACCGGCGCCCAGACGGCCTCGGCTTGGCCGGGATAGTAGCTCTCGACGGCGTAGACCTGATTGCCCTTCTGGAACAGGAACGTTTCGGCTTGGGTGAACCCGGCATCGGTCTTCAGGCGGTACTGAAGAGCGGCGCCGCGTCGCCCGGCCACCGTCGTGTCGCCCTGGACGTTTAGCCGCGTGTAGGTACCGGTCGTCTGCAGCTCGCCGTCCTTCTTTTCGAGCTGGGTAAGCAGCGGCACCGAGCCGTCGTCCGGCCGAACCGTGATGCGCAGCTGAATGTTGGGATCGCCGATGGGCGAAAACGCTGTCGTGCGTCCGCCGCCGGCGTCGGTTTCGGTCGAGGTAGTCCAGCTCGTCGGAATCATGATCGAGAAGAAGTCGGCGGTGCTTTGGTAGGGCGACATCGGGATGTCGTCGACCCGGACCAAGCGCACGCTATCGAACTTCGCGGTAGCGCCGAGGATACGGGTTTTTTCGCCGTTGATCTTGCCCGAGAAATCTCCCAGAGTCGTCTGGGCGGAATTGTCTTTGACCGCGACCGCTTGCAGGTCTTCGGCAAGTTCGCCAACGAGCGCAAGATCGACCGCACCCTTCGAGTCGCGAACCCGCCAGGTAGCCGAGACGCCGCGTCCGGAGGTCGGCTCGATACTCACCTCCGCAAATGCGGTTCCAAGATCGGCGTACCACACGCCCTTGAACTCGTTCAACGCGGCGACGACGGCCTTCGACGATGGCCCGCCTGGGGCTGGTTTGGTTCCGCTGGGCACCATCTGGGCTGGCTTGGAGTTTGAACCGGAAGTTGGTTTCGCGGGCTGCGATGCCACCGTTCCCTTTGGTGCGTCTGCCTTTGGAGCGGGCGCGCCGCCGCCGCCCTTAAACGCGATGCCAAGGACCACGGCCCCGAGAACAACTCCGGCGCCAATCCCAAGGCCCTTGGCTCCGCCAATCACGGTTAACGGATCAATCGCAATCTTTAGGTCAGCTACCAGCGCTCGCGCCGACTTGTAGCGCAGCGATGGATCTTTCTGAAGCAGCTTTAGCAAAAATGCTTTGAGCCGAGGCGACATCACCTTGGGGTCCGCTGGGCTCTCGGCAATGATCTTTTTGAGGATCTGGTCCGGCGTTCCGCCTTCGAACGGCATGCCGCCCGAAATGATTCGGAAGACCATCACGGAAAACGCCCAGATATCGCTCGAGAAGCTCGGCAGTCGGCCCTGGATGAGCTCGGGCGCCAAATAGCTGGTAGTGCCGGTAAGCGTCGTGTTGCCTTGGGAGTCGGCGCCGAGCCACGAGGCGATCCCAAAGTCGATCAGGTAGGCGCGACCATTCGGCGTGATCAGAACGTTTGCGGGCTTGATGTCACGGTGGATGAATCCTTGACCGTGCGCGTAGTCGAGGGCGGCAGCCAGCTGCTCAAAGTAGCCAACCGCCTCGGAGTGCGGTAGCGAGCGCGAGTTGAGGATCTGCGTGAAGGTTTTGCCTTCGATCCACTCCATAGCGATGTACGGCGGATCGAACTCGGCGTTCGCGTCGTACACCTTGACGATGTTTGGGTGCTCCAGGCGACCCATCGCCTTGGCTTCTTCGGAGAATCGCTCCCGGAAGGATTCGTCTCGGGCCAAGGCTTTGTCTAGAATCTTGACGGCACGCGCTTGGTTCAGCGGCTTGTAAATCGCCGTCCAAACGGAACCCATTCCGCCGGAGCCAATGTTATCTCGGAGGTCGTAACCGGGAATTTCCGGCGCGCCGGACTTGGTTTCGCCACGGCTGCCCCATCGCTTGGAGGTGCCGCTCGCCATTGGGTCGTAGGCGTATTCGGGGGAATTAGGATCTGACATCGGTCGGCCTACGAGTTCAAGTAGACCACTCCAACGGCCAATATGACAAGCGTGATGGCGGCAACCAGAGCCCACATTCGCGGGCTTTTTGCGCCAACAACGGGCGGCTCGGCGGCGCGCAGAACGCTAATGGCGACATTATCTTTTCCGCCGCGATCCAGGGCAAAACTCAACAAGCGGTCGCATGCCGCCTGGGCCGTTTTGGCACGCTTCACTTCGCCGGCAATCTCCGCATCCGTCATCATTTTTGTGAGACCGTCGGTACAGACCATCAATAGGTCGTTTGCCCCAAGCATGATCTCACCGGTTTCCGGTTCCAACGTGTCGCCGACGCCGATCGCTTGCTGTAGGGCGCGACCATGCTCGTTCTGGAGCCCGTGCTTCTTCGAGTACACGTCCCACGTTTGGTCGGTCGTCAGCTGCGTCAAGATTCCGGCGCGATACAGATAGACCCGCGAGTCGCCGATGTGGCCGTAGATGACGTGCTTTCCCCGGATGAAGGCAAAGGTGAGGGTTGTTCCCACGCGCTCATCCTTCTGCCCCAATTCTCGGACGGCGTCGTGCGCAGACAGCAGCACCTTGCGGGCGAGTTCGGCACCAAAAGGCAGCCGATCCGGGTTTTTCTCGATGGATTCCTGCAGGATTCGCAGGGCGGTTTCGCTGGCCTGGTGTCCCAATGCGTGGCCGCCCATGCCGTCGGCAACCGCGATGCACGGCAGAGCGGCCAGCCCGTCTGGCTGAATTTTCTGCGCAAGATAGCCGTCTTGATTTTCTTGACGAACCTTGCCGATATGGGTTAGGCCTGCGATGTCCATGTTTCGTCTCGTGACCTAGTGACTAGTCGCCGTCGGTCGTTCGGAACTGATATTGGGATTCCCCAACCTGAATCATATCCTTGTCTTTCAATTCGTGGGGGCGTCCCGAGACAATCTTTTCGCCATTCACCACCGTGCCGGCGTAGCCACCGCGATCCGTGATGACGGCGCCGGTGTCGTGCGGGAGGATTTCTGCATGAATGCCGCTAATGTCGTTTCCGTAAACTTTGATCGTCGCCGTCGGATCTTTGCCAATCGTCACAAGCTTGAGAACCGGAAAATCTTGTCCGGACTTCACGCCGCGGGCCATCGGCACCAGCCGATGCTTCATAACTCGGATCTCGGTGAGTTCGTCAACGAATTCGGGTCGGGGAGCCCGCGCCGCCGCGCGCTGCTGTCGCATAACGAAGAATCCGACCGCACCGACGAGGAGCACAACCGCAATCCCGATGATGATCGGAAGCATGCTGTCCGAGCCGTCGGCGGCGGGATCCTGGGCGGACGCAATGGCGGCAAAACTCGCGACCGCGGCCACGGTTGCAAACTTATGGAGGACAGTTTCTCGATTTCTTGGGTTGAGCAAAGGGTTTCTCATAGGTCAGCGAACCAGCCCCGATTTTACATGGCAAACGCCAAGATCGCGCTCCGCCATCGTCAAACTTCCGCGACGATTTTGATGTCACTTTCGAAGGGCAGGTAAATTCACCTTACGGCCGGTTGCCGTACAGCTCGATGCCGTTTCCCGCCCTCCTCCCAACCTACCCCCCGTTCCCCTTTACGATTGCATCCGGGAAGGGCGAGCGGATCTGGGACACCGACGGAAATGCCTACTTGGACCTTTACGGTGGCCACTGCGTTTGCGTAACGGGGCATTGTCACCCGACGGTCGTCGCGGCGATTCAGACCCAGGCTTCAAGCATAATTTTTTATTCGACAGCTGGGCGGCTCGACATTCGCGAGCGTGCCGCCGAGGCCCTGGTTCGGTTTGCCGGACGAAAGGCGACGAGCGTGTTCTTTGTGAATTCCGGAGCCGAGGCGAACGAAAACGCCCTGAAGATCGCTCGAAAGGCCACCGGGCGAAAGCGATTCGTTAGCTTCACCGGCGGCTGGCACGGTCGCTCAATTCTCGGTCTTTCGGTCACCGACGATCCGAAGATTCGGGCGGGATACGAAGACCTCTTGGCCCCGGCAGAGATGCTGCCGTGGAACGATTTGGCGGCCCTGGACGCGGCGGATTTTTCGGACGCTGCCGCCGTGATCTTGGAGCCGGTGCAGTCGATGGCCGGCATCGTGATGGCTTCGAAACCGTTTCTACAGGCTCTGCGCCGTAAGTGCGATGCGAGCGGGACGGTGCTGATTTTCGACGAGATCCAAACCGGATTCGGCCGGCTGGGAACACCTTTCGCCAGCGGGTACTTCGACGTCGATCCTGACATCACGACCGTCGCCAAGGGCATCGCTTCCGGCGTGCCGATGGGCGCGGTGATCCTTAACGAAGCGCTTGCCACCGGAATCAAGCCGGGTGATTTGGGTTCGACGTTCGGTGGCGGACCTATTGCCTGCGCCGCGCTTTTGGCGACGCTTGAGGTTTTAGTGGCCGAGCAGCTTTCCGCACGCGCCAACGCTGCGGAGGAAAAGATCAGGCTCGGATTAGCGGGAAGCGTGGTGACGAGCGTCAGCGGGGCCGGTCTGCTCCTAGGGCTCCATGTTGGAGAATACGCGGCCGCGCTCAAGAAGCGGCTGCTCGATAACCGTATCTTGGTTGGCGGGTCACACAATCCCGAGGTGCTCCGCTTGCTGCCGCCGCTCACGCTTTCGGACGAAGGCATCGCTGAGTTCCTGGCGAGCGTCAGCGCATTTTCGGCGGAGTTGGCTGCATGAAGCATTTCACTCACATTGCAGATCTTGGCCCCGAAGGCGTTCAAGAAGTCCTGGATCAGGCCGTCGCCTGGAAGGCGAACGCTCCCGGGCATCACCTCGCCGGACGCATCCTGGGCATGGTTTTCTTCAACCCGAGCCTGCGAACTCGGACCAGTTTTGAAGCAGCGATGATTCGTGGCGGCGGAAACGCCATCGTGCTCGAAGTCGGCAACGGAGTTTGGCGGCTCGAAAGTCGCGACGGCGTGGTCATGGACGGCGACCTGACCGAACACCTGCGCGAAGCGGTTCCGGTGCTCGGCCGCTACACCGATTTCCTGGCCGTCCGGGCGTTCTCGGATGGCGGTGGGCTCGATGCGGATGATGCCGACAGCGTCATCAACGCCTTTCGGCGTTTCGCCGGCGTGCCCGTCATCAGCATGGAAAGCGCGAGGGAGCATCCCTGCCAGGGGCTTGCCGATATGTTGACGGTGCGGGAGAATTTTGGCGACCTGCAGAATTTGCCGGTCACCCTCACCTGGGCGCCGCACATCAAGCGGTTACCGCGCGCGGTTCCCAACTCGTTCTTGCTTTCCGCGGCGGCCAGCGGGTGCGACGTTCGGGTGGTTCATCCGGAGGGGTTTGACCTTGCGCCGAGCGTCCTCGAGCAGGCACACGAATACGCCCGCGCAACGGGCGGTAAAGTGTCCGTTCTACGAGATCGTGCCGAAGCTGCCGCCGGAAGCAAAGTTCTTTACGCCAAGGCGTGGGGACCCACCGACGGAACCGCCGAAGTGCGTCTCGAAGACTGGATGACCCGAGATTCGGATTTCGACATGATGCACCGCGACGCTATCTTCTGCCACTGCCTGCCCGTTCGCCGGAACCTGGAGGTTTCGGAAACCGTGCTGGATGGCCCACGTTCGCACGTGATCGACGAAGCCGAGAACCGTTTCCACGTACAGCGCGTGATCCTGGACCGACTGAAAGGTGGCGCATGAACGGCATGACGGCACTGCGCACCGCCGCTCCGTACGTCGGTAAGTTCCGCGACAAGATCTTCGTCGTCAAGCTCGGCGGGGAAGTTCTGGATTCGGCGGGAGCCACCCGCAGCGTCGGCGAGCAGATCGCCCTGATGTGGCACCTCGGCATCCGCGTCGTGCTGGTGCACGGCGGCGGGACGGCGGTGGATGGTCTTGCAGAACGGCTGAATGTCGAGACCCCGAAGGTCGCCGGGCGGCGCGTGACGACTCCCGAGGGACTTGAAGTCGTCAAGATGGCCTTGGGCGGCGTCGCGCACCTCGATTTTCTCAGCGTCTTGCGTGAGGTCGGGCTTCCGGTGGTGGGGATTTCTGGCCTTGATGCCGGCCTCATTGAGGCGAGCCAACGGCCACCGATGACGCTTGAGACCGAAGACGGCCTTCAGACGGTCGACTTTGGTCTCGTCGGCGATGTCGAGCGAGTCGATCCGGCGCTGATTTATCACTTGCTTGCGGGCGGCTACGTTCCGGTGATCGCGCCCCTTACCGCAACGGCAAGCGGCCAACTTTTCAACACGAATGCGGACACCGTGGCGGCACACGTCGCCGGGGCGATCGACGCCGAGAAGCTGATGTTCGTGATGCGCGTGCCGGGTTTGCTGCGCGACGCGCATCAGCCGAACTCGCTTATTCCGTTCCTTTGGGAGAGCGAGGCCGAAGAGATGGTGGCCTCCGGTGCGGTGAGCGGCGGCATGCGGCCCAAGCTTGCGGCGGTAAAGAACGCGCTTGCGGCGGGCGTGAAGTCGGTCCACTTGGTCGGTGGTTACGCCCCCGACAGCCTTCTGATTGAGGTCTTTACGAATGAGGGCGCGGGCACAATGATTCGGCGAGACGAAACTGCGTGAGCCCGGGTCAGTTTCTGTCCCGGTTCGTCCAAACGCAGAGCTTTAGTCGTCATGAGGACGCGGCGGCGACGCTGGTTTTCGAAACGGTTTCCGGTTGGGGACTGGAGCCAGTGCGAGACGGCAACAACGTTTGGTTTGAAATCGGCACTACCGGGCCGCGAATCCTAATGGTGAGCCATCTCGACACGGTCGCCGTCTGCGAAGGCTGGAACGTTGACCCGTTCGCGGGCGAGTGGATCGACGGCAAGCTGACCGCCCTCGGTGCCAACGACGCGAAGGGCTGCGGGACGGCCATGCTGTTTGCTGCGCGAGAATTGGCCGGACTCGATCACGGCCGCGTCGTCGTCGCGCTCACCGCCGAGGAGGAAAACGGTGGCCCAGACGGGATTTCGCGGCTGCTTCCGCAGCTTGGCGAGTTCGAAGGCGCGTTCGTCGGTGAGCCGACGAGCCTGAACGTTTGCACCGCGCAGCGGGGAATGCTGCTTTTTCGGTGCGAATCGGAGGGCGTGAGTGCCCACGTCGCCCACGGCCATCTCGGCGAGAATGCTATCCACAAAGCGGCGCGGGACATCGTTCGGCTGGAGGCGTTGCGGTTTGAGCCTGACCCCGTTTTGGGCGAGACCCGCGCGCAGGTAGCGGTGATTCAGGGCGGAAAGATGCGCAATGTCATCCCGGACCGCTGCGAGTTTTTTGTCGATTTTCGAACGACGCCGAACCTGGACCACACCGAACTGGCGACGCAGCTTCGGGAAACCCTCGAGACCAAGATCATCGTTCACAGCGAGCGCTACCTGCCGAAATCGATCTCGCACGATCATCCGCTGGCAAAAGCCGCCCTCGCCGCGTCGCCGTCGCCCGAGCCGGTCGGATCGGCGACGGTTTCCGATTGGGCGTTCTTGGGCGACATTCCGGCGGTGAAGGTCGGTCCCGGCGACACCAAGCGCAGCCACACCCCCAACGAATATCTGCTGGCCGCGGAATTGGAAGCCGGGGTTCGCTTCTACGCAGAGGCGGCTCGGCGGCTCTTCCGGGTCGCGTAAGCTGGACGCAAAGTATCACGACATGAAAGGCAATCTCGTTTTGGCGTTTTCCGGGGGGCTCGACACCTCCTTCTGCGTGCTCTACCTGCGCGAGCAGGGGTACGCGGTCCACACCGTCACGGTTGATACCGGCGGCTTCTCGGCGGAAGAGCGCCAACGCATCGACGAATTGGCCGTCCGGCTTGGTGCCTCCTCGCATCGGGTCATAGATGCACGGGCGGACCTGTGGCAGAATTACCTCCGATACCTTGTCTACGGAAACGTTCTTCGCGGCCAGGCATATCCGCTGAGCGTATCGGCCGAGCGGGTTTGCCAAGCCGCCGCCGTGGTGGCCGCCGCAAAAGAGCTTGGCGCGACCGCCATCGCCCACGGCAGCACCGGTGCCGGAAACGACCAGGTTCGGTTTGACGTTGCCTTCCGGGCGTTGGCGCCGGAGGCCGAGATCGTTACGCCGATTCGTGACTTGGCCCTTTCCCGGGCGGCCGAGGTCGACTACCTCGCGGAGCGCGGATTCACCTTCCCGGCCCGAACGAAGGACTATTCCGTGAACGAAGGCATGTGGGGAACCAGCGTCGGCGGCCGGGAGACGCTGGGCACGTGGGATGCCCTGCCCGAAGAGGCGTTTCCCGGTGGCCGCGTGGATACTCAGTTGGCACCGCAGGACCTCACGATCCAGTTTTCGGCCGGTGTGCCGGTCGCGGTCGATGGCCATGCGATGGACCCGGTTGTGTTGGTCGAGACGTTGAACGCGCTTGGCGGGAGGTTTGGCGTTGGGCGTGGGCATCACCTCGGCGACACGATCCTCGGCATCAAAGGCCGCATCGGCTACGAAGCTCCGGCGGCGCACTTGCTCATCGGCGCGCACCGCGAACTGGAAAAGGCCGTCCTCAGCGGCAAGCAACTTTTCTGGAAGGAATCGCTGGGCAACCTCTACGGCGCCTTGCTTCACGAAGGGCAGTTCTTCGACCCGCTCGCGCGGGACCTGGAGGCCTTCCTCACCAGCAGCCAGCGGTTTGTAACCGGCGACGTTCGCGTGCTCCTCTATCCTCGCGGCTTCACCGTGCAGGGAGTGCGGTCCGAGTTTTCGTTAATGAACCCGGATGTTGCCAGCTACGGCGAGTCGAACCGGCTGTGGACTGGTCAAGAAGCGGCTGGATTCGCCAAGGTGTTCGGGGTAGGGCAGTACCTCGTGGGCAAAGCGCAGGCGGGGGCTTGATGCGACTTTCCGTCGACAAGATCGCTTCGGTCACGCGGAACCTCCGGTTGGCAAAATCATTGACCGTGGACGGCACAATCGTCGCCGAGCACGGCTCGGTGCTGGTCGGCCGCGTTCAAAACGACAAGCAGACCTACAACCAGATCGAAGATGTTCACGGCCGGATGAGCACCCTGCACAGCGGCGATCTGATCGTGGGTGCCCTCGGGCACCGAAATGCGCTTCACGGCTACGAAGGCGTGCTGCCCGAGTCGGTTCAGGTCGGCGAGACGCTGAATCTGCTGAATCTTGGTGGGGTCATCGGCCGTTGTGTTTCGTTCAACCGGGACGTGGGAGCGCCGTTCGAGCTAGAAATTCTGGGCCAGGTGCAGGTGTTTCCAGAGTTCGAGAGTCGCGTTGGGCGACCGGCCAACATCGGTCAGGCGTCGATCACGGCGTCACCGACGGTCCCGGCAACGCCGGTCATCTACATCGCCGGGACATGCATGAACGCGGGCAAGACGGCGGCGGCTTGCCAACTCGTGCGCAAGCTGACCCAGGCCGGGTTTCGGGTCGGCGGCGCAAAGCTCACCGGCGTTTCGCTCTACCGCGACATCCTCAGCATGGAGGATTACGGGGCCGAATGGAGCCTGGACTTTACCGACACGGGCGTCACGGCCTCTTCGGAAACCAGTTCGACCCAGACCGCCCGGTCGGTGTTCACTGAGCTCACTTCGCGCGGAGCCGACGTGATCGTGGCCGAGACTGGCGACGGAATCATGGGCGAATATGGCGTGCAGGCGATTTTGGCCGACAATGAACTGATGCAGCACTCGGCGGCGTTCATTCTCTGCGCAAACGACCCGGTCGGGGTTTCTGGCGGCATTCGCTACCTGCAAGAGGCGTTTGGAATCACGGTAGACGTCGTCGCCGGACCGGCTACCGACAACGCGGTCGGTACCCGGTTCGTCGAGCAGAACTTCGGCGTGCGCGCCATCAATGCCCGGTCCCGCGCCGATGAGTTCAGCGCATTCGTGCTCGAGCGGGTGCGGGGGAAGATCGCCCGCGCATGATCCGCGCCCTCATTCTCGGGGCCTCGGGCTACGGCGGCGGCGAACTTTTACGCTGGCTTGCCGACCATCCGTCGGTGGAGGGCATTCGCGGTACGTCGCGACGGCACGCGGGGCAGCCATTTGGCGCGGTCCATCCGAACCTGACGAAACTGATCAACGGCGAGTTTGATGCCGAGCCAGATTGGGCTTGGCTGCACGACTGCGAATATCCCGTGGTTTTTGCCGTGATGCCGCATGGCGAGTTTGCGCCGATGTATGCCGCGTGGCCGGATGGTTTCCTGGGGGAGGCCACGGTGATTGACCTGAGCGCGGACTTTCGGATTGCCGACCCCGATCTCTACGCTGACCATTACAAGAAGCCGCACCCTTGCCCAGAGCTGCTCAGCCAGTGGAACTACGGGCTGGCCGATGTGTCGCCGCCGGTCGACTCGCGCCGCATTGCCAACCCCGGTTGTTTCGCGACTGCGCTCCAGATCGGGCTGCTTCCGCTGGTGGGGCAGGACGTCGATTTCGTCGCTATTTCCGGCGTTACCGGATCGTCCGGCAGCGGCATGAACCCCGGCGAGGGCACGCACCATCCGACCCGCGCGCACGACTTTCGAGCCTACAAGCCGCTTGCGCATCAGCACATGGCCGAGGTGGAGCAGTTTCTGGTGGAGCGCGACATGCCGCTGGAGGTCTCGTTCGTGCCGCATTCGGCCCCGCTGGTGCGCGGAATTTCGATCACGATCCAGTTTCGGCGGCCGCCGGGTTGGTCTTCGGAATCCATCGCAGAACTGTACGAGAACTCTCCCTTCGTGCGGGTTCGGCCGGAGTTGCCTCGACTACTGCCAACCATCGGCTCGAACTTTGTTGACATCGGTGCCGTAACGCAAGGCAACCTCGCGGCGATTGGCGTCTCGCTGGACAACCTGGCTAAAGGCATGGCCAGCCAGGCGGTTCAGAACATGAACCTGGCACTTGGACTCCTAGAAACCACCGGCCTGTGGTCGGCCGGCGGCCACCCGGGCTGACGGCAGGCTATTTTCGGGCGGCCAAGTAGCCCCAAACAAACACGTTTGGTGCCCAGATATCCACCGTGTACTCGGTCATGGCCGGATACAGATAGACGTCCATGTAGTTCTCGGTCGTCGGCCAGGCGTACGGGTCTGGCACGGCCACCCGCGAAATGTGCCAGGTGATCGGCCACGTAAAGAAGCTATCGTTCCACTTCGCAAAGTCCACGTTTCCGTACACGGTGAGGCCTTCCGGGGTGGCCTGACCCGTGTGGCGTTGGTCCATTTTCAGCGGGTTTCGCGCCGAGTTTGAACCCAGCCCGGTCGTGTAAACGATGTTGTCGGGGTTCGCGCCGAGGCTGAACGAGGTCGTTTTGAGCGCCGCAGAAAGGTACTTCTCCTCCTTCGTCAGCTCGTAGGTGCGCAGGAGTTCGGTGCCACCCGGAGTCGTGAAGAAGCCGAGCATCGGCGGCTTGCCCGGGTCCGGCCAGCCGATGCCCCAGGCGTTTCCGTCGGTGTATTTCAATGTCGATTCGGCAAGTTGTCGCAGGCCCGAGATGGCCCGTGGCTTGTAGGCGGCGTCGAACCGGCCCGGCTTTGCCCGCGCCACCACAAACGCCGCGTCGGACTGCACCGCCACTGTCCATTGGAAGAGATTCGGGTTCTCGGTCCCGAGCGAGGTCGTCGCTTCGAAGGCGGCTTTCGCCTAAGTGTCGCCGTTTGCCACCAAGACGGCGGCGGCGAGGTTTCGAGCGTCCCGCGCTTCCCAGCGGGCGTATTTGCCGCCTTCGGCGGCGAATTTCTTCTCCGCCCACACGAACGCTTTTTTGGCGCTGGCCGTGTACGCGTCGGCAAGTTTCGGGTCGTACGGTCGGGCGACCTCGGCGAAGCGTCGCGCTACCGCCGTGTAGTACCAGCTCGACCAGATGTCCGGCGCGTACACGTAGACCGAGAAGCTCTGGTTCCAGGAGACCTCGCCGGCGGCCGGGTCACCGTTGGTCTCGATGCCGAATGGCATCCCTCCATCCGGCTTTTGCAGTCGTCGGAAGAGGTCGAGCTCCCACTTGGCTTCCTCCAGCAGGTCGGGCAGCTTGCCGGCGTTCGGGATGTTCCAAGTTTTCTTGGCGAAGTAGGCCGGGAACAGCTCGGCGAGTTCGATTTGGGCGGCGGTCACCGCCATGTGCGTCACCCGGCGCGGGTTCCAGTCTCCGGCGTCGTGATAGCCGCCCCACGCCTCGGGGACTTTCTCGGTCGTCGTCTTTTTCGCGAGTCCTTGCCCTTCGTTGCCGCCTTCAAGAACGGAGTAGCTCGACTGGAAGACGTCCTCGGTGACGCCCGGCTTGAAGTCAACCGGCTTCTTGAACGGCGTGTACGGCGGGCCGAGTTCGGTGCCGGACCGGTTGTTGTATAGCCCGCGCAGCTGGGTTCGGAACGCGCGGTACCAGGCGTCCTCGCCGATCTCAAACGGGTAGCTAGTGCCTATTCCATCGACGACCAACCGGTAGGTTCCGGCGGTTTTCAGCGGCGAGAAGTCCAGCGAGTAGACGTCGGTGAGGGTCTGGTTTTCGGGGCGATTGTAGTTTTCGGGATCGGTGGCCAGCTTGGTTGGCTTGGCTTCGCCGCTAAACGCGATCTTGCCGGCGGCATCGATCACCCGAAACTTCGGCGAGTTGTAGATTTGCGCGCCGCCCGTGCCGAGCCAAACTGAGAGGAAGCCCCGCTTGAACGGGTCGCTGGGCCGGTAGCCGACTTGGTTGACCTTGACCGCTTCGCTCCACGTTTGCTCGGGATCGAACTTCCACGTGGCGGGGGCGGCTTGGACGTTCAGTTTGCCGAGGTTCAGAGGAAGCGCCGACCCGGCGGCGATGGGCTTGGGAAACCGCAGGTAGATGGTGTGCCGCAGGATCAGCTCGTATCCGGGTTGAACCGAGTTGATCGGCTTCGTTTTGCGGGAGACCTGAACCGGAACCTGGTCGCCCAATCGGTAGTTTGCCGGATCGGCGAGGAAGTCGGTAAGGAGGGGGTCCCCGGTGTACTTCTCGAACGTCTTGATCTGCTTGGTCTTGCTGCCGATGAGATAGCCCAGCGGCTGGCCGTTTCGAACCACGACCGTGGCGTCCCCCTGTTTCTCAAGCTTGTCGCCCGCGACCGGGGAATAGGGCAACAGCTGGCTGGCGGTACCCACGCCCTGGCGGATTCGGATGGCGACCGTGTCGGGCGCGACGGCGTAGACGGCCTCAAACTTCGGCGAATCCGGGCCGATTTTCCCGAACTGTTCCCGGAGGCGGCGGGCTTCTTCGAGCCGGGCTTGGGCCTCAGCCAGTCGCTTTGCCTTGGCCTCGGCGCGAGACTTTAGAATGGCTTCCGTCGGTTCAACCGTGCGAACCGACAGCACGTCGAGGTCCAAGGGCGTCGTGCTGCTCCAGTCCCCGACGAGCTGCCACTGGCGGATCTTTGCCAGGTTCAGCGTCTTTCCGTCTTTGAGTTCGGTGGGATTCTCAAGCGCGGCGCCTTCAAACGGCGTCAGTTCGGCGACGCCGGGCTTGGCATCGGCCATCGGGAAGTCGTAGTTGCCGGAGTGACCTGCGTCGTCGGAGAGCATCAACCGGAGCCGCTGCAACGGCGGCTTGCCCGAGAACTTTAGCCGAACTTCGAAACTCCTCTTGGCGTCGCCGGAGAGGTCGAGTTCCACGTTCGTGCCGCCGCCGCCCTGCGGGGTCACGCCGCGCAGTTCCAGTTTTCCGACGACGACCGTGGCCTTCTTTTCCCATGACCCGTAGGCGAAGAGCAGCGGTCGGTCGAAGAGGATCAGTTCGGTATCGGCCTGGCAAACAAAGAGAAGCGCGAGTGAAATCATGGCGGCTCCGAATAGGTTAACACGATAACTTCCCGTCGGTTTTGGTACGTTATCACGTATGAGCCTCTCACCGCAAGTTTGGAAAGACGATCACCTTCTGATGCTGGACCAGCGCGCGCTGCCGCAGCGGGAAGAATGGTTGACGTTGCGGACGTCGGGCGAGGTAGCCGAGGCGATTCGCGATATGGCGGTGCGCGGTGCGCCGGCGATTGGAATCGCGGCGGCCTACGGCATGGCGTTGGCGGTTCTTGGTGGGGAAGACGTGGTTTTGGCCCGGAGGACTTTGGCGGAATCCCGTCCGACGGCGGTGAATCTGTTCTGGGCCCTAGAGCGGCTGGACCCGGTTCTGGTGCACGGCTTTGACGCAGTTTTGGCCGAAGCCCAGACCATCGAGCGCGAAGATCTCGCCATGAACCAAGCCATCGGCTTGCACGGAGCATCGCTCGTTCCGAATGGTGCCCGAATCCTCACCATCTGCAACACCGGCGCGCTGGCAACGGCCGGGCATGGAACCGCGCTGGGGGTCATTCGTTCGGCGTTCGCCGCCGACCCAACCATTTTTGTCTACAGTTGCGAAACCAGACCCCGCCAGCAGGGGCTTCGCCTTACCGCCTTCGAACTGAAGCACGAAGGAATTCCGTTCGTTTCCATCGCCGATTCGGCGGCGGGAATCCTTTTCGCACAAAAGAAGATCGATCTCGTCATCGCGGGAGCGGATCGAATCGCCGCCAACGGAGACTCGGCGAACAAGATCGGCACGTACACGCTGGCCGTCCTCGCGAAGCACCACGGCATTCCGTTCTACATCGCCGCGCCCAGTAGCACCCTCGATCCCAGCATGCCAACCGGCGACAGCATCCCCATCGAAGAGCGGAGCGCAACCGAACTGACCCACATCGAGGGCGTGCAAGTTGCGCCGGAAGGCACGCCGGTCTACAACCCGGGGTTCGACGTCACCCCGGGCGAGCTGATCTCGGCGATCATTACCGAGGCGGGCGTGTTCCGCCCGCCGTATCACTTCTCGGCTTAGAAGACGCCGCGTTCCCAGGGACCCCAAACCGCAAACGTGGTTCCGGGGTTCTGGATGTTGAAGAACAACGTTTGGCCGTCGGGGCTAAACGTTGCGCCGGTGAACTCGCTGTCGTTGACCAGGTTCTGAGCAAAGTCAAAGATGAGGCCTTCTTTACTGAGTCCCCGGACGTAGTTCGTGCCGGGTCCATCTTCGCAGATGACGAGGGCACCGCGCGGGGTCACGCAGAGGTTGTCTGGAGCATCCAGGATCTCGCGGCTCGGCGATTCGAACAGCAACGTGAGTTCGCCGGTCGCTTCACCCATCGGTCGGTACCGCCAAATTTGGCCAGCTTCTGCTTGGCCGCCATTCGTCGAGTTGAGGAAGATGCAGCCATCGCCATACCAGGCACCTTCCAAGCGGGCGAAGATCATTGCGCCGTTCGCGCGGCCTTGCTTTGCCACGGCGAGCTCGTCTTCCCAGGCATTCGCCGGATTCGGATCCTTGATGTCCACCCATTCGATTTCATAGGTCATGCCGTCCTTCTGGCCCTTGCGCGTATCCACGAGGTCTTTGCCTTTCACCTTGGCCATTTGCAGCTTGCCGCCGTCGGCGAGCTTGCCGATGACGTTCGGAAGGAAGCGGTAGAAGCCCGCCGAGCCGTGGTCTTCGGTTTGGTAAACGATGCCGGTGCTCGGGTCAACCGCGATGGCCTCGTGCACGAAGCGACCCATTTCGATCAGCGGAACCGCCTTCACCGATCCATCGGCCGAGAACGGCACTTCGAAGTTGAAGCCGTGCTCCTTTTCGTATCCGCCGCCCTGCTCTTTGTCCTTGTGATAGACCTTGCTCTTGCCGTGGCCGGCCGTCGTCTCTTCGCAGCTAATCCAGGTGCCCCAGGGGGTTCGTCCGCCGGCGCAGTTCACGAGGGTTCCGCTCAGGGAAACCCAGTCGCGGACGCGCTCGCGCGTCACCGGATCGATTTCGATCGTCGTCGTTCCGCCGCCGGCTGCCTTGTCGTAAGCGTTTGAAGGGCGGCCGAATGCCTTGCCCTGACCCGGCTCGTTGCGTACTTCGTGGTTTCGGATGAGGCGAATCTTGCCTTTATAGTTTTGCGCGGCGGTGCCGTCATGCGCGGCTGGGGTCAGATTGCCGTCGCTCATCTTGTCGCCGACCTTTCCGAGAATCGTATAGGAGAAACCTTCGGGAAGCGAGAGCATCGATTCACCGGTGTTCTTGCTGGCGGTCTTCTTTAGCGAGCCGTAACCGACCTTGTCGTTTCCGAAGTCTCGGCCAAGGGCGGGTTTTGCGAGTGCGGGTCGGGCGAGCAGGCCCTGGACGCCAACCAGGCTTCCGAGGAGTCCGGTCTTAAGAAACGTGCGACGGTCGAACGTAGGCATTTTGCGATCCTAGCCGCCGATTGTTAAGGTTCTGCACGTTATCGAGAAAAATCAGACCGCCAAAAGTGAAAATGTTTGGATCCTCACCGGGCGAAGGACGAGCCCTCCCACATTTTCCCATCCATCTGGCCCAGGTGCAAAGGTTGGACTCCAATCGGCCAGGCGTTAGTTGCCGTATGCTTTAGGCATGAGCTTCCGCCTCGATCCTGCCCATCTCCACCGACTAACCGCCTTTCGCCGGGACCTGCACGCGCACCCAGAGCTTGGCTACACCGAGGTCCGGACCGGGCAGAAGGTCGCCGAAGCCCTGACGGCGGCCGGGGTTGAAGTTCGAACCGGTGTCGCAAAAACCGGCTTGCTCGGCTTTTTGCCCGCAACCGAAAACCCAAGTGCGGCGAAGACGGTGGCGTTGCGGGCGGATATGGACGCCCTGCCAATTAATGAGCTCACCGGGCTGCCGTATGCCAGCCAGAACGCGGGCGTGATGCACGCCTGCGGGCACGACGGCCACACGACGATTTTGGTCGGCACGGCCGAAGTTTTGGCGCAGACCAGCGAGCGGCCCAACAATGTGGTGTTCGTTTTCCAGCCCGCCGAGGAAGGCGGCGCGGGCGGCAAGAAGATGGTGGAAGAAGGCGCGCTGGACGGCCGACTGGTCCCGGCAAAGGTTGACGAAATCTTCGGCCTGCACGGTTTTCCTAATGCCCACGTTGGCGAAGTAAGCACCCGAATTGGTCCGTTGCTGGCTAGCGCGGCTTCGTTTTCGGTTCAAATTACGGGCAAAGGCTCGCACGCGGCCTATCCGCACTACGGCATCGACCCGATCGTGGTGGGCGCGTACATCGTCACCGCCTTGCAGACGGTCGCGAGCCGAACGGTCGGCCCGCTCGATTCGGTTGTCGTCACCATCGGACAGTTCTTGGCTGGGGTGGCGCATAACGTGATCCCCGAGACGGCGTGGCTGAACGGAACCTTGCGCACCCTAGACGGCGCGGTCGAACGGGCGGCGCGGGAGCGCATTGAGTCTCTCGTGGCCTCGATTGCTGCCGGTTTTGGGGCGAAGGCTTCCGTACTGTGGGCCGAAGACCCGTACCCGGTGACCCTCAACGATGCAGGAGCGACGGAGTTCTTCCGCGAAGTCGCCCGCGATACGCTCGGCGCGGAGAACGTCCTGCTGGAAGAACACCCGACGATGGGCGGCGAGGACTTCAGCTTCTACGGCTACGAGGTGCCCGCTTGCTTCTTCTTCCTTGGCCTGAAGTCGGCGGGACAGGAGACGTACCCGAACCTGCACGCGCCGAACTTCGACTTTAACGATGACGCGATCGAAGTTGGCGTGTCCGCGATGCGCGCTCTAGCGCTGCGTTAGGGCCGCTGGACTTCGATCGTAAAGTCGCTGATGTCGGCGTCGGGGTCGTTCGCGCCAACCGTGTCGCCGGTTGGCTCGATCCCGGTGGTGTTGTTGACGGTGGAGTTCGACCGAAGGTCAACGGTAAGCACCGAGTTGATCTCGGACGGGCTCAGCGAGTTTCCGACCGCATCCCAGACGCGGCTTCCGCCGCTTGTGCTCAGGCGGTTCATTGGTAGGATGTTCACCTGAAGCCGTCGGATGGTTCCGGCGTCGGCGTTCGCGTCCACCAGTTGATTGGCGAATAGGTCGAACTGGAACTCCTTCGGGCTTCCACCGGCGTCGCTGGGCCGAACGAAGTTGATGATTCGGCCGCGTGTTGACGACGTATCGAACCACGAGCCCAAGTTCACCGGGTTCGTCGGGTCACCGGCGGTTGGGCCGGGGTTGAACTTGTAGAGGATGAACGGCTGCGATGGCCGCAAAGAATCGTATTGCACAAAGTGGGTGGGAGAACCAGCCACAAAACCGTTCGGCGACGTTTCGTTTGCCACCGGAATCGGCGCGCCGGTGTTGGGAATATCGTCTGTCTGTAACACGCGAATGGCAATGATGTAGACGTATTGCGTCAGCGGCGACGAATCGGTGCTGTCGTTGATGGTCCCGTTCACGCGGATCTTAAACCGGATCCGAGTGAAGTTGCCTACGGCCCCGGAATCGGGAAATCGGGCGCATCCTGGGGTCGAGCCCAAGACCGCGAGGATTAGACCAAGCCGGCCGTAAAGTACAAGATTCTGTGGCAAGACTGGCATGTTACGAGTTTGTCGTCCTTCGCAGTGATGATCGTTTTCTCGGGGAGCGACATGCCGCAACCTTCGCACGTTTGCTTTTTCGTGATGAGGGCCATGCCGGTGCCGTGAGATTTACGAACGACTTCATAACGTGCCAGAAGGGCCGGCGGCACGATCTTTGCCGCGTTTGGCCGCAACTCGTTTAGCTGGGCGAAGCGGGCTTCGAGTTCGCCGCGCGTTTCCAGGGCCTTCTTCTTACCGATCGCGAGTTCCTTCTTTTTGGCCGTCAGCTGGTCGGTAATGGTGTTGGCTTCCTTTTCTGCGGGGACAATCTGCGCCCGCAACTGGCCAATCTTATGCTCCGCTTTTTCGATCTGGCGGGTCAACATTTCCAGCTCGCGTTGCTTGTCTTGCGCCTCGCGGGCGATGACCAACCGCCCGGAATAAAGGTCGTCGTTCGTGGCCTTTATCTTGTCTTCGGCGGATTTCTTCGCGAGTTCGAGGTCGGTGAGTTCGGCCCGGAGCTTGCGATATGCGCCGCCAATCGTTTCGTCCTGTTCCTCAAGGCGCTTCACCTCGGCCATCAGCTCTCGGCCGGGACTGAGCGCGGCGGCACGGGCGCGGACTTCGGCGAGACCGGCGTCAATCTGGTGAAGCTTCCAAAGACGTTGCAGTTCGTTCGAAGCCATCTTTAGATGCTACCTAGCCTTTCTTGGTTTGGAGCCGGGCGGGTTCTTACGCGCCTGAACAAGCGACTCACGAAAGTCGTTGAAAACACAAATTGCGCGAAGCCCAAGGACGTTGGCCACGTCCACCGCTTGCTCTCGCCTTTGGGGGTTCACCTTTTGGTCGAGGCAGCGTTCATTTTCTTGATCGAATCTTGGGCAGTCACGGCAGTACAATGCGATCTCCGGTGGGGAAAAGATGATTCATTTTGCGCTCTTGGCCTGCTATGCGCCTGTAAAACAGGTAGACAAGACCTCACTATCATACACCCAACAAACGTTCGTGGTGCGGTCGGCAACGGCGGTCACGACGGTGCCATTGTTGCCCGAACCAGAACAGAAAACGCTGAGCATCGCGTTCCGGAAAGATAAGACGTGGGCGGTATGGGATGAGCGAGGGTTGACGATTCGGGTTGGCGAAGACGTCCGAAGCACGCGGCTCGACGAGATTTCCGTTTCGCCGCGAATCTTTGAACGACCAGAAATTTTGCAGACGATGGCCGCGGTTAAGGATGGCAGCCGAAAGCGGGAAGCCACCGGCCTTAGCGGCTCGCGGCGCGTTGGAAACGTCGTTTATCTGGTTCCGCGATGGGAGGATAAGGCAGGGAAGCCGTGGCTGGAAGTTTTGGTCCGCGTGGACCTGACGGCTATCCGCCCGAAGCCTGAGCTACTGGCTCGCTTCCAGGGACTTTCCCCGGCGCGCAGCCCCATTGATAAGTGGCTGCGGATTTCGGCCGGTCGATTGTCTCTGCCCATTCAACAGGCAGGCAAGTGGGGACTGGCCTACTTCGATCCGGCGGCGGTTCGCTACGACTTCAAGGAGCTGGGCGAGACTCTACAGTTCATGAGCCTTGAAGGGAACTACATCGAGAAGACCGCGTTTGGGTCGTTCCTCGTTGGCAAGCTCGATTTCGAAGCGCCGCGGGTGCAGCTTCTGGCGGAATGCAAAGGTCCGGCCAAGTTCGTGGATCAACTGGCCCCTGGGTTGGTGACGAGCGAAGAGCCTGACGGAAGCTTCCTGCGAAATCTCTCAACCGGGCAGATGGCAGAGATTGCCCAAAAGACGTCGGTGAGGCGCGTGGGCAACTTTGCGATCGTGTTTTCGCCCACGACGTCGCCTAACAAAGCAACCGCCTACCGCGTGGATACGCTGCAGGCGGTCGCGACCTGGACGAAGTAGGTAGCGGCGGTACGCCACCGACGCGGCCGATGGCAGACACTGGCAAACAATTGCCCGGAAGGAACTCCATGTCTGATGCGTGATTCTTGACTTCGCGCTACTAAGATGGTGCCCCTTGAAGCGCGCAGCGCGGAAGGGGGAACCGTGGGGGAGGGGATTACCTCAAGGTGTCATTTGGCGAATATTTCGGAGAAAAATATTTGAAGGGGATGCCTGAAGTCAAATCTTCGATAACCCCCTCCTTTGAGGTTCCCCCTTTTAAGGGGAACCATCCTTTCCCTTTCAGGCAGAAATCGTTTTGGTCGAGTAATAGATGCCGTCCAGGGCGCTCCACATGGCTCCGCAGACGACGCTGCACGCAACCTTGGCGCGGTTGAAGTCGGCTTCGCTCATGGTGGCGACGTAGTTCCGGAGATCGACGACTTCGTTGAAATCCTCGGCATGAACCGTGAAGTACTCCTTACCGGCATCCGAAATTCCGTAGTGCTCGTTTAGGCCGTCGAGCTTGCTCTTGGCCGTGTTCGGCTGCTGGGCTTCGAAGGCGTAAAGCGCTCCCACGGCTTCCGGCGCAACCGAGAAAAATCGGTCGGCGGCGGTCACGAGAACGTCGGTCTGCGGGTAGTTCGAGCGGTCGGTCGAGTGGATCTCGGCGCGGAAGTTCTCCCAGAGAACCTCGTGCTCGCGCTCTTCTTCGGCGTAGTTCTCGAAGCCCAGGGTTTCCCAGCCCTTGGCGATCGTGGCCACGAACCGGCCATACTCGCCGGAGTAGTCCACCATCTTCTCTTTCGGAAGGGTTCCTGCCCGCCAGTCCGTGTAAAACGGATGGGTGTTCAGATCGAACGAAGCGACGATGGCATCAAGGGCGGCAATGCGATCCATAGGTCTAGGTTTTGTACCTCTTATGGCCGCGCCTGCAACCCGTTGCGGCTAAATTCGTAGGGAGTTTTACAAATGGCATTCGTAATCTTTGGAATTTTGATCGTCCTGGTCTCGCTCGTGGTTACGGCGTCGAAGTCGCAGTTTCCGGTGGGGACCAAGGTCGCGGGAATCGCTTGGTCGGTGCGCCTGATCGGCCTGCTGCTTATCGTTATCGGCGGGCTTTCCAGCGCTTTCGTACAGGTCCCGGCGGGCTACCGGGCGGTTCTGCTTCGTTTTGGCGCCGTCCAAGGCGTGCTGTCGGAGGGCATCAACTTCATTGTTCCCGGAATGAACGAAGCCGTTCTTGTTGAGGTTCGAACCCAGAAGGAAGAGAGCCAGGCAACGGCCGCGTCACGCGATCTTCAGACGGTCACCGCTTCGGTGGCGCTGAACTTCCGCGTGGACCCGATCCAGGTCGGCGAGCTGTACAAGCAGGTCGGCGACCAGTACAAGAGCCGAATCATCGACCCGGCGGTCCAGGAATCCATCAAGGTGGTCACAGCGCGCTACACGGCCGAGGAGCTCATCAAGCTTCGCGCGAAGGTGAAAGAGGAAGTCGAGACGGAGATCACCAAGCGACTCGCCTACTACAAAGTGATCGTCGAACCGGCGGGTCTCAGCATCACGAACTTCGAGTTTTCGCCCGAGTTCAACAAGGCCATCGAGGCAAAGCAGGTCGCCCAGCAGGAAGCCGAGAAGCAGAAGTACGTGCTTCAGCAGGCCAAGCTACAGCAAGAAACGGAAATTGCCCGCGCCGAAGGTGCCAGCCGGGCGGCTAAGCTGAACGCAGAAGCCCTCAAGGTTCAGGGCGGTAGCTTGGTTATCGCGCGAGAGTGGATTACCAAGTGGGACGGCAAGCTGCCCTCGGTCAGTGCTGGCGGCGGAAGCGGCGGCGGCGGATTCATCTTCGACCTCAAGTCGCTCATTTCCGCAGACGCCGCGAAGGGCGCGAACCCGTAACGCTCGGCACGGTTCGGCCCGAAGCTTCACGCTAGCCTTAGCGGTTATCGGGCCGAACTAGGCGCGGAAGACGTCCCGTTTTTCCGCAAGCGTCCTTTTTGTGAAACTAGGATCGGCTAAACTATAAGGACCCAAGCAAAGACGCTTTGTTTGGGTTCTTTTATGTCCGAATCACAAACCCCTATGGCCTTCGAGGGCCTTGGCGTGACCAAGCGGTTGTGCCAACAGCTGGAAACATTCCAGATCGTAACCCCAACCCCCATTCAACAGGAGGCGATCCCGGTTGCGCTTTCTGGTCACGACCTCATCGGCATCGCCCAGACCGGAACCGGCAAAACGCTGGCTTTTGGGTTGCCCATGATGTGCCTTCTCGAGCCCGGACAGACCGGCCTTGTGATGGCCCCCACGCGCGAACTCGCGCTGCAAATTGAAGAAACGTTTCGAAAGTTTGGCGTTCGCACCGCCGTTCTCATCGGCGGTGCGCCGATGGGACGACAGATTAGCCAACTGCGGGGCCGCCCGCAGATTATCGTCGCGACCCCCGGCCGCTTGCTGGATCACATGATGCAGCGAACGGTGGACCTCCGCTACGTCAGCATCGCCGTTTTGGACGAAGCCGACCGAATGCTGGACATGGGCTTCGCCCCGGCGATTCGACGCATCATGGACGCGGTTCCGCGCAAGCGACAGACGATGCTGTTTTCGGCGACGATGCCGAAAGAGATCGAGGCACTGGCAAACGACTATCTGCTCGATCCGCAGCGGATTGAAGTAGCGTCGCAAGGTACGGCCGCCGAGCTCGTAACCCAAGAGCTGGTCATCATTCCGCACGAGGAGAAGCACGACGTCCTCGGTCAGTTGCTTTACGAGAACCCAGGAACGGTTCTGGTGTTTGCCCGAACCCGACACGGCGCGCGAAAGCTTGCCGTAGCCGTGCGAAATCTCGGCCACACCGCCGACGAAATCCACTCGGATCGAACCTTGGCCCAGCGCCGAAGCGCGCTGGAAGGCTTTAAGCGCGGCACCTACCGCGTTTTGGTCGCCACCGACATCGCCGCCCGTGGCATCGACGTGAAGGACATCACTCTGGTGGTGAACTTCGACCTGCCGATGACCTCGGAAGACTACGTGCACCGAATCGGCCGAACTGGCCGCGCCGGAGCGGCGGGTCTTGCGGTCACCTTGGCCACGCCGGATCAGCACCGAGAGATCCGCGACATCGAGCGATTGCTCAAGGCGGAGTTCCCGCTCTCGGCGCGTTCCACCGCGACGCTCTATCGTCCGAAAAATGTGCCGAAGCCGCCGCGCACCCACCGAGTGGGAGCCCAGCGCGCCGAGAAAGAAGCCAATGCCGGAAATCGTGCGCCTCGAAACGACTTCCGCGACTCGGGAAGCCGACCGGTTCGGAACCATCCGGCCGCGCCAAGCAAGTTCGAGCGAAGTTGGTCCAAGCCGGAAGGCGAAGCCGCTCCGTCTGCCGATTCATCGGAGAAACACTCTCGACCGGCCCGGCCGGAACCGAACAAGCGAGCTCCTTACGGCGGTCGCCCGGAACCGCGAGGCGAAGGCTTTGCAAGTCCCGAGCACCGCTCGGCGCCTAGCAACGGCCCCAAGCGACCTTGGCCGGCCAACAACTCGGCCCCGCGCTCGGCAGGCATGCCAAGCGCCGGTCGGCCGGTGAAGCCGAAGTCGGACGGTGTTCCGGGGAACGGCTACCAGCCGCCGAAGCGCGGCCGCGCCACCTCCTAGTTGCCAGCGGGTGTTCTGACTATTGGTCAGAACACCCGTTTTTGTGTCAGCTTTTTGGCTCTTCGAGGGGCGGAAGCCCGGCCTTTTGTCGCGCCGCGGTGAGCTCTGTCAGCGACTTGCCCAGCAACGTGGCGAGGCGCTTGGTTTGAACGAGCAGCTCAGCTTTCAGCCCCTGGAATACCTCGACCGCCTGCGCGGTCGGTCGGCCGTCGCCGTTTTGAACCACGTTGAACAATGCCCCAATTCGGTTGTTTAGCCGGATCGGATAGTTCAGCGGGTCTTGGCCACTTTGGTTCTTGGTTTGATAAAGTGCCTCCTCGATGGTGGTCAGCTGCCCGACGAAAGCAGTCGTTTCGGCCGATGGCGCGGTCGCCAGCGTCTCTTCGATCTTCGTTCGGAACTTTCGGATCCGCACGATCGATTGGTTTGCCTCCGTCATCGAGGCCGCGACCTCGCGCAAGAACTTGGTTTGAGCGATCAGGTCGGCATCAGTCGCGATGGAGCGAGGATCGCGCCGCATGATGGCCGTTGCGTTTTGTTTGACTCCACCGACGGTAAGCGTGACCGTATATTTACCGGGCGGCGCTGTGACGGGCGACGGGAACGCGCCCCACAGGATCATTCGCGGAACCGAGGTCCACGAGGGATATTGGAGACCGGTGGAAAGCCGGTGGAAGCCCGCCGACTTCGGCGGGTTCAGCTTCGCGACGACTTCGCCCTTGGAGTCGGTCACCGTCAGCTGGATGTCCTTCGCCTCGGTGCCCAAGTAGTAGTTCAGAACGAGGCCGCTGGGCGGGTTATCACCCGCTTTCGATCCGCCGTTGCCGCCCCAGAACACGTTGTAACCGGCTCGAGGTGGGAACAATACGGCGTCACCGTTTCCGCGACCGGCGGCGAGCGCCTGGATCGGCGAGAGGTCATCCAACACCCAGAACCCACGTCCGTGGGTGGCGGCGACGAGGTCGTCCTCCTTCCAAGCTAGGTCGTGGACCGGGGTCACCGGCAAGTTGAGCGAGAACGGTTGCCACTTTGCGCCGCCATTCCCGCTGATAAAAATTCCGGTTTCTGTTCCGGCGTAGAGCAGGCCGGGAACCCGGCGGTCTTCTCGAATCACGCGGAGAAACGTGTTTCGCGGGAATCCCGTGACGATCTTCGTCCAGGTTTTGCCAAAGTCGTCGGTCCGATACGCGTACGGCGCGAAGTCGTTGTTTTCGTGGTGATCAACGGCGGCGAAGGCGGTTCCGGCGGCAAACGGCGAGGCTTCGATCATGCTGACGAGGCCTTGGCGTGGCATGCCGGACGGGGTCACGTTCGTCCAGCTCTTGCCGCCGTTTTGCGAAACGTGGATGAGGCCGTCGTCGCTGCCCGCCCACAGAACGCCGCGCTTCAACGGCGACTCGGCAAGGGTGAAGACCGTGCCGTAGTACTCGACGCTGGTGTTGTCCTTCGTGATTGGGCCGCCGCTCGGCTCCATTGTGCTGCGCTCGTTTCGCGTAAGGTCCGGGCTGATTCGCTTCCACGACTGGCCGAGGTTGGTCGACTTGAGAACGTACTGCGAGCAAACGTAGAGCTCGTTCGGGTTATGCGGAGAGAAAACGATGGGGTACGTCCACTGGAATCGGTGGACGAGATCTTTCGCGCCGTGGCCCATTGGGTTATCCGGCCAGGGGTCGACGCTGCGGCTCTGCTGAGTTTGGTGATCGAACCAGCTGAGGTCGCCACCGTAGCTTCCACCGAAAACGAGGTCGGGTCGGTCTGGCTTCGCTGATACATAGCCGCTCTCGCCGCCTGCCGTGCTCGTCCAGTCGGTCTCCCGGATGCCGGCGCGGGTGGTTCGGCTGGGAATTCGCACCGTGCTGTTATCTTGCTGAGCGCCCAGGATGCGGTAGGGAAACGCGTTGTCGGTGGAAACGTGATACATCTGCGCGGTCGGCATGTCCTGCGCGGACCACGTCTTGCCGCCATCAAGCGTTACGGACGCGCCGCCGTCGTTCGCATTAATGATGCGGCTCGGGTCGTCAGGGGCGATCCACAGGTCGTGGTTGTCGCTGTGGGTGCCGCGAAAGCCAGAAAACGTCTTTCCGCCGTCCGTCGATTTCCCCATCCCGACGTTGAGCACGTAGACCGTATCGCGGTCTTTCGGGTCGGCGGTGAGATGGTTGTAGTACCAGGCGCGCTGTCGGTAGTTGCGGTTGTCGTTGGTTTTCTGCCAGGTTTCGCCGGCATCGTCGGTTCGGAAAATGCCGCCTTCCGTCGATTCGACGATCGCCCAATATCGCTTTGGATCGGCGGGGGAGATGGTGACGCCGATCTTGCCAACGAGGCCGGTAGGGAGGCCGGGGCGACGCGTGAGGTCCGTCCAGTCGGTTCCGCCGTTGGTGGATTTCCAGAGTCGCGAGCCAGGCCCGCCGCTATTCAGCATATACGGCGAACGCCAAGCTTCCCAGGTCGAGGCCAGGAGAACGTCCGGGTTCGAGGGATCCATTTTCAGATCTACCGCACCTGCGAAGGGAAGTCCATCCAGCACTTTGTTCCAGGTGGTCCCGCCGTTCGTGGTTTTGTAGATTCCGCGATCGTTCGAAGGAGCAACCCCGGGGTGCGCGTAGACCGGTCCGAGCGCGGCCACATACGCGATGTCCGGATTCGTTGGATGGACGGCAATCTTGGAGATGGTCTGAGTCGCGCCGAGGCCGATGTTGCGCCAGGTTTTGCCGCCGTCGGTCGTCTTGTAAACGCCATCGCCGTGCGAGATGTTGCCCCGGATGTCGCGCTCACCGGTTCCGGCGTACACCACGTCAGGGTTCGAGGCCGAAATCGCAACCGCGCCGACCGAGGCGGTGCCAAAGAATCCATCCGAGACCGGCTTCCAGTTCGCTCCGGCGTCGACCGACTTCCATAGTCCGCCCCCGGTCGCGCCGAAATAGAACTCCTTGGGTCGTGCGACGGAACCAGACGCGGCGAGCGAGCGTCCGCCGCGAAACGGCCCGATCTGCCGCCACTTGAGACCTTCAACGCGGGCGAGGTTTAGTTCAGCGGTCGGCGTCGCACGCTGGGCTGTCGAATGCGGGGCGAAAACGAGAAGGAGAGGAAGGAGTAGGATGGCGCGCAAGGTAGGCAAACCTTACCCATCCGTTCGCAGCGAGCGCAGTTTCTTCAGCACGTCGGCCTCGGCGGCGTCAAGGTCGGTCACGGTGCGAACGTCGGCCGGGTCGGCCGCCAGGAAAAGGAAGTGGCACTCGACCTGATTTGCGCCGAGGACTTCGCGCACCAGCAGGGAATAGCAAGCCGCCTGCAGGCGATAGGTTTCCATCGCGCGGTCGATCTCGCTTGCCGACACGTTGCGGTCCGTTTTGTAGTCGATGACCTGGTACTCGCCGTTTCCATTCTCGATGAGGAGGTCCAAGAAGCCTTCTAGAAGAACACCTTCGAACCAGTGCGACAAGAACACTTCCGGATGCCGCCTGCCTTGGTTGTTCATGAGCGGCGGCGAGGCGAGAGCCCTTCGCACCATTGCTTCGACTCGGCCGGCCTCAACTCGGTGCAACGCGGCCTGCCGCGCGGCGACCTTCTGGATATCTTCCGAGGAATCAAGATTCACCGCCTGGAGGGCGCCATGGACCGCACGGCCAAAGTCGGCCCCCTTCGACCGAGATGAGGGCAGCGACGGCTCGCGCTCGAAGTCAAAATCATCGGTCGGCACGTCGCGCCGGGCCAACTCGGTTGCGGTAACCGAGAACCGTTGCTGGCAGGACCTAAGCAAGAGATCGTGGGCGGCCCTCCACTCGGCTTCGCTTGCCGATTCGGGCGAGCTGCTCGGTTTCGAATCGCTTCGCGTTTGCGGCAGAATCGGGTCCGAAACCCAGTTGACTTCTTCCAGAAGTCGCGGAGGTTGTTTTGAGGCTTTTGCGTGGGCCGAGATGTAGAGCCGCTCTCGCGCCCGGGTCACCGCAACGTAGAAGAGTCGATCGCGCTCCAGTTCGGCCGCCGCCTTTTCATGTTCTTGTACGGCCGAGACGTCGCCGATGGCGAACTGGGCGTTCTTGGAACCGATCTTGAGGGCGCACTCGCCGTCGGGCGACCATGCAACGTTCCAGGTGGAGTTTCTACCGCCGACCCCAAAGCCGAGAACGAACGTGATCGGGAATTCAAGTCCCTTCGCCGCGTGGACCGTCATCAACCGGACCGCGCGGTGGTCGCGATCGGGCACCGAGCCAACCGACGCCTTCGCCTCGCTCTCGCGCAGAGCGGCAATCCACCGGACAAAATCGGGCACGGTTCCGCCGACCGTGCGGTCGAAGTCTTCCGCCTGGTCCAGCACCAGCCGGAGACGACGGATGGCCTCTTTCGGATGCCGATCGGCTGCCGCACGCTCAAACATCCGGCAGTCTCGGGCAACACGTTCGGCCACTTTTGCCACTGGCATGCCGTCGTAATCTTTTCGAAGAGCCTCGAGATAGCGAAGCGCTTCGGCGACTTGGCCGCCTTGGTCTTCCGAGGGAACCGAGCCCCACGTGCCGCCTTGCGCGACGAACTCGAAAAGGTCAGCGTCGGAGCACGCCAAGGCGTCGGTGCGGAGCGCGGCAATCGCCGCGACTTCGTCCGTCACGTCCGAAATCGCGGTTAAGATTGCCACCAGATCGCGGGCGATCTGGCTGGCGAACGCTTGCGTTTTTGACTCTACGGAATAAGGAATCGCCTGCCGCTCAAGCGCGACTTCCAGGAAAGGGAGCGATGTTCTGGCTGGAAAAAGAATCGTGATAGTGGCCGGAGAAACTCCACCGGCAACAAGGCGCGCGATTTCGGCGGCCACGTCGCTTGCCTCCGCGCGGCGCCTTTCTGCGGCGCTACCGTGGAGCTGGCCGAAAATTCGGACGGCGTCGAGACCTGTGTCTTCGACGGTTCGGCCGGGCCGGAGTGGCGAGAAACGGGCTTGGCCCGGGGCGGCGAAGAGCTCACCAAAGTAGCCGTTGATCCAACTGAGAATTTCCGGACGGGATCGGAAGTTGGTGGTGAGTTGAACCGACGCTCCGACGACTTCGTCGCGCACCGCGTTGAAGACTTCCAGGTCCGCGCGGCGGAATCGATAGATCGACTGCTTGGGATCGCCAACAAAAAACGCGCGACCCGGGGCAATCGGAGCGTTTCGCCAGGGCGTCTCGGCGGCTTCTGGATGGAGGCGAGCTAAGTGACTCACTAGGTCGATCTGAAGCGGATCGGTGTCCTGAAACTCGTCAACGAAGATTCGGTGGAACTTACGGCGTGCCGCCTCCCTCGCCTCCCAGCTGTCGCGCAATAGGTCCCGGGCGAAAACGAGAAGGTCCAGGAACTCGAGCCGCCCGGCGGCCCGGCGGTCTTCAACGGCCTCTACGACCTCCTGCCGAAGGGTCTCGGTGAGACCTGAGAACGCAGAGTTCTTGAACCGGTTTAGCCAGTTGCTGGCGGCTTCGGGAACAGACACTCCGGCGGAACGGGCTTCGTCTAATCCGCCGTTCGGCCAGCTGCCCTTTGCGCCAACTTTAAACCCCTTGCGGGCGGCAATCGCGGCAAGCGCCGGAAAAAACCGATACTCGTTGCCGGGGTCGAGGCTTTCTACGTCCCGTCGGAGGTCCTGCAATTTTGGCAGTAATTTGTCATCTGGACTCGGCCGGAATGTGCGAAGGATCGCGTCGATCTCGTCGGACTTCGCCCGCAGATCCTCCATGACTTCGGCAGCGGTTGGCATCGGCTCGACCGGAATCGGCTCCGAAAAGCGGTCCCAGTTATCGGCGAGGCGAGTATGAATCGTCTCCAACCGAAGAATGTTCAGGCCGAGGTGGAGTGCAACGTCCACGTGGTCGTGGCCGAGAAGCCGCGCGAACAGCCGTCGCCAGCGTCGGTTGAGCTCAAACCCCGCCTCGACGTCATCGGCGATGCTGAATCCTGGCGGCAGGTCGGCAAGTAGTGGGGTAGCCCTCAGTAGCCGGAGGGCGAAGGCGTGTAGGGTCTCGATGGCGGCTTCGTCTAGGGCCGCGAGGGCTGCCTGCGCAAACGTCCGGCGGTCGCCATCGGCGGCTTCGAGCCGCGCACGCATGCGGTCCTTCAGTTCGGCAGCGGCTTTCTCCGAGAACGTGATCGCCGCGATTCGGTTGAGCGGGACGCGAACGGCAGGGTCGGGATGCGTGACGAGGGCGAAGATTCGGCCGACGAGCGCGGTCGTTTTGCCAGTCCCGGCGCCGGCGTCTACAAACATAGTTTCGTGCAGATTCGTTTCTATCTGTAATCGAGCCGCGTGGTCCTCGGGTTGCATCATTCCTGGCCCTCTTCGGCTTCTGGTGGCACTAAGAATGCGACCTTCGGATCTCGCTTTTCGGCGAATCGACGTTCGCGGTCTGCGGGGCAAACCAGGTCGAACGGGCAGTAGGCGCAGTTCGAATTGTCAACGCCCGGCACCGCCGGAAAGTAGCCGTTTTGCATCGCCGTGATACGCGGCCTTAGCTCGGCGATCACCTTCGAACGCAGTTCATCGTTCCATCCGATCTCGCTGACGACGCCTCGCGAGTCGCCCGTCAGCGGCCAGAAGGCGACGGAGACCGATTCGCCGCCGGCGATGGCTTCGGCATAGATGGGAAGCTGGTAGCGAAGCCCGCCCCCGGTCGGGTCTTCCGCACTTACCTTCTCGTCCTTCTTCGACGCCCGCAGTTTGTAATCATAGATATGCGTATCTGCGTTCGCATCTTTATCGACGCGGTCGATCTTGCCGCGAAAGAGGACGCCAGCCAGATCGAACAGCGGTTGCCGCTGGAACGCCCGCTCAAGGAGGACGGGCTGCTGGTAAAACTCGGCCTTCTTATGGTCAGCGAGGAAAAAGTATTGCAGTTCCTCCCACAGGAGGCCCTTTTGGTGTTGCCAAAGCTTTTCTGGACCGGCCTTGCCCAACGCTTGGAATGCCTCGGCGGCGGTCTCGAAGAGCGTCCGCAGGGAACCTAGGCTTTGGTCGCCGGGAGCCTGCGACTTGAAGTCCTTGAGGACGCCGTGGAGAAACTCCCCGAGGCCCATGCGGTCGGCGGCATCCATCGGCTCCACCTTTTCGGTCTCGGCCACGCGCAAAACGCTGGACAAAAAGAACCGGTAGGGGCATTCGGCATAAGTTTCTACTCCGGTCGCGGATAGCTCCTTGGCGGTCGCGGCGGCACCGGCCTTCGGCACGTGGCCGTCCCAAACGGAGTAGCGTTCGCTCCTTCGCGCGGCCATGGCTTCTTCGGTTCGCGGCAGATGCAATTGCTTGTTTTGGAGCCGGAATTCGGTTTCGGTGATCGCCCGCCGGTTACCTAAATCTTCTCCGAGAGACGCCGGATTACGGAACTGCGGGCTTGAAGGAATTTCCGCCAAGTTTTCGAAAGTGACAGACTCATGGCCGGTGAGTTTTGCGACGGCCGCGAGGAACTCCCAGGCGGGACGGGACTCCGAGCCAGAAGCGGCGCGGGTGCGCGGGGCCGAGAGCACGACGCGCGGCGCGGAATGCATCAGGTCGGCGAAGAGATCCTCCCGGGGGACGCCGGCACTCGCATCCTCCTCGGGCAGACCCAGGGTCTCTCGCTCGGCGGGCGTGAGCAAAGAGGTTGCCAGTGGTGATTGCGAAACTCGGCTCTCACCTAGGCCAATCGCGAAGACGACGTCGGCTTCGATGGCCCCTGCCTCGGTGAGGTCGCCCAAGACGACTCCAGTTCGCGCCGTCGACGAACGCAGGTCGGCCATCGCCAACTGAAAGGCGAGGCGGTACTCATCATGCGAGACAATCGGATCGACGGCGGCGTTTTTCGTCAGTTCCTCAAAGAGTTCGGCCAGGTCGTCGGTGGTTCCAACGAGAGTAACGGCGGCCCGATGCCAGGTGACGTGCTCTGGCCACGTGCCGGTTTTCGGCGGCTCGCCGAGCGAGCGGAGCTGTTCGAGGAAGACGATCAAATCTCCCACCGTTGTCTCCGTTCCATGCGCCTGCCGGGCGGTGAGGTAACCCAGCACGGGCGCAAGGCCGTTCAAAACGTTGGCTTCCCGCAGATGCTTGCGCCAGATGCGCTTTTCCAGCGGGAGTAGTGTCAGTAGCGCGTCGAGGTCCTCGAATGCGAAATTCCCGTTGAAAAGTCGAAACACCAACATTGCGACCGGCGAGTTGGAGTAGTGCCGGCGGTCTTGGTAGGCAATGCCTGCGCTCTCTAGGCGCTCGCGCAAGAGGCCGCCATCGGTTCGATAACCGGGCATGAGGACGACGATTCGATGGGCGTGAATCCCGTTCTGCAGATGTTCAAGGATCGATGCCGTGCAAGCGCGTGCTTCGGCATCTTCGCTTGGCATCCACCAAGCCTCAATCTCTGGGGACGCTTCCGGTTCGGCAATTGACGGTAGGTCTCCTAGGGCCTTGAGGAATTTGGTTTCGCCTGGGGAGAGCCGAGCTTGGTCGCGTTCCGTGAGGAACGAAATGAGTTTCGCGGGCATTCGTTGCGCAGCGGCGGTTTCAAACAGCTCCTGCTCGCCGTAGCCGACGGAGTCCCGCACCGCGGCGAGGCGAGAAAAGAGGCCAGCGATGTCGGCCTCGGCCCGCAGGTTCGTAGATTCCAACTCTTGCGCGGTGCGTAAAACGGCAGACACGGTCGCGGGCAAAAGCCTGAACGGCGTGAATTGAGTTTCGACTTCGCGCATGGCGCGAACGGTCGCGGCACGGTCTTGCATAGGTGTGCGCGGGAAGCGGTTGAGCTCGGCCAGACGTCCGGCGGCGAGATCGGCCGCCAGGCTGCGAAGCGTGTGGATCCGAACGTTCGCCAGCCCGCCAGCTCCAAAGTCAGCCAGGCGACGTCGCAGCGGCACCAGCTGGCGGCCAGAACGCACGATCACCCAAACCGGAGCCAGCCGGTCCTTGGAGTGAATCGCTTCGATCTGCGCTCGCAACTCCGCTATCCGGCTTGCGGCAGAACTATCCATTCTGGCCATAACGGTTATGGTATCGGTCATACCATTTTTCGGCTTCTTCGGGGGGTATTGGTTGTGGATCGCCAAGCTGCCGAGCGAGAAGCAACGTCTTGGCGACGTCTTCCACCATGACGGCGGCCTTCAGCGCGGACCGAACGTTGGCTCCCCAGGCAAAAACCCCGTGGTTACCTAGCAATATTGCCGGGGCTCGCTTCCGGTATTCAAGAATAGCTTCGCCAATGTGCTCGTCTTCGTTATCGACGTAAGGCGTACAAGGGATTTCTCCGCCGAACTCGTCAGCGATAGCGGTGAGCGCACACGGAATCGATTGGCCGACGGTGGCGAACGCCGTGGCGTGATTGCTGTGGGTGTGGATCACCCCACCAATGCTTGGGTCGTTTCGGTACAGGAACAGGTGGTGGGGCAAGTCGACGCTCGGGCGCAGGTCAGAGTCGATCTCGCTGCCGTCCGAAAGATTGACCGCGACTAAATTCTCGGGTGTAATCCGGTCGTAGTCCATGCCGCTCGGCTTGATGACGAGGATGCCGGACTCGCGGTCGATGCCGCTGGCATTGCCAGAATGCATCGTGACCAATCCGGCGGCGGGCAACATCTTGTTCGCCCACGCCACCTCGTTGCGAAGTGCTTCCAATCGGTTCACGATGCCGTGAGTATAACCAGGTGAGAAAAGTCACGCCCCACAATTAGGCTTGTCGTATACTCCCCCCCATGAGAACTTGCCGGGGAACAGGAGTCTCTAAAGCACAATGCCCCCTTTTGACCTTAAGTGGTGATGGCTGGACTTTCTGCCCTGCGTGTGGCTGCTCGGCAGGGGAAGTGACGCTTGTGAACGACCCGAAAGGGCAGGGAGAAGTTTCGCTGGTCAGCCGGGACGGCGATACCGCGCTTCTCGAGGTTCAGACGACGGGCACAGGAAGCGAAGTTAAGGCGAGCTTCCGGCCTGCCGGAACAGAAAACCAGTTTGAGGTCAATTGGAAGTCGGTACCGCCGAGCGCCGAGATTTCCTTTGGTTCGGCCGATGTCCTCATCGGTGAATTCGCCTCGGCCGACGGTCCACGCGACCCGAACAACATCTTTTCGGCGCCTCTCGTGCGGTCGCGCACGGTTCGACTTCGCAAGCTCTCCGGCGAAGTGAGAATCTCGGCTTCCGCCGAGCTCCTCCTATTTTTACCGGGCAGCCGGGAGCGCGCGGTTACCCTGTACAACAATGGCTTGCTGCCGATCTCGATCGGCGCGCCAACGGTTTCGGGCGATTTCGAACTGAGTTCCATCGATAAAGCGGTTGGCTTCCAGCTTCCCGCCGGCGGAAAGGTGGAGCTGATTTTCAAAGCCACAGGCATCCCAGGGACGGGCGCGGTAGAGCTTCGCTCCGGGGATGGCACACTGCTGAAAAAGCTCTTCCTTTGTTTGCCTCCGGGGGCGAAGTCGAGCCGTAAGCCGGGCTTGTTGATCGCCATCGACTTTGGCACGAGTAATACAAGCTCGTTTGTGATTCAGCCCACGATCGACGGGGCGGAGCCAACCGCTATCCGGCTGAAATCGCCCGACGGCGGAGAGGGATCGGATCGGTGGCCGACCGAGATTTACGCCCCGTCAACCAACCGGTCTGCCTGGCGGGCACTTTCCGGTCTGGAGGGAATCTCCGACAGCGATAAGATTTTGAACTTGAAGACGCTGTTGCGGCGTGAGGAAGAAGCGCCGCTTCCCGGTGGAGCCGACGCCGACGACGTTTTGGAGTTCTATTTTTCGCGGTTGCTCAGCGAGTTGATCGAGCCGCACCTCCTCGGTATTGACCCAGACGGCCGTCTTACTCGGGAGTTCGTGCTCACGGTTCCGGTGCTGGACAAATCGGATGATCCCGAAAAAGGCCACCTGTACCGCAACTATGTAGAGCGAATTTTGGCCGCTGCAAAGCGAGCCGGAATGGAGGACGAGTCGCGCGGATGGCGAGTCAGCACCATGCTGGAACCGGATGGCGGTGCCCTGGAGGTTCTCCGCGGCAACTCAACGCATCGACAGTTCAAGGACGGCGACAAACTGCTTGTCCTGGACTGCGGCGGTGGCACGACCGACATCACGCTGGCGACGATTGGTATCGACAGCGGCATTCTTTACTTCCGGGAGCAGATGAACGGCAGCGCGGTAGTGGGGAAGAACCAGTTTGGGGGCACTTTGGTGACCTTCCGCATGGGCATGAGCTGGGTGTTTCCGGACCTCAACTATCCCGGTCCTCACCGGAATGTTTCGCCGACGGAGGAGGACCAGAAAGTCCGCGTGCAGGCGCTAAAGTCCGTGATCGATGCATTGGTTACGGGCAGCTATGCTCGAAACACCGGCGCAGATCTGGGTAGTTGGACAGAGTTTAACGAAGCAACCGGGGAGCCCTCGCAGGCCGACAGCAAGTGTTGGCTCAATCGCTTTCCGCGGCTTGCCGGAGAAGTTGAGGTTGCGAAGCGGCTGTTTGCCAACGCGATTGCGTACCAGCACCCGGTGCTGAAGGCAACCACCAAGTCCACGCGCTCTTCGGTCCAGGGCGAAGATGCCGACCTGACCGCCGAGGTCAAGTTCGTGGGTACCACGAGCGGCTTCAGGGGCGGAGATTTCACTTGGGAACCGCGGCTCCTCCGTGTCCACTACGATTGGGCGGTCAACAAGCCGGTAGATGAGCTTTTTGTTGGTGTGCTGCAGTTCCTCAAGGCAACCGGTGTTACGGTTGCCGGCATTCAGCATGTGGCCATCATCGGAGGATCGTCGAGGTTGTCGCGATTCCGCGAGAAGGTTCACGAGCTTTTCTCGGCGGGCAATCGCGAACGGTTGGTCACGTTTGGCGACTACGTCGATGTTGCCGTCTGCCGCGGGGCGGCGAGAAAGTACGACGTCTCGGTTCGGACGCTACCGGTCGGTCTAACTCTCACGGACACGGTTACCGCAGTTGATCTAAGACAGGAAGCCGACGTCTTTTTGAAGGTCGATCTGGGGCTCGCCGTTCGTGCGAAGATTGTGAAGGAGGTCTCGCGCCAGTTGGAAATCGGGGAGACGATGGAAGTGCTGATGCAAGCGGCCCTGCCCGTTAAAGAGGCGGTGCCCACCAAGGCGATGCTGCCGGGCAAGTCAACTCCCACGGGCACCGAGACGGTCGACGTAAAGCGGTTCCGGTTCGGGCCTTACGACGTACCGACGACCATCGTGGCGGAAGCCGTAGTCACGCAGGCAAAGGCGGAAATCACGTTCAAAGTAGACGGCGTTTCCCCAACCGACTCGGCCAGCAAGGGCTTTACGCTGGAGTTCTAATCTAAAGCTATGGAAAAAGTCGAATTATTTGGCGCGGGGGAGAACTCAGGTGGAGTCACGATTGGGCAGGTTGATTTGGGCCCGTTGTGGTTGTTCGTTGGGCTGACGCTCCTACTGGTGCTCATTCTTGCCGTTTTTCAACTTCTCAATTCCCGACGTACGAAGTCTTCCGACCCGGACGTCGCGTCGCTCCTTTCGGATCTTAGAAAAGAAATGAACCAACAAAACGACGCCGTCGAGCAGAAAATCAAGAAAGTCTCCGACCAGATGAAGAATCTCGAAGGAGTAATGGACGAACTGGCGACGACGAAGGAGTTATTCCAGAAGGCATTGACGGCGGCAAAAGACCACATCGATGCATTGGAGGCCGCCGCCAAGCTCCACGACTCCAAAATCTTGGCGATCGGTGATCAACTTCCCACGCTCCGTGAGAACATTGGGGGCCTACGGAACCAAGTGGCCGCGTTTGAGCAACGTGCAAAAGAAGCCGAAACGGCAAGGGCCGACGCTGAAGCGGCCAAAGCCACTGCCGAGCGCGAGCGCGATGCGGCGAATGAGAGTGCCGGAATTGAAGTCGTTCCCACGACTGACGAACAGTATCGGGAGCTGCACCAGAGGCTGTTAGAGGACGCCGAGCTGCTCGCCGCTGAAGCTGCCTCCGGGCCGGTTTTTCAATTCTTCACCGAGGTGAAGTCAATTCTGCAGTCGACCGACCAGCATGTTCAATCGCTGGCCGCCGACCGGCTCGACGACCGATCCGCTTACCAGTCTCTACTGCCGAACAAGCTTGACCCGACGCTAATGCCGTTCGAGCGTCAATCGGAGGCGTTCACGATGAAACGGAGGCTGGAGGCGATACGTACCTATTTGACCGCGCAACTGAAGGATAAGGGCTACCAGATCCTACTGCCGGTCGTGAACTCGGAGCGATTTTCTTCCGAGCGGCATAACAAGGATGGCGAGGTCGCAACTTCGAATCCAGGTTTGTACGGAATGGTGGCGGCGGTGAATGCCCCCGGCTGGATAAACGGGAATCGCGTCGGTCAGAAGGCGTTCGTGACGGTTTACGTGCAGGGGACTTTGACTCCGCCCACCACTCCAGCGGCGGTCTCCGCGCCACCGGCACCGGTTGTCGTCCCGGTAGAGTCACCCTCAACCGAGGAGGAAACTCCGCAAGCACCGGTACCGACCGCAGAGGTCAAGCCTACGGCGCAAGAGTCGTTGCCTTTCAGCGAGGTACCCAAGGTGCAAGTCAGCGACACCGCCGAGACATCGAACGAGGATTTAACACGAGAATGAACCAAGCTTGCCTCTGCTGTGGGAAGTTTCCGCCGGCGAACTTGCCCAACGGGACATCCCGGTTCTGCGTACATTGTGGCTGGCCGAGGCTGCAAGAGTGCCCGTATGGCTGCGGCGAGCGGAACATTGCCGTGATTGCCGATGGCGACAGCCGGTGGACTTGCCCCAACTGTCGACGACCTCTCGCGCGCAGCCAGGACCTGCGAAGCGGCCGCGCCTATCGGCACGGAGAGGAAGTCGGCGAGCCGACGGATTCATACGTTGTGGATTGGCCTAACTTTGGCGGACCCGGCGTCACCCGCACCGTCTCGCTCAAAAAGAACGCGTTTGACTTCACGGCAGAGCGACGCGGTACTGCGCATTTTCGCCAGAACCCAGTGCCGCTTGACGCGGTGCGGACCTCTGGCCAAACCGTCGTTATGTCGGATCGGGACCTGGTCATCTGGGACGAGCTCGATGGCTCGATTCCGACCCGAATCAGCCTGAACTATCCCACCGTTGGAAGACTCACGGCGTCCGGTTGGAATGTTTTTGCCCGCGTGAAGCCCGGCATCGTCCATGTAGACATTCTTACCGGTACGGCGAGCGTCGTCACCGGTGAAGACGCCCACCAGATCTACGCTCTGGCCGGTGGACATTTGCTCGCGGCCCACGACCGAGGTCTCGTCTTGCGTACGCTTTCCTCGGAAGGCGGTTGGACGGAGACGGTCGTACGGGCAGGAACGGAGAAGGTGCTGTCCTTCCTGGGATCGCCGGAAGGCGTCATCGTTCAGCTTGCCGACGGAAATGTCGGGCTCGTAAGCGCGACCGGCGTCTGGAACGGCGTCGTGGATGCTCAGGTGAAGGAAAGCGATCTTCAGGATCCATGGCTGCAAGGCGATACCGTCGTCATTCCGAGCCAAAACCTTGGCAATGTTCGGGCGCAATCGTTCGCTTTGAAGCACCCCTTCGCCTCTGGCACCACGAAAACCGATCTCGGAATCGACCGTTCACGGACCATGTTTTTCACGGGATCTCCCAACCTCCTGGTGACCGTGCGCCAGGGCGGCGGCGGAGCCGGACTCTCGGCCACGAGGGCGCTGGTCTACCGTGAGAACTTCATCGAAGATCGCGTTGCGTTTACACTGCCAGATAGTTTGAGCGCCCTTGCGACGATCGGGCTTTCGGGTGCAACCCAGGTGGTCGTGATTCTGTGTAAAGAAAGGGTGCATTGCCACCTGGAATTGAGAAACATCACAACGGGTCAAGTGCTAACAGCGGAAAATCAAATTGCGGGAAATTTGGAGTTTGCGCGGTTGCTGGGTACGGAGGACGGATTCCTCTTTGTTCGGTTCCACGGTACGGACCTCATTTTTGCTCGCTACAGCGTAACAGCATGAAATCATTCCATCTCATCATTGTTGGGCTTGTCTCGTTCCTTGGCCTCGCCGGCATGGCAAGTGCCCAGGATCGGGAATTGAGCAAATCCGAAAAGGCGGCCAAAGACGTCGCCACCCAAATTGCGCGTGAGTTCGCGAGTCGTTCGGGTACGCAGAAGGACCCGGCGGCGCTGGTCCGGACGCCGCTTAATCTGGTCTTTTTGGTCGATACGTCCCAATTCAACACGAAGGAGGCTTACATTGCTTTTACGAAAAGCTTCATTCTGCGGTTTGGTAAGGATTTTGGCTTTCCGCAAGGAAATGCGGGAATCCCGATGGAACAGCGGCATCGGCTGTTCTTCTTTCCTTATCAGCTCAAGCTGATCAAGGACGGACCCCACGTCACACAGTCTCAGTATCTGACTTCTGACAATCTTAGCAAGCTGATTGCAAAGATGCCGGGCACGTCGTTAGCCGAACCGGGATACAAGGGGCGCGGGCATGACAGTTCCGGCGCGCGGCGAGAGCTACTCGACTTCATCAACGCCAATCCGAAGAACCGCCAGACGGTTGTGATTCAGATGACGGCAATGGGGATCAATCAGGATCCGGACAATCCGGGGAACGATCAGCGCATCCGGGCGATCAATGCACGCGAGGGACTGCTGAACGGTACGGACTTTGTGGCGTATTCCGACAGCAGCCCCTACACAACCGAGGCGCCAGGTCGAGGACAGCGGCCGTTTGATGTGTACATCTGGACCTACGGACCGGTCAAGTTTGTGGCAGAGCCGCCCATTCGGCCGCGGACCGACCCAGACCCGAAGCCGGGCGGCAACCGGCGGCCGGAACCCAGCCCATCGCCGAACGTGCTGCCAATCATCTTGCTTGGCGTCGCCATCATCGGGGCCGGAGCCGGGGCAGGATTGCTCCTGCGAACCCGATATCGCTTCCAGATCGCCGGTAGCAACACGGTCTTCCTGACCCGTGGCAAGACCGTGAAGATCGAAACGACATCTTCTAAGCCGGGAGCCGACGGCGCGCTCCTTGTTCCCACCGCCAAAGTTAATACGGCTGGTTCCGGCAATATTGTCGCAACCATCGAGCTCGGGTGGTTCGCCAGCACGCCGGTCCTGCGGGCCAAACGCCCCTTCACCTTGGTCATCGATGGCCGCACCGTTTCGGATGCCGCACTCAAAAAAGAGACTAGGGTGAAATTCGCCGACAACCAGCAAGCCACTTTTGAGGTTGTGCTCACGACGACAAAGGAAAAGTGAATCTTATGAAATATCGTATCCCTCTATCGCTCGCGGGCCTTGCATTCGGCGCACTTTCCTGGGCACAGGAAGTTCCCAAGCAAGCACCGGAAAAACCGGTGGACAACACGCCAATGCTCACGCAAACCTTCTGGCTGCAGTTGGGTATGTGGGTCATTCTTGCTCTCATGCTTGCTTACGGCATCGCCTTCCTCTTCTTCCGCTCCGGAATGGAAAGCAAGGGCGCCGTGCGCGCCACCAAAACCGGTCTCGCGGTCGGCATCATCGTTGGCATTCTTTTGATTCCGATCGGGCTGTATGCCACCAACACAGAGTTTCAAAAACTTCTGACGGCCAACCAGAAGAACCAAGAGAAGGACAAAGACAAGGAAAAAGAAAAGGACAAGGCCGGGACGACCTCAGGCGAGCCAAGCACCGCCGGCGACGGTGGGTACGGGACAGATGCTGGGGCGGGAGGCTACGGCACCGACGCCGGAGCAACCACCGGCGGAGCAACTACTGCCGGTACGACCGCGGGCGCAACGACTGGCGGCGACAAGGGCGGATTCTAAGGAATTTTAAAGAATGCCACACAAAACACTTTTAATCGGCGTCGGTACCTCCGGCGCACAAATCGTCTCGGAAGTCATCGATCGGGTGGTCGCACGGTTTGGATCGATGGACGCCGCGCCCTGGCTACAGGTAGTTGCGTTCGACACCGACCGCATCCGTGGGCTTTCGCTCGCGAAGAAGGACTGGGTCCACGTTGGGCTTCCGGAGCAGAGCTTCCGAACATTTGTCCACAACCCGGCAAGCCTCAGCTCAATCGAGTTCGAGCGATGGTCGGACCGGCAAGTCTTCCAGGGCAACGCCGCTTCGGATCACGGAGCGAGCAATGTCCGGATGATCGGGCGAGCCAGCATTCTGCACCCGAACGTCTTTGTAAAGATCCATGACGCGGTAAAGGCAAGGCTGAACCGCTTGCAGCAGCTTAATCTGGCGGTCGCCGCCCAGGCGGCTGGCCTGCCCCAGGCCGAAGTGGGCGGAGATGGCATTCGGATCTTTGTTTGCGGAACTCTTACCGGCGGCACCTGCAGCGGTGCCTTTATCGACCTGGGTTACTACCTTCGGGCGTATGCACGGTCCATCGGAATCGGCGTCCAGAGCTACGGTGTCTTTGGAATGCCGCACCCGCAGGGCGGTTCGGTCCGACATCGCGCAAACGCCTACCAGGCGCTGCGGGAACTCAACCACTATCTTACGGATGGCTCGCACTATCGCCAGTCGCTTCCGCTTCCGGCGGTTTTTCCCGCTCCCATCGAGTACTACGCAACGGCACCGTACCAGTCTTCGCTTCTCTTGATGCCGGCGGGAGCAACTCCGGCCGACTTCAAGGGAACTTACACGGCGGCCGCCGAATACTTGTACACCGCCGCGTGCACCTCCATGGCCGACGAAGTCTATTCGAAGATTGTTGACCCGGCCGGATCGCTCTTTGGCGTAAAGAGCCGGGGCCGACACATGAACTTCCAGAGCTTGGGCGCAGCCACGCTCGAGTTTCCGGCAGACCACATTGGTAAGGGCGGTGCCGCGTCGGTTATCGCTTCGGCGCTTGGCGAGTGGTTAGCCTCCCCGGGCATCGATCCGGGCGCGGCGGCTGTTTTGCTGAACGCGGCGGAGACGCAACTGACTCGCGAAGATATGCGGCAGCAGCTTCTCAATCGGGAGAGCGGCCAGGAGAATATCGAGGATGCGGTTGATGTTCGGCTAAAGAGTGCACAAACGGCGGCGGCGCGCGGCGACCTCGGGGCGATCAAAACTGCCAAGGATCAGATCGAGGAAGGCTTCGCGGCTCGCACGCAGATTAACGGCGGAATCGGGCCTCGGGCGGTCCTCGAAGCCATCGAGAAGAACAAGAAGACAACCACCGGCACGGTCCTATCGCGACTTCAAAAGCGCATGGATCAGGCATTACTCACGATGGAAGAGGGCCCGAATTGGTGCCGAACCTTCGCCGACGCGATCTTGCTTCGAATCGGCGAGATGCGCGAGCAATCGACCAGTCAGGCCGAGCACGAGCGCGAAGGCGATCGCGGCCGCGTGATGCGCGAGAAGGAAGCGATGCTGGACGAGGTCAACAACAGCAAGCTGCTTGGCGGCTTGGGCTTCAAAGGCATGGCCCTAGCCAAACTGGCCGAAGACTGGTACCACGCCGCGCGGCAGTACTACACAGTGCGAATCGACGACGCCTGCGGGATCGTTGAGTCGGACCAACTGGCGGAGATCCGAGAATTCGCCCAGCGCGTAAAGGCCCGGTTGGACGGCCACGAAATGGCGCTGGTGCCGCTGACGCAATCCATCGGTTCGTTGGCCGCCGCAGAAGCGGCCCGGCGAACCGGCGAGCGGCCGAACGTGCGGGGGGTTGCGCTCTTTGAACCTGGATTAACGGTTCCGGCTGAGCTCACCGAGGCCATGAGGCGCGTGGTGCCAGAGCGGGATATCCGCATTCGCCCAAATCGGGTTGGGCTCGCCTACGCCATGGCGCGCACCATCATCGATTGGCCACTCCTCAACAGCGCACTTTCGGCGGAGCATAACAAGAGCCCATTCGACGGCCGAACCACCGCGCTGCAAGATGAACAAACCGCAGACGAGCAGAAAGCTGCCCTCACCCTGGAGTTCATCAATCGGGTCAAGAAGGCTTACTTTATGCACCTTTGGGAGCGCAATGCATTGGTTGAACTCTTTGGTGAGCAGAATAACCAGGCGGCAGGCGCGGTGCCGGCGCTACTCCAGGTCGCCGAGCAAGCTGCCGCGCTGATCCAGGTGAACGACAACGAGTCTCCCCTGGGGCCGATTCAGGGCCAAGACCTTCGAACACCTCGGTTTGCGTTCATCTTTAACGGAAAGGCGGAAGTGTTCCCGTACGTTCAGACTCGGGAAGCTCTGCAGGACCTCATCGATCCGGCGAACAACATCGTGCCTACACAGGACCCCACGAAACTGCTCATTCTTCAAGGACGAACGACCTTCGCGGCGGGCGATATCGTAGGCATCGACGCCTTCGCCGCCTTCCACGCGCAGGCCGAAGGGATGAACCAAGGACGGCTGGAATCGCGAACCGACGTCGTTTGGCGTACGCTGGACGGGCAGCCGCTCCACCACGATTTGGATGAGTCGATGAGCTTGTTCCTCTTCGGTTTGGCAACGGGAGTCATCCAGAACCATCACGCGGTCGACGAACCGTACTTCCTATCGATTCCAGGGCAGACGCCAATTCGGCTGCCGGAGGAAATCGAAATGGCTGGCTACAAGATTGCAACGTTCGAGAACGGAATCTACCGAATCTATCTGCGGCAGCAGTTCGGCCAGGCGGCCAATGCGGTGAACCGCGCCAAGCTGCTGATCGAACTGGACCGGATGATTCGCCAGCACACCGTGCTCTATCCTAGCCTCCGGTACCGATATGTGCCGGTGCAGGCGGGCAACCAAGCGGTGCAGCTGATTCCAAGGAACTTCGTGCGAGACGCCCTTGTCAAGCTGATTCGGACGAATCAGGATGCGTTCCGCGACTACTGCGTCACGTACATCACGGACTATCACCAAACGCCGGAGGAGTACTTCCGCGCGGCAGGTGCGGCGGGCCTGGACTTCAACGGCCAACAAAAACCGGCGGGTTACTACTGCCCGACCGATTCATGCAAGAGGCTTTTGCGACCAGCGGGGAACCAGCTACCGCTGCCCGAGACCTGTCCGAACTGCGGCTACTCGCTCCTCATGCCGGGCTACTACGAGATCGCGGCCCTGCGCGGAGCTGCGGTTGCGGCACCGGCGGTGGTCCCGAACGCAGGACCGGTTGTCGCACCAGAAGGTAACTTTGGCTAATTCATGAAGCCGTCTGCCCTTCTGCCCGCCGTCGTCGTTGGGACGGTGGCGGGCGCCGGTGTTTATGGACTCTTTTTGCCGAACGATGCGAAGGGATTCGTCACCGTTGCCTTCGCTTTTCTTCTCGCGGCGGTCTGGGTTGCGGCGTGGCTGACTTTGCGCGCTTCCTCGAGGGCGATTCCTGCCAGTGGAGGCAAGGACTTTTTCGCCGAGCTAGGGGCCGCATGGATTGTTCGTGCGCGCGAAAGCCTGAGAAAACGGATCGCCGGCGGCGCCTCGAGCGGGGTGGCCAACCAAGTCGCCGGTCAGGTGGTGGATGAGTTTGGCGCGGGTGCGGCGTTCACTCGTTCCGTGGCCGCCTCGGCGGTGTATCTTGGCTTGGCAGGAACACTTCTCGGACTGACGCTTGCGGTGACCGGCTTTCGCAATCTCGGGAGCGACACGGAGACCCTGAAAACCCAGATCCTCGTCATTGTTGGTGGCTTTGGAAGTGCGTTTGTCTCGGCTCTGTTTGGGGTGCTGGTGACGCTACAGCTCAGCTGGCAGCTGAATCGGTTTGACGAGAAACTAGAAGGTTTTGAGCGAGAGCTGGAGCGGTACCTGGCCGAGGAAGTGATGCCATCGCTTGCGACCGCAACCGGGAACGCGCTTGCGGATTCGATTGTGCGCGGGATGCGCGAGGCCCTCGCCTTTGAGATTGGCAAGGTGGCCACCGTTTTCGCCAACGGTATCACTGAGCTTCGCAGGACCGCCCATACCACTGAAGAAGCGTTTGTTCGTGTGAAGGCGACGAACGAAGCCCTACTCGCGCTCATCGGCAAGTTCGAGCTTGCGGCATCTACGATCAATTCGAATGCGGGCCAAATGCAAGAGGTCATGGGCCAGCTGAGGGACGCGACCGAGAAACTGCGTATCGTTGTGAAGCCGATCCACAACACGGCGACCTCGATGGACACTTGGCTGGAAAAGCAGGTGAAAGCCATCGAGGGCCTCGAGCCCCTCCTGAAGAATTCGGCGGGTTTCTCACTTGCCGTCGTCAAGGCAGAAGCGAGCATCAACAGCTTCGTCGGGGCCAGCGAAGGCGTTTCGCAGGGCGTCCGTGATTCGCTCGTCGCTAGTGACGCCCGGCTTGAAGCGTCGATGCAACAGCAAACGGCCGAATTGCGGGGAGTCGTGGGAAGCTTTGCCGATGAGCTGGGACGACTTCGCAGTCTGCTCAGCCAATACTCTGAGATGCTCCATGCAATGCCGCTCAGTGTGCCGGCCGCCGCCCTCATGCGTGACTTGAACGGTGCCGTCACCGAGACCAAAGAATTGCAGTACCGCGATGCCAACCAGATTGCCGCCGCCAGGGCGGACTTGGAAACAGCCGAGGCTTCGATCCGCTTGTCGCTGGGAAGAATCGAATCGGAGTTTGCCGACCTTCGGAAGAGCGTCGAACAAGCGAAGCAGGAAGCGGCCAGCGCAAACGAAAGCTTGGAGCAGGTAACGGCCCGTATGGAGCGGCCGATCTGGAAGAAGCTACTGGGGAAGCCGTAACTTCGAGATGGCACGTCGCTCCCGTACTCGTCTTGCCCCCAACCCGTTCGTGGCTTTTGCCGACGTGACGATTGCGCTTTCCTTTATTTTTGCGATTTGCAGCATCGCGCTCAGCAAAAGTCTTGCCGATATGAATCGCGACGAGCGGCAAACGATCGTGAAGGACGGCATCGTGGCAGTTCTCAAAGACGGCTCCTACGCAGAGCTCAAGCCGAATCCGATCAACCAGAGAGATAACGAGTACGACAAAAAGCGGAATATTGAGATACGACTTCCGGATAGAACGCTTCTGCTCCGGGTCTGGACGAACGGCTCCTACCAACGTATCGAGGTGCCGGGGCTGTTCGAAAGGGGAGGGCTTCGCCTGAGGCCAGACGCCCGCGGAACGCTTGCTCAACTCGCAAAAGTAATTCAAAAGGCGATGGTGGAACGCCAGGCGACGTACGTGTACTTTCATGGAATCACCGAACCCGGCGAGGCCAGTGGCATGAGCAGCCGCGAGGTCTCAGTGCGGCGGGCTCAGGCGGTTTACGACTTCTTTGTTGCGCAAGGCGCCATCGCGCGAACCAAAGAAGAAGCCAAATCGGAGGGGAAAATTGATCCCCGATTCGCCATCGACTACGGGAAGGCCGAGCTTTACAGCCGTGCGTCCGCCGGAGTGCGAGGGGCCGCTGGCCGCGTGGACATCATCGTCTTTTACGGAGACCGGCCGGAACCAGACCTAAACCTGAAATGAGCGAGATTGAACTTGGTTACGAGATCGCCCAGATGGAAGGCAATGCAACATTTGCGTTCTTGACCTCTGACGATCGAGATATCGCGCGAACGCTCCTGGAGGCCGCCCACGGCGACGCCCAGCGAACCGGGCAGTGGGGGCAGGAGACGAAAATCCTCCAGGCTCGGCTATCTCTCACGAACGCGATGGAAGATGCATATCTTCCACTTTCACGCCGCCTCTTGGAGCTTCAACGGCGAGCCGGCCGCAACGACGATGCGGTGCGGCGGCTCGCGCTTTTGGTTGAGGGTTAGCCGCGACCGGTTCCGGTGTACACCTTCGCCGGCTCGTCAAACTCCAACTTGATAACGGTCGCGTTGTCGTCGATGATCTCTTCCGGAATGCTGATCCACTCGATTCCGGGAGTGTGGCCAAGGCCACCGATTCGCCGATGATCGAGCTCGCGTCCGTTCGAAAGCACGGTTACGCGCTTGACCGGGCTCTGGAGCCCCTTCACCGCGATCTCGTCGAACGGTCGATCGAAGAAGAACAGGTACAGCGTTTTGTGGTCCTTGCTGAATGTGGACGCACCGTAGAACAAGCCCAGCGGCAGACCGGCAACGGTTCCGTAGATGGCTTCTTTGTGTCGGCCGATCCAGTCGCCGAGGCCCTCGAGTCGCTTCACCTGCTCCGGCTGAAGCGAGCCGTCCGCGTATGGGCCGACGTCGAGGAGCATGTTTCCGCCCATGCCGATCGTCTCGGCGAACATCCGGACGATCTGCCGAACCGACTTGTGGTTGTGGTCGTGGGTTTGATAGCCCCACGAGTCGTTGATGGTGACGCAGAACTCCCAGGGCCCTTCCGGCGGGTTGATGGGAATGCCCTGCTCGGGCGTGGCATAGTCGCCGTGGTCGAGGAGGCGGCTGTTGAAAATTGCCTTCGGTTGCCAGGCGGTTAGCTGCTCGCGAAGCCCGGCCATGTCGAACTGCTCCGGGTCGCGCTCCCATTCGCCATCGAACCAGTAGATGTCGATCTGGCCGAACTGGGTCGAGAGCTCCTCTAGCTGGGCGCGATGAAACTTGATGAAGTTTGCCCAGCGGCCCTCGTCTTCCTCGCCGCGCGGCGGGAACGAAAATCCGTGCTTGCCATAACCATCCGGGTCGGGCATCTCAACCGAGTGCTTCTTGGGGCGAATCGTGGCGTAGTCGGGGTGGGTCCAGTCGAGGTGGGAATAGTAGAAGCCAACTTTGAGGCCGTACTTGCGGCAGGCTTCCACATACGGGGTGATGAGGTCCCGGCCGGCGGGGGTCTTCTGCACGACGCTCAGGTCGTTCGCCTTGGTGTCCCACAGCGCCACCCCGTCGTGGTGCTTCGTGGTTAGAACCGCGTACTTGGCACCGGCTCGAACGAACAGGTCGCACCACTCCTCGGGGTCATACTTCTCGGCGGTGAAACCGTCCAGCTGCTTCATGTAATCGGCGTGGCTAATATGCCCGCCAAAAAATGACCAACTCTCGGCGATGCCGTTCACGGCGTAAATGCCGTAGTGGATGAAAATGCCTAGCTTAGCGTCGGGAAACCAGTCCTGCATCATTGCGGCCAGAGCTTAACCGATTTGCCAGACAAGGTACAGTCTCGTTTGTGAGGTGGGTCCACCTGCTTCTGGCTTGGTTGATCGTTCTTGGGCAGTTTCATCTGTGCGAGCCGACCTACCAATTCCGGGATGGCCGAACCTGCAATACGTGCCCGAAACTTGTTGACGCGCCTGACGAAGGTACGGTCCACAACGACTGTCACGACTGCTGCGAGATTCGGGCCTGCGACGATGATTCGCAAAATGACCTTATTGTTTCGGCCGCCGTTGCGAGCGAACTTGTCATTTCGCTGCCACTGATTTCTGAGCTTTTCATCCCGGCTCGATTGATCGAGTTTTCCGTTCCGGTGTATCAAGAGTCGGCCCCGCCGACCGGTCCGCCCGGCATCTGCGCCTCCCGTGCGCCGCCGTTTCGCTTGCTTCCCCTGCCATCCGCTGGAAGCAAGTTCGCGCCTGTCACCTAGGCCGTCAACGCTTGCTCCAGCCCTAAACCGCGTTGGAGCACGTTTTGAAAATTCCTTTCATCTTCTCTCTCGTCTTGGCCGCGTCCGTTGGCCACTGTCAAAAGCTGCTTAGCGACTGTGATGCGCTGAGCCTTGCCTCAAAGAACCGGGCGGTGCTGACGTCAGCAAAACTCCTCGTCACTCAGGCGGAAACGGCGGCAAAGGCGCAATCCGCCGCTGAGCCGTTGATCTTCTCCCTGGGCGGTTCCACTCGCAGCGAGCTTGGCTCCACCGACCAGGATCTCCAACTTTCTCAGCCGCTCGACCTCTTTGGTCGTCGCGCAGCAAACCGGGCCGTTGGTTCTGCCGGGGTTCGCGTCGCACTCGCTGAGTACCGGGAGGTAGCCCTCGGTGTCCAAAACGAAGTTCTGGATGCGTTCTATAGGTCGGTCGCCGCCCGGCAGAAAAAGGCTGTCGCCGACGGACTTCTGAAGATTGCCGAAGGCCTCTTTACCGCCACCAAAAGGCGGTTCGACGAGGGCAAAGTGGCCGAAACGCAACTCACTCGCGCCTCAATCGAAGTAGAGCGAGCGAAGCAGTTCGCCGACTCCGCCGAGTCGGAGGGCAGAGCAGCACTTGCCACGCTCGGCGGCGCCTTGGGCATCGACGAGACGGAGCTTGAAGTCCCGACGGACACCGTCTTCGTCGGTGTTCAGGGCCTTTCGGTTGATGGTCGTCCCGAAGTGATGCTGGCCGCAGCCGAAGTGGATGTCGCGGAAGCCGAGGCGGGTCTGGCAAAAGTTTCGAATCGTCCCGAGCTGAACGTCCAGCTTCTCCGGTCGCCTTGGAACACGGAGCGAGGCTACTTCGCGGGACGAATCCAGCTCACCTGGGCGATCTCGGACAACGGTCGTGCCAAAAACGAGCGCGCTTCCGCACGTCTCCGCGCAGAGGCCGCAAGGCGACGGCTTGAAGACGCTACGGCTCGTGCGAAGGCGGAGGTGCGTGCCGCAGAGCTGTTGTTGGCAGCTCAGGAGCGACGGGTGCAGAGCTACCAGGCAATTCTAACCTCGGCGCGGGACCTAGCAGAGAAGTCGCAGCGAGGCTACTCCGAGGGCTTTGGAACACAAATGGAGGTTTTAGATGCGAGCCGCGCCCTCCGCGAGGTGGAACAAGAACTGGTCGATGCGAGGTTGCAGCTCGCCCAAACGGTGATCGCCCGGTACCGGGCGTACGGGGTTTTGAAGGAGGAGTTGAAATGAAGCGCGTTACTTGGATTCTGGCAATTGGCTTGTTTCTCTTCGGCTGTAATGACCCGGCGGCCAAGCCGGTTGCGAAGCCGGTGGCGGATGAGCACGTGCACGAAGAAGAGCACACGGATAGCCATGTGACCCTCTCGACCGAGGCGCAAAAAATTGCGGGAGTAAAGACCGTTGTCGCCCGAACGCGTGATATCCAGTCCTCATTGATCTTGCCGGGAACCGTAACCAGCACCACGACGGGCAAGGCGGTGGTGACACCACCAATCGGCGGCCGGCTGGTCAGGCTCGATGCTAAGTTGGGCGAATCGGTGAAGCAGGGCCAAGTTCTGGCGGTCATCGAATCTCCCGAGCTTGCGGCCGAATGGTCGCGAATTGAGGATGCCCAAAGGTTGCGTGATGCCGCCGTCGCCGACGTCAGCCAGGCCAGTTCCGAGATTGCGCTCGCAATGGCAAAGGTTCGCTCGGCAGGAGAAGTCTTGCGTCGACAAAAGGAACTGGTCCGAGCAGGAGCGTTCAGCCAAGCCCCGGTGCAGCAGGCCCAAAGCGAGCTGAACGACGCGCAAAGCGAACTGCTCAGCGTTCAAAAGGAGCAGGCGAGCCATGCCGACCAACTGCGACGGCTGGAGAACCTTTTCCGCGAAGGCATCGTGTCGAAATCGGAACTGGAAGCGGCTCGCTTGGAGCTTCAACAGGATCAGATTCGGCTGGATCGGGCGAAGGCAAAGATCGAAAACGCCAAGGCCACCTACGAGCGCGAGAAGAATATCGCGGGCCGCGGACTGCTGAACGCCAAGGAATTGCAGACCGCTGACGCCGAGGTGCGATCGGCGCAGCTGGAACTGGAGCGGTCGCGGCTTCGCCTGCGGTCAGCTCAGACTGCCGTGCTCAGCGCAAAGAGGTCGGTTCTTAATGCGCAATCGGTGTATCGTTCGACTGCTGGAACCGGAGGAGGATCGCGCGGCCAAGTCATGCTGGTCGCGCCTATCTCCGGCACGATTACGCACATCGACGTAACACCCGGCCAGGCTGTGGACCGCACCCAGGCGCTCCTCGAGGTAGAGGACTTGAACTCGGTTTGGGTTACCGCCAACGTGCCCGAGAAGGAGTTCGCAAAGGTTCAAAAAGGGATGGCGGTCGAGGTCTCGGTGGCATCGCTGCCTGGGCAAACGTTCTCGGGAATCGTTCAAGTTGTCGGCTCTCGAATCGACCCGAAGACGCGGTCGATCCCGACGCAGTGCCTTATTCCGTCGGCGGGCGGACGCCTGAAGCCGGATATGTTCGCGACGGTGCGCATCGGAGTCGGCGCCGCAGTTCGTGCCCTCGTTGTGCCAAAGACGGCGATCGTCACCGAAGACGGGAAGTCCTTTGTCTTCGTCAAAACGGCGGACGAGTTCGAAAAGGCTGAAGTCGTATTGGGTGAGGCTGAAGGTGAGTTCGTGGCGATCCAAAGCGGAATCAAGTCCGGCGACACCGTGGTTTCCGAGGGCGGATTCGTACTGCTGAGCGAGCAGAAGAAGGCCGACCTGAAGGGGCACGAGCACTGATGCTTGACAAAATCCTGCATTTCAGCCTCACCCAGCGGTTCCTAGTTGTCGTAGCTACTTTGCTACTGGTGGGAGTGGGCCTGGCCTCCTGGCAGCAACTCACGCTAGACGCGGTGCCGGACATCACGACCAACCAGGTTGCCATCAACACCGAAACCGGCGGAATGAGCCCGGAAGAGGTGGAGAAGCTGGTGACGTTCCCCATCGAAACCGCGATGGGAGGAATTCCTGGCGTCGAGCATGTGCGTAGTCTGAGCCAATACGGCCTTTCGCAGGTTACGGTGACGTTTCGCGATGATGTGGACACCTACTTCGCACGGACTTTGGTCAATGAGCGGCTCAGTACTGTGAAGGAATCGCTTCCCGACGGCATCGAGGCGCCGCAAATGGGCCCGGTCTCGACGGGGCTCGGCGACATCTACATGTATACGATCGAAAGCGAGACGCGCAGCCCAATGGAGTTGCGCACGCTGCAAGACTGGACGCTTGCCCCGCAGCTTCGCACCGTGCCGGGGGTGGCTGAAGTCAACGTGGCGGATGGCTCCGTCAAGCAGTATCAGGTCATCGTCGATCCGCGCGCGCTCCAAGCGCGTGGACTTTCCGTGGCTGACGTGGTCGCGGCCCTGCAAAAAAACAACCAGAACGCCGGCGGCGGCGTTTTGGAACGGAACGGCGAACGCGTCCTGATTCGAACCGTCGGCCTGGCGACAACGGTCGAGGATGTCGAGAAGGTCGTGCTCAAGGCCGAAGCGGGCGTCCCGGTTCTGGTTCGAGACGTCGCGAAAGTGCAGTTCGGCATTCCGGTGCTCACGGGAATCAGTACGAAGGACGGCAAAGAGGCGATGCTCGTGACCGTCATGATGCTGAAGGGTGCGAACGGTCGCAAGGTGGCGGACGCGGTCGATGCGCGTGTTCGCGAGATTCGCGAACAGCTGTCTGAGGACGTCTCCCTCACGACGGTCTACAACCGCTCGGACCTAGTGGAAGAAGCGGTGCACACCGTCGAGAAGAGCCTGATCGAAGGCGGAATTCTCGTCATCGCCGTGCTGCTTCTGCTGCTAGGGAACTGGCGGGGGGCGATCATCGTCGCGCTGGCGATTCCGCTTTCCATGCTGTTCGCCATCATCGGAATGAACCGGTTTGGCATCTCGGGGAACCTGATGAGCCTGGGGGCCATCGACTTTGGCCTGATCGTGGACGGCGCGGTCGTGATGGTGGAGAACGCGGTTCGGCGACTTGCCGAGGCGCGCGAGCATAAGGGAAGCACGCTCGACCGCAGCGAGGTTCGGAAGTCAGTTTGGGAGTCCTGCCGCGAGGTGGCGAAGCCAACCGCGTTCGCGGTGACGATCATTACCGTTGTTTATCTCCCAATTCTTGCGCTAGAAGGCACGGAAGGAAAGATGTTCCGGCCGATGGCCTTCACGGTCGTGTTTGCGCTCATCGGGGCATTGGTGCTCACGATGACCTTAGTTCCGGTTCTGGCGAGTATGTTTCTTTCGGGAGACACGAAGGAGGGCCGAAATCCGATCATGGAATTTTTGGGCCGCGCCTACCAAAAGGTCCTCGGCTTTGCGCTGCGGCGGCGCGCGGTGGTCGTCGGGGTGGCGGTCGCGCTGCTTGCCTTGGCAGGCGGTTTGTTCACGCGGCTTGGATCGGAATTCGTTCCTCAGCTCGACGAAGGTTCCCTGGTGATCCAGCCGGTGCGCGTTCGGACCGTAGACGCCGAAGAAACGCTGAAGCTAGTGACGGCTTTCGAGAAGAAAGTGCGGGAAGTCCCCGAGGTGACGACCGTTTTCTCGCGAAGCGGAACCCCCGAGGTTGCCACCGACCCGATGCCGCTTAGCCTTACGGACTCGTTCTTGATGCTGAAGCCGCGCGAGCAGTGGCGGCCGGGACTCACCAAGGAGAAGCTGGTGGAGGAGCTCACCGCGAAGGTGAACGAAGTACCGGGCCAGGGATACAACTTCTCGCAGCCGATTCAGATGCGGTTTGCCGAGCTTGTATCGGGAGTTAAGGCAGATGTCGGCATCAAAGTGTTCGGCGAAGATCTTCGCGAATTAAAGGCGCAAGCCGACCAGATCGCGGCGATCGTGCGTGAACTGCCGGGAGCACAGGATGTCGAAGTCGAGCAAGTGGACGAAGTTCCGGTGCTCCAAATCGGGATCGATCGTGACGCGATTTCGCGCGTTGGCGTGAACGTGGATGACATCCAGGAGGTCATCAAAGTTGCGTTGGGCGGCGAAGCCGTGGGCCAAATCATCGAAGGGGATCGCCGCTTTGCCCTCACGGTGAAGCTACCGGATGCGGTGCGGAACGACGCGGAAGCGTTGAAGTCGATCTCCATTCCGACCCCGGACGGCGGATCGTTGCCTCTTTCCGACTTGGCGAAGGTTGAAATGGTGACCGCTCCGGCCCAGATTTCGCGGGAGATGGGCAAGCGCCGGGTGGTGGTGCAGCTCAACGTTCGCGGAAGCGACCTCGGGACGTTCGTCTCGCAGGCGCAACAAGCCATCAAAGAGCAGGTCCAGCTGAAAGAGGGCTACTACATCACCTGGGGCGGGCAGTTCGAAAATCTGCAAAAAGCGTCGGCGCGCCTTGCGGTGGTCGTGCCGTTGGCGCTATCGCTGATCTTCTTGCTGCTCTTCACAACGTTCGGCTCGCTAAAGCAGGCGATCTTGATCTTCACCGGTGTTCCGCTTGCGATCACCGGCGGGATCATCGCGCTGTTCTTGCGCGGAATGCCCTTTAGCATCACGGCTGGCGTCGGCTTCATCGCCCTTTCCGGGGTGGCGGTGCTGAACGGCGTCGTGATGGTTTCGGGCATCAATCGGCTCCGCGCCGAAGGGAAGCCGATTACGGAGGCGGTGCGTGAAGGCGCGTTCCAACGGCTTCGGCCCGTCTTGATGACGGCGTTGGTGGCGGCCCTTGGGTTTATCCCGATGGCGCTCAACACCGGAATCGGTGCGGAGGTTCAGCGGCCGTTGGCAACCGTCGTCATCGGCGGAATCGTCTCAGCGACGTTGCTCACGCTCTTAGTGTTGCCGGCCCTATACACCTGGTTCGAAAAGGAGGCCAGCCCGGAAAAATCCTTCTAGTTGGTCGGCCGGGAAGGTAACGCAGCCACCCGTCCGACCGTCGATTTAGCATGGTCTTTGCTTCGTTGCTCGTCTCGATCGTGTTGGCTCCTCCCGCTCCGCTAAAAGTTGGGCTGGTGGGCCACTCCTTGGTGAACCACGACATCCCGCAGATTTTGCGTGGCATCGCGGAGAGCAAGGGCAAGTCGATGGTTGTGTACGAACAGATCATCAACGGCTCGCCCCTCAGCCTCAACTGGAGAGAAAGCCAAAACGCAGAGAAGCATCCGGAAAATCTGTACGGCGACCTGAAGGCCGAAATCGCACGCTCGAAGCCGCCATTCGACGCGGTCATTCTCACCGAGCGCGTCGCCATCGCCGAGTGCATCAAATGGGAAGACTCCGTTGGTAACGTGATCCGATGGCGGAACCACGCGCTGAAGTTCAACCCTAAAGCCCGTGTGATGCTCTATTCGACCTGGGTCGGCATCAAGCAGGATGACTGGTGGAAGGACGTACCGGACCTTCCGACCTGGCGGCGACGCACCGAAGCCGACGGCAAACTGTTTGCCCAGGTCGCGGCGGACGCCACCCGCGACCCACGATCGACAAAGGGTCCGGCGATCACCCTGGCCCCTGGCCACACCGCAATGGGATTGCTCTATGACGAATTGGAAGCCGGGAAGCTTCCTTCGATCGGCAAGAACATCCGCGCCGTGATGTCGGACAACATTCACCTAAAAAGCACCGGCAACTACTACATCGCTTGCATGATGTACGCCTCGATCTATGGCGAGTCGCCGGTCGGCGCGTCGGGCCTCACCAAAGGGATCTGGGGCGGGGCACCGGTCACGAACCTTCCGAAGGATCAGGCGGCGCAGTTGCAGCGCTTGGCCTGGCAAGCCGTATCGGCAAGCAAGTAACGGATTCCCCGGCCACTATCGGCCGGGGCATTCGGCAACCTTACTGGTTGATCGTTCCGATCGTCATCGGGCGACCTTCGGCCGTGTAGTAGGCCGTCGTCTTGTTCCAAGCCCACTGGCTGATGACGTTGTTGACGGTCTTGATTCGGATCTGGCCCATACCAACGCCGCCTTGGTTCAGGCTGGCGTACAGAGCTCGGGTGTCCGAGCTGTGCAGGTCGCCGCTGGAGTCCAGAACCCAAACGTGGTACTCCTTCGTTTTGGTCGCCGGGTCGTTTGAAATCTCCTCGGCGCTGAGCAGCAACATCACGTGGCCGATGCTCTTCGTCGTGTCGTAGTACGGACTGGCCAGAATGTCGCCCGGTGCCCACTGGCTGAAGTCCGCCCGAAACGTGAAGCCGTTGATCGACTTAGAGATCGCGTTGTGGTACTTCTTCGGGTCTGGGCTGTTGCCCATTGCCGTCGGCGGCGTCCAGTTATAGGCCTCGTTGAACAGCTGCGTTAGGAACGGCGCGCAACGCGTGTAGTTCGAGTACGTCGAATTCGGAACATCGGCGTCCGCAAAAGTGATGTAGTACTTGCCGTATTCTCCGCCGTAGCGGTTCGTCGAAACTCCATTTGCATCCTTGAATTTGTTGGCCGCCGCCTGGTTTAAAATGCCTTGCACCAACTCTATTGCCAAAGTCAAATGCTCCGGCTCGGTGGTTTTGGCATGCTTTGCCGAAGCGCTAAAGGCGGCGAATGCCGGGGCGATGGCAGCGATCGCGATGATCGGGGCGACGAACTTGAACGTTTTCATGTTTTCCTATGGGAGCCCTGTGCTCCACGGGATTCATTGAAGATCGCTTCCGTTACACCGCAGGGGCTCGCGCGTGACACTTTTGGGCCCCATCCGTGACAAACATGTGACAAACTCGATGCGGGCATGAAGGTTTTGCTGTTTTTGTTCGGTCGGCTGCGATTGGCGATCGCCGACCAGACCATCAGCGCCTTCCCAACGCAGCGATCCGCCCTGATCTTGGCGCGCCTTGCCCGGGCGAGCAACAAGCGAGTTTTGCGCGATTCGCTGGCTTTGGACCTATGGCCCGAGGACGACCTGGAAGATGCGCGGGTTCGTTTCCGGCAGGAGCTTTCCCGGTTGCGGCGGGTGCTGGGCGAGTTTTCCCACGTGCTCATCGCAGACCGAACCTTTGTGGGGCTAGATTCGGACGCGGTTCAGGTCGACGTGGATGACTTCTTGCAATTGGTACGTTCGGCGGAGCTCGCCCCGAACCCGCGTGAGAGGTTTGAGCGGCACCAGCGTGCCTTGGAGCTTTCGGCGGCCCCGTTTTGCGAAGGTCTCCGCGACGAATGGGTGTTAGCCCAACGAAAGCAGCTGGCCGAGATGGCAAGTTTAGTTGAGCTTCCGGACCCGGTGACGGACACGGGGCGGCTGGTGGGCCGAGAGTTCGAGGTTCGGTTCATTTGCGATCTGCTGGCGAACCAGACCCGCGTCGGCGATAGCTTCGTGCACGTCGTGGCGCCGACCGGCTTCGGCAAGTCCGTGCTCTTGGCCGAAGTCGTTCGGCGATTGCAGCCTTCGCCGCCGCAAACCATCGACAACCCAACCGCCGACGCCGTTCGGGCTTATCTTGGCCTTGGTTCGGGGCGGCCATTGCTGTGTGCCGGAGTTCGGCCGCTTGGCATTCCGGGCGAGAAAATCGTTCGGCTGCATCCGCTTCCAGTTCCGCGCGGGGGAACCCAGGCCGACTTGGCGGCATTCCCCAGCGTTCGGCTCTATCTGGATTCGGCCCAGGCGGCCGGCCAGCCCGCCGACGGAATGGACGGCATCGCCAACCTGGTGAAGCAGCTGGAGGGATGGCCGCTGCCCATTCTCTTGGCCGGACGGCGCGCGGCGGTTTATCCGGCGGAGGACCTGTTGCGGCGCCCGCAGGGCTTTTATGGGCTCCTGGCCGACCGGCGCGAGGTCGAGCCGGAGCGTCATCGGTCGTTTGAGCTTGCAATGCGGTGGAACCTGGACCACCTTCCGCCGGATGCGCGCGAGTTCTTTCCCAAATTTGCCCAACTTGAGAGCCCGTTTTCTGCCAGCATCGTAGAAGAAACCTGGGCGTGCCCCGGGGTGGAAGCGCTGGAAGTCATGTTGGATTTTGGTTTTGTGGAGCGAACGGCGGATGGATTCCGGATTCCGGAACCCATTTTGGGCTTCGTGGAACTTGCGAGGTTAGTGTAATGGAACTTGTGTCTTACTTGCGTGAAGTGGTGTCGCCGGAGTGGGCGGCAGATTTTTACCGGCGATTTTTTGCGCTTCGGCCCGATGCGCGGGCGCTGTTTCAGACGGGTCCGGCGGCGCAGGCGGATAAGTTTTCGGCTACCTTAGCCGTACTAATTAACGAGGCGGATCGCCCGAGCCTTGAGGGCGAGCTGTTCGCACTCGGGCGGCGGCATCTGGAGTACGGCGTGAACGAATCGCTGTATGTGGACGCCCTCACCGCGCTGATGGAAACCCTGCGCGCGGCCAAACCGGAGGCGTGGCAACCCGAGTGGGAGGCCGACGTGACCGCGCTCTACTGGTCGATCCTCTCCCGCATGCACCCGGAATCCGGCGGCCACACCTAGCCCGATTCGGAATTCAGGCGGGTTCCCCTTGAAAGGGGGAACCACCGAGGAGGGGTTTTCTTGGCGCTTGTAATTGCACGCTCCGAAAGTCCTTCTCCCTCGGGAGAAGGATTAGGATGAGGCGGAAGCGATCCGGCTTGGCGTTCAGATGGGTTCCCCTTGAAAGGGGGAACCACCGAGGAGGGGGATTGTAGTCCTCAAACTATTCAGGGTCTGAAAGTCCTTTCCCTCGGGAGAAAGATTAGGATGAGGCGGAAATATACAGACTGGGTCGGTAAGAATGAATTCTCTTGCCCTACTAGCGCGCACTTTGCGCCTCATCCCTGCCCTTCTCCGCTCGGAGAAGGGTTCAGAGTCGCTTACCCGTTGCCAGGTACGTCTTCGAAAGTCCTTCTCCCTCGGGAGAAGGATTAGGATGAGGCGGAAACGTGCGGATTTGGGTTTCAGAAGGGTTCCCCTTGAAAGGGGGAACCACCGAGGAGGGGGTTTATTGACACATGTAATGTCAAGCCCCGAAAGTCCTTCTCCCCGGCGAGAAGGATAGGATGAGGCGGAAGCGATCCAGCTTGGCGTTCAGGCGGGCTCCCCTTTTCCAGGCAATTGTCAGCAATAGTCGGCTATTGTCAGCGCATTTAGCGACCGCTCGTGCACGGGTTCAGAGGCGCTTGGCCGTTGTTTTCGCTACGACCCCCTCCCCCACGTTTCCCCCTTCCGCTGCGCTACGCTTCGCTCCAAGGGGAACCATCTCGGAGAGCTCATCGGTTCTTCCGGTGCCCTCTCCCTCGGGTGAGGGTTTGGGTGAGGCCGAGACGCCTCGATTTGGGTCTGACGCGGGTTCCCCTGTCCGGGCAATTGTCTGCCATCGTTCGCAATCGTGAGCCACTGTTCGCCATAGGCCGCAATCGTCGGCCAGCGGATTATCCGAGGATCTTGAGATTTGGCAGGTGCTTCTTGAGCTCTTCCTTTTGCCGGTCGCTGACTCGGGTGCCGCGGAGACGAAGCGTTGTGAGCTGTTCCAGTTCTTTGATCGGTTCTAGGTCTCTGACCTGCGTGTGGCCTAGATCAAGCGTTGTGAGTTGCTTAAGTTCTTTGATCGGCGATAGGTCGCTTACCTGCGTGTTAGCGAGCAAGAGCTCTTTGAGCTGCTTCAGTCCCTTGATGGGCTCTAGGTCTCTGACCGGCGTGTTGCTTAGGCCAAGCGTTGTGAGTTGTTTCAGTTCTTTGATGGGCTCTAGGTCTCTGACCTGCGTGTTGTCTAGATCAAGCGTTGTGAGTTGTTTCAGTTCTTTGATGGGCTCTAGGTCTCTGACCTGCGTGTTGTCTAGCCAAAGCGTTGTGAGTTGTTTAAGTTCTTTGATGGGCGATAGGTCGGTGACCTGCGTGCCGCTTAGATAAAGCGTTGTGAGTTGTTTCAGTTCTTTGATGGGCTGAAGCGACGTCAACCCGGATCCAGAGAGGTTCAAGGACTGCACCCGAGCGCGCTCGGCGGCCCCAACGGGGACGCCGGGATCAATTTGCAGTGAAATAGCTATTGCTTTAAGTACGATATCTTGATCGCTCTGCGTTCCAAGGTCCTCTTGTCGGGTGATGGCAAGGAATGAGTGGGTCGCAACCCGCAGTTCTTCGTTTACGAGCCAAATGCGCCCTGAGGCTCCGGATTGGAAAAGTTCCTCCAAGCCGCGCTCCCGCAAGGATTTCGCAATGCCATCGAACTCCGATCTACTCGCTTCGGCGTCCTTTGGTATTGAGGGCTCATCTTCATCCGTGGCACTGTCCAGAATCTTGAGAAGCTGGTCGCAAGCTGACTGATTGTTTACCAACCGCAGGTAAGCTGCCTGAAACATTACCTCGCGAAACATGCGGTGAACAGCCAGACAATCTAGTACATCGGCGGCTTCGAAATCGCCGCGCTCCTCGCTCTGCCAAAGTTGCAGGTCAATCGCCAGGTTATTGAAAAGACGCTTCGCCTGGCGCGGGTTCAGCTCAGCCGCAGCGGCAACGAGCAGCTGAAGTCCGGCAACGTCCGCGTTCTGTTCGGCCAACTGTTGGGCAAGGCCTTCAACGTATGGCTCAAAGTTGCCCTTTGCGGCAGGAACGGGAAGCGTCAGCTGCACCAGCTTCTGCAGGTACTTCCGACCGATGTGTTCCTCGTCGAGCCCGAAATCCTCTTTGTAGCGCTTGTCCAGATAGCGCTCGACGACTTCGTTATCCAACGCAAGCACGAAAACGAACCCCGGAATCCAAAGGAGGTGTTTGATGCTTTCGAGTAGCATCACCGCTTTATCAGGATGACATCGGTCGAGGTCGTCCACGAAGATCACGATGCGGCTGTTCGGCGCATATTGCGCGCGAGCATTGACGATCGCCTGTTGGTTGAGTGGTCGCTGCTGCAAAGCGTCTTTGGTGGCGGTTGCAACCTCGACCTCGCCTTTGAGAGTCTCTTGCATCGCCTTCACGGAACCCTCTACCGCAGTTGCGCCGCCCGCAACGGATAAGGCGGCCGGTGCCGCCGGCGGAAACGCGAGCGCCGTGACCGCTCCGCCAACTTTTCCAATCTGAGTGATGACCGAGACCACGTTCACGATTTTTCGAAGGTTGTTCAACCGACCAATGTAGCGGGAGGCTTTAACATCGGCGTCGGTGGTTTCGACCGCGCCCATCCGGCGATCGATCTCCCCCGATATCTCCCCGACAATCGCCGCGAGTGGGTCCTCGGCGCGTTCGTGTTGCCAGGCGTTGACGACGAACGCCTCCGTGTTCTCGGCCGTCGAAGCCAAGTGACACGCCCGGTACAAGACCGACGTCTTTCCCGTCCCCCACCGACCGTACACCCCAATTGTAAAAGGTCCATCGGTTCCGACCGCGACGCCGGCGACGACCCGCGCCCACGACTCCATTCCGAGCTCCAGCGCCTTGGCGGGCGTCGGCGGCTCGTCGCCAAGCAGGTAAATCGGGACTAGCGGGGAATTGTCGTCGTTTGGCATGTTCGCCCGCAAGCATTATGCCTTAGCAATCGGTTACCCGGCGTGAAAAGTGTTCTGCCGCCGCGTATCTAAACTTCTACGGCCCTGGGTGTTTTGTGTGTCGCGGCGGCAGCGTTGAGGAAAGTGGTGCTGCGTAGGAGACTTCCCGGACTCTCCATCCCTAACCCTTCCTCTCGTAAACGAAAGGAAGGGCACACTGCGATAACTCGGCGCGACTTGCCAGACTATTGGAGCCGAAATGAAGGAGATACTGCAAAAAGTTTGGTGGAGGGTAGGGGGCTCGAACCCCTGACATCCTGTCCCGATCAAAGATCGGGACGCTCGCCAACTAAGCGACGGATCGCTTCGGCAGACTTCCAGCCCTTGATCTGCGTCTCCCGCGCCATAGCCTCGGCCCGGGATTCAAACGTTTCGGTGTGAACCAGCGCCCAGGGCCGGCCCGACTTCGTGGATGCCGATCTACCGTCGTTGTGCCGGGTCACTCTGTCTAGAATGTCGACGGTATGCCCGACGTAAAAACGCCCCGTTACTTCCGAGAGGAGGATGTAGACCAAATACATGGCCGTAGTAGGTGGTGGAGGGTAGGGGACTCGAACCCCTGACATCCTGCTTGCAAAGCAGGCGCTCTACCAACTGAGCTAACCCCCCGTGGCAGAACACAAATAATACCCTGCGGACGACAAGAAAAAAGCAAACTAGCCAGCGCGTGCCGCCGCGCGGGCGGCTTCCTCGGCGGCCAACCGGGCCTGTTCCACAAGTCGGCCCGGAACAATCTTCCGCCGCTCCGCCGCCGGCGAAAACGCATACCGATCCACCCCGAGCCCGGCCAGAATTGCCCGCTCCACCGGAGAATAGGCACCGTCGGGCCGGTCGAATTGCATCGGCTCGCGCAGGGTGATCGGCGGATTCGTGATGATCCGGGCCACCCGGAGGATGTTCTGCGAGACCGCGTGCAGCGCGTAGGGATGGATGAGATAGACGTCGCCCGCCTTGCCGGTGGCCTCGGTGAACCGCTCGCACTCCCGAATCCGAGCCTTGAAATCGAAGCCGCCCGGCTCAACGCCCTCCGGGTGGTTCGCCATAAACCTCGCGATGACGCCGACCGAATCGGCGGCGAGGTAGGTCGGCCCGCCCTGATGCACGACGTCGGTCCAGAGAACGAGCGTCAGCAAGCCTTGCTCGGGCGAATCCAGAAAGTGCAGAAAAAAGTCGCCGTCTTTGTGCCAGCCCGGACACTCTGCCGAGGCCGCCTGCCAGGGCTCGCTCGACCGCTCGCCCAGGTTCACGATGAAGCCGTCGCCCCAGTTCCACGGAGAAACCACGCGATCCTCACCGCCGCAAAGTTCACAGGCCGCCGCCCAGACCTTCGGCGCGAATTCGGCAACGTCCACCGATCGCGAACCCGGCATATGAACGCGGTCCACGTTCCACGTCGATTTGTCGTTCGCGTCAATCCCTAGGCGGTCGAAGGCGGTCGCCGCCCATTCATGCGCGACTTCGGCGGGGAAGCCAGCTTCGATCTTGAGAAACCCGTTTTCGATGAAGTCCGAAATCTGAGCGGGAGTGAGCGTCGTTGCCATTTTCGAACGATACCCATCAGCGTAAACCCAGGACTCCAAACCGGCCACAATAAAACATCATGTCGCCGCGACTCGCCTTCGCTTTGGATGCCGCTGATCGAGGCGGGAAGTTCACGCTGTCTATGTTTCAGACCGGCACGGCGGTGGACCTGAAGTCGGACGAAACCCCGGTGACGGCGGCCGACCGCGGGGCAGAGCGCCTGATTCGCGAGATGATCGCACGGTACTACCCGGACGACTATATTCTCGGCGAGGAAGAGGGCGGCGACAACACGATTCCGGACCGATGGATCATCGACCCGATCGACGGAACGAAGGCGTTCATCTCCGGCGTGCCGTTGTATTCCACGCTACTGAGCTACGAAGTGAACTTTCAGCCGATCGTAGGAATTTGCCTCTTCCCGGCATTGGATGAAGTGGTCTATGCCGAGACTGGCAGCGGCGCATTTTTCAACGGTCGGCCCTGCCGGGTTTCGTCGAAGTCGGCGATGACCGGTGGAGTCGTCAGCTTTAGCGGACCGAAGCGCCTACGAGATAAGGGTCTTCTCGACGGAGTGATCAAGCTGGCCGAGCGGGCGATGGACGAGCGAACCTGGAACGACGCCTACGGCCACGCGCTGGTGGCGACCGGAAGAATCGAAGCCATGATCGACCCGGGCGTGAGTCTTTGGGATATGTCGGCGCTCGACCTGATCGTTCGCGAGGCCGGGGGCCGGGCTTCCGGCTTGGGCGGACAAAGCGCGCTGATTCCCAACGCCGTCGGCCGACACGACTTCATCACGACGAACGGTCTGGTGCACGAGGAAGTTCTCGCGGCGCTGCGGGGCGAGTAGGTCCGGCTTGCGCGTGCTTGCCGTTGACCTCGGTTTTCGCCGAATCGGCATTGCGGTCGGCGAAACCGAGTTTTCGGTCGCGACGCCTCGGCCTAGTTTGGCGGCGGTCGGCAAGCTGACTTCCGATGCCGAACAGGTTTTCCAGTCTTACCGAAAGGAGCAGGCGCAGGCCCTGGTTTTGGGCGTGCCGGGCTACGATGACGACCGGATGGAAAAAGTTTGCCGCCAATTTGGCGCGATCTTAGAGGGTCGGGGGCTAACGGTTCACTACGTCGACGAGTCATTCACTAGTCTTGCCGCCGAAGTCAACCTGATGGCGAGCGGCCTTACCGCCGCCGGCCGAAAACGAAAACGCGACGGGGAAGCCGCGTGCCAAATTTTGCAGAGGTTCTTTTTTGAAGCCCAGAACCCGTAAGGCGATTTTGGCCGGTTTGGGGCTTGTTATTGCGGCGGCCGCTGGTGTCTTCTATTGGCTGACGGTCGAGCTGGAGCCGGTGCCCGGCAGCAAAAAAGTCTTCGTTCGGTACGAGAAGGCGATTCCGGTTTCGGTAGCCCTTGCCGACCTGGAAAAGCGGAAGATTCTTCGCAACGCAACGATTGCCGGATGGTGGGCGCGATTTAACTGGCGGTCCCAGCAGGTTCCGGCGGGAACTTACGAAGTCTCGCAAGGGTCTGCCTTACGCACGCTTTTGACCACCCTAGCAAAGCCGATTCGGCAGATGGTTCGCTTGCCCGAGACGAACTGGGTGCGGCGGAACGCGCGCCTTTTGGAAAAGGCAAACGTGTGTTCGGCAGAGGCATACGTTCGGCTCACCAAGCAACCGGCCCAATTTCAATCCTCCGTTTCGTTCCCTTTGCCGAAGGACAGTTTGGAGGGATATCTTTATCCCGACACCTATGATCTGCCGCCACTACTGGGAGCCGAGGGCGTCATCCGACGTCAGTTGCGAAATTTCGAGCGCCGAGTGTGGGTTCCGTTGGGGCGACCCAAGAACCTTCATCGCCTGGTGACGGTTGCTTCTCTGGTGGAACTAGAGGTGAAGCTGGACCCGGAGCGGAAGGTCGTCGCGGGGGTCATCGAGAATCGCCTGCGGAAGGGTATGCGGCTGCAAATTGATGCCGCGATCAATTACGGAATCCAGAAGTGGCGGCCGCTGCTGCGAAGCGAGTACAAGTCAATCGTCTCGCCCTACAACCTATATCTTAACGACGGCCTTCCTCCCACGCCGATTTGCTCGCCGTCGGTGGTGAGCTTGCGGGCAGCCATGGCTCCGGCGCGTCACAATTACCTCTATTACGTCGCGATGCCGGATGGGCACAGCGAGTTTGCTGAAGATCTGGCGATGCACGAAAACAACTTTCGAAGACGGAAACGCGAGCAGGCGGCCTTGCTTAAGGAAACAAGCCGATGAAGCGCGAGTGGCAAAGCGGTCGGTTTGAGAAAAGCCGGGTGAACTCCGCCATCCACCCGTTTTTGCCCGTTCAGGCGACGGATGCTTTGGAAAACGTCGACCTGATGGCTCTTTGGGATAGTGGGAAGCGGCTGATCCTCATCGATGTGGACAACACCATCGTGCGGTGGAAGGCAGAAGACTTCGAGGAATCGACGCTTGCTTGGCTCCAACGGGCGAAAGACGCCGGCTTTTCGCTCTGTATCCTCAGCAATACGAGCCGGGTGGAACGGCTGGACCGCATCTGCGCGCGATTGGGGATTCCCACCGTTCGGGGGCGGCGAAAGCCCAGCCGGAACATGTATGAGCTGGCGCTGCAGAAGTTCGATAGGAAGCCTAACGAAGCAGTGATGATCGGCGACCAGCTGATGACCGACATTCTCGGCGCGAACCGAAGCGGAATCGACGCGATTTGGGTGCAACGGATTCACCACAATGAGTTCAAGGGCACGGCCATCAATCGGTTCATCGAACGTTTGCTCACCGGACCGATTTACCAAGCGCTGGTGGTGCCGGAGTCGGAAGCCGCCGTTGTCGTGACTCCCCAGCAGACTCTCATCAAACAGCTGTTCCGTTTTCTGGTGGTCGGCGGTACGTCGTTTCTCATCGATTACGCGGTGAAGCTCATCTTGTTGCGAGGCACCGGTTTTGGAGACACGGTTGGTGCGTGGCTGATCGATAGTGTGCCTAACTTATTTAGCTTCGCAAAGGAACCGCAGGGTGCCGCCGCTCCGGTAGTTGCCATTTTGGCCTGGGTCGTTGCCAGCATCAACAGCTTTCTCTTCAACCGTGCTTGGACGTTCAACGCGAAGGGAAGCGAACTCGGGGCCGGGCAGGCAAAACGGTTTTGGATGGTCGCTTTGGTTGCCGTCACGCTGAATGCAGGCCTCTACACGCTGGTCGTGAACGCGTTGCCGGGGCATCCCATTCTGCCTTCGAGCATCATCGCGAGTGGAGTCGTCGCCATCTGGAACTTCTGGGCGATGCGTAAGTTTGCGTTCCGGGCCGATAAGTCGTGACCGAGTGGCGAGAGGCGATTCCCGGCGACTTTGCGGTCATCGGTGACCCAATTTCGCATTCGAAGTCGCCCGCCATGCACGCCGCTGCCTACCGTGAGCTGGGGCTAGACCTTTCCTACCGGGCGGTTCGGGTTCCCGTCGGCGAAGTCCGCGCCGCTTTGCTTCATCTTCGAACCCTGAGCTACCGCGGCGTGAACGTCACCGTTCCCCATAAGGCGGAGGCGCTCGCGGCATGCGAGCAGGTGGAAGACCTAGCCCGGCGCATCGGCGCCGTGAATACGGTTCGACTCGATGGACTCGTCGGGCGAAACACGGACGGGCCGGGCTTTCTCCGGTCGCTCCCCGTTAAAGAACCGGGCCTTGCCGTGATTCTGGGGGCGGGGGGAAGTGCGGCGGCGGTCGCGGTCGCGCTTGCGGATGTGGGCTGGAAGGTCGAGATTTACAATCGGACTCGGTCGCGGGCGGAGAGTCTCGCTGCGCTTATCGGCGGGGAGGTGCGGGAAGAAGCAGCGGTGGCAGGGGCGGATCTGCTGGTCAATGCGACTTCGGCGGAGCTGCTTGGGTCGGGGCTTTCAATTGATTGGGCGGGCGTTCGGCCCTCCGCCCACGCCGTGGACCTGATGTATGGCGCGGAGCCGTCGCCGTTCATGCGGGAAGCTTTGCAGAATGGCCTGACCGCACAAGACGGCCGTGGGATGCTGATGGAGCAAGGGGCCCTCGCCCTGGAGTGGTGGTTGGGCGTTGCCGCGCCGCGGGAAGCCATGCTGGTGGCGATCTCATGAGGCGGCTCACGCCAACGGAAGAGAACATCGCCTGCTGCGCCGAGGCACTGCGACGTGGGGAGCTGGTCGTGATGCCAACCGAAACGGTGTATGGCCTGGCTGCCGACGCCACGAATCCGTCAGCGGTTCGCGCTACTTTTGCCGCCAAAGGTCGCCCGTCGGACCACCCGCTTATTGTTCATGTCAGCTCGGTCGACCAGGCGAAGCCGCTCGTGCAGGAATGGACGACGGCGGCTGACGACTATGCGTCGCGGTTTTGGCCGGGTCCGCTGACGCTCGTTATGGTTAAGTCTTCTAGCGTGGACTTCACGGTAACCGGCGGACAAAACACGGTTGCGATTCGGCTTCCGGCTCACTCGGTCGCGCAGGCTCTCATCTCAGCCGCCGGTCGGCCGCTAACCGCCCCGAGCGCGAATCGGTTCACGCGGCTCTCGGCGACTCGCGCCGAGGATGTCGATCCGGAGATTTTGCAGCACTGCTTTGCGGTACTGGACGGCGGGCCATGTTCGGTTGGTTTGGAGTCGACAATTCTCGACCTGACGGGGGAAGAACCGCGGGTGTTGAGACCGGGGCAAATCTTGCAGGCGGAGCTGGATGCCGTGTACGACGGTGCTCCCGCGCCGCGCATGCCAGGTAGCCATCCTAAGCACTACTCCCCGCTGACAAAACTTGTGTTGGTAGAGTCAATCGGTGATCGCCCGGGTCTCTGTTTTGGCCCGGCTATGCCCTCCCAGATATCTTTGGGCACAGACCCTCACCGCGCGGCCAGCCTTCTCTACTCCGCGTTGCATGAGCTAGATCGTCGGGGCCACGTCACGATTTTTGCGGAGATTCCGTCGGCGGGTGCAGATTGGGATGCGATTCGGGACCGGCTTAAGCGGGCCGCCGAATCTGATCTCTGAGCTCGCCGTCCGGACCGAAAACGTTGTACAAGTTGGGTTCCGGTAAGCCCATCGACTGCCGCGGAGTGAGACTTGTCGCCCGAATCGCCTTCTCCGGCCCGAAGTCCGCGAGTAAATTCTGAAAGGCGTCGAAGAGGGTGATGCCGCTACCGGCCAAGGTTCCATCGTGCAGGCGAACCTGCTTCTCGCCGACCGTGCAAGCCAGTCCCCACATGACGATCTCACTCCCTGGGGCCATCCCGGCGGCCATCGTGGCGTCACTCACCGCGATCACGCCGTTCGGCCCCTTCGCCGCAAAAAGAACCCGCGCCGCATCCGGATGGACATGAATTCGGTCGTAAATCAGCTCGCAAAGCACGCCCGGATCGCCGAGCGAGACGCCCAGAACGCCCGGTTCGCGATGGTGGAGCGGTCGCATGGCGTTATAGGTGTGGGTGGTGTGGCGCGCTCCGGCGAGAATCGCCGAGTGGGTCTGGAAGGAATCCGCGTTCGTGTGCCCCATCGAAACGGCAACTCCTCGGCGCGAAAGACGGGCAACGAGGCTTTGCGCGTCGTTCAACTCGGGCGCGAGGGTGATCACGCGGAGCCGAGGGTCGTTCAGGACCTCCCACCAAAGTGAATCCGCTGCCGGAATCGGCACAATCGCCTCGGGTGGTTGAGCCCCGGGAAATTTCGGCGATAGGAAGGGTCCCTCCAGGTGGAAGCCAGGAATCATCGGGTGCTCGGGCAGAATGGCGAGCGCCCGCTGAACGTCCGGTAAAGACGCACTCACTGTCGTTGGGTAGAAGTATTCGTATCCAAACTGGGCCAATTCATTGGCCCAGCGCAAGATATCCGACGTTGAGGCCGACATGAAGTCGATGCCAAAGCTCCCGTGGATGTGGATATCGACGAAGCCGGGAGCAAGGATGTTCTCGCTCGATCCGTCGTGCCGGGTGAGCTCCCAGGTCGCGGCGTCGAAAGCATAAACGCCGAATCCGGACGGGCCGACGGTTTGAAAGAGGGGAAGACTCATGGTTTTTTCGCGTATTTCCCGCCGTCTCGCAGGATGAGGCCATCAATTTCGAGGACGGTCAGCTCGGCAAGAACGTCCGAGGGGTCGGCGTCCACCTGCGCCACCAGAACCTCTGGCGCGACGGCATCGACCGAGAGCACCCGAAGAATCTTGTCGGCCAGTGAATTCGATTCTGGTGCCGGCTCGTTGGCCGGGGTGAATAGACCGCCGATGCCAAGGGATTCTAGAATCTGCTCCGGATGCGTCACCAAGGTCGCCCCATCTCGAATCAACTGAAACGATCCGTAAAAGTTTCGGTTGTCTAAGTTGGCCGGAACGACAAAAACCTCTCGACCAAGCTCGGCGGCGTGCTGGGCGGTCCGTAGAGCCCCGCTCTTTGCCGGGGCTTCGATCACCAAAACCGCGAGACTTAATGCCGCAATCAGATAGTTTCGCTGCAGAAACTTGTAGCTATCCGGAGTCGATCCGACCGCATATTGGCTGAGGAGACCGCCCGAGGGAAGCAATTCTTTGAACAGACCCGCGTTCAGCGGGGGGTAAACCCCATCAACGCCGGTGGCCAAAACTGCAACGGATCTTCCGGCTACGTTCAGCGCGCCGCGGTGGGCCGCTGCATCAATTCCCAGGGCTCCGCCTGATACGACGGTGACTCCGGCCCGCGCAAACGCCTCCGCGAACTTCTGGGCACAGGCTTTACCATAGGTTCCGGCGGAGCGTGTGCCGACGATGGCGATAGCAGGCAGGTTCAGAGCCGCTCTGTCACCGCGAAAAGTTAACGCGGGCGGCAAGCCGGAAACACCCAGAAGTGGCTCCGGGAAGTTTGCTTCCTCCAGCCAGGTGACGCCCTCGGTCGATGCCGTCTGGGACTGGCGAATTTGGCTTCGTTCCCGGTCCGTAAGTTTCGGGTTACGCATGAGCGTCTCTACGCTTGTCGCGTCATCGGGATCGAGTTGCGAAAGAAAGCCGGCGAGCTTTCCTGCGGAAAACTCGCCGGCCAAGATGGCCTGCCAGAAGGCAGTCCGGTGACTAGTCGTCTCCGCCACCACCGCCAATTCCGCCGCCGCCCTTATTGTTGCCGCCACCCGCCGGGCCACCGGCTGGGTTCGTCGAGCTCGACGGGAGGACGATGGGTGCGAGCGTGTTGTCGATGGTCAGCACGAACTGCTGCTTGGTAACGTTGCCCATCCAATCGCTCACGGTGATGATGAACTGCTTTCGTCCGTCCGTCAGCGGCTTATTGCCCTGCGAGCTGGAGAATCGGATCACGATGCTTCCGTCGCGCTCCGTGGTGAACAGGAGGGGCTTACCGTCGACTTCAACGGTGAGTGATCGGGAAATGATCCCCGATGCCTCGTCTTCCATTTTCAGCAGCAGGAAGAGCGGTGGTTGGCCGGAGACCGGGTCACCCGGGTTCGGGAATGCGAGGGTTACCTTCGGAGGCGTCAAGTCGACACCGGTTTCGTTGTCGAAGGCGAGGATGCTTCCGTCTTTCGCCGGAACGATCAGCGTCTTGCCGGCGAGAACCGCCGGACCCGATGCCTGGACGAAGACCACCTTGGTTGCCGCAGTGGTTCCAGCCGCACCGGCACCGGCTCCGCGACCTTGGCCGCCACCGAATCCGCCCGGAGGGCCACCCAAGCCGCCGCCTTGACCGCCACCGGCCGGGCCACCAAATCCGCCACCTGCGCCGAAGCCGCCACCGGCGGCCGGTGCCGCCGCAACCGCGTCACCGAGCGGGCGAATGGTGTAGTTCCAAATCGGTGCCGCTGCTGCCGGATCAATCAGATTGACGTCGCCGTTCGCCGTCACCACGATGAACTTCGAACCGGCAACGGTTGGGTTCGCGACCGGCCCGGAAGAAAGCTGAATCGGGGTCTTCGAGATGAGCTGGCGATCATCGTTGTAAACCTTCATCAGGCCTTCTCTCGTGGTTACGAGGATTCCGGCGGCCGAGACGGTCGGTGCGTAGGCCAATGCCATCTTCGTATCGACCTGCCAGCGAAGGTTGCCCTCTGCGGCGTTCAGTGCTACCAAGAAGGTGCCGGAGTTCGCATAGATCACGCCATCGCGAACGATCGGAGCGGCATTCTGCGGAACGTTGAGGGTCGTCTTCCAATCTCGCTTCTGCGTGGCGAGGTTTAGGCTTACGATGGAATCCTGCGTGTAATAAAGGATGTTGCCTTCGTAGCTACCAAGGTTGCCCACGATCGTCGTGCCGGGGGAGTAGGGCGCGGTCCAAGCCGGTTCGCCGTTCGCGGCGTCAAGGGCAACGAGCGAATTATTGCTCTGAGCGAAGACGACGTACTTGTTGGCAACCACGATCGGCTGGCCAACCGGGGTGCCGGGAGCGTTGTAGGTCCACTTCGATTCGCCAGAATCCGGGTTGATTCCGTAGATCAGGCGGTTGCTGCCGATGGCAACCAGGGTTCCGGCAGCGGCGACGGGCGAGCTGCGGAAGGCACCGGGAATCGGGTCAAGCTGCGGGAATCGCCACTTCAGGTTGCCGCTACTTCGGTCGATTCCGAAGACGCGTCCACCGATTGCGGCGTAAACCGATTCCCCGATGACCATCGGAGACCCGCTCGGAGCGGCCGTCGCCGGATAGCTCCAACGCCAAGCGAGCGGGGCCGGTCCGTCAAATTGAGCGGAAGCCGCCGCCGCGATGCCTAGGCCGACCAAGGTGGTGGCGAGGCTGGTGACGAGTGAGCGCATGGTTCGCATCTTGCCTATCAATCTCCGGGTCCAATCCGAAGCTCGCCTCATTGTAGTCACCGCAGGCGTGCCTTGTCTAGCAAGCTCGATTCAGCCATAATTTGGGACGCTTCTCGCGGAGGTTCTGTAACGCAAAACTCGTCGGCAAAGCTGATTCTCTGTTACCACAAGGTTGGGCCCCAAGCCGAAGAGGGCCGATTCCTGAACGTAGCGCCCGCAGACCTCGACCGACAGGCCCGCTTCTTGACCCGCTTGGGCTACGTTGGCCGAAGGCTGGACGACGAAACCCCCTTCGACCGCCCACGATGCGTGGTCTTCACTTTTGATGACGCGTACGCCAGCACGTTGCACCACGCGCCAGAAATCTTGGAGCGGCACGGCATTCCCGGCGTCTTCTTTGCCGTAACCGGCAAGACGGAATCGGATTGGGACGGCGACCGGGCGCGACCGCTCGCGGAACCGGCGTTGCTGAAAGCGGCCGCGGCGCGCGGCCACGAGATCGGCAACCATTCGCACACCCACCGGCATCTGGCGAAGCTATCGGCCGCCGAGCAGCTAGAGGAGCTCAAGCAAGCGCATGCCGGGCTGGAGCAACTTGGAATCCGAGCCAGGTCGGTTTGCTATCCCTACGGCTCGTTCAACCACGACACGCTGATCGCGGCGGACGGCCTTGGATACCGGCGCGGGGTTTCGCTAGCAAAGGGCTGGGCGCATTCAACGGCTCCTAGGCTGGCGCTGCCACGCATCGTCATTGCCTACTCCGACGGCTTGGCGGGCTTTGTTTACCGGGTTTTTGTGCGGCCAAAGTTGCGGCGTGCTGCCCGTTAGGGTACATTTTAAGGCCCGCGTGGGCTTGTAGCTCAGTTGGTTAGAGCGCACCCCTGATAAGGGTGAGGTCACAAGTTCGAATCTTGTCAGGCCCACCAACCACGCGGACCAAATCCCTTACAACAGCGAGGACTCCTCGTCGTGAAGCCGCCGCACGATCCGCTTCACCAGGTCGGGATTCCGCTTACTGCTAATCAGGATCGCGTCGGCCGTAACGACCACAATCAAGTTCTGCACGCCAGCCATGCAGACTCTCTGGCCGACCTGCGCCTGATAGACCACGCACTCTTCTGTGTCTTCCAGGATGGCGTCCTCGGGCGAAACGTTTCCGTTCTCATCCAGCGGACGATAACGGGCCAGCGAGTCCCAAGAACCGAGATCGTCCCACTCAAAAAGGGCCTCGACCACCGAAACGCGGTCAGATTTTTCCATGAGGGCGTAGTCGATCGAGACGCTCCCCAGTGCGGAAAAAGCGCTCACGGCATCGGCTTGGCGGTCCGCAGACAGCAGCTCGGCGATCGCTAGCACGGCGGAATGGTGCGAGGGTGAGCTCTGCGCTAACTCCCGCAGAAGCGCTTCTAGCGTCCAGAAGAACATGCCGCTGTTCCAAAGGAAGCGACCGGAGCGCAGGAACTCCTGCGCCTGCGGCAAAGCTGGCTTCTCGCGGAAGGCGACGACGTTTCGAACCGTTTGGCCCTGGACAACCCTCGGCGCCGAAGCACGGTCACATTCGATGTAGCCGTATCCCGTCGCGGGGCGAGTCGGTTTGATGCCCATCGTCACCAGATCGCCGGTTTCCTCAGCGTGAGTATAAGCGGCCCGAACGGTGTCGGCAAAGACCGCGTCGGGCGCGATGCGATGGTCCGAAGCCAGAACGGCAAGGGAAGTTTGCGCGGGGTCATAGCCGCGGGCCAGCAAGTTGGCGACCAGCCAAGCGATGCCCCCGGCGGTGTCCCGTCGTACCGGCTCGCACAGAATCCGGTCCGCCGGGATCTGCGGCGTGTTCTCGGCGATAAGGTCAACGAGGTGTGGCGCGACGCAGAGGTAGATGTTCTCGTCGCCGACGACGGGAGAAACCCGATCAATGGTCTCGGTGAGCATCGTTCGCTCCGGGTCATTCAAGCGAAGGAGCTGTTTGGGGAGCGAACGTCGGGAGAGGGGCCAGAACCGCTCGCCGGTTCCTCCGGCCATGATGGCAACGATTCTTTCCATGTTATGTGCTTACGAAACTTTTCGTGACGTTCAAGCATTTTGGAACGATTTCTAAGGCGGATGGTAAGGTCTTTGAAGCATGCGAATCTTGCGGCATCTTTCCGCCACGTTGGCCCTTTGTGTTCTGGGCAGTTCTATCGGGCTCGCCCAAAGCGTCCAGGTCGAAAAATACAAGCTGCCAAATGGCATGACCGTGATCTTGCACGAGGATCGAACGGTGCCAATCGTGACGATCAATACTTGGTTCCGGGTGGGTAGCAAAGATGAGCCGCCCCGGCGCTCTGGCTTTGCGCATTTGTTCGAGCACCTCATGTTCATGGGGACCAAGCGCGTGCCGAATGGCCAGTTCGACCGGCTGATGGAGAACGACGGCGGCTATAACAACGCCTCCACCGCGGAAGATCGCACGAACTATTTCTCGGTCGGCCCATCGAACCTGCTTCCCATGCTCTTGTGGCTGGACGCCGAGCGATTTGAGAGCCTAGGCGAGAACATTGACCTGGCAAAGCTCGACCTTCAGCGCGACGTGGTCAAGAACGAGCGACGCCAGACGACCGAGAACGTGCCCTATGGGAAGGCTTACGAAGCCCTCAACGGCCTCATGTTCCCGGCGAATCATCCGTACGGAACGAGTGTCATCGGGTCGATGGAAGACCTCACCGCCGCCTCGGTAGATGACGTGAAATCGTTCTTCAAGACGTTTTACACTCCGAACAACGCGTCACTTGTTGTTGCGGGCGACTTCCGGATTGGCGAGATCAAGCCGCTCATCAACCGCCTCTTTGGAACGTTGAAGCGCGGGAATGATCCCGTGCGCAAGCCGGTCCCAGCGATCGATTTTAAAGGCGTTCGGCGGATCACGATGGTGGATCAGGTCGAATCGGCCAAGACGATCATGGTTTGGCATAGCCCGGCCGCCTACAAGCCGGGTGACGCGGAGATGTCGATCGCTTCGTCGGTCCTCAGCGACGGCGTTTCCAGCCGATTGGTCGATCGATTGGTCGTGAAAGAGCGACTCGCGACCGAGATTTCCGCATTCCAAGAGTCCCGCCAGCTTGGCTCGCTGTTCACGATTGACGCGACGTTGGCACCAGGCGTGAGCCAGGATCGGCTCGAGGCCGGCATCGACCAGGTTTTGCGAGAGTTCATCGCAAACGGCCCTACGGCCGAAGAGGTCGCCCGCCAAACGGCAAAAATTGAAACCGGCTACGTCAACGGGTTGCAATCCTTGTCGCAAAAGGCCGACAAGCTGAACGAGTACGAGTTCTATCTGGGCGAACCCAATTCCTTCTCGAAAGTGATGGATTCCTACCGGAACACTACGCCAGCGGCGATCAAGGAATCGGTTGGCAAAACCCTCTCGCTTTGGAGTCGCCTGATTCTGCGCGTGGTGCCGATGACCGAAACCCCGGCGGCGAATCCGCGGGATACGGTGCCCGTCGTTCCGCCGCCATCCACCTTTGCCGCGAAACTCCCGGTTGAATTCACCCTCGTCGGTGGCGTAAAGGTTTATTACTGGCGTCGTCAAGACCTGCCGTTGATGCAGCTCCAGGTGTTGTTCCCCGGCGGCACGGAGTCGGACGGCGCGAAGCCGGGCCTCACCGATCTGATGGCCGAAATGGCCACCCAGGGTGCCGGGGACCTTGACGCGAGCCAATTCGAGTCGGCGGTTTCGGCCCTCGGCGCAAGCGTGAATGTCTCGGCCGGCAGCCGGTTCACCACGGCGTCGCTTTCGTCGCTTGCCGGCAACTTTAGCCTAGCAATCCCCTACTTATCCGACGCGCTCCGTCGCCCCAAACACTCGATCCAAGACTGGACGCGGGTGCAGCAAGTGCGGGTAGCCCGGTTAGACGAACAGGCCACCGACGCCTCTTCCATCGCGCGAAAAGTCGCCGACCGCGAGTTCTTTGGCGCCACGCATCCCCTCGGGCAGCCGGCAGACGGAACAACCGCCTCGGTGAACGCGCTGACGTTGACGGACGTGGTCCAGCGTCATTCGGCCATCTTCCAACCCCAGCGAGCCGTGGTCTACGCGGCGGGGTCGTTGCCGGGGCCGGACCTCAAGCGTGAGCTCGACCGACTCTTTGCCGGATGGTATGCCGGAACGGCACCGCTCATCAGTCCGGCCGTTCCGGAAGTTCCGGTAAAGCCGCTTCGCGTGATTCTCGTTCACCGGCCGGAAGCCGTTCAAACCGTGATCCGGTTCGTGCAGCCAGGCGTTCCGTATGACTCGTCATCGCGTTTGCCGTTCGAGGCTATCGGAACCATTCTCGGCGGGACCTTTACCAGCCGCCTGAACCAAAACTTGCGAGAGGCGAAGGGCTACACCTACGGCGCTGGATCGACCTTTAGCTTTGAGCCGACGCTCGGAACGTTTGCGGCCAGTTCGAGCGTCCGCGCCGACGTCACGGGAGCTTCCATAAAGGAATTCCTTCTGGAGATCAACGGCATTCGGAAAGGCGACATTACGCCGGTCGAAACGGCAAAGGCGGTCGCCAGCTTACGAACGCAAGTGATCAATCGCCTGGCAACGTTTGGCGGACTGCTGGGCACCGCAACCGAGTACGGATCATTTGGACGGCTCTTCGCGGGGGTCAATGAGGACCTTGCCGCACTCAATTCGATCACTCCGGGCCTTCTCAATGGCATGGTGAAAGACGCTCTGCCAATAGAATCTGGCGTGCTTGTTTTGGTCGGCGATCGCGCGAAGATCCTGCCGCAGCTCGAAGGCCTCGGGTTGCCGAAGCCGGAAGAAGTCACGTTCAAGCCCTGACGTTTTTACCTGGCATGATCATCCCGAACTACGTTCCCGGTCCGTTAGAGGTCGAAGGGAACGTAGGTGCCTCCCGCTACCGGGACCGCCTGCGATTCCTTCGCACGGTGGTCCACGGGAATACGTTATTCACGGGATTGATACTTGCCGCCTCCTATTTGCCGTGGCCGGATATGGGCGTTCGGACTTCCGTATTCTTCTGGCTGGCGGTGGTCATCGGGCTGGACCTATTTCGCATTTTTAAGCGAGAGCTGCCGATTGAAGCGAAAGTTTCGGCCTGGATGCTGCCATTGCTTGGACTCTCGCTCTCTTGGGTCCTCCATGAGATTGTCGCACGCGGGGGCTTCGTCTGGCCCTTATTCGTGGCGATCGCGCTTCAGTCCTGCTACGCCCTCGTCTGCGGCCGAGATTTCAGCTTCGTCGGGTTCTTCTTTCTGCCCTGGATCGCATCGCTTTTTGCGCTTGGGGTTTTCGGGGTCGCCGGGAAGGTGAGCAGTGAGGGCATGTCGCTCTCGCTCTGGGCGTGCTCGGGATGGCTTTTCTACACCGCGTACGATCTATCTATGATCATGCGGCGGCGGCGGATCGGCGAGGAGTTCGCTGCGATACTAGACATCCACCGCGATTTTCTGAACATCTTCGGATACTTCCCGCGCGTGATCGCGCACTGGAAAAAGCACCACATTTGGGTGGAAGTGAAGGGCGAGATCAACCGCAGCTTCGACGGGCGGTAGCGCCTACCGCCCGGCAATTCACTCGTAGTTCTTGCTCATGCCTAGCTCTTCGGGAGCGTGCAAGCGAAGCATCTTCGCATCGACGTCCGCCGGAATTTGACTTGCGGTGAGCTTGCTCACCACGAACATGATGATGAGCGAGAGCGGCACACCCCAGATGGCCGGCTGCTCCAGTAGCGAACGCACCAGCGGGGAGACATCCATTGTCAGGATCTTCTTATCGAGAAGCATCGACGTTACGATGGCCAACAGCGAAGCGACCCCGCCCACCAGCATGCCGCTGGCCGCCCCGGTCGAAGTTAGACCGCGCCACCAGGACCCGAGCAGAAGGAGCGGGAAGTACGAGGCGGCGCCAATGGCAAACGCCCAGCCGACCATCGTTGCGATATCGAAGGTCTCGACGAACAGCCCAAGGACCATTGAGACAACCCCGACGCCAACGGCGGCCCACTTAAACGCCTTCATGCGCTCGTCGCCGGTGGCATTCGGGCGGAGCATTTTGCCGTAAATGTCGTGGGCGAAGGCACCCGACATGCTAACGAGAAGGCCGGAGAATGTGCTCATGAACGCCGCAAACGCGCCCGCACTGGTAACGCCGCTAAGGATTTCGCCCAAAAGCTTGTTCTCCAGCATCATGGGCAGCTTGATGACGACCGCGTCGGTCGTGTTGTTGGCGTAGAGCTCTGGCATGTGGGCGCGGCCCAAAGTGCCCCAAAGCGGCGTGAAGACGTAGAACGCCCCCAGCATGACCATCACCCAGAGCGTGGTCCGCTTCGCGGCCCGGCCGTCTGGATTGGTATAGAACCGCACCAGGATGTGGGGCAGGCCCGCGGTGCCGCAAACCAGAGCGATGATGAGGGAATACGTGTACAGAAGCGGGTAGCCGTGCTTGCTGGTTAGCGGGCCAAAGGGATGCTCCCAAGCCTTGTCGTTCGGTGCGTTTGGCGCGGCAACCGGGCTGTCGGGCGAGCCGTCGACGGCCTCCATCCTCACCTCGGTTGGTGTCGCAAACTCAAACTTCATCGTTGTGGTGACCGGCTTGCCGTCTTTCATCAACGGTTGACCGTCGACCAAGACCGGGATCGGAACCGAGGTCAGCCTTGTTCCGGGCAAAAACTTGACGTCCTTGAGCTTGTCCAGACCTTCGGCGCCGCCGCCAGCAACCGTCATTCCGTAGATTTCGCTTGGGCGCGCGAGGCCATCAAGCTTCTCGTTCGGTGCCAGTTTTCGAACCGGCGCTATCTTCTCGATTTCAGCGCCTTTCGGGAACACGAGGGCGATGCCGCCGACGGGGGTGGCAAGGACGTTTGCCGGGAACGCCGCGCTTCCTTTCACCTTAACCGTTGTGCCCGAGGCGACCGTCGGAAGTCCGGCAACGCTGTTTTTCACTCCAGAATCGGGTGCCGGAGAGCCAAAAACGGCGGCCAGAACGAAGACCGGGACCGAGATTGCAAACAGCTTCGCCCAATATTGAAAGGCTTGAACGAGGGTAATGCCCTTCATCCCGCCCACCGCCACGTTGAAGGTGATGACGGTGCCGACGACCATAATGCCGATGGCGTAGGGCCAGTTGAGGATCGCCGCCATCGTGACGCCCGCGCCCTTCATTTGCGGCATCGTGTAGAAAAACCCGATGAACAGCACGAAGATGACGGCGATTTTTCGGAAGCTCGGGCTGTCGAATCGGCCCTGGGCGAAGTCGGGAATCGTGTAAGCACCGAAACGGCGTAGCGGTCCGGCGATGAATAGCAAAAGGAAGAGATAGCCAGCCGCGTAGCCGACCGGATACCAAAGCGCGTCGTAACCGGACTTCATGATGAGTCCGGCGATGCCCATGAAACTGGCCGCCGAGAGGTACTCGCCCGAGATCGCGGCGGCGTTCATTCCGACGCTGACGGATCGACCGGCAACGAAGAAGTCGGCCGTCGTTTTCGCTCCCCTTGTGGCGACGATCCCGATCACGACGGTCGCAACCGTCACCAAAACAACGAAAAGGAACGGGATCATAGCTTCGCTTTGCCTCGGTATTCGGCGATGGTTTCGTCTTCGATCTTGTTCGAGGCGTTAACGAATACGAAGGCGAGGCCGGCAGTCACGATGTAGAAAAGAACGCCGAGGAAAAGCCACGTTGCGGTGAATCCGCCTACTTTGAATTCAACCGAGGCGGGCGAAAACATATTGGCCAGCGGAAGGCCAACGAGCACCACGACAAAAACGGCGGCCACCGCGAGTCCCAGGCGAGATTGGCGCTTGAGGACCCTGGCGAGAAGGGCGGCGTGATCCGCGTCGTTGCGCATGCTCATAGATTAGCAAGAATTTCTGCCGGAGTGTGGGGTTCGCCTACCTGGTTTCCGCGCGGAACCAGGCAGGCATGGGCTTACTTGCCGTTTGCTTTGCCCTGGCGGGCTTTCGCGGCGTCTTCGGACGGGTCGTAGTTCGGATTGTTCTTCCCGGCTTCGTTTTGTTGTTGCTGCTCTGGGGTCAGCTCAACTTTAACGTCGGAAGCTTTGGTCTCGACGGCACTGCCTTCGGAAGCACCGTTGCAGCCAACGCAGAGGAGGGCGGCGAAAAGGGCGAGGATCGAGAAAGTTTTCATGGGTTTGAAAAAAAGTGGGGACGGCACTGGCCGCCCCCAAGGGTTTGTTCGCCTCCTAACTTCTTACCAAGCAACGCGCTGCTGAATGAGCAGTTCGTTGGAGGCTCCGCAAGTGAGGCCAGCCGGCATTGCGCCGCGGGCATCCTTGTTGATCGCAGCGGTGTCGCGGCAGTTCATGTTCGCATCCACGAGGCCCTTCGGCATCTGGATGTACGCGCCGCCAAAGTTGTAGGCGCCGTAGAACACGTTCTTTGCGTGACCGTCAACGAAGGTTCGCACCCACTTGCCACCGTTGCGGGGCTCTTTCAGCGAACCGTCTTCGGTGTTGTAGTAGTACGAGTTGGTGTACATGTTCGAGTCGGCGGTCGTCATGATCATGACCATCTCAGCCGGAGAATTGAACTCGGTGAGGGATCGGCCGCTCCAGGTGGAGCCGCTTTCCGTTCCGCGCTGGTTGGTGATCGTGGTGTCCACCGCGTCAAGGAACATGCCCGTGCCGCCTCGGTAGTGGTAAACGCCGAAGTTCGGAGCGAAGCCGATCAATCGGCCGTTCTTGTCAACGTACGTGTCGCCGCCCTTTGCGGTTCGGTTGACATCGTAAACGATGTCGCGGTTCTTGATGTAGGGCTGCCACAGGAAGCTGAACTCGCCTTCGTCGTTGAGGATGTCGTGGTTGTGCTGGGTAACGAACATGTCGTCGTAGTCGCCCGAGTAAAGGAGACCGGCCAGGCCGAGGTTCTTCACGTTGCTAAGGTTCTGCGTGTTCTTAGCGGCTGCCTTTGCCTGAGCGAAGACCGGGAACAGGATTGCCGCGAGGATGGCGATGATCGCGATGACCACCAGAAGTTCTATGAGCGTAAATGCCTTTTTCATGACCGCCCTAGTACTCCACACCGGGATTAAACCTACGTTAAGCTATTGCCAATATCACGTCTGGTGTGCAAACCTTAATAAAAAAAGGCCGAAAATTTTGCGACGGCTGAAAAATTCAGCCGTCTAGCGAGGCACGGTCTGTTCCGAAAGAAGAATCGAAAGAACGTTGTCGGAGGACAACCCTTCCACCTCGGCTTCTGGCCGCAGCAGCACTCGGTGCCGCAACACCGGGAGCGCGAGTTCCTTCACGTCATCGGGAATCACGTAGTCGCGCTCGCGGATACGGGCGACGGCTTTGGCGCAGTTCAGCAAGGCGATGCCGGCGCGCGGCGAGGCTCCCACCATGATGTCGTCCGAGTTTCGCGTGGCTTTAACCACTTGATAGATATAGTGAAAAACCTTTTCCTCCACGCGCGTCGCTTGGACTTCGGCCTGCATTTCCTTCAGCTGTTCAAGCGAGACGAGGGCGCGCACGCCCGCGTCGTCGAGCCCTTGGGGCCGGAATCCGGCATGGTGCCGGTGTAGCACCTGAATCTCGGAAGCCTCATCGGGATAGCCGACCAGGATTTTCAGCAGAAAGCGGTCTTGCTGGGCTTCGGGGAGGGGATAGGTTCCTTCGAAGTCGACCGGGTTCTGGGTGGCAAAAACGAGGAATGGCTCGGGTAGCGGGTAGGTGACGCCGTCAATCGTTGCCTGTCGCTCTTCCATTGCCTCAAGCAGCGCGGCCTGGGTCTTGGGCGGTGTCCGGTTGATCTCGTCGGCGAGCAGAACGCCAACGAAGATCGGGCCGCGCCGCAGCACAAAGTCGCCACTTTTCGGGTCGAAAATCATCGTGCCGATGACGTCGCTCGGCATGAGGTCCGGCGTGAACTGCGTTCGCCCGTATTCCAGCGAGAAGATCCGGCTTACCGTGCGCACGAGAAGCGTTTTGGCAACGCCGGGAACCCCTTCGAGGAGAACATGCCCGTTTGCAAGAATTCCAACAAGAACCTGCTCGACAGCCGCATCCTGGCCGGCGATCACTTTGCGGACTTCTTCGCGAATCTCGCGGATGGTAGAAGCAACGGACATGACGGAAGTCTACTCAGAGGCCGTGAACTCTGGAACAAGCTACGGAAGAAATCGAGATCGCTCGTCGGCGGATGGCAGGCGGCAGGTCTCTCGCTTGCCGAACCAACGATAGCGGTTCTTTGCCACCACTGAGTAGGCGAAGTCACGCAACGGGCGTGGAACGAGGGCCAGGATTTTTGCCCCGGGAACGCGAAGACCGACCAACACCCGAATCGCGGCATCCGAACGCTTCCAAACAACGCCGTCTTGCCAGAGCACGAATGAATTTAGATCCTCGGCGGCTTCAGGAACCAGACGCTTCGCGGTTTCGCCCTGCAAAGAAGCCATCCGGAACAAACGCTGGCGGTCGCGGCGCATCACCCAATCCGCGCTGCGGTTACAGAACGTGCACACGCCGTCAAAGAACAGGATCGGCCCCTGCCCGGTTACACCATCGCTAGGTTGATCAGCTCGCGCGGGGGCCGAAATGTGACGTCCTCCTTAATCGTTTCCAGAACATCCACCCGGACGTCTTTCCGCTCGCCAATGAGCTCGCCGATGATGTCTTCAACCAAAGATTCTGGGGTGGAAGCACCCGATGAGATGCCGACTCGGCGGTAGTTGGTCTTCCACTCCGGCAAGACCTCGGCCGGGTACATCAGAAGATGAGCGGGAGTGCCTAACCCTTCGGCTACTTCTCGCAAACGGTTCGAATTGGAAGAGGTCGTGCTGCCAACGACGAGCACGAGGTCGCACTGGCGAGCAAGCTCGCGAATTGCAGCTTGCCGGTTCGTGGTGGCGTAGCAGATGTCTTCGGTGGACGGGGTTTCGAGGTGAGGGAAACGCCGCTTCAGGACGGCCATGGTCTCCCGCACTTCCTCCACGGACAGCGTGGTTTGGGTGAGAACGCTCAGCCGCTCGTGCGGGGGTAGCTCAATGTGCTCGGCGTGTTGCGGGTCTTCGACAAGCTGAATGCGCCCGGGAGCTTCGCCCATGGTGCCTTCGGCTTCCACGTGGCCGGCGTGCCCGATGTAGACCATGTAGAAACCCTTTGCAGCGTATCGGCGGGCTTCGTGGTGGACCTTGCTCACCAACGGGCAGGTGGCGTCGATGATCTTCAGGTTTCGCGCGGCAGATTCTTCCCGGACGGCCGGCGAAACGCCGTGTGCCGAGAAAACAACGACCGATCCGTTGGGAATGTCGGCGATGTCTTCGACGAAAATGACGCCGCGTGACTCGAAGGATCGAACGACCCACTCGTTGTGCACGATGGCGTGCCGCACGTAAACCGGCGAGCCATGAATCTTCAGGGCGAGATTCAGGACTTCAATCGCATAGGCGACGCCCGCACAAAAACCGCGCGGCGCGGCCAAGAGAATCTGCTCCACATCTTTATTCTACGCCCGCGTAGACAATCGGGGCGGCGTAGGTTATAGTTGGAATTGGCCGCAAAGCCAAACGTCGAATTTTCGGACCCGCAAGGGCCGGAGAGCGGGGGAACCGTAACTTAGGGGTGAAAGCCAGCTTCTGCTGGCAAGGGTAACTTATGGCCCGAATCCGACAGCTAACCTCGTAGACGTCAACATGAGTTGAAAGTGCGCGCACGACGCCGGCCCAGCCGGAAGCGAAGGCGGGACAATGATGTCATCGTCGGCACACGGGAGACCCTAGCTTTTGCAGCTAACTGGGGCGGGGAACCCAAGTTCTTCTTGTCTGCCGCGACGTTGCGGCTTTGGGCAAATGAGCAAGGGTCGACCGCCCTCTTGCGTCGCATTTCCCTTCTTTTCTCGACATGAGCCCGTTCTCATGTACGGTCTGACGACACGAGATCGTTGTCATGTCGCTTTTTCTCATCTTTTTCGACATGATCGGGCTATCATGTTTAGGAACGCGACATGATGCCGTACTCCCGAACCGAGCCCTACAACCAGCTGCCGAAGCTTCCGCCCGCCGCCGAGCTGGAAACGAAGTCGGTATTGAAGCTGACGATTCAGGCCCGTGCCGCGCTCGAGGGCCTCAAGTACGCCGGTCGACTGATCCCTAACCAGGGCCTATTGGTTCAGGCGTTGGTGATGCAGGAGGCAAGGTCGTCGTCCGAGATCGAAAACATCGTGACCACGAACGACGATCTCTACCGATCGATGGGGCATGCTGACGAAACTGCCGATCCACAAGTCAAGGAGGTTCTCCGGTATTCGAAGGCGTTGTGGCAAGGGCATTCTCGCGGTGAGATCGCGATCGACGACGTGCCCCAGTTGGCGACCGCGATTATTGACCACCCCGTGGAGTTGCGCGCCGGGCTGGGAACGCGGATCGGGAACCCTGCAACCGGCGAAATCATCTATACGCCGCCGGTCGGAGCGGATCGAATTCGCGATCTACTAAGCAACATGTTGGGATTTGTTCGCGACGGTGGGCCGGTGGATCCGGTCGTGCGCATTGCCGCCGCGCACTATCAGTTCGAGGCAATCCACCCGTTCAAAGACGGCAACGGCCGCACCGGCCGCATCCTCAACATCCTCTGGATGTGTCAGTTGGGGCTGCTTGAGGTTCCCGTGCTTTACATGAGTCGGGCCATCATCGAGTCTCGCGCGGAGTATTATCAGCGGCTTCGTGCGGTTACTGAGCGGCAAGATTGGGACGGCTGGCTGGAGTACTTTGTCGAGATCGTGCAGATCACGGCGCTGGAGACGCGCCGCCGGATCGAGCACCTGCAACAGATGATTCAGCAGGCGAAGCTGGAGGTCCGGGCGAAGCTTCCCAAAATCTATTCGGCAGAGCTGGTTGAGCTGGTGTTCGGCCAGCCGTACATCCGGATCGAAACCGTGGTGGCGGCCGGCCTGGTGAAACGGCAGGCGGCATCGCTGTATTTGCAACAGCTCGAAGGCATCGGCGTTCTGCGGCGGCGGAAGCTGTGGCGCGAAACGTTGTACGTTAACGACGCGCTGATGACCGCCCTCACCGTCTGAGGAAAGTAAACTGGCGTCCATGAGCAAATCGACCCCCGGCGTGCGGTATGCGGAGGTGTACCGAGAGACCTCCGAAACGCGCATCCAAGTGGTGCTCGACCTCGATGGCGGAACCCGCCAGGATGTACAGACCGGCATCGGGTTCTTCGACCATATGCTCAAGCTGATGGCTTTTCACGGTCAATTTGACCTCGGGATCAGCTGTGAAGGCGATAACGAGATTGACGACCACCACAGTATCGAAGATTGCGGAATCGTGCTGGGCAAGGCTTTCTCGCAGGCGCTCGCAAACACGGTGCCGATCGTTCGGTACGCCAGCAACCACACGGCAATGGACGAAGCGCTCTCGCTGGTCGCCATCGACGTTAGCGGGCGCGGCGTTCTGACGTTTAACGCCGACTTCAAGCGCGAGATGCTGGGCGACATGGCGACCGAGAATATTCGCGAATTCTTCCGCGCGTTCTCGGCCCATTCCGGAATCACGATCCATATTCACAAGATTGCCGGCGACAACGACCACCACATCGCCGAAGGAATCTTCAAGGGTTTCGGGCGTGCGGTTCACTCGGCGACCCGCCGAAGCGATCGGATCGGTTCCACTTCCACGAAAGGAAAGTTGGATTGATCACGATTTTGGACTACGGCATCAATAACCTAAGCTCCATCTCAAAAGCCGTGAAACATCTGGGTTACGGCAGCCAAGTTCAGCAAGATCTGCGCGGCGCGACCAAGTTGGTCATCCCCGGCGTGGGGGCGTTTGGCGCGGCGATGCAAGCCTTATCTCCGCTGGCCGACGAGATTCGCGCCTTTGCCCGGGCAGGCAACCCGGTACTCGGCATCTGCCTTGGCCAGCAGCTTTTGTTCGAGCGCAGCGAGGAATACGGCGAGCACGAAGGGTTGGGGCTTGTTCCCGGTCGGGTTCGCTATTTCGCGCCGCAAGCGGGTCTGAAGGTGCCGCACATGGGCTGGAATGAGGCCAAATTTCGCCCCGGATATGCCCTGGGTGAGGGAGTCGCCTACGGCGCGCAGGTTTACTTTGTGCATTCGCTGGTTTGCGAACCGGAGGACGATGCCGATATTGCCGCGATGACGACCTACGGCCAGCCGTTTACCAGCGCCATTCAGCGCGGCAACGTTTGGGGAACTCAGTTTCATCCCGAGAAGAGCAGTGCGACCGGACTCCACATCCTGGGGAACTTTCTCGCATGCTGATCATCCCGGCGATCGACCTGCTGGGCGGCAAGACAGTGCGGCTGATGCAGGGCGACTACGACCGGCAGATTTCGTATGCCGCTGACCCGGTGGAGACCGCGCAGGAGTTTGCCGAGGCGGGCGCAGACTGGATTCACGTCGTTGATCTTGACGGCGCGCGAACGGGCAGCCAAGCCAATCTAAACGTGATTGAGCGGATCGCGAACGCCGTGCCGGGGAGGCTTGAGGTCGGTGGAGGCGTGAGAAGCCTGGATGCCGCCCGGCGGCTGCTGGACGTGGGGGTTGGCCGGGTGATCTTTGGCACCGCATTGGTGCGAGACCCGGAGCTGGCTTCGGTTGCCTTTGGCGAGTTGGGCGAGCGGGCCGTGGCGGGGATTGATGCCCGCGATGGTCGGGTGGCAACCGCCGGGTGGACCGAGGCGAGCGAACTTCTGGCCGTGGACCTGATGCAGCTGATGGTTCAGGCCGGGGCGCGGCGGTTTATCGTGACCGATATCGCCAAAGACGGCGAGCTCACGGGGCCAAACCTGCCGTTCATGCAAGAACTAGCGGCGGCGGTGCCGGCGCATGTCATTGCATCCGGCGGGGTCGGGAAGCTAGAGGATCTGGACGCCCTTTCGGCGCTCAATCCATCGCCGGAAGCGGTGATTGTGGGCCGGGCGCTCTACGAAGGTCGGTTTACGGTGGCCGACGCAATCGCACGACTGGCCGGAAGCCTCATTTCAGCATCCTCGTAGCCCTATAATAAACGCCGTGGATCGCATCCTTCAGCCCGAAATATTGGCGCTATTAATTCCGGTATTTGCCCTGCTCATTCCGATCGTGAAACTGCTGACCGATCACCAGCGGCGAATGGCCGAGCTGTACCGATCCTCGATGCAGGCGAACCCCGCCGAGTCGAATCAGTTGCGGCAGGATATTTCGGAACTGAAGGCATTGGTCCATCAGCAATCGATCGCCTTGGACAACCTTTCGAACTCGCAGGCGCGGCTTGGCCGGGGCGAAGAGTCGCTGCAGAACCGGAACGGGGGGAACTGATGGCTCCGGAGGTTTTCTTTCTTTTCTTGATGATCACCATTCTTGGTTCGCTTGCGATGGTGCTTTTCCATAATCGTCGGTTGGCGGAGATCAAGTTCGGTGGTGGTGGTGCTTTGCCCTCCCGCAACCTGGAGATTGATGAGTTGCGCCGTCACGTAGCGGAACAGAACGCGATCATCGCCGAGATGCGCACGCTGTTGCACCAGCAAGCGATTGCCTTGGATGACGCCCGCGTTCCGGTCGTTTCCGAGTTGCGCCAAACCCCGCCGCCCGCGCCACGCCGTATTTAGTTTTGTCGTCCGTGGGTTTGGTTTTCGGAGTGCGCGCGGCTTGGCTTCGGTTGCGCCGGTAAAAACCAACCGGCGGCAACCGCGTTTCCTCGATCCCGGAGGGATCGCCGATGTTAGCCGCGGGTCGAAGACCCGGGGAAAAAGCGCACGCACATCTATCGACGCTGAAGTCGTCGCAGAAAATCTGGCACCCCTCCAGGGTGCGGATTTTGGAGTGCGTGCGGCTCTGCCGCCGCTTTTCTCCCGGCGGGACGCCGGTAAAGCCAACCGGCGGCTACCCGTTTCCCAATTCCCAGCCTGGAGCGACGCCACGGAGGCGCCGACTACAGCCCTTCGGGCTAATCGAGACCTTACGCGAAGCGTGTAGCCCCAGCCACCGTGGCTGGGCTAATCTTTCTTCCACGGGTACCGCTTGCTTTCGGCGGCCTTCCTGGCTTTCTGCTCCCGGTAGGCGTCCAGGAGGAGCTTGCGAATCTCCTCCTTGTGCCTTGCCACCTGCGGCCCATGCTGTTCTTCAAGCTTGTCCAAGTCGATGGAAGTCAAATTCCGTTCGTTCCCACTTCGTATATGGATGACGAGCGACTCCCAGGGTCGAGCCACAGGATTTGGTTTCGGCGAGCCGACCCTCCGGCACGAGGGCAGAAGGAATCCCGCAAGTTCGGCGAGCTTTGTCCCACGAAGCAGAATGGTCAGATTGGCTTTCCCTAAATGTCTAGCATCGAAGCTGTCGACACGTACGGTTACCCCGTCATTCGCGCGCGTGCTTTGCATCTTAGTAGCCCAGTCTCGGACTTCGACGTTTGCCTCGTAGCCTGCCGGGACCGGGACTGCGTGCCGACAACTTAGGCTTACGAACAGGCCGAAGGACACGGCCACAAGTTTACGGCAGGATCGTATTTCCACAATAATTCATTTTGTATTGGGTTCCAGTCATGAGGGGTTCAAACGTCCTGCCAGCGTTAATCTGTCACTCCTTCTTCCACGGGTATCGCTTGCGTTCGGCGGCTTTCCGGGCTTCCTGTTCCCGGTAGGCATCCAGGAGGAGCCTGCGGATCTCCTGCCTATGCTTCGCTACATTTGGACCGTGTTGTTCCACTAAATCATTTAGGCGAATAGAGCAAAAATAAGGAGTGGATTCTCGAACGAATTGCAGCGTTATCGCTCGGTCATAGCGATCGTCTGGGATGGGTCCCTCTGTCCCCGAACGCCGACACGAGGTCAAGAAGTAACTTGCGAAGGTTCTCAGCCTCGGCCCTTGGAGACGAACATGCGAATCAGCCACGCCGAGGTCGGCGCTATCCTGCAAGAGAACCACGGCCGATTGGTCAGAACTTGGCCTTGCGGCCAAAACGTTCGCAGCCCAGTCCCGGACCTCTACATTTGCTTCGTAGCCGGAGGGAATAGGAATGCTCTTCTGGCAGCCGAAGCTGACCGCAAGCATCAGCATCAATATCGTCGGCTTCGCGAGAGATTGCATCTAGCTGACATTATGCCCGGAGCTTCGCTTCGAAACACACAATCGCCGCCGCCACGTGGACGTTGAGCGAACGGCCTTTGCCGGCCATTGGAATAAACACCGCCGCGTCGCAGAGCTTCATCACATTCGCATAGACGCCCACGCCTTCATTTCCCAAAACGAGGCAGGTCTTTGCCGGGTACTGGAACTCGCCAAAGGGCACCGCGCCCGCCGCGACTTCCACCGCCACCAACGTATAGCCCGCCTCGCGAAGCATCGCGGCCGCTTCGTCGTTGCGTAAGACGTGCCGCCAGGGCACCCGGCGGTGCGAGCCCATGGAGGTTTTGGCGATGCCGTCATCCGGTGGTTGCGGGGTCTTACCGCTCAAAATCAACTGCGAAACGCCCGCCGCGTCGGCAACCCGAAACATTCCGCCGACGTTAAACGGATCGCTCCAGTCTTGCAGCCATACGACCAGTTCGGTATCGCCCAGCGGCGACCCTTCTTGGAATCGCCGAATCTCGGTTTTTCTGCGTAGTTGACGGAGCATTGGTATACAAAAAGGCCCCGCGCCGCCAAAAGGCAGCAACGGGGCAAAGTAAGTCGATTACTTGATTTCGACTTTGCCGCCAGCGTCTTCGACAGCCTTCTTGATCTTCTCGGCTTCGTCCTTGTTGACGGCCTGCTTGATCGGCTTCGGAGCGCCGTCGACGAGGTCCTTGGCTTCTTTGAGGCCAAGACCGGTGAGTTCGCGGACGACCTTGATGACCTGAAGCTTCGTTCCGCCAGCTTCGGTAAGCACGGCGTCGAACTCGGTCTTCTCTTCCTCGACCGGAGCGGCCGGTGCAGCACCGCCGCCGCCCATCATGGCCGGGTTAAAGCCCATCATAGGAGCAGCGGCAGTGACGCCAAACTTCTCTTCGAGGGCAGTTTTCAGTTCAGAAAGCTCGAGCGCGGTAAGACCGGCGATGTGGTCGACAATGGTTTCGATGGTGGTTGCCATGAGTTGTTATTTCCTTTTGGGTGTTTGGGGTTAGGCCGCAGCTTCTTCCGGAGCCTCATTGGCTTTATCGGCAACGGCATAAATCGTACGGATCGGGGCGGCGTAGATTGCTTCCACGGTGCCAATCAAGTTGCTGATCGGGGCCGCGATGGCTCCGATGACCTGGGCGATGAGAACTTCCTTTGGAGGGAGTTCGCTGATCGCTTCAACTTGCTTGGAAGTGAAGGCTCTACCGCCGAAAAGTCCGCCTTTGACGGTGAGTTTTTTCGAGGTTCGCGCAAATTCGAGAAGGGCTTTGGCGACTTCGGACTCGTTGTCGAACACGAACGCGTATGCGGTCGTGCCGTTGTCGAGCTCGAAGGGAAGTCCCTTAGCGTCGTCTCCGGCGGCCTTGCGGAAAAGGGTGTTCTTGATAACGTGCAGTTCTGCTCCTTTGGCCCGGAGGGTCCGTCGGAGTTCCTGCATTTCCTTAACTTTAAGACCGCGATAGTCGGTAAAGACAACGCCGGTCGCTTTGGCATACCATTCGGTTGCCTTATCGATTACTTGCGCTTTCTGTGCGGTTGGCATAGTTTGCACCTGCCCCGAGCGCATCCGATAAACAAAAAGGTCCTCGTTGCCACACCGGCGACGAAGACGCATTCCTACGCGACCTTGTAAGGAAGCGCAAACCGCTATTCTTCACCCCTCGGCGGGCCAGATTTCTAGGAAATCTGATTAAGACGCTTTCGCATCACCGGCTGTCTCTAGAGCTACGGAAAGAAGATACCTGATCGGCGGGACGTTTTGCGACGGCACGGAGCCGTCGGCTACAGCCCTTCGGGCTCACCGAAACCCTACGCGGAGCGTTTAGCCCCAGCCGCCGTGGCTGGGCTCTTCTTTTCTTCTTTCTCTCCGGTTTTGGAGTGCGTGCGGCTCTGCTGCCGCTTTTCACTCCGGCGGGACGCCGGTGAAAACCAGCCGGCGACTACGGAACCCCTGCCGGGGTTCCCGGAAGCTGCTGCTCCGGCGTGACCTTCGGCGACGGCAAGGAGCCGGCAGCTAAAATTGTCGTTCGGTCCAATTCCCTCACCCCTGCCCCTCTCCCACAGATGGGAGAGGGGTTCAGACGTTACTTTGCGGCGTGAGGGCAACTACTCTGTGGGGGCGGCTACGACGGCGTTGTCCAAGAGGAACTGCCGAACCTTTCGCTGGATCGCCCGGAACTGAAGCTCGTCGAGAGCCTTGTTCTCCTGAAGCATCTTCACCATCTCGGCGGGCTCAACCTGGTACTCGTTCGCCATTTCGAACAGCTCCTGGTTCAGGTCTTCGTTGGCCAGCCCAAGGTTCTCCGCCGCGAAAATGCGCTGGATAACCAACGCGCGGCGAATCTCGAACTGAGCCCGCTCGCGCCAGGCTTCTACGAACTGTTCCACCGTCAGGCCCTGCTCGGCCGCATACTGCTCAAGCGACTTGCCCTTTTCGCCCTGCTCCTGGGCGGTTTCTCGAATCCGTCGGTCGGCGAGCGACTCCCACATGTTGTCGCTCACGTGAATCTCGCTCGAATCTTGAACGAGGGTAAGCAACTTGTCGGTCGCGACTTCGAAGGCAACGATCTCTTTCGATCGGGTGAGGCCGATGGTCACGCGTTCTTTCAGGTCGTCGACGCCTTCCGTGGCCAGGCTCTTGGCGAACTCGTCGTCCAGGGCTGGCAACTTCACGGAGTTAATGGAGGTGAGCGAAACGGTGACCGACTTCGTGCTTCCGGCCCAATCCTTGTCCTGGAAGTTCTCCGGGAAGGGAAGCTCGAGGTGCTTCATTTCCTCAACTTCCATTCCGGCCACGGCCTCGTCCAGCTCGGGGAACGACTTGCCGTTGATGACCATGAACGCGCGGGCGTCCGCTTCGCCATCGGCCTTGATGCTCACGACAACCACGTCGCCTTCGGCAACGCCTCGGTCCGTGATTGCCTCGCGGGTCGAGCGTCGCTTCCGCATTTCTTCAATCTGGAAATTGACCTCTTCTTCGGTCACGCTGACCGATTCGAGTTCGTTTGGCAGGCCCTTGTACTCGCCAAGGGTGATCTGCGGCGGCAACGGAACCTTGAGCGCGTACTCGGCCTCGCTCGTTTCCTGATCCAGCTTCTTGATCTCAACCGACGGGGCGGTGCTGGTGTCGGGCATCAGCTGTTCGGCGTCGATTGCCTTCTTCAGCGTCGCGTTTACCAGGATGTCGGCGGCTTCTTCGAACAATTGGTCTTTCGGAACAAGCTGCTCGACCATGTGCTTGGGAGCGTGCCCCGGGCGAAATCCCGGAATGCGAATGTTCTTTGCCAGTTTTTTCAGGGCACGATCAAAACTTTGCTTAACCTGCTCTGGTTCGCAAACAACGTTCAAGCGTACGGTGCAGGGGTTGAGATCCTCTCGAGTAACGGTCATGACTGCTTGTTTCCTGGGGGGTTACCCAAGGGGCCCGGGTGCCAAAAATACCGGCAGGGGCGACCCATTAAGATACCCCGGCCAGCCAGCTCGCTATGATGGCGTAGAGCGGAATGCCGAGGATGAGGTTGAAAGGGAACGAGACGCCGATGGCCAAGGCGAGAGCTAGGCCCTGGTTCGCCTTGGGCAAGCTCAGCCGCACGGCGAGCGGAGCGGCAATATAGGAAGCCGAAGCCCCCATCGCACCCATCACGGTAGATCCCGCCACGCTGAGCCCGGCCGCATGGCCGAAAATGACGCCGAGGGCACCCAAGACGACGGGGCCGGCGATGCCGAGGCCCAGAACAAATCCCCAGCGGCCGTTCACTTCCTGCAATCGACTGACGGCGAGGCGGCCGAGGTCCAGCATGTAAAGAATCAGCACGCCGGGGAAGAGCAATTCGAAGAGGGGAAGTGCCTTGTCCATTTGCTCCTTGGCCGAGAACGCGCCGATGAGAATGCCGCCGATGAGCAGGACCATTGACATCGACGTGAGCAAGGGAATGGTCGACTTCCATAGCGACGGCCTTGGGCCGTCCTCGTTCGCATCTGCCTGTCGGGCGATGGCCAAAGCCAAAACGATGCCGGGCACTTCCATCGCGGCGACGAGGGCGGGCATGAAGCCTTCTGGGGCGGCAACGTTTGCCGTCGTCCACTGTTGTGCGGCGCTAAAGGTAACCACGGAAACCGAGCCGTAGTGGGCGGCAATGGCCGCCGAATCGATTACCGAGAGCTTCCCGAAGTAGCGGGAAAAGTAGAACGTGGACAAGCTTCCACACAGCCCGAGCGCGATGGTGGCAATAAGCGGACCGCCGAGAGCGGTGAGGCCACTCTCGGCGAGACGAACGCCTCCCTTCAGTCCGATCGCGAGCAGAAGGTAGATGCTGAGCCCCTGGAGGAGGCCCGGCGGGAACTTGAGATCGCTCTTTGCCGCCCTCGCCGCCGCTCCGAGCCCGAAGGCGAGAACGGCCGGCGAAAGGAGACTTTGAACGATCGGGCTACTCATCAGTGAGTTCCGGAGTGCGAATCCTTTTTCGGAGCGATCAACGAAGCCACGACCGAGATGGTGAGGATTCCGAGGATGACGCCCAGCGAGACGCCGATGGGGAACTTATATTCTGGTTGGCCAAACGTGGTGTGCTGGAGGTAGGTCCAGATCATCTTTCCGCCCACAAACACGAGCACGGCGGCGAGGCCGTAACCCAGGAAGTGGAACATACCCATCAGCCCCGACAGCGCGAAATACAATGCCCGAAGGCCGAGAATCGCGAAGACGTTACTGGTGAACACGATGAACGGATCCTTCGTGATGGCGAAGATGGCCGGAATCGAGTCGACGGCGAACACGATATCGGTGAATTCGACAAACACAAGGGTAATGAAGAGCGGCGTCGCGAAGAGTCTTCCATCGATTCGGTGGAAGAACTTCTGGCCGACGAAGTCTGGCGTTACCGGAATGAGCTTGCGAATGCCTTTGATGATCGGGTTCTTGTCCGGCTCGATCTTCTTGTCTTTAACCAGGACCATCTTGATACCGGTGAGGACCAAGAAGCCACCGAAGACGAGCACCATCCACGCGAACTCCTTGAGGAGCGCGCTTCCGGCCGCGATAAAGATCGCGCGGAAGAGCAGGGCTCCCAGGATGCCCCAGAACAGCACTCGATGTTGGTACTTCGGCGGGACGTTGAAGTACGCGAAGACCATGATGAAGACAAAGATATTGTCAACACTTAAGGCTTTTTCCACGACAAAACCAGTGAGAAAGGCAAGGCCAGCCTCGGAGTTTGTGTACTCACTCGCGGGGTAAATCTTGTCCCAGAACTGGTAGATGCCGACGTTGAAGACGAGCGCAAGCGAGATCCAGACGGCGCTCCAAATGAGCGCCTCCTTGATGCCAACCTCGTGCGCTTCCTTGTGGAAGACGCCAAGGTCAAGCGCGAGCATGACGAAGACGAATCCGAGGAACGTTCCCCAGATCCAAAGTGGAATCCCTGCAATTTCCATGAATTCCTCCTTTAGTCGAAATCAAAGATGTCCGAAAGGAAGCCCTTCTTTTTCTTCTTCTTTCGATAGTCGTCGTCGTCGTAGTCGGGCCGATATTCACCCTGCGGCCGATATTCGCCTTGGGGTCGATAATCTCCTTGCGGACGGTAGTCGTTGCCGGTCTGGGGCGCGGCGGGGCGCGGCGTGGCCTCCATCGAGGAGCTTTCGCGCTCCATCAGCTTGTCGAGTTCTCCTCGGTCTAGCCAAACGCCACGGCATTGCGGGCAGTAGTCGATCTCGACTCCGCTCCGCACCATCATAGATAGGTTTACGGTTTTGCAAACGGGACAAATCATATGTTTCTCCTCATCCTAAACCGAAGGTCTTGCGACTTGCGTGGGAACCGGCGTTCCAGGTGATTCTGGTTGGCGTGTTGACGGCGTTCCACCCCGCGAGGCGGGGGCTACTCCCCTTCGAAGGGACCGCACATGATACCTCAAGATTCGCGAATCTTGTTTCGTGAGATGCTTGTCTAAAGACCTAGAGAAGCCAAGGTTTGCTTCAAGTCCCGGCCGGTAAACAGCGCGCCTCCGTCCAGCAGCCGTTGCGGCACGACCCGCATGCTGGAGAGCAACACGGAAGGATCGGGCCCGCCTAGTTTCGCCGCCACCTCCAGCGCGAACTTCGGCGCCGGCGGACTCCATGGCCGTCCCAGCTGCGACCGGAGGGCGTGCATAAAGTCTCGGTTTCGAACCGGGGACGGCCCGACTCCATTCCAAACGCCAGACTCTCTTTGCTTCACGATGTGGGAGAACGTCCACGCCAGGTCGCTGTCCAGAATCCAAGACATCCACTGGTTGCCGTCGCCCTGCGCTCCGCCGAGGAACGCGCGGGTTAGCGGAACGAGCGGCCCAAGCGCCCCGCCATCTCGACCCAAAACGATGCCGATCCGGACGGCGGCCCGAACCGCGGGCGAGTCGCCGACAAAGAGGGCCTCTTCCCAGGCCTGGCAAACTTCGCTCAGGAACCCGGTCCCGGCAGAAGAGGTCTCCGTGAGAAGCTCGTCGCCGCGGTCTCCGTAGTAGCCGATGGCGCTTGCGTTGATCCAAACGGCGGGGGGACGGTCGGCCCGCTGAATGGCCTGGCCGATCACGCGCGCGCTCTCGATTCGGCTCTCCAGAATATTTTTGCGGTTTTCCGCGGTCCAAGGCTGGGTGATCGGGCTTCCAGTGAGGTTAATCACGGCTTCGGCTCCTTCCAGGCACTTGGTCCATTCGCCGAGGCTCTTGGCGTCCCAAACCACGTCCGCATTCGAGCCGCGACCGAGAATCACTGGCTCAAAGTCGTCCCGCTTGAGTTGCCGGGCGACCGCCTTCCCGATGAATCCCGTTCCGCCCGCGATGACAACCTTCGCCATGTCACTTTCTAAGGCAATCGCGGCGGCTTCGTTCCGTTTAAAACTTAATGAGCACGGTTCGCTCGGTCGTCGGGTCGGTTAATTTGACCGATTTCGGCTTTGCGCCCGCCGAAATCGTCCAGGCAAGTCGCCCCGTCGCTTTACCGCCGCCACGCACGGTTGCCGAGATGAAGTCGGGTCGATCGGCCTGCAGCATGATGCGCGGCCAAGCCACCGTCGTTCCGTCTTCCAGGGTCAGCTCGGGGTTGACGCTTGCCGCGTCGAAGGTCTGTCCTTCCTTGAGCGCGTTCTGGGCCGTTAACGAAAGCAGAAGCATGGTTTGCCCCTTCTCCACGGTGAGGGCGAGAGTTGGGCTGGTTTTGACGTAAACCGGCTTTGCGACACTTACGTCCCACGGGCCCAAAGGCAACCGATCGCCGACTTTCCCGTCCAGGTCGTCCACCGTCACCATGCCGCCGGCGGTGGCAAGCGGGCCGCGCGCGGGCTTCACTTTTCCGGCCAGAGAGATCTCGGTCTGGCGTTCGTCGACGTGAAACCGAATCTTCGGCGCGACGTCCGCGTTGGGTACTTCCAGAACGGCTTCGGCTTTGACGCTGCCGCCGGGAGAGATCGTCTGTGATTTGTAGCCACCGACTTGCAGCGGTGAGGCCCCGCCATCCACGCTGATCTCGCCATTCGCCGGCTTGACCACGAAGACGCGGACGGTTTCAGAGGTGTACTCCACTGCATAGTTCGCCGGGTTCGAGACCACGAAACGAACTTGGAGAAGCTTCCGTCCGCGCGGTGGCAGTGCCCAGCCGGAGTCACTCACCAATCGGGTGGCGAACTGAGCGTCCGAAAATGTGACCCGCAGGGGAGATCCCTGGCCAGAAAGTCCCGCAAGCGAAGTTGCGAGGAGGAGGAACGTCTGAGTCATCAACGGTGAATTTCCCTTCCGACAGTGTTTAACGTGTTTTCCTAACGTAAGTTCAGCAGAAACAAAGACATTTGCTGCCGATGTCGTTGCCTAACCCTGGAGAACGGCTTCACTGGCGTGATCTTTAGAACGGACGTTGATTTCTGTGTAAGAGTTCCGTGATTTTGCGTCGCGCGACGCATTTTCGCGGTTCTTCGCCAAGCAAATTAGGCGCCTGCATCACCCAAAGGTAAACTAACTTTTTACCGGCGTGTCTTGGCACGCACCCGAACGGAACCTTTAAACGTGGCGCAAAACCCGAACTTCTCCATCATCAACGTCGACGAAGAACTCGGCCGATCTTATGTCAACTACGCGATGTCCGTTATCGTGGCGCGCGCGTTGCCAGACGTCCGAGATGGCCTGAAACCCGTCCAGCGTCGCATTCTCTACGCGATGCGGACCCTGAACGTTACGGCGGACAGCGGCCACGTGAAGTGCGCCAAGATCTGCGGCACCACATCGGGCGACTTCCACCCGCACGGCGAAGCGGTTATCTATCCAACCATGGTTCGAATGGCGCAGACCTGGACCATGCGCTACCCGCTCATCGACGGTCAAGGAAACTTCGGCAGCGTCGACGGCGACTCCCCGGCAGCCATGCGATACACCGAGGCCCGCCTCACGCCGCTCTCCATGGAAATGATGGAGGACCTCGATCGCGAGACGGTCGACTGGCGTGAGAACTACGCCAACACCGTGAAGGAGCCGACCGTGTTGCCCGGCAAGTTCCCGAACCTACTTTGCAACGGTTCGCAAGGCATCGCGGTGGGAATGGCCACCAACATGCCGCCCCACAACCTGACGGAAGTGTGCAACGCTATCCTGCTTCAGTTGGACAAACCGGACGCAACGCTCGATGAGATCATGGAGGTTTTGCCAGGGCCAGACTTCCCGACCTACGGCATCATCATGGGCACGAAGGGCATCCGGTCGGCCTATGAAACCGGCCGCGGAAGCGTCGTCATGCAGGCCAAGACGATGATCGAAAGCGGCGACTCCGGAAAGTCCGTCATCGTGGTGACCGAGATTCCGTACCAAGTGAATAAGGAAAACTTGGTCAAAGCCATCGCCAACATCGCAAAAGAGCGAAAGTTCGACGGCATTTTGAGCGTGCAGGACTACTCGGACAAGCGCGGCATGCGCATCGAGATCGAAATCCGGCGCGACGTCAACCCGAACAAGGCACTGAACTACCTGCTTAAGCACAGCAACTTGCGAACGACTTTCGGCGCGACGATGCTCAGCTTGGTGGACATGGCGCCGCGAACCGCGCCGCTGCTGGTGCTGCTTGAGCAATACATTCTTCACCGGAAAGAGGTCATCGAGCGGCGAACTCGCTATGAGCTTTACCGCGCTCTGGAAGACTTGCACCTTGCAGAGGGCTACCAGATTGCCCGGCGGTTCTTGGATGAGATCATTGCCGTTATCCGCGCCAGCGCCGACACGGCGAACGCGCGGGTTGAGTTGGTTCGCCGCTTCGGCATGAGCCCGCTTCAGGCCAATGCGGTACTGAACATGCCGCTTCGGCGATTGACCCAGCTGGAGCAAACCACGCTGGAAAGCGACTTTAAGGACGCGGTTCTCGCGGTTCAGAACCTGATGGACATCCTGAACGACGACGCCCGAATGATCAAGGTGCTTCGCGACGAGGTGACCGCCCTGCGCGACAAGCACGGCGACGACCGTCGGACGCGAATCCAGGCACGCGAAGCCGGAGAGTTCACCGAAGAGGACCTCATCCCGGATGAGGAAGCCATCATCTCCATCTCGCGCGATGGCTACATCAAGCGCGTGAGCATCGACGCGTATCGCCAACAAAAGCGTGGCGGTAAGGGCGTGAACAACACCCTGAAGGCGGACGACGAGCCGGCCCACCTCTTCCAGGTGAGCACGCACCACACAATCTTCTTCTTCACTGACCGTGGTCGCGTGTACCGTTTGAAGGCTTACGAGATTCCCGAGAGCGGACGATACGCGAGGGGCATGCCCATCATCAACTACATCCAGATTGTGGGTAGCGAGAAGGTGACGGCAACGATCTCGATTAAGGACCTGAACGCCGACGGCTTCCTCTCGATGATTACGAGGGGATCCGGTGCCCGCCACGAGAGCGAGGTCAAGCGAACGCCGCTTTCGGAGTTTGTGAACATCCGAAGCAACGGAATCAAGGCGTTTGACATCGATGAAGGCGACGAGCTTGGTTGGGTGTTGCGCACGAACGGCAACGACGACATCATCCTCGTCACCCGCGAGGGGCAGTCCATCAGGTTCAACGAGAAGGAAGCCACTTCGCGGTCCCGTGCAGCGGGTGGCGTGAAGGCCATCGTCTTTAAAGAAGGCAACGCCGACGACCAGGTGGTTACGGCCGCCATTGTGAACGATGCGCAGTCGCTGCTGGTTGTAAGCGAGAACGGATATGGCAAGCGAACGCAGATGCCGGAATACCGGGTTCAGGGACGAGGCGGCTCCGGAATTCTCACCATGAACTGCACCGACAAGACCGGCAAGATCGTGGGGGCCGAGATGGTCGAGGAGACCGACCGGCTGTTGGTTATGACCGCCAACGGGAAGGGAATCCGCCTTCGCATTCGCGAGATTCGAACGACGGGGCGGGTTGCCCAAGGCGTGAAGCTCATTGATTTGGCGGCGGGTGACCACGTTCGCTCCATCGCGCGGATCGTTCAGAGTGTGGACACCGGCGATGTTGACGGTGCGGAAGACGGCGAAGAGTGATTTCTTGGGGCAAATTGAGCAATATCTTGATTTGCCCTAGAGATTTGCCCCCGAGATACCTACAATTACACCGTCCTGGTCCCGCGAGGCCGAGACAAGCAAGAACAGACACTGGCATCTCGGGAAACTCCCGAGATATTGCGAGCCGTTGCCAAGAGCCGGCTCGCATTTTTTTGCCTCCGGTACGCTAAAAGCATGGAGCGGATCAGCGACCAAGAGCTTGCCATCACCATCGTGGCTATTGCGACGCCCATTGTGACCGCCGTCCTCATCGGCTACCTCCGCTTTCTCAAGTGGCGCAAAAGAGATCTGGCGATCGCCGCGCGGCAACGGGCGCGGATTGCGAAAAAGTCGGACGACTAGCTCTTTCGATGGACGCCTAACTGGACGGTGGGAGACTTTAGGAAGAATTCCAGGATCCAGTCCATGAGCAGGCGGGCTTTGAGTTTGAACGTCGGCATTTTCATGAGGTACGCGCCACGGTACATGACCCAACCGGGGAAGCCCCGAAACTTCTTGCCAAGGAAAACCGCCGCCGCCTGCCGATTTCCGATCACGCAGAATACGCCGACCGGCTTAAAGTCGAACCGTTGTGTGGCTTGATTTCGCAGCCTTGCCAAGACGTTTATTGCGCACGCCGGACCCTGACGGACCGCGTTTTGGGCGGTGGCGGCATAGGGCTTTCCGGCCGCGTCAAAAATCGTGGCGACGTCGCCAATTGCCCACACGTTTTCCAGCCCTTGTACGCTGAGATCTGCGTTGCAACTGATATATCCCTTCTCGTTGAGCGGAAGGCCCTCGATTTTCTTGAGGAGCGGCGAAGGCGCAATCCCTGCCGTCCAAACCACGGTTCGTGTGTGGACATGGATTCCTGATTCGGATGTGGCGAAGTTTTCGCCAATTTCTTGTATCGAATTGCCAGTATGGATGCCGATGCCGCGGTCGGCGAGCCGTCCCGAAACCCACCCCGACAGCTCGTCATCGAGTGCCGGGAGAATCCGGCGGCCGTGCTCAAACAGCTCCAGGCGAATGTCATCCACCGAAACGTTTCGGTATTGCGGGACGAGTTCGTGCAGGAACGCTTGGAGTTCACCGACCAGCTCGACCCCGGTGAAGCTTGCGCCCACCACGACAAACGTGAGCAGTTCCCTCTTTAGCATCGGGTCTCGCGTGGCGTCTGCCTGTTCCAGCAATTGGATCGCGCGGTCGCGCAGGCCAATCGCATCGCCCATCGTTTTTAGCTCGAACCCGTGCTCGGCCAGGCCGGGCACATTCATCTTTCGGGTGACGGAGCCGACGCCAATGATCAGCTGATCGTAAAAAAGCGTCTCCGTCGTCTCGCTACCGGCCGGGGTGTAATCGACGCGACGAGATTGTAGGTTGACGCCGGTGACTTCGCCCATCCGGAACTCGCCTTCCGGAAGGAATTGGCGAATCGGGACGACGACGTGACGCGGTTCGACCGCGCCGACGGCGGCTTCGACGAGCAGGGGATAGTAGGTCAGGTAGTTGTGCCGGTCGAACAAGACGACCTCGACCTCTTGCTTGCCCTTCTTCCAAAGTTCGCGGGCGGCATAGGCTCCGGCAAAACCTCCGCCCAGAACGACAACCCGCTTTTTTTCACCTGCAAACCGATTTACCGCCATGACCTCTCCGCGGCCACGCTGCCTCGCTTACTTCGGTGTACCTGCTTCAGCGCCGAAGGGCTAGGTCGAAAGTTTCGTAGGTTTGCGATACCGTGAACCCATACTTGCCGTAAAACTCCGTGAGCGTTGTCCAATCGATGCGGCAGCGACGGCCTCCGCGATGTTTGAGTTCGGCGAGTGCGCCCTGCAGCAGTCGTCCGCCATGGCCAGCACCGCGTTGGGATTCGGAGACGCCGATGGGCCCGAGCGCAGCCCAGTGCTCCCCCAGAGAGAGGTGCCATACCGCGCCGCATATGAATAGTTTTTGGGCTGAATCTTGGATCAATGCCATTCCTTCTAGCCGATTCTCCACGAAGTACCCGACCACGCAATGCTCCGCGCCATCGGTATTCGCCTTAAGCATCACATCGTGCTGCCATCGGCCCGGGAACTCTCTGGCTAGGAATTCATCTAGCAGATGCGACTCGTTGGGCAAAAGCGCTCGAACGTTGGGGAAGTTTTCGAGCTCCAGATCTGCGAGGTCTGCCTCGACATCGACGACGGCTTCGGATGCATGAAATCCGAGCTTTTTAAGAACCCCGCTAAGTTCGATGCACTCTACCGGGACGCCGGGGAAGGCCGAGCCGGAGTCTTGACCGAAAGACAACCGAGTCGCCCCGGCCCCTGCTACGCGGTCGATAACGTCGCGGAGCATCGCCGCTCCCTGGTCTGGATCGCGCCAGGCGACCCCGGCGAGGTGAAAACGGTGATCTGCGGCTCTACCGTAGAGCTCGTTGCCAGATTCCTTAACGATGGCGAAGCCGACGAGTTGGTCGTGGGAATAGACGGCCGTCGAAAGGTCGCCCCGGAAAGTCGGCAAGCCACAAAGCGAGCGCTCGTAGATTCCTTGCGTGAGATGGAACTTTGCGGGATAGAACCCGTTCCAGAGGTGGATAGCATCGATTGCGGCAGTTGGGTGGCCAAGCATTATCGCGTCTTCTCGGAAAGAAGCTCGAGATGCTGCAGGTAGCAGCCGGCTCCTCTCAACAAAGAAAGTTTAGCCTGTTCCGTGATCTCGGAGGGAAGTTCGCCGCCCAGGAACGCGGCGACGGCCGGATCTTGTGAAAGCCCGATTGGCTGGGTGAACATGGTTACCTCCTTGATGAGCGGGGCCAGGGGTTGAACCTTTGACTGTGAAAGTGCCTCTCGCAGCGCGCCGGTATGCCCCTGAAGATCCAGCCTCAAGCGCCGACCCGTTGGACGTAGTTGACCCTCAGGTCGCGCATCACATTCTGCAGTTGTCGTCGATCGTCGGCATCGAGTTGCAGCTCGACGAGACTCGAAATATGCGACGCGAGATCGATCGCGACCTTTGCCTCGGGAAAGTTTGCCTCGATCCTTCCCGTCATCATATCGGGCTGAAGTCCAAGTTTTTGCCAGGCAACTTCTACAAGCTGTTGAAGAATGATGCCCAGATGATCGTAAACGCTTGGAACCGGCTTTGGCGAGTCCGTCATTGTACGTGTAGAGACGGACCGGTCGCTAGGTTAGATGCTCGAAGAAGCGGACGGTAGACTCAAGGAAAGAAGATGCACCGAAACGTTGTCATTATCGGATCTGGACCCGCCGGCTACACTGCCGCCCTTTACGCTGCGCGAGCCGATCTTCGTCCGCTCATGTTTTCTGGCCTGCAGCCTGGTGGGCAGCTGACCATTACTACCGATGTAGAGAACTACCCTGGCTTTCCGGATGGCATTATGGGGCCGGAGATGATGGACTTGTTTAAGCGACAAGTGGAACGATTTGGGACCGAGATCCGACTCGAGAACGTCACGAAGGTCGACTTTAGCCAGCGTCCCTTCCGAGTTTGGGTTGAAGACGAAATGGTGGAAGCGGACGCGGTGATTATTGCGACCGGTGCTTCGGCTAAATGGTTGGGACTAGAGAGTGAAGTTACGTTCGGAGGTTATGGCGTGAGCGCTTGCGCTACCTGCGATGGTTTCTTCTTCCGGAATAAGGTGGTCGCGGTCGTTGGCGGTGGCGATACGGCGATGGAGGAGGCTCACTTCCTCACCAAATATGCTTCCCGCGTGCACCTGTTGCACCGGCGGACGGAGTTCCGGGCAAGCAAAATCATGCAGGATCGAGTCCTTGGGAACCCCAAGGTCCAACTTCACACGAACGTGACGATCGAGGACATTCTTGGCGAGCTTGAACCCGTAAAGAAAGTCGTCGGTGTTCGTCTAAAGAACACCGTGGAAGACAATACTTACGAGCTGCCGCTGGACGGCATCTTTATCGCCATCGGCCACAAGCCGAATTCGGACCTCTTCCGGGGGGTGCTTGATATGGACGAAAGTGGATACCTAAAGACGGTACCTGGAAGCTCTAAGACGAACATTCCGGGGGTATTCGCCTGCGGTGACATCCAGGACAGTATCTATCGCCAAGCGGTTACGGCGGCCGGATCAGGATGCATGGCGGCCATTGATGCGGAGCGCTTCCTTTCCGGGGGCCATGCTTGATCGCCAGCTTCGCCGCTTTGCTACTTGCTGCTCAAACTAAAGCGTTTGATCTCGCCGAAATTACATTAAGTAATCCGAAAGGAGGCCCATCACGGCTTAAGGCTATGATGCAAATGCGTCCGCTTGCCGAGTCGAAACTCTCGCCGAAGCGATTTGGGAATCCCCCCCAACAGTGGGAGTTTCCCTATGTCGTTAGTGCATATGGCACGATGCCCGCAGCCCCGAGCGGGAGTGCACCTGAGCTGCGCTTTCGCATCTACAGCCAGACGCGAACCGGACTAGACGATCCCGCGGTTGAGGTCGCGAAAATGCTGCTTCGATTGTGGGATTTCAACGTTTCCCAACTCGGGCTGGATCACGGTCGGGCGTACTCGGAAGGCGTGATCGACGTCTACCTTTGCGCGGCTGGCCTACCGGGCGGCGAGCAGCGGTTCGATGTAGACAATCAACGCAAGCGAGGCAGGGTCAATACCATCTACATTTATGACTTAGCGAGCTTCAACGATCCTTTGGAGCGAGCGCGAGAGATCGCCCACGAGTATGGCCACGCTTCGCTGCCGCCGATCGGCGGCTTTCAGGAGCCGGAGGACTGGGCAAACGGATACTTAGGGGAGCGACTGTACTTACAATGGATTCGCGATGAGCTTCTTGCGGGCCGTTACGGCGTGGCCGATTGCATGCAGGCGACCTTTGATGACGTCAACGCCTACGTAAAGAAGAACGTTGATCCGATCGTCGAGCGAGCCGCCACTGAGGGACCGAAAACTGCGATTTCGGGGGTTGGAAAGACTGCCATGGATAACTTCATGGGCTTAGCCTTGTATGTATCCGCTGCCCTACGCCCTCGGGTTCTGGCCCGCAGCATGCTCCTCAACGATCCTAGTCGTCGCTGGGAATTCATCGAATCGGTCGAACTTGCGGCGATGGAACCGGAGTCAATGGCAGTTCAATTTCCGGCTAACTTGGTCGGAAAGTCTGTTTGGCTGCCCGTCGGCGAAGGGAAGCTTGCCGGAGCGCAAACGCTTAAGAAATCTGGGAAGTGGGTTCAAGTGAAGGCTCAAGCGGGAATCACAATCACTCAAACGCGCCGATAATGAGGGCCCTAACCAAGAATCGTTACGCGTTACCATTCTTGGTTACGGTGGGCTTTGCCTTGCTGATTCTTGCGAACTTTTCGCAGGCAGCTTCGATGCTTATGGATAGTGATACGAGAGTATTGCTGGAAGCCATCGCGAAACGAAATAACCCTCTGAGCTGGTTTTGGGGCGACTGGCCGTTAGAGAACCATTTTTACCGGCCGATTAGCACGCTCTTCTTTGAATTTGATTTCCACGTCTACGGTCGCAATGCCGCCGGCTTCGGCCTCACGAACGCAGCCGTCATGTTTCTCTGTTCGCTTTGCGTCTTCTGGCTGGCGAGGGAACTGTTTGACAAGACTTGGCTTGCGGTTGGTTGCGGCGTGTTGTCGGTTGGCTACTCGATTGGAATGCCATGGCGGCTACTGGAGTGGGTTGGTTACGCTGGCATACTAACGGCCTTAGTTGGAGCTTACCGCCATCGCAAAAACTTCCTCGTCTACCTAGTGCCAGCCCTCACTTGGCTTTACCTTGGTACGGAGCTCGCTGGTATTCGCGCGATTCGGTTTCGAACCCTCGATTGGCTACCGGGGCGAACCGCCACAACCATGACCTTGTTCGTCTTGATCGCCATGGCGGCTTATTGCCGCTACGTTCGGCTCGGTGGACAACAACCTGACGATCGTAAACCAGGTCCGCTTGATCCTCCAGCAACCCGAACTAGCGTCCAGCCGAGTTCATCTTCTGGCCGGAGTTTCTGGCTAGTGGTGTCGATTTTGGGTACGGTGCTTGCCTTTGGGGCGTACGAGCAAGCGGTGATGGTACCGGCCCTGCTACTGGGTTGTGGCTTAGCGTTTCATCTCCAACGTTATCGGATCAACTGGTTTGTTCACGGCATTTTCTGGTCGGTTCTCTTTGGCTACTTTGCGTTGAGGCATCAAGTCATTCCTCCGGATGTATCGAGTTACCAGAACCAGCAGCTGCGATACGGCCCAGGTGTATGGCTCTCCCTTAGTGACTTTCTATTTCCGTTCCTAGGTGCATTACCGGCCCTCGGATTTCTGCTAGAAGGATTACCACTAACGCTCTTTACAAGCCATTTATACACCGCAATCCTCAACCTACTCTCCCAGTTAGCGACGGCCGCTACGGCCGGTAGGCTTTGGCTCATTTGCCTTTTTGGATACGTAGCTTCCTTCGTTGCGTTTCTACCGATGGCTTGGTTGCAGTCTTTCGAACACTACTACTACCTACCGATGCTGCTTCGAACAATTTTCGTCGTTGGTCTGTCGTCGGCCTTGCTCAGCGGCACCGTTACCGCATGGTCGCGCCCAGCTCGGCAAGCTCCGCGACGGCTGCATCCCGCAGCTGGTTCGCTTCTTCGTCCGTAAACGAGCCGTCCGGCTTTCTCATGACGAGCGCAATTCCAAGCGAGTGCGATCCGGCTGGAATTCCCGTTCCGACAAACACGTCGAACAGCCAGAGCCTTTCCAAGAGTGGTCCGATGGATCGGCGTAGCCGACCTTCGATCTCGGCAAACGGAACCGCCTTACTCACCAGGAGGGCGATGTCGCGGCGAACGGCGGGGAAGCGGGCAAATGACTTCAGCGGAAGCTCGGCGTCTCCTTCGGCAAAGATGGCGTCCAGGCTAACTTCGGCGGCGATGGTTCTCGGCGCGAGTCCAAGCTCGTTGGCAACGGTCGGATGAATCTCCCCGATCACGCCAATTTCTTGCCCATTCCGCGTAAGCCGGGCCTGCCGTCCAGGGTGGAATCTTGGATCGCGGGAACCAGCGGCGAGGTCGAGTTCGATTCCAACGGCGAGAAATATGTCTAAGATATCGGCCTTCAGGCTAAAGAAATCAGCCTTAGGGGGCGTCTCGCTGGCACGGTCAGGCACGTGCAGATCGCCGTTGGAGACCAGGCAAAGATGGACGGATTCCTTCCCGGCCGTGAAAACGCGGCCAACTTCGGCCAGATGTACGTCACGCCCGCCATTTAAGCGGGCTGTGACGGCCATGCCGGAGAGCAGGCCGTTCCGTAAAAAGGCGAGGTCGGGAGAACTTGGGTTTCGCGGACCGACGCGTTCCGCAGCCGCGTCCAAGGGACTCGTTCCCTGCAGGCTATGGTTGATAACTTGGCTATATCCGGCGGAAATCGCCGCCTCAATGAGACGGTCGGTGGCGGCGTACCGGCCCCAAACTCCGCCCAAGACGCTGGTGCCGGAGGGCAAAGTCTCGGGGATCTGCTCATATCCGTGAATGCGGCCAAGTTCCTCGACCAGGTCCTCTTCGCGGACGATATCGGGTCGCCACGACGGTAGGGTTACGGCCAGTTGCTCTCCCTCTATTTGGATTGAGAAGCCGAGGGCGGTGAAGTACCGCGCCGCCTCTTCGACCGAAATTGACATTCCCAATAGGCGGGAAGCACGAATTAGGCGAAGCGAAATAGACAAGTCAGACGCGGGCAACGGGTACAAATCCGTCGCCTCGAACACCTGAGCCGAAGGCTGAATCGCAAGGAGTAACTCGGCAAAGCGACGCTGGGCGGAAACGACGCCGTTCGAGTCAACACTTCGCTCAAACCGATACGAGGCTTCGGTGTTCAGCCCAAGCTGCTTTCGCGTTTTTCGAACGGTTCTGTTTAAGAAATGCGCTGATTCCAATACAATTCGATGCGTTCCTTCGTGGACTTCGGTATCGAGACCACCCATCACTCCTGCAACACCAACCGGCCGAACCGCATCACAGATCATCAGTTGCCCGGCGGCCAAGGTGTGTTCCGTGCCGTTCAGGGTCGTCAGCTTTTCGCCGTCACGGGCTTCGCGCACGACAATGGTGTCGCCAAGCCGATCCGCGTCAAAAGCATGCAATGGCTGGCCAAGCTCCAGCATCACATAGTTGGTGAGGTCCACCAGGACGGAAATGGGTCGTTGACCGATCTGCAGCAGGGCCTCATTGAGCCAATCCGGCGACGGCCCATTGGTCACGTTTTCGATTCGCATCGCGGAAAATCGCGAACACGATGGGGTTTCGATCCGCACTTCAAAAGCGGCACCGGCCGGCAGCGAAACATCGGCAAAATGCGCCGCCGCCCGGCGATACAAGTCCGTCGGAGTCGAAGAGCCGTCCTTCGCCAGGATTTCGCGGGCGAGGCCAAACGCGCTCAGGCCATCCCCGCGGTTACTCATCACTTTGATGTCGAGCACTGGCGCGCCGTTTACCGTTTCGATTTCTTCAAGTTCGAAGCCGGCCATCGTGAGCAAATCACCCAACGCTTCGGCGGTCAGCGACGTGTTCACCAGGGTTTTCAGCAGCGAATAGGAAATCTTCATGGTTAAGCTAGCCCCCGGATCGGCTGGCGCTGGAACTGGTCCAAGAATCGGAGGTCGTTTTCGAGGAAGTTGCGAAGGTCGTCTACGCCGTAGGCCATCATCGGAATCCGCTCGACGCCAAGGCCAAACGCGAACCCGCTGTACCGCTCCGTATCGATGCCGTATCGCTCAAGAATGTTCGGATGGATGAGTCCGGCCCCGCCCAACTCGACCCACCGGCCGCCAAAAAGCTTCGGCGAAGAGATGGCGTAGTCGACGCCGGGCTCGACAAATGGAAAGAAATCGGGTCGGAAGCGAACCGTCACTTCGGGGCCAAACATCGCACGGGCAAAAGCCCCCAGCGTGCCCTTCAGGTCGGCCATCGAAACGCCCTCGTCGACCATAAAGCAGTCCACCTGGTGGAACGTGTGGTTGTGGGTTCGGTCCACGGCCTCGTTTCGAAACGTTCGGCCAACGGTGAAGACCCGCAGAGGCGGGGCGGTTTTTTCGAACACACGGCCTTGCAAACCGGTGCATTGGGTGCGCAAAACCTGATCGTCGGAGACGTAAAACGTGTCCTGGTCGTCCATCGCCGGGTGGTCTGGCGGGTAATTCAGAGCGTCAAAGTTATATCGGAATTCTTCAAGTTCTGGCCCTTCTTCATACACAAATCCGAGGCCACTCAGGACCTGCTTGATGCGGAGGGTTGTCTGGTGAAGGATGTGGCTGTTGCCGCGCCGCGTACGTCGACCCGGCATCGTCACGTCGATGGCCTCTTCTTCGAACTGGCGAGCGAGTTCCGCTTCCAAGATGGTGGCGGCTCGGGCGTCCAGGCGGCCCTGAACTTCTTGCTTTGCGCCATTAACGGCCGCGCCGAAGGCCGGACGCTCTTCCTTTGGCAAAGCTCCCATCCGCTTTGCAAACTGAACGATTTGTCCATTCTTACCAAGAAAAGCTTGCTCAATCTCCTTGATTTGCTGCGTCGTTGTTGCCGCTTCCAGCGCGGAAAATGCCTCCCGGACGGCGTTCTGAATCTCTTGTTCGGCGGCATTCATTGACGAATAAGTTTGACACCTTCGGGCGTGCGGTAATTTGAACCGTGCGGGCCGAAGGCGCAGAATCTTGGAGGCGGATGGTTTTGGGCTCCCTCCCGCGGCCGGAATGGCTCACGAAGGAGTCACCGGTCAACGATGTCGTTCTCAGCACCCGAACCCGGTTGATGCGCAATTTGCGCGGGCATCGGTTTCCCAACCGGGCCGATTCGCCGGAGCTCATGGTCATCATGGGCAAGGTGATCGAAGCGGCAAAATCGTCGCCGAGCGTGGTCAAGGACCCGCTCATCATCAATCGGTCGCTTACGAACGCCGAGCGCGACTACCTTGTGGGCTGCCGCTTGGTCTCGCCTGAGTTCGAATGGACCCTGCCGGGCCGAGCGCTCTTGCTCAACGAATCGCGCACGCTGAGCCTGATGATCAATGAGGAGGACCATCTGCGGGTGCAGGCGATTGTGGGCGGATGGGACATCCAAAGTGCCGACCGAGTGGCGAACGAAGCAGTGGTCCACATGGCCGATGCCCTCGATTTCGCCTGGGCACCAAGCCTCGGGTTTCTTGCCGCATCGCCGGCAAACCTCGGTGCGGGGCGGCGGCAATCGGCCATGCTGCACCTCATCGCACTTCGCGAGAGCCGCCGGATCGACGACGTGATTCGAGCGCTTGGCGCCCAGAAGATTGTGGTTCGGGGGTTGTTTGGGGAGTCCAGCCGGGCGATTGGCGCTTTCGCGCAGGTTTCGGTGCAGCACGACTCGTTGCCAGATTTTCGGGGTGCGGTGGAATACCTGGTGGAAGAAGAGCGACTGGAGCGGGAGAAGATGGGCCTCGCCCACATCACCGACCATGCCGCGCAAGTGCGCGACTTCGTCCTTCGCAGCCGCGCCTTCTCGCTTGCCGACTCTCTCCGCTGCCTCGCGTGGATTCGCTGGGCGGCGGTGGACCAGATTGAGGGTTTTCCGGCCGGCCCGCGACCGGTTGATCATGCCCTCACGGCCCTCGCGATTCGCCCGACGATTGGTGAAGGTGATGCCCGTTTAGACCGGGCCCAGCTGCTGCGCGATCTGTTCCCGGCCTGAGGTTTTCCACAACCTTTTCCACAATTCGCCGATAACCGGTGGAAAACTCACGGATTTCCCTGGGGAAAACCGAAGGGAAAAAAGTGGATAAAAAACCGCTTGACAATCAACCCCTTGTGGTCTATCATTACTCCGTCCCCAACATATGGGGTCGGAGCCGAATTCTTGTGAGATGTCCGTTTTGTGGTTTTGCCGATCAGAAGGTGCTGGATTCTCGTCCAACGGCGGACGAAGACTCGATTCGGCGGCGGCGAGAATGTACTCGCTGCAAACGTAGATTCACGACGTATGAGCGCGCCGAAAGGCCGCGACTATTCGTTGTGAAGCGCGATGGCTCTCGCGAGGAATTCAGCCGCGATAAGGTTCTCAATTCCATGGTGTTGGCCTGCCGAAAGCGGCGCATTCCAATGGAAGTCCTGCGCGACGCGGTGGACCGGATTGAGCGCTCCCTCTTCATGGAAGTCGACGACGAAGTCGAAACGCCAAGGATCGGCGACCGTGTCCTGGGCGAACTGCACGAAATCGATCCGGTCGCCTACGTTCGCTTTGCCTCGGTCTACCGCGACTTCGAATCGATTCGCGACTTCCAGGCCGTGATTAACGATATTTTCCACGACCGCCAGCCGGTTTCTGCTCTAAACTAGTAGACAAGCATCTATATTAAACGCAAACAGCCTCATGAAAATTAGCCGATACTTCACCACCGCCGGAAATTCTCCGTACGCAACGATTCCGTTTGAAGCGCGAAAGAGCGAGATCCGCAACCCAGACGGTTCGACCGTATTCTTGATGGAGAACGTCATGGTTCCGGCCCACTGGAGCCAAGTCGCAACGGACATCCTTGCGCAGAAATACTTCCGCAAGGCGGGTCTCACGGTTGGCCAGGCCGCCGGGCTGGAATACGCCGGCGAGGCGGCATCCGCAATCGTTCCCACGGCCGAGCACGAGACAGACAGCCGACAGGTGTTCCACCGGCTGGCCGGTTGCTGGCGCGCCTGGGGCGAAGCGAACGGCTACTTTAACTCGGCCGACGATGCGCAGACGTTCTACGACGAGCTGGTCTACATGCTGGCCAAGCAGATCGCCGCGCCGAACTCTCCGCAGTGGTTCAACACCGGCTTGCACTTTTCGTACGGCATCACCGGCGTCCCGCAGGGGCACTACTTTGTGGACCCGACGACAAAAGAGCTGACCCGCTCGGCCAATGCCTATGAGCGGCCGCAGCCGCACGCCTGCTTCATCCTCAGCGTGAAGGACGACCTTGTGAACGAGGGCGGAATCATGGATTTGTGGACCCGCGAAGCCAGAATCTTCAAGTACGGCTCGGGCGTCGGCACCAATTTCTCGCGCGTTCGGGGCGAAAGCGAACGACTTTCGGGCGGCGGCAGAAGCAGCGGGCTAATGTCGTTCCTGCGGGTTGGTGACCGGTCGGCCGGGGCAATCAAGTCGGGCGGAACTACGCGGAGGGCCGCAAAAATGGTCTGCCTCGACCTCGACCACCCGGACATTGAAGAGTTTGTGAACTGGAAAGTTCGGGAAGAGCAGAAGGTGGCGGCCCTCTTGACCGGATCGCGCATCGTGCAAAAGCACCTCAACGCGGTGATGGCGGCCTGCTTCCCGGGCGGAATCGCGCAAACCAACCCGCGGCAGAATCCCGATCTCACCCGCGCCATCGCCGAGGCGAAAGCCGCCGAGGTGCCGCTGAACTACATCCAGCGGGCGATCCAGTTTGCCGACCAAGGCTTTCGCTCCATGGAGTTCGAAACGTTCGACACCGGCTACGAGAGCGAGGCATATTTGACGGTTTCAGGCCAAAACTCGAACAATTCGGTTCGAGTGCCCAACACCTTCTTTGCCGCGGTCGAGCGCGACGAAGACTGGGACCTCACCGCCAGAACGACCGGCAAGAAGCTGAAGTCGGTCAAGGCGCGCGACCTTTGGGATCAGATTTGCGAGGCCGCCTGGAACAGCGCCGACCCCGGCTTGCAGTACGACACGACGATCAACGAGTGGCACACCTGCCCGGCCGATGGCCGCATCAACGCCAGCAACCCGTGCAGCGAGTACATGTTCCTGGACGACACGGCGTGCAACCTGGCCTCGATCAACCTCGTGAAGTTCTACAATGCCGAGACCGGGGCGTTCGACGTGGCGGGCTACCGCCAGGCGGTACGGATCTGGACGGTCGTGCTGGAAATCAGCGTATTGATGGCGCAGTTCCCCAGCAAGGAAATCGCGCGGCTCAGCTACGAGTTCCGCACGCTCGGCCTGGGCTACGCAAACCTTGGCGCGCTCCTGATGCAAATGGGCATTCCGTACGACAGCCTGCAGGGGTTCGCGATCAACGGTGCGCTGACGGCGATTCTCGGCGGCGATGCTTACGGCACGAGCGCCGAGATGGCTGCTGAGCACGGTCCGTTCGACGGATACGACCGCAACGCCGAGAACATGCTGCGGGTCATCCGCAACCACCGACGCGCCGCCTACAACGCGCCAAAGAGCGAGTACGAGGGGCTGAGCGTGCATCCGGTCGGAATCGATCCGACCTATTGCCCGATGGAGCTGCTTTCGGTGGCCCGGGAGGCATGGGATCGCGCGCTGGCCCTGGGCCAAGAGAGTGGATTCCGAAACGCCCAGGTCACGGTTCTTGCGCCGACCGGCACGATCGGGCTGATCATGGATTGCGACACCACCGGCGTCGAGCCGGACTTCGCGCTGGTGAAGTTCAAGAAGCTGGCCGGCGGCGGCTACTTCAAGATCATCAACCAGTCCGCTCCGCCGGCGCTGCGGAAGCTTGGCTACTCCGAGCCGCAGATTCACGAGATCATCAGCTACGCGCTCGGCCACAAGACACTGGCCGGAGCACCGTTCATCAACCACCAGTCGCTGGCGGCACGGGGCTTTGGTCCGGACAAAATCGCCGCGCTGGAAGCCGGTTTGGAGTCGGCGTTTGAGCTGAAGTTCGCCTTCAATAAGTGGTCGCTGGGCGAGGAGTTCTGCATCCAGACGCTTGGCTTCACGGAAGACCAGCTGAACGACTGGAGCTTCGACATGCTCGGAGCACTCGGTTTCAGCCGATCTGAGGTCGAAGCCGCAAACGAGTTCGTATGTGGATCGATGACGGTTGAGGGTGCGCCGCACCTTCGGGCCGAGCACCTTGCGGTGTTCGACTGCGCGAATAAGTGCGGCCGGAAGGGAACGCGCTACATCTCGGCCGAGGGCCACATACGCCAAATGGCGGCGGCGCAGCCGTTTCTTACGGGAGCGATTTCGAAGACGATCAACCTTCCGGCCGACGCGACGGTGAAGAACGTTGCCGATGCATACTGGCTTTCGTGGCAGCTCGGTATCAAGGCGAACGCGTTGTACCGCGACGGCAGCAAGCTCAGCCAGCCGCTGAATTCCTCTACCGATGACGCAGCGGCGGCCATCATTGAGGCTTCGCTAGATAGCGGAGTAGAAGAGCCGACGGCACCAGTTGTTTTGGAAGTCGAACGAATTGCCACTAAGCTGGTCTACCGCTACATCTCAAAGCGACGGCTGATGCCGCCGCGACGACGGGGCTACACCCAGAAGGCGCGGATTGCCGGTCACAAGGTCTATCTGCGAACTGGCGAATTCGAAGACGGAACGCTTGGGGAGATCTTCATCGACATGCATCGCGAGGGTGCCGCGTTCCGGTCGTTGATGAACTGCTTCGCGATCTCGATCTCGCTCGGACTCCAATACGGCGTGCCGTTAGAAGAGTTCGTAGAGGCATTCGTGTTCACTCGGTTCGAGCCGAGCGGCTCGGTTCAGGGTCACGAGAACATCAAGATGTCAACCAGCATCGTGGACTACATCTTCCGCGAGCTGGCCCTCTCCTACCTCGACCGAACCGACCTCGTGCAGGTGAAGCCCGAAGATCTCCAGGCCGACACGGTGGGGCGACCGGCGCAAAACCCGGATTTTGATGCAGAGGAAGTCGAGGCGGAGAACTTCGACGGACCGGTTCCAGGACGGGCGGTTACCGTACATGATTCGGTAGGCTTCCGAATGAAAGGCTCGCTGGAGGATCTGCAATCTCCGCTTCCGTTTGGAGACAATGCGCGGGCAACCGGCAGTCCGACCGACACCCTGATCCGCAACCAAGCTTCGGCCAGCCCGACGTTTGAGGATCGGTTCGTCAGCGGAAACGGCGCGAACGGCGTGGCTTTGGTAGAGCAAAAGCCGCTGTTCTCCGTGTCAGAGTCGGTGCGGCAAGCGAGGCTGAAAGGCTACGAGGCTGACCCATGTACCAACTGTGGCTCGTTCACGATGGTGCGTAACGGAGTCTGTCTCAAGTGCGACACTTGCGGCGAGACCAGCGGCTGCTCCTAGAGCGGCCGCTGCCGCCCGCGATTAGTGCATGAAAACGCCAAGTTCGCGGGCGGTGATGTATTCGAACGTATTGCTTGTGACGACCTTGAGTTGGCCACACGCCTCGGCGATCGCCACCGTCGTCATCCCTTGGTTTTGGTAGGCCACCATTCGGTTAAAGTCGCCGCGCTGGACGGCCTTCATGGCCTCCACGCCGTAGGCCTTCGCCAAGACTCGGTCAGCGGCGGTCGGGGTGCCTCCGCGCTGAACATGGCCGAGAACCGTGCCGCGCATCTCGAACTCGCCCGGCGCCGCCGCTTCCAGGGCCATCATGAGGTGGTTCGAGATACCGCCGAGCATCAGCTCTTGCTGGGCACCGCCGTCTTTCGAGGTCATCCGCTGATTGATCTTCGCGCCTTCTGCGACGACCACGATCGAGCTTCCGTACTTTTCTTGTCGGTAGCGCAGGAAGTCGGCCAGGGCGCCGATGCTGAATGGAAACTCGGGCATCAGAATGGCATCCGCGCCGCCGGCCAAGCCGCCCCGCATGGCGATCCATCCGGCATGACGTCCCATCGTCTCCACCACGAGAATTCGATTATGGGAAGCGGCGGTTGTGTGAACGCGGTCCATCGCATCGACCACAACTTGCACGGCGGTGGCGAAGCCAAAGGTTCGGTCGGTTGCCGAAAGGTCGTTGTCAATGGTCTTCGGCACTCCAACGATGTTCACGCCGAGCTCGGCAAGCTGCATCGCCGCGTTTAGCGACCCATCCCCGCCGATCACGATGAGCGCATCGATCTCAAGAGAAGACAAATTAGCCTTCGCCTCGGCTAGGACGTCAGCCGGAATGCGTCGGATGCCGCCGGCGCCCATTTTTCCGCCAAATCGGCCACGGTTCGTGGTCTTGAGGATAGTGCCGCCAAGGTAGCTGATGCCGCGCACGTCTTCCGCACGCAGTGGGCGGGCGTCAATCGGCGAAAGCACACCCTCCCAACCCCGGATGAATCCAACGAATTCATAGCCAAGGGGCAATCCAGTTTTGACAATGGAGGCGATGACGGCATTAAGGCCGCTACAATCGCCGCCGCTCGTGAGAATCCCAACGCGCTTCATAAGAACAGGTAGGGCAGTATGGCAGGGATTACCGGTACATCACGTTAAGGAACGCACAATTCTTCTCGCGGGACCGGAACTAGCCGCCTCGAACGGATGATAGTAAAGTAAACCAAATGCTGATCCCCTACGTGATTGAACAGGATGGGCGCGGAGAGCGCTCGTACGACCTCTGGTCCAGGCTCCTTAAGGACCGAATCATCTTCCTCGGGTCAGAAATCGACGACAACGTCGCGAACATCATCGTTGCCCAGCTCCTCTTCTTGGAGAAGGACAACAAGGATAAGCCGATCGAGCTGTACATCAACTCGCCAGGAGGCTCGGTCTACGCCGGACTTGCCATCTACGATGCCATGCAGCACGTCAAGTGCGACGTCGCGACCACGTGCGTGGGCATGGCGGCCAGCATGGGCGCGGTGCTTCTGGCCGGCGGAAAGCACGGCATGCGCGGCTGTTTGCCCAACTCCCGCGTCATGATCCACCAGGTGAGCAGCGGCTTCCGCGGAACGATTGCCGACATCAACGTTCAAGTGAAGGAGTCGCAATGGCTGATGGATCGTCTGATGAACATCCTTGCCGAGCACACCGGAAAGGATGCCGAAACCGTGCGCAAGGACTGCGACCGAGACCATTGGCTGTCCTCGGAAGAAGCCCAGGCCTACGGCATTATCGACAACGTGGTGCGTCCGGTACCCAAAGTCGCGTCGTAAAAGAATAGAGAGATGAGCCGATACAGCGAAGTCAGTAGCTCTTGCGCCCTCTGCGGGCGGAGCAAAGACTCCGTGACTCGGCTCATCGTCGGTTTGCATGGCGCCGTCTGCGGCGATTGCGTTGCGCTGTGCGACGAGATTCTGCAGCAGTCGAACCAGCCCGGCATTGAGCCGTTGCCCCAGGTTTCTGGGCCAAAGCGAACCCTCGGCCCTGAAGCTCCGCCCCGCCCCCGAGAAATCGTCGAGTTCTTGGACCAATACGTGATCGGGCAGAACGCCGCTAAGGTTTCGCTGGCGGTCGCGGTCTATAACCACTACAAACGGGTCGCCGATAACGGATCCGACCCGCAAATCGCCAAGAGCAACGTGCTGTTGATCGGTCCCACCGGTACCGGTAAGACCCTGTTGGCCGAGACGCTCGCGCGGATGTTGCGGGTTCCGTTCACCATTGCCGACGCGACCTCCCTCACCGAGGCCGGCTATGTGGGTGAAGACGTCGAGATGGTGCTCGTTGGCTTGCTGCATGCCGCCGAGCAAATGAACGCCGGCGATCCGGTAGCGTTAGCCCAGAACGGGATTGTGTATCTCGATGAGATCGACAAGATCGGCCGACGGGATGAGAACCGCTCGATCACGCGCGACGTGAGTGGGGAAGGAGTCCAGCAGGCGTTGCTCAAAATTTTGGAAGGCACCCGTGCGAACCTGCCCGAGCACGGAAAGCGTAAGCACCCGCACCAAGAAACCGTGACGCTGGACACGCGCAACATCCTCTTCATTTGCGGAGGCTCGTTCGACGGTCTGGCCGAGATCACCCGACGGCGTGTCGAATCGGGCGGGATCGGTTTTCGGTCTCCGGTCGCCGAAGAAGAAGCCGATCACCTTGAGCCAGAAGACTTGGTTCGGTACGGACTCATTCCAGAATTTGTAGGGCGGCTCCCCGTAATCACCCAGTTGGAGCCGCTGGATGAACCGACGTTGGTGCGCATCCTCACCGAACCCAAGAATGCGCTTCTGCGACAATTCAAGCGGCTTTTCGAGCTTGACAACGTTGAGCTGGTCGTAGAGCCGTCCGCCCTACGCGAGATTGCCGCCGAGGCATTGCGACGGAAAACCGGGGCGCGGGCGCTGCGCGGGATTCTCGAATCGATCCTGCGGGAGTCGATGTACGAGGTGCCGTCGCTGGCGGATATTCGGCGGATTATCGTTCCGCGGGGCGTCATCGATACAAAAACGCCACCGATGTGGATTACCGACAAGATGCTGCGCGAGGTCGGCTAGTTTTGTCGCCTCTCGGGGTACAATTTTAGGGCATTGCCCGATCGTCTAACGGTAGGACGACTGACTCTGACTCAGTTAATCGTGGTTCGAATCCATGTCGGGCAGCCAAACTCCTCCAGCAAATGTTGAAGCCGCGCTTCGCCTCGCCCTGAAGCGACTGGACCCCGCGAGCGAATACGTCGCGCACGAGCGACTGACCGGTGGCGTTTCTGCGGACGTTTACTCGGTGACGGCAAGGGCCTGCACGGACGAGGAGCTCCGAGTAGTGGTGCGCGTTCTTTCCAGCGAGCCGGGCAGCGGCCAACCGGCAGAAGTTGAGTTCGCCCTGCTTTCAGACCTTCGCGAACGAGGACTGAAAGTGCCCAAGCCGCTCCTCGTTGACGTCTCGGGCGATTGCTTTGACCGACCGTATCTGATGCTGGAGTACGTGGCGGGAAAGATCGATTTTGATCTTGCAAACGGCGTACTGAATGCCCGAAAGATGGCCCGAGAAATGGCGGCGTTTCACGCCGCCGGCAAGCCAAACCGGGACCTTGGCTTGCCGCACGTGTGCGACCTTTTCAAGGATGCGCTAAGCGAGATTCCCGACAGCGATGAGCCGGCCAAAAAGGTTCGTCGGGCGCTCGGCCCGGTTTGGCCGCTGCCCGACCGAAACCCGATGACGCTGCTCCACGGAGACTATTGGACCGGCAACGTTCTTTGGCAGGACGGTGAGATCGCGGCGGTCATCGACTGGGAGGATGCATCGCTGGGCGACCCGGTGGCCGACGTGGCGATCGCCCGGCTGGAGCAGGCGTTCAACGCTGGCTTCGAGGCGATGGAAGCGTTTACCGTCGAGTACCGATCGCTCTCCGACATTGACTGGGCCGATCTCGCCTTTTGGGACCTGGTGGCCACGGTTCGACCGCTGAGGTACCTCTCCGACTGGGGATTAGACGACGCCGACGAGGCAGAAATGAGGTCGGTGCTCTCGGAATTTATCGATCGCACCGTTAGAAGAATTTCCGTCCCGTAAAGCGACACTTACCGGTCGCGTCGCTTTACGGATCTTTATAACTGTTGCAGGAGAGGTGTAGAGACACCCCTCTATTGGTTTGCTTCGCGTCGAAGTACGGGCCGGTTAAGGGATTAACCGCGGCCTGGCAACTTCGACTCTAAACGCTGGAAGCACTCCATTACCTACTGCATAGCTGGGTTTTTGACCAGCAGCTTTGCCGAACTTGATCAGGCCTCGTATTGTCCTGTTGTTCCAGCTCCATCCGGAATAGAGCCCCGATCCAGCGACCGTTGTCTTGACCTCAAGCCAGTACTTTCTGCCAGCGATCAATTGGTTGTTTGGGTTGGAGCTTCTGATGGTGACTAATCCACCTGTCGACACCCTCACAGAAAAGCGAGCCATTGCGGCACCGATGTTATTACCCGAATCCTGGAAAATGGTTATCGTCGCATTGGCCGGGGTGCTGCTTCTTTGCAGCCTCATTGTGATGGCGCTCAGAGTACCCGTTGACGCAGAGGTGAACTGACTGGCAATGCGGGTGTCGTCGAGGTCCCCAAATCCCCAACCAGACCCGCCAGTTGAGTTTCCTGTACCGAAAGTGTCGAACGCAACCTGTGCCTGGCTGGCAACTGCCGAAAGCAAAACGCAACCTACCGCGATGTGTTTCATCATGATGTTCTTCGGGAGCACTCTAGCGGGCTCCTCGGTCAAAACAGACCGAGGGGGGGCTGTAAATGTTCCACCGAAACTTCAACGTATCAACGGTCTTGACCTTCGCACGGCTGCCATCCGCACAATTCGACAAATCTCGGAAAATGGACTGCAAGAATGAGCGGAATTGAAGATGCCAGCTGTGCTTTCTCACTTCATCGATCGCACCGTTTGGCGAAATAATGGAATGTGTACTTGGAAAATACATTGACAGTCTTTCTGTCCGTTCCATGCGTCCGCGCGAGGTGACCACTACGCTAGAAAGCGGGGCTTTCTTGGGTTCAAGTCCGTCCCATCTCTTCTCTTCTTCGGAAGAGCGCCAATCGCAACTTGAGCATTTGCGCTCATTAAACTGTTGGTCGTAGTCGCGATCATCGCCATCCTGTTCCCGGTTTTCGTGCAGGCGAAGGCGGCGGACAAGAAGACCTCCGAACTCAGCTGTCGCGCGACGAGGGACCGATGGGTAATGCCATGAATCCGGGCGCAATGCTCTCAAGGCTTGCAGAATCCGGCAGCCAGGACACCGCACCGTGTGTTCAAGAGAGCGTGATCGTCTCATTGCCGTGTCCGCAATGAGACGATCAAGAACAAGACCGAGAAGAAGTAATCCTTACTTCGGAAGCGGCAGCCCCATCGCCGTGAGGAAGCTGCGAAGCTTTTCCACGCGATTGGGCGCGTTGAGGTCGACCGAGAACGGTCGGCCTCGCGCATCGATGATGATGCCGACGGTACCGCCTTCCAGCTTTTGGCGGACATCTTTGCCCTTGCCCGCGCCGAGGTCGAAGTTCTTGCCGGGCGTGATCGTGAGCTCCTTGAACTCGTTTCGTCCGCACGGAACCACCGCGATCTGACCGAACGGCACCGTCAGGTTGACACCGTCTCCGGTGACCGTGATGCAGGTCTCGCCCTCTTTCCCGACGCCAATCGGCGCAATGCAATGGCCGCACTTGACGATGCAGTCGTATTCGAAGACCTGCTTTGCGGCCGCGTAGAGGTGCTCGCTGAGCACGCCAAGGTGCGGCATCATGAAGATGCTGTCGACGGTGAGCATCGTGATGCCCTCCGGAAGGTAGGCATCCATCATCATTAGGGCCGACTGGGCGCGGCGCGGGGCGTGGGAGAGAACTCCGCCCGAGCCGATGATCATGTCGAGGGCCATCATGTTGACGAGGCTCTTTCCGGCTTCGGCCGCGCTGAACAACCGGTCGACGTTGCTGGTGCTTTGGACACCAACCAGGTCGCGGGCCAACGACTTGTGGTGGATGAAAGCCAGACGAAGGGCCTCGCGGGCAACCGCATGCTCGATCAGCAGGTCTTCATACGTCTGCGGAATCGTCGTCGGGCGGATCATTTTGTTCCGCAGACGGTTTCGGACCTCGGAAGGGGCGATCTCGAACGGCAGCCAGCGGGCGATGTTTTCCACCCCGGCTTCCTTCAGCACGTTACAAATCGAGTAGCTCATGCCGAGGTTCGCCGAAACGGTTCGGTTATAGATTCGCTCTCCAGAGCTAGACATAAACACCGAGAATACGTCGGTGGTTGCGCCGCCGATGTCGACGCCTAGGACGTTGATCTTCTCGTTTTCGGCGTACTCCTTGAGGAGCTTTCCGACGGCGTTCGGGGTCGCCATGACCTCTTCGCTGGTCCACTCCAGCAGCTTGCTGTAGCCCGGTGCCTGCTGCATGACGTGCTCCAAGAACATCTCGTGAATCTCTTCGCGGGCGGGGCCAAGGTTCTCTTGCTCTAGCTTGGGTCGCAGGTTATCGACAACTTGAAGGGCAATTCCTTCACCTAACACCGCGCGAACCTCTTCGCGGACTTCTTTGTTACCGGCGTAGATGATCGGCAGTTTCATGTCGCCGAATCGCGGCTTGGGGTCGGCGCGGCGAATTACCTCGGCCATTTCGATGAGGTGGCTCTTCGTGCCGCCGTCCGTTCCGCCCGACATGAGGATGATGTCCGGGCGAAGCTGTCGGAGTCGCTCTACTTTCTGGTAGTCGCGTCGGCCGTCATCGACCGCCAGCGTGTCCATTAGGATCGCGCCCGCGCCAAGTGCGGCGCGCTCGGCTGATTCCGCCGACATCGTCTTCACGACGCCCGCAACCATCATCTGGAGACCGCCACCGGCGGATGACGTCGAAACGTACAGGTCTGAAGCGTCGAGCGGTCCGGTGATTCCGGCGGAGTTGCGCACGCCTCGCTTGAGTTGACGCCACACCACGCCGTCGGCGATGAGTTTTCTGCGACCCGGCGCGAAGCCGACCGGAACCGTGGTCTCGGTGATTTCTTCCAGCTCGGTGATGGAGTTGAGAACGCCCAACGTGACGTCTTCAAACGGCTTTTCGACGGTGGTCGGTGCCTCGCCCCGGGCGACTAGGCGGTAATCCCCGGCGTCGTTTTGCTCAATGAGAATCGCCTTGGTGGTGGTGGAACCACAGTCGGTGGCAACGATGCGCCGGATGACGTCGGACATGGTTTCTATTATGAGCGGTTGGCCGGTTCTATCGGCACGGTTGACGAGATGCCTTACCGGGCACTTCCTCTGGCGGGGAGAGGAAGAGCCCGTGTGAGTGTGGGTGCTAGTTTCTGGTGATGGTGAGGATGGCCGTCCTGACGGAGCGGTTCCGCGAAACCAGTGCTTTCAGCGTGACCGTTCTAGCCGTTGCCGACGTGTGCGCGGCGGTGTTGACGGTCACGTTGGCAACGGTCTCGCCTTCCGGAATCGTCACCGTGGACGGCAGCCCCATGGCGAAGCCGTTGGAGGCCGTCAACGAGACCACGACGCCACCTTGCGGTGCCGCAGCGGTGAGCGTCACCTGGAAGGTCGATGAGTTTCCGCCCACGACCGATGCCGGGGTGAGGGTCACCGAAGCCAGCGCCGGCTGGACGACCGTGACGGTGGCCGTCTTGGAGACCTTTCCGACGGTTGCGGTGATGGTCGCCGAAGTGGCTACGGTCCCGGTTGAGGTGACGGTAAAGTTTGCTCCCGTCTCTCCTTCGGGCACGAGCACCGTCGCTGGCACGGTGACGTTGCCGCGGTTCGACTTGAGCGCAACCACTTGTCCGCCGACCGGGGCCGGAGCCGAGAGTTCCACGCGACCGGTTCCGGTGCGACCGTAGTGGATCGGTGAAACGGCGACTGACGCAAGCTCACGGGACGGTTTGACCGTGATGAGATAGACCTTGACCCCGCTTGGTTCGTTGGCAGGTCCGGCCGAGACCGTGACGACGGTGTCGGCATTGACTGCGCCGGCGGTCGCGGTGAAGGTCACCTGGCTAGCTCCGGCAGGAACAACGACCGTGCTCGGCACCGAAAGCGCACTCGGGTTGCTGGAACTCAGGGTCGCCGTGAAATCCGTCACAGCCGGAACCCACAACTTGAGCGTTCCGGTGATGGAGCTTGAGCTGTTGACCTCCTTTTGCGGGAAGTGCGTCGCGAATACCGTGTTCGCGAGCACCTTTACGCTGGCGCTACCGTTCGTGTATCCGGTCGCGCTTGCGGTGACGGTTGCCACCGTCTCGCTCACGACCTGGTTGGCCGAGACGTCGAAAGTAGCCGTAGTGGCACCGGCCGGAATGGTCACGCTTGAAGGAATGGTAGTTCCAGGCGCAGACAGGTTCACGGTTAGGCCACCGGTAGGAGCTGCCTCGGAGACGGTGACGGTCCCGGCGTTAGCCCGGGTGAGTCCACCGTAGAATCCCGGCACGCCGCCGTACAGGTGCAGTGTTGGAAAGGATACGAATAACGTTCCATAAGAAACAGTATAGACGTAGGAGGAGCCGGCGTCAGTGGTGCCGCCCGGATCGCTCAGGCGCGCACCGACCAGCGCGCGGACACCGCTTAGGGAAACGGGCCATCCGAAGTGGTCCCCCGCCGCCTTGTCGCTGGCCGTGAGTTTGACTTCCTGCGTCCAGGTGCCATTGCTGGCCCGGGTAAAGACGTAAGCGGCTCCGGCGAGGGATAAGCCGCCCGGGTCGCTCAAGGGCGCGCCGACCAGCGCGCGGTCACCGCTTAGAGATACTGAGTAGCCGAAGTTGTCATCCGCCGCCTTGTCGTTGGCCATGAGTTTGGCTTCCTGAGTCCAGGTGCCGTTGCTGGCCCGGGTGAACACGTAGGCCGAGCCGGTGTCGGCGTCGGGGCCCGAATTGCTGGTATTGGCACCGACCAGCGCGCGGTCACCGCTTAGGGAAACGGAGATGCCGAAGTTGTCACTTGCAAACTTGTCGCTGGCCGTGAGTTTGGCTTCCTCAGTCCAGGTGCCGTTGCTGGCCCGGGTAAAGACGTAGGCGGCTCCGGCGTTTGACGTGCCGCCCGGATCGCTCCGGCGCGCACCGACCAGCGCGCGGTCACCGCTTAGGGAAACTGAGACGCCGAAGTTGTCACTTGCTGCCTTGTCGCTGGCCGTGAGTTTGGTTTCCTCAGTCCAGGTGCCGTTGCTGGCCCGGGTGAAGACGTAGGCGGCTCCGGCACTTGACGTGCCGCCCGGGTCGCTCCCGAGCGCACCCACCAGCGCGCGGTCACCGCTTACGGAAACGAACCCGCCGAAGTTGTCAAGTGCTGCCTTGTCGCTGGCCGTGAGTTTGGCTTCCTGAGTCCAGGTGCCGTCGCTGGCCCGGGTAAAGACGTAGGCGGCTCCGGTGTTTGACGTGCCGCCAGGGTCGCTCAAGGGCGCACCGACCAGCGCGCGGTCACCGCTTATGGATACTGAGTAGCCGAATTGGTCATCCACAGCCTTGTCGCTGGCCGTGAGTTTGGCTTCCTGAGTCCAGGTGCCATCGCTGGCCCGGGCAAAGACGTAGGCGGCTCCGGCGCCGGACGTGCCGCCCGGATCGCTCACGTGCGCACCGACCAGCGCGCGGTCACCGCTGAGGGAAACGGACCAGCCGAAGTTGTCAGTTGCTGCCTTGTCGCTGGCCGTGAGTTTGGCTTCCTGCGTCCAAGTTGGGTCAATTGTTACCGGGTACGTAGCCTCGGAATCGTTCACGACCAGTGCAATTTGACTGTTCTCCGGAACAGCCTCCATGCGGGCTTCAAGTTCGCGGCCCTTGGCATCCCAGACTTTGAGCCCGGAGTATTGGAAGCGAAGTCCCTTGACGGAGACCTCCACGGCGTTCTCGCCGGACTTCCGCAGAGCCTCCGCACCCGAAACCTGGAGCTTCAAGGTTAGGTTGGACGAACCGGCTAAGCGCTGGTTCACCTGGAACCAATGGTGAAGCCCTTGCGCTTCATTGACAAACTTTTCGGAAACGGTGTCTCGAATGAACTTGACCTGCGGCCAGCCTTCCGAATCCTTGGAAGTCGCCGACGTGGCAAGTCCGATTGGAACAACTTTTTGGCCGCGGCCAAAAGTGGTCAGTTTTACGCCGAAAGCGGCCTTGCCGCTTTCGAGCCGCAGGGCGGCGGTGGAAGCGTCAAGTTTGAGGCCGTATTGTGCACCCTGCAAGGCGCGGAAGCTAGATTTGGTCACTTCGAACTCGCGCTGGGTTTTTTGAATGGCAAGGGCTAAACCTGCCTCAACTTTGACGGGTTCTTTCTGAAGGGAGGGTTGCGGCAACGGATCTGCAAAACCCGTCGCCGACACGGCGATGCAAGATATTAGTAAGAGGCTACGAACAAACACGGCCGTGAGCCTACCATCGTTGCAGCGACGCTAGTTCTAAAAAAGGGACAGGCGGGGATGAGTTTTCTGCGTCCGGCGGGAACCGTAGTCGCGACGATTCATTCCCGCGCGGCGATTGAACTACCGTGCGATGACGTCGTAAGTGACGAAGTCGCTCGTCATTGGCGGTTCCTCGCCACGGGCTTTTGCGTCGGCGAGGTCTTGGAAGCCGCGTCGGTGGCCCTCGACGAACTCCGCTGACCCAACCCAAGCCCGGAACGCCGTTTCATCTTGCCAGTGCGAAACGATCAGGTACGGCTCGCCGTCGCGGTTCGGCTTGAGCACCTGCATGTGCTGGAAGCCCGGGAACCGGTCGATCGCCTTGGCCCGGCTGCCAAACAGCTCTTCAAACCGGGCGTGGTAGCCCTCTCGCACGCTAATTCGATTCACCGCGACAAACCCGTTTTCCATCATCTTTTGATGACTCAAAATATATTTCTATCTACTCAAAAAAGTCAAGTATCCGCGGAAGAATCTGTAGCGCGAAACAAACGGAACCGGGGGAAGACGCGTTATACTTGGGCATCCGAAGAAGGAGATATCGTTGGCAGGAGTAGCATTTAAAAGCGTAACAAAGGTGTACGGGAAAGACGTTAAGGCGGTAGACAACCTTAACCTGGACATCCGTGATCAGGAGTTCATGGTTCTCGTTGGACCGTCCGGTTGCGGTAAGACAACCGCGCTCCGCATGATTGCCGGGCTGGAAGAGGCAACGGCCGGCGACATCATGATCGGCGAAGTCCGAGTAAACGACGTTCCGCCGAAGGACCGCGACATCGCGATGGTTTTCCAGAATTACGCGTTGTATCCGCACATGAACGTGTACGACAACATCGCGTTCGGCCTGCGCCTGCGCGAGCTGAAGGGATTTGTTTGGCAGATCAGCCACATGGCCGAAGCCAAGCGCGTGAAGGAAGATATCGACAAGCGCGTGAAGGAAGTTGCGCGCATGCTCGACATCGAGAAGTACCTGCACCGCAAGCCGAAGGAGCTCTCCGGCGGCCAGCGCCAGCGCGTTGCACTTGCGCGCGCCATCGTCCGAAAGCCGAAAGTCTTCTTGATGGACGAGCCGCTTTCCAACCTCGACGCAAAGTTGCGTGTTCAGACCCGCGCCGAGCTGATTCGACTGCACCGGCAGCTTGGGATCACCACGGTCTACGTGACGCACGACCAGGTCGAAGCGATGACCATGGGCCAGCGAATGGCCATCATGCGCGACGGCGTGTTGCAGCAGTGCGACGAGCCGGAACTGGTTTATCAGTACCCGGCGAACAAGTTTGTTGCCGGTTTCATTGGTTCGCCGCCGATGAACTTCATCGATGCCGTGATTCAGGACGGCCACGTCGTTACCGCCGATTTCCGGCTTCCGGTGCCTGCCGGTAACCCGGTCGCCAACGGAAAGAAGGTCACGCTTGGGATTCGCCCGGAGGACATCTTCGACGCGAACCTCACGATGAACTTTGCCAAGACGCCGGAGAACACGGTGATGGTGAAGATCGACGTTCTGGAGCCGCTTGGACCGGAATACGTTGCCTACATCGCCATCGGGAAGACGAACTTGGTCGCGACGATCGACAATGAAACGAAGGTGAAGGAAAACCAAACCGCCGAGTTCTGCGTGAACATCGACCGGATCCATATCTTCGACGCCGAGACGGAACAAGCGATCCGGTAACGGACGCCGGTTCGTTGGATTTCGCAGCCACCGGAAAGAGCATCCGGTGGCCAGCGATTTGTAGCCGACGGCTGGTTTTTGCCGTCGCTTCGCGCAAGCACCTTACGCCTGCAGAGTATGCAGCATCATTTCTTGGAGAATTTCCCCCGGGGCCGTAACGCGATGCTGGTGCGGTGGCTTTTTCTCGTCGCACTTTGTCTCGTCGTGCTTCTGATGGACTGTGCAGGTGCGATGTCCGCGATGTCGACCGCACCCTTTCGCCATGCCAAATCGTGTGGGTGCGAGGCAATTGCTGTCGAAGACGATTATTTCTATGCGACCACAGACCCGGAGCTGATTCGGCAGCTACTGAACGAACTCGATCGATTCAGGCTGCCGAAGCTCTCTCAGCCAACTTCAAACCTGACCGCTAGATTAACGTTAGTCTGTAAAGACAGCGTAACTGTTGTAAAGTTTGATAGCGGTGGTATGTCTGCTACGTATGGCCCTCACTTCTCCGAGCTGATGGAGAGAGGTGTGACCACGGAACGCGAATGGATCCAAATACTTCAGGCGAAAGAGATTAGTTCACCGTAATCGTTCGACCCGCCGTAGACGTCGCGCCGAAGCGCTCGCCGTTGCGCCGCATCTGCCAGACAAACGCGTGGTTCCCGGCGGTCGCCGGTGCCGTACAGCGAAGCGTCAGCGTCAGCTCTTCGCCAGGAAGAACCGAAACGCCCGGCGGCAGGTTCACATGCGCCATGCCCCACGTGCTGTCATGGCCAACGAGAGCCATGCGGTTCCGAGCCGAGGGTCTCCACGGGCTCTGGCCCGTGTTCTTGAACTTCACCGTGACCGCGAAAGAAGCATTCCGGGCGACGCTCGTCGGCGGAGTGCCAGAAACGAACGTCGCATCCCAATCCGCGGCCATCGGAGTCGTGAAGGTCGATGCCGTTTGCACCATTCCCGCGCCGTTGGTAACCGTCATCGTGAGATAAGCCCGTTTGCCAATTGGCAAGGCGGAAACCGGGAAGTCGACGGTGACGTCTTCCACGATCGCCTCTGATTCAGCCGAGATGTCGGCAAGTCCGGGCGCCGTTCCAACCCGAACCATCACCTTATCGATGCTGGTCTCGCTGTCAAAAGCATTGATCTTCAGCTTCAGGGCGGTGGGGCCAGAAGACGGATAGACCTGATCCACAACCTCGAAGTTACGAATTGTCGGGCCAGTTTCGTCGCCGGTATAGGTTCCGCACCAGAAGTTGAACCCGGGGCGGTTGCTGCCGTTCACCACCGTGCAGAACTTCGTTTTCTTGAATCCGCCCGGGGCCGACCAAACTTCAAAGGTTCCGGGCGGCAGGGCGTCGAACCGGTACATGCCCACAACGTTGGTCGTCGTCACGAAGGTGAACGTGCTGCCGACCTTCCTCGCATTGATCTTCACGTTGGATTGCGCAACACCATTGAGATAAAGAATTCCTTCGATGGCACCGGCGGTCGCGTTTCGCGTGTCGTAGTCCTGAAGCAACGCCGGCGCAAACACGGTTCCAAAGCCCTGGGTGGGTTCCCACGAGCCTTTCGGCGCGCCGTAAACGCTGATTGCACTCCGCTCCAAGGCCCGAGCGGCGCGAATGTTGGCTCGGCCGTCCGAAGCCCGAAGGTTGTTTTTGCCGTAGTATAGGCCCAGCATCCCGGCCACCATCGGCGTGGCCATCGACGTGCCAACAAGGTAGCCATACCCTTTGTAGTAACCGATGACGTTCGGATTCGCCAGGATCACGTTGTCGTTACGAGGGGTCGTGCTGTAAATGTACGGCGCGTAAACCTTGATGTCCTCCAGATCGGAGAGGTCCTGCACGAAGTTTCCGCCGGGGCCCGCAACGTCAAGATAGCTGCCGGTGCCGGCGTAGTAGTCGCTCGCGTGTTGCCCGCTCGGGCCGTTTGCGGTTACGGCGATGACGCCGCTGCAGGCAGCCGGGTAGATCGGGCCGAGATCGCCGCCGCCGCTACCGGATTCATTTCCGGCCGCAACGACAAGCGATCCTTTCTCGCTGGCGTAGGTCACGGCGTCCTGAAAGATCTGCGAATATTCTTTGGTTCCCAGACTTAGGTTGAGGATGTCGTAGCCTTTGTCGGCCGCGTAGAAGAGCGCTCCGGCGGCGTCGGCGTCCGAACCGCTGCCGTTGTCATCAAAAACCCGAAGGATGACGCCCTTGCAGGGATAGCCGAGGCCGATGATGCCGCCGTTTCCTTGCGCGCCACCCGGGGTGCCACCGTTGTTCGCCGCCGCGAGGGCAAGCCCGGCAACGTGGGTTCCGTGTCCAAGCACGTCGTCCGTCACGCCGCCCGGCACGATTTCGCCGAAGCTAAACAGCTTCGACTCGTCCTTAATGAACTGGCCACCTTCCGAAACATCGGTTCCGGTTCCGCCCGGGTTAATGAAGTCCGGATGGTCCATGTCGGCGCCGGAGTCGATGACGGCGATGGTGGGGACGTCCGTTGGCCGGTCGGTGCCGTCAATGAATTCGTTTGGCCAATCTTCCCACGCGGCCAGTCCACCGACATCGTCGAGGTACCACAGGCGGCGGAAGGTGACGTTTTCGCCTGCCAAAACCATCGGCTGGCCGGTTTCCCAAACGTCAAAGTCGGCGTCATTTGGGGTGGCGAGCATCGGTGTGATGCGGTGCATAGGCTGCGCGTACAGGGCGTCCTTCGAAGCCAAAATCTGCTCGGAAACCCGCACGGGGTCCTTGCCGGTGGGAAGGTTCCACACCGTCCAACCGCTCTTTGCGATCTGGTTGCGGAAGGTCGCACCTTTCAGGGCAGCCGGAACCACACCGCGCATAGTCTGGCGTGCCTCGCTCAATCGTGCCGCCTGCGAAGGGCGAAACTTCACAAGGACAAAGCCGGGAATGACCGCGCTGGTCGGCTTTGCAAGGGCAAGGTTCGACCGCTCAATGAGGGTTCGAATGGTCCCCGCAAAGGAGCGGCCCGCGAAGATCGGCTTCAGCGCTTTTTTCTCGGCTAACTTCGGAACCTGGAGACCGGCGGGACCCAGGAGTGCCGGCGATGCAGCAGCACCGACGGGCAAGCAAGCCAACGCGAAGGCGGCAAACGACCAAGAAGATCGACAAGACATAAGGGTAATTGCTCCGACCCTTTAGTGTATGACAATGTTCCGAGGATTCGGCCCTGTTCTTTCGGAGTTAGAATGGTCGGATGAAATCCCACCTTTCGCCGAACGTGGCAAGCTACATTCTCCAGGCTTGGGACCGGGAGCCGGAGATTCTGGCGCGGCTTCGGGCCGAAACGGCGTTGCTCCCCCAGGCTGGATATCAAATTAGCCCGGACCAAGGGCAGCTGATGGGGTTATTTGCGAGCCTAATCGGCACGCAACACTATCTGGAGCTAGGCACCTTCACCGGCTATTCGTCGCTGGCTGTGATGTTGGCGTTGCCCTCGACGGCGACGGCGGTTTGCTGTGATGTTTCCGAGGAGTACACCGCGATTGCCCGGCAGTATTGGTTAGAAGCGGGACTAGCGGATCGCATTCAGCTGAAGCTCGGCCCGGCTTTGGATTCCTTAGCGGAGATTGAGGGACCCTTCGACTTGGCCTTCATCGACGCCGACAAGCCGAATTACCCGCATTATTACGAGGCATGTCTGCGGCTGGTCCGGCCGGGCGGCGTGATCCTCATCGACAACGTCCTTTGGGATGGAAAAGTCGCGAATCCGGAAGTGCAGGACGCCGACACAGTGATGTTTCGCGAGCTAAACGGCCGTCTGCGAGCGGACGAGCGAGTTGATCTCGCCCTCATTCCGATCGCCGACGGCATTACGGTTGCCCGGGTGCGTTAGCTCAGCAGTCGGGTCGGGTTCTCGAGGTACGCCTTGACGACGTTGATGAATTTGGCCCCAACGGCGCCATCAAGCGCGCGGTGATCGAAGCTGCCCGAGATGTTCATCCGGGTGCGGATCTCCAACTCGTCGTTTTCGCCGACGACCACCTTCTTACGGGCGGAAGCGATGGCAATGATCGCGCTGTTTGGCTGGTTGATGATCGCGAGGAAGTTATCCACGTCGAGCATGCCCATGTTCGAAATACTGAACGTCGAACCCTGAATCTCGTCCAGCGAGAGCTTGTTCTCTCGCGCCTTCTTGGCGAGGTCCTTCGACTTCGCGCCGATGGCGCGGAGCGAGAGCTGGTCGGCGTTCTTGATGACCGGAACGGTGAGGCCGTCGGCAATCGCCACTGCCATGCCAACGTGCACACCGCCATGAATCGTGACCTTGTCGCCTTGGAATACGGCGTTGACTTCCGGCATATCGCATAGGGCAAGCGCACAGGCCTTGATGACGAAATCGTTGACGCTGACTTTGCCGCTTTCTTCGGCTTCGAACATCGCGCGGAGCTGAAGAATCTTCTCCACGTCGACCTCGACGGTGACGTAAAAGTGCGGAACCTGCTGCTTGCTCTCGGTGGTTCGCTTCGCGGTGATCTGCCGGAGTCGCGGCAGATTGATGACGCGGTCTTCGCCGCTCGGGGCGAGCACCGGCTCGGGGGCCTTCGTGACAACAACGGGCGCGGCTACGGGAACGGCAACCGGGGCGGCGACGCCGACAACGTCCTTCTCCACGATGCGTCCGCCGGGGCCGGTTCCGGCAACGGTGGAAAGGTCCAAACCCTTCTCGGCAGCAATCTTCTTTGCGAGAGGGGAAGCCTTAACGCGGCTCTCGACCATGGCTACTTCGGGTTCGGCAGCCGGCGCCGCAACCTCGGCAGCGGCCTCAACCGGTGCCTCGGCAGGAGCGTCTGCGGGGGCGGCCGATGCGCCACCCCAACCGGCTGGAAGGGTCTCCCCTGCCCTCAGGATGGCCGCGATTGGGCGTCCGACCGGCACAGTTTCTCCGGCTGCGACCAAGAGGCCGGTCAGCGTTCCGCTTCCCGGGGCTTCAAGTTCCAGGGTCGCCTTGTCGGTCTGAATGGAACCGATGACCTCGCCCGATTTTACGGTTTCGCCGTCCTTTTTCAGCCACTCAAGAAGCGTTCCCTCTTCCATTCCGTCGCCCATCTTCGGCATGATCACTTCGGTCATTTTTCAGTTCCCCCAGAGACTACGTCGGCGGTTGCCGATGCGTCTGTTTCTCGCCAAGATTACCCGGCGGCTTTGTCCGGCTCGGTTGCCGATTCAACGGGCGGGCAAGGAAGCGGTTCGCCGTCCAGTGAGAACCGATAGTTGTAGAGCTCCCGGCCGCCGGAAATCTCGACCGTTTCGCGCTCAAATGTCAGCTCTTCGTTTTCAGGCATCGGCCGGCTTGCTCCATCGCAAAACTTCGAAGGCAAGGGCGGCTCCGCCGAGCATTCCGGCGTCTTCGATCTGCTCGGCGATGCCGATCTTGCAGTCGGCGAACAGCGAGCCGATGGCAACGTTTTCGGCGGTCGCAATGGCGGGGTCTAGCAGCCATTTGCCGGCTTTGGCGATTTGCCCGCCGATCGCAAAGATGTCCGGCGCAAAAACATTGATAAAGTTTCCAATGCCAACGCCGAGCATCTCGCCGACTTCGCGGTAGACCTCAATCGCGACGAGATCGCCCTGATCTGCCGCCACCGAGATGATCCGCGGCGTGATCTTCGCAAGATCGCCATCCACGAGGTCGCTGATGATGCTGGCTCGCCCGCGTCGCAGGCGGTGCTGCGCGCGCCGAATGATGCTGTCGCGCTGGCAGTAGGCCTCAAGCGCGCCGTAAGAGCCCGCATTGCAGTCGAGCCCGCCGTGAGCAATGATGATGTGGCCCAGCTCCGCGCCGCCCTTATTTCCACCTACAAGAACGAGTGGACCGCGTGCGTCGCCGATGATGCTCTTCGGCGAAAGGACGATGCCGCCGCCGATGCCGGTGCCGACAGTGAGCATGACGAGGCAGCTTGCCGTGCCTCTGCCCGAGCCAAATTTGTATTCGCCAAGTGCGGCCATGTTGGCATCGTTATCCAGCACGATTGGGAGATTGACGCGGCGCGAGAGCGGCTCGCGAATCGGAACGTCGGTCCACATTTCGAAGACACCGTTCACCGATTGCCCAAAGTTTGGCGCCCATCGAACCATGCCGCGCTCGTTATCCACGTGGCCCGGAATCGCTAGGCCGACGCCCTCCGGCGTTCCAGATGCGGCCCGAACCGCTTGGTGAATGGTGTGGGCGGTGGCGTCCATAATCGCCTCCGTTCCTTCCTGGGCGCGGCTGGGGTTACTAAAATCGGGCCCGGCCGGGGTTCCGTCTTCAAAAAATGCTCCGGCGCGCACGTTCGTGCCGCCCAAATCAACTCCGATCACAACGCGTTGCACCGCCGAATTATGGCCCGTCCGACTTTTGGCCGGTTGTCTTGGACTTGGAGAACGACGCCCTTCGTGCCGACGTCCTTTGATGGGCGGGACGAAATTTTGCGGACCCGCGCACAATAACAGGAAACTATGGCGCTTCGAGAAGAATTCGAATTTTCGGTGGAAACTGATGCGGTGGGAGAAACAAGAGCCTGGACGGCACCTGAAGTAGCGGCGAGAGCCCAAAGCCTAATCGCCGAGGTGGAAACGGCCATCGTCGGCAAACGCGATACGGTACGCCGCGCGGTCATCTCGCTGATATGCAAAGGGCATATCCTTCTGGAGGACATTCCCGGGGTTGGAAAGACGACCTTGGCGAAGGCACTCGCTCGGGCGATTGGCGGAGAGTTCCGTCGCGTGCAGTTCACGCCCGACCTGTTGCCCGCGGACGTAACCGGTAGCGCCGTTTTTAACCAGCGAACTTCGGAATTTGAATTCCGGGCTGGTCCGATTTTTGGCAACGTTATTCTCGCGGACGAAATCAACCGCGCGACGCCCAAGACTCAAAGCTCCCTGCTTGAAGCAATGGAAGAAGGGCAGGTCACGGTTGATGGCGAAACCCGCATGCTCCCCGACCCGTTTTTCGTTGTCGCGACGCAAAACAATTTGGAAATGACGGGCACGTACCCGCTGCCGGAGGCGCAGATGGACCGGTTCTTCACCCGGCTCAGCCTAGGCTATCCCGACCGTGCAGGCGAAATCGACGTGCTGAGCCAGCAGCAGACCGCAAAGCCGCTTGACCGCGTTCGAACCGTAGTATCGCTTACCGACTTGCGAGCCATGCAAATCGCCGTTCGAGAAGTCTTCGTTTCCGACAAGATGCGCGGCTACATCGTGGACGTTGTCCGGGCGACACGAGAGAGTAACCAGCTTCTGATGGGCGCGTCTCCGCGCGGATCGTTGCATCTGATGCGGGCTAGCCAGGCGGCGGCGCTGCTGGAAGGCGAGACCCACGTGAGTGGCAATCACGTGAAGCAAATGGCGGTTTCCGTGCTGGCGCACCGCGTCATTGGCCGGTCCGAGCTAAAGAGTAAAGGCGTCACTCCCGAGTTCGTGGTGGAGCGAATTCTGGAAACCGTCCCCGTCCCAATCGGTTAAACCATGCGAAGGGTTGCCGGTTTTGCGATGTCGATCGCGTCCATATTTTTGGCGGTCGTCTCGGTTCTCATCCAGGCTCCGTCGCTGTTCTACATGGCGACGGCCCTCTTCGCCCTCATCGGTGGGTGCAACCTGCAGGCGTGGCTCGCGGTGCGCGGGCTGCGCTTCCGCCGCTTGGCACCGGGCAGCGCCCGGATCGGCGATCTCGTCACCGTTGAGATCGAGGTTTGGAGCGAACACAAGATTCGTCGTCCGTTGATCACGTTTCGGGACAAGCTGCCCGAGAAGATGCGGCTCTCGTACGTGTCCTCGAGCCTACCCATCGCTCCCGCTTACGACTTTCCGATTGAGACCATGTACCAATTCCGGGCCCAGCGGCGCGGCCGTTTCCGCTGGAGCGGCCTTACCGTCATGGCAAGCGACCCGCTTGGCCTGGTCGTGAAGCGGAAGGATTACCGCACCGAACCGACGGAACTGACGGTGGTTCCGCGCCCGATTCCCGTGAGCATCGACATGCCGATGGCGGCGGGCTGGGGAATCAGCGAGGCCGAGAGCGGCCAAACGCGCGGTGCTGGCATTGAACCACGTGGTATTCGGGAATATTCTCAGGGCGACTCGCTGCGGCACGTTCACTGGCGGTCCAGCGCACGCGCCGGTCGGCTCCTAGTGAAGGAGTTTGAAGCCGGTACCCATGCTTCCGCCGTGTTCATCCTTCAACAAACCGCCGGCTCGGACGTAGGGAAGGGCGAGGTCAGCAGCCTCGACTTGATGTGCGGGCACGCCCTGTACCTGTGCGAAGTCTTTCTGCGGCAAGGCGCCCGGGTCGACTTCCCCGACCTTTCGGAAGGCGGCAACGCCTACACGCCATCCGAGCGCATCGCGGCCGTCAGCGAGGCGATGGCGGAGATCGACGACGATAAGTCGGAAACGGTTTCGGAAGTGCTGGATGCGGTGACCGGTCGGCTGCCAGTTGGCAGCATCGTTTTCGTCCTGTTGTCGGTGGCCGACGCCGGTTTGCCGGGTGCGATTGGTGCGGCAGCATCGCATGGGACGACGGTCGTACCTTTGCTTTATGCCGCAGATCAACTAGGAAAACTTGGACAAAACACGAAGTCCGCGACGGATCCGGAGTTCATCGGTTCGCTACGCGCCGCCGGCTCGACCCCGATTGTGATGCCGTTGGAGGCCCGATATGAAGAGTAGTCCCGTCCCGCAGCCACGAGACAGAAGTCGCATCAATACGCTGGACTTCTTGATGATGAGCGTCGGCAGTGCGCTGGCGGCCTACTCGGCCGGGCGCGCTATCGGCCAACCGTCCGTTGGGCACTTCTTTGTCCAGCTCATCCTGGCGGGTTCGGTGGTCAGCTTCCTGATGCGACGATTCTTCCGGGAATCGAAGTTCCTAAAGCTGGACGGCGTTCTCTACGCGATCGTCGCAGTGTTCGCCGTGACGCGGGTGGATTTGCTTTCGGGTGCGTTTCCGCCAGATACCTTCCCGCGACCGTTCATCGCCGCCGCCTGGCTCAGTTGGATGCTGGCGCTCGGCAGCTTTGTGACTTGGCGCGACGGGACGCTTTTGTTCCAAGCCGTGCCCGCGATTGCGCTGTTTGGCTTGGTCGGGGTGTACGACACCTACCGAGAGGCGACGTTCGCCTTCTTCATATTCCTCCTGTGCCTCAGCACGCTGTTCGCCCGCGCCAACGGCCGGGAAATGCTGCGCTATGCGGCCGAATCCGGTTACGTGAACCGTGCCGACGCGCGCCCGGATCACCGTAAGGAAGTTCGCCGTGACCAGGCACTCTACGAGCGCATGCGAAGCGGTCCGTGGCGATGGGTCGCCGGTCCGGAGTGGGCGCTCGCGTTCGCACTCATTGTCATTCTTCTGAGCTTGTTGGGTGCGCCGATCATCCAGCAGTCGGTGCAAACCGTTGCGGCCGGAGTGAAAGTTCCGGTGGCGCAGATCACGCCGTCGCGCTCGTCTTCCAGCAATTCCACCCAGAGCTCGGTGCAGGTCGGCCGTGGGCCAAACGTCAGCCTAAGCAAACGGCCACTCTGGACGATGGAGGCAAGTTCGGCGGCGCCCTACTTGAAAACCGAGGTGTTCGACGTGCGGTCGGCGAGGGGCTGGAACCGCTCGGGAATCGGCGTCTACGACGACCCGATCTACATTACTGATCCAGATATGGTCCAGTTTACGGCCAGAAGGTTGGACAAAGAAAGCCTGGTGCCGGTGCCGGGCGTGGTCGGAGGCTGGCAGAATCCTTCGCTGGTTCGACGCGGGCCAGAAGGGCTGCCGGTCGCGGCGAGTGAGTCGGCAAACGTGTTTGCCGGGTTTGCCTTCGTAGCGAAGCCGGACGACCTGAGGAAAGCTACAGATCAGAATTTGGATGCGCCCGGCATCTTCCGCGAGGATCCGTTCGCCGATCCCGAGGTCATCGCGCTGGCTGAAGCCACCGTGGAAGGGGCAAAAACCGACCGCGAAAAGGCAGATCGGCTGCGCGACATGATTTCGAAGCGGATCAAGTACAACCTTCGGGCCGCCGCGGTGCCGCCAAACATCGATCCCGTTCGGTTCGTCTTGTTCGAATCGAAAGAAGGGTACTGTGACCTGTTCGCAACCGCGATGGTGGAAACGGCGCGGTCGGTTGGGCTGCCCGCGCGATATGTGCAGGGATACCTTCCAGACACGAACAATTTGGACGAGCAAGGCCGCACGATTGTCCTTGAGAAGGACTACCACGCCTGGTGCGAGATCCTCTTCAAGGACGTCGGCTGGGTGGTGTTCGATGCCACCGGAGGATCGACGGCGGTGGAAGGCGGCGAACGCGGTTCCGAGAACGACGGGCGGCCGCTGTGGCAGCACGATGGAGTGGCGACCGCAATCAACGTCGGCATCGCCATCGTCGCCCTTGGATTGGGAGGATTCTTTGCCCGGCGGCTCTACCAAAATCGCCCCATCGCGATCCGCAAAACGGAGACCGAACGCTTGGCGAACCGTTGGATCAAGTTCCTGGAAAAAGTCGCCGGCCGACGCCGAAAGCTGGCCGAAACCCCGGATGATTTCTTCCGCGCGGCCGAGGCGCAGTTCGGCGAGTCGCGGGATGCGGTGTGGCAGGCCCACCGCAAGATATTCTCTGGGCTGTACGGGCCGGTTGACCTTTCGCCGGAAGAGATTGTCACCCTGAAAGCAGAACTGAAAACCTACGGACGGACCTTCAAGCGCGGGAAGAAGGCGTGAGTTTCGACGCCAAAAAGGCGGTGAAGCACCGGATCATCCTCATCTCGGGGGACGAGGCAACGCTACGAGCGCGCGCCGTCGCGGCGCTGTTGACTCAATTGGAGATGGTGCCGGACGACTTCGACCTGGAGACGGTGGATGCGGACCAGGTCTCGGCCGCCGAGTGGGCGGCGCGGGCGGCAACTACGCCGTTCCTGGCCGAGCGGCGAGTCCTCATCGTGCGTCATCTGCTTCGTTTGGGCGCAGATCGGGCGAAGAACGCGCAACTGGATCGACTTCCCGAGCATGCGCTACTGATTCTCGTCGCCGACGAGGAGATTGCGGATGAGGATAAGCAGCGGCGGCTTGCCACGGCCCTAACGGCTTGGAAAAAGCTGGTTACGACCGCCGGGGGTCACGTCGCCGATCTCACGCTCACCGTCGGCACGGTAGAAAAGGAGATTCGCGATGTCACGACGCGGTACGGAAAAAAAATATCCAGCACGGGAATTCGACTCCTGGTCGAGATGACGGGGTCGAGCCTGAGCCGGGCGCTTGACGAAGTGGAAAAAGTTGCCTTGTTCGTCGGCGACGCCGAAAACATCCGGGAAGCGGACATCCGGGCGGTGGCGGTGCCGTCCATTGAATTCAATGTCTTCAAGGTGGTCGACGGCGTGTTGAAGAACGACATTCGATCTGCCTTGGCACAAATGAAAACGTTGCTGAGTGGTACGAAGGATCCTGACGATCGCGTTCGAAACAACATCGTGCCGCAGGTTCGGCGTGCGTTGCGGCTGCTCTGGCAGGCCAAACTTTGCTCTGAGGCCGGGGTCGGTCCGGCAAACGCGCCGGAGTCGGTTACCCGTCAATTCCCCGAAAAGCCAAACCTGGGGCGGGAAAAGGCCTGGACCCAAAACACTTACATGGAGGCGGCCCGATCCCTTAAGCGTCAGCGGTTGGTGCGGTGTTTTGCCATCCTGGCGGATGCCGATGCCCGGCTGAAGGGAGGATTGCCCGCCTTTTCTGCCGAGGAAACCTGCGAGCGCATGCTGCTGGAGATGGCGGCGGTTCTCCACCCGACTCCCGTGATGCGCTAGCGCGACATATAAAAAAAGCCCATCGCAGTGCGATGGGCTCTTCAGAAAGCAGCGAGGCTTACTTCTTGCGGCGTCGAAGGAATGCCGCAAGTCCGAGGCCGAGAACGGCCATGCTTGCCGGCTCTGGAACGGCTTCCACCTTAACCGCGTCAACGACGGCACCGAGGCGGTCGGACGTACCGGTTCCGACGAGCGAGAGCTTATCGAGCCCGCCCGTACCGGCTACGGTGAACGTGTAAAGCGAGAGGTTCGTGCTGGTCGGAGCGATGCTACCGATGACAACGTTATTCCAAAGAATGTCGAGGCTGGCGTTTGCCGCCGTCGTGCGAGCTCGGAGACCGGCGAGCAGCGAAACCGTGTAGAGCGTCGAGGACGTGTTGACGTTCTGCGAAATCTTCGCGTTGGCGCTCGAGTCGAGCTCGAGAACCTGATCGCCCTCGAAACCGGTGACTCCGTAAACCGATCCGGCACCAACTTCCATCGAATCAACCTCGGCGAACCAACCGCCGGCGGTGTCGTTGGGGAATTGGCCCCAGTTTCCGTTTACGTCGGGAATCTCGAATCCACCGTTAACGATGAGATTCGCCGATGAGATAGCCGAAACAGTGGCGAGAACAGCAACCAGGCCTAGCTTAGTTTTCATTTTTATGTGACCCTAACCGCGAACAGACATTCCGCGTACTCATTAGAATAGATTCGAAACCCCACTTACGCGTGTCGCTCTTTACCGTGACCCCGGATGAAGTTACCTGCCAGAATAGGTTTGCGAATTTCCCGGAGGATATCTTGATCCTGCGTCCCCTCATTTACAGCAGTTTTAACCGATGAATCCCGAAGAAACTGGACGCGACGAAGTGGCGGCCGAGGCCCAAGGGTTTGCGGAATCGCGCGACGAGTCCGAAGACCGTTTTCGCCGGCTTTTTGAGCTGACTTCCGCCATCAATCGCGGCCGAGACCTTCGGTCTGTGCTGACGCTTGTGCAGCAGGCCATCGTTGTTGGCAGCGGGTTCGATCGTTGCGGACTTTTCCTCTTTGATCCGGCAGAGAACTGCTTCGTTGGGACGATCGGAACGAACCGCAAAGGGGAATTGGAGGATATCCCCCGAGATCGTATCCCAGCTTCTGCCGCAGAGCCGTCGCGTTGGAAACTGTTCGGTCCATATCAGCAAGACTTTTCCCTCTCCTCGATTGAGCCCGGCCAGTACCGGGAGAACTTTCCGGAGGGAATGGTTCAGGTTCTCGACCACGCGTTGCTCTATTTGCGGGCAGAGGGCGAGCTCGTCGGCCTCATCGCCGTGGACAACCTCATCACGTCGAAGCGGTTCAACGAGGCGGATCTGATGGAGTTGCTACCGTTCACCGAGCAGGCCGCCATCGCGATTTGGAAGTTTCGGCTCTTAGAGTCGCATGAGCGACTCCTTCTGAACCAGAAGCGGCTAGCCGAGATTGCCGTGGCAATCGGCAGTAACGAAGATATCGACCAGGTTCTGCTGTCGATTCGCAACGCGATCATGGAACTTTGCGACGTCGATCGAGTGGGCATTTGGCTCATTGAGGGTGATATTGTTCGCGGGACGTGGGGCACCGATCTCCATCGCAACCTGGCGAACGATCGGGAAGTGACCTTCCCGGCGGAATGGATGCAGGTGCGAATCGACGCCCTCGCGTCCGGCAGCGACGTCTACTCTTGGCATAACTGGGGCTCTGTGACAATGCCCAACGGCGAAATCCTGCACGACGTGCCCCATGCCAGCGTTGCCGTGAAGTCCGGAGACCAGTTCGTCGGGTTCGTGGGAGTCGACATGCCGTTTACGATGCGCGAAATCACGCGGCCCATGCTCGAATCGATCCTGCCTTTTGCCGAGCAGGCGGCGGTGGCAGTAATTCAGGCTCGCCTGCGAGATGAGCGGGATCGGATGCTACTTCAGCAGCGGCGAATCGCCGAGATCGCAGTTCAAATGACGGCAAACCCGACTTCGGATGGGGCATTCCGGCTGGTGCGCGATGCCATCCTAGACCTCTGCGTCGTAGATCGTGCCGCCGTCTGGATTGTGGATGGCGACATAGCCCGCGGAACTTGGGGCACTGACCCGCATGGCAAGCCCCGGGCGGAACATCACCTTTCCTTTCCGCTTGGCGAATATCGAACCAAGTTACCGGAGGCGATGGAGGGCAAGATTCCTTTCGTCTTGGATGCGACTCCGGTAGTTGTGTTGCCAAACGGTGACGTGCGCGAGAATGTGCCGCACGCCATTATTCCGCTGCATGCACGCGGCGAGCTTATCGGGGTTCTGACGGTGGACAACCTGAACTCGATGCGCGAGATCACGAACGAAACGCTTGTTCCCATCCTGCCTCTGGCAGAGCAGGCGGCCGTTGCTGTATTGAACTCGCGAGTGCTAGAAGAAAAAGAACAGGTCGTTCAGCAACAACGTCACCTGATGGAGCTCTCCGTTGCGCTCGCGGCCTACCAAGACCCCGACAATGTCTTTCGTCTGGTGAGGGATGCCCTCCTCGACGCGAAAATTGTGGATCGCGCCGGGGTTTGGATTTTTGATGGCGCTGAGGTTCGTGGGACTTGGGGAACCAATATTGACGGAAGCCTGCGCGATGAACATGACCTGGTTCTGAAACCGGAATTCGTGAAATGGCTGCTGGAGCAGTTCCAAGACTCGCAGAAGCTCACTTCTATTCGTATGATTCCGTACCGAGACTTATATTCGTCGGGCCCGGAGATACTGATTCCCCATGCCGTGATTGCCCTTCGTGCCGCCGGCGAGCTGCTAGGATTTCTGATGGCGGACAACGCCCTTACGGAGCGGCCGCTGACCGAGGCGTCGCTCTTTCCAATTCTGCCGTTTGCGCGCCAGGCCGCCGTTGCGGTGAAGAACTCGCGACTGCTTGTAGAAAAAGAGCAGATCGTTCAGCAACAACGTCACCTGATGGAGCTCTCCGTTGCGCTTGCGGCCTACCAAGACCCCGACAATGTCTTTCGTCTGGTGAGGGATGCCCTCCTCGACGCGAAAATTGTGGATCGCGCCGGGGTTTGGATTTTTGACGGCGCTGAGGTTCGCGGCACATGGGGAACCAATATCGACGGAAGCCTGCTCGATGAACACGAACTGCTTCTGAAACCCGAATTCGTGAAATGGCTGCTGGAGCAGTTCCAGGACTCGCAGAAGCTCACTTCTATTCGCACGATTCCGTACCGAGACTTAGATTCGTCTGGTCCGGAGATCATGATCCCGCATGCCGTTATTGCGCTGCGGGCTGCCGGAGAGTTGTTGGGCTTCTTGATGGCGGACAACGCCCTAACCCTGCGACCGATGACCGAGGCGGCGCTGCTTCCCATTCTGCCGTTTGCGCGTCAAGCCGCCGTTGCGGTGAAGAACAGCATGTTGCACCGTTCGGCAGAGATTGAGATTGAGCGTAGACGGGAGGTCGAAGATGCCCTTCGGGCGCAAACCGAGGAGCTGACCCACGCGCGAGATGCCGCCTTGGCCGCAACGCGCGCGAAAAGCGAGTTCTTGGCGAACATGAGCCACGAAATCCGTACTCCGATGAACGGGGTGGTTGGAATGACCTCGCTATTGCTGGATACGGCACTCTCTACCGAGCAGCTGAACTATACGCTGACGGTGCAGAAGAGTGCCGATTCGCTGTTGGGGATTATCGACGATATTCTGGACTTTTCTAAGGTCGAGGCCGGGCGATTGGACCTACATCCGGAAGATTTTGACCTTCGGCAAGTGATGGAAGACGTTTTGGAACTGGCCGGGGCGCGCCGCGATGGCGACGGCGCCGAACTGATCTGTGACCTGCCGCTTTCGGTACCGACCCTACTCATCGGCGACGCCGACCGCATTCGGCAGATGCTTACAAACCTTGTGGGGAACGCCGTAAAGTTCACCGCCCACGGCGAAGTTTGCCTGTCGGCAAGGGTTTTGGAAGAAACGGAATCCGCCGTTTCCCTTGAGCTACAGGTGCAAGACACGGGAAGTGGAGTGCACCCGGATCGGCAAGAAGCGATTTTTGAGAGCTTTACCCAAGAGGATGGAAGTATCACGCGGAAGCACGGCGGAACCGGCCTGGGCCTCTCTATCACGCGGCAACTTGCAGCGTTGATGGGTGGCGAAGTGCGTATGGAGAGTCGGCTCGGGGAGGGAAGTTCATTCTGGATTTCGCTGACGCTGCCGAAGCAGACGGAATCTGCGTTCCATCTGCGTTCTCTTCAGGGCATTCGTGTTGCGGTTTCTCTTCAGACGCCCACTTTACAGCGCGTGGTTTGCGACTACGTAACCGGGCTAGGCGGAACGATTGAGGCGAAGGACCCCGACGTTTTGCTGGTCGACCACATGGGCTGGCAACCGATCGGTGGCCGCGTCTGCCCAATCGTCGAACTGGTATCGGTGGGCCAGCGGTTGTCGATGGCCGCACAGACTACGGAGGCCCGACCGTTTCTCAGTAAGCCGGTTCGTTTGGCGGCCCTGTCCCGGGCTGTTTTGGATGCGGTTGGAGGCAAAACTCATCCCGAACCCCGGGAAGCAGCAGCGACTTTTGCGCCGCTTGGACTTCATGTTTTGCTGGCAGAAGACAACATGGTGAATGCCACGGTAGCCAAAAGAAGGCTGGAAAGGTGGGGCTGCACCCATCGAGACGTTGTGAACGGGATGGAAGCGGTTGCCGCCGTGGCGGAGGAGCGCTTTGACGTGATTCTTATGGACGTTTCGATGCCGGTGTTGGACGGACTGTCTGCCACCGAGGCAATTCGCCGCCGAGAATCGGGGACTCGCACGCCCGTGATCGCGATGACGGCCCACGCCGTCAAGGGCGATCGGGAACGCTGCCTCCGGGCGGGCATGGACGATTATTTGGCCAAACCCGTGAACGCAAACGAAATGTACGAAAAGCTCCGATCCTGGGGCGGTCGTCCGCCGGCCGCTTAGGAGACCATTTGGTCAATTTGGCCGAACACGCTGTGACCGTCCTTGTGGACTTCCATCTGCACCCGGTCGCCGGGCTGCAAAAATGGGGTTGTTGCCTCGCCGGTTTCGATGATCTCAAGCATTCTTCTCTCGGCGATGCAGCTTGAGCCGACCTCTGCGTTTTTGTTTGCGACGGTGCCCGAGCCGATGATCGTTCCGGCACTAAGTCGCCGCGTTTTTGCGGCGTGGGCGATCAGCTCGGCGAAGGAAAAATGCATTTCACCGGCATCCGGGATTCCGAATTGCACTCCGTTCAGGTGGGTGACAAGAGGTAGGTGAAGGCGGGTATCGCGCCACGCGCTGCCGAGTTCATCGGGCGTGACGGCCCAAGGCGCAAACGCCGAACTTGGCTTGCTTTGGATGAATCCAAAACCGGTACCGACTTCGCGGGGGATGAGGTTCCTAAGGCTTACGTCGTTGAGCAGGACGACTAGCTTGATGTGCTTCTCGGCCTCTTCGGCGGTGGTTCCCATCGGGACCTCGTCGGTGATGATGCCGATCTCGCCTTCAAAATCCAGGCCGTCGTTTGGGCCGAAGGCGGGGATGTTCGCAGTCGGACCATCCAAGGTATCGCTGATCCCCTGATACATAAGAGGAATCGTTGTGAGGTCCTCCGGAAGCGCGGCTTTCCGAGCCTTGCGCACCAACACGATGTGCTGGATGAACGCACTACCGTCTAAGAACGCCCAAGTCTTTGGTAGCGGAGCCGCGAAATCCTGTAGGGCTAGTTCGCTGCCCTTTCTCGCTTCGAATTCGGCTTCAAGCGCGGGTAGTGCGGAATCCCAATCTGATAATGCGTCAAGCAAGCTACCGTACGATTCCGAAAAGACGGCCTTCCCGGAATCGTGGCTCGTGATGACTAGGCGACCCTCTTGGGTCGATCCAAACTTCAAAGGTTGCCCCGAAGCTCCTGATCTCGCTCGATAGCTTCGAAGAGCGCTTTGAAGTTTCCGACGCCGAATCCCTTTGATCCCTGGCGCTGAATGATTTCGAAGAAGATCGTCGGTCGGTCGTGTAGCGGCTTGGTAAAGAGCTGGAGTAGGTAGCCATCCTCGTCGCGATCTACGAGAATGCCGAGCTCAGCTAGCTGCTGAAGATCCTGCTTAATCGGCCCGACTCTCTCCGGTAGATCGTCATAGTACGACTTTGGCACGTTGAGGAACGTGATGCCCCGTGATTTGAGTTCCCGCACAACTCCGATGATATCGTTGGTGGCTAGGGCGAGATGTTGGACGCCCGGGCCGTTATGGAACTCAAGGTACTCCTCAATCTGCGACTTCCGCTTTCCGTGCGCCGGCTCGTTGATGGGCAGCTTAATTTTTCCATGTCCGCCGGTCATGACCTTGGACATAAGCGCGGAGTATTCGGTGGAGATGTCGTCGTCTGAGAACGAGAGGAACTGGCTGAAGCCGAGAATGTTCTCGTAATACTTCACCCAATGCTCCATCTTTCCGAGCTGCACGTTTGCGACCATGTGGTCGATGACGATGAGGCCATCGAGGCTCGTATTTTCGGGAACGGCAAACAGGTCACCGTACGGCACGAACCCCGGCCAGAAGTCTCCGCTATAGTTCGTTCGCTCGACAAGGGAGTGGATCGTATCGCCGTAGGCTTTGATGGCGGCTTTCTTGATCACACCGTGCTCATCTTGCCAGACCGTTGGCACCATCGCCGACTCGGCGCCCTTCTCCATCGCCGCATAGTAGAACGCTTCGCAGTTGGGCACGCGGAACGCAACGTCGTGCACCGTCATTCCGTGCAGGGCTACCTGATTGCAGATCGGACTAGTCGTCTTAAGGGGGGCCGTAATGAGCAAGGTAACTTTGTTCTGCTTCAGAACGTAGCTAGCAGATTCGGTATAGCCCGTCTCGGGTCCTCGGTAAGCTACTGGGGTAAAGCCGAAGGAAAAGCAGAAGTACATCGCCGTTTGGCGGGCATTCTCAACGTAGAACTCGGCGTAGTCAAAGCCTTCAATTGCCTGAGGATCCTCGCCTTCGAGAAGTGTGATTGGCCGGGGCGCAATCCAATGACCTTGATGAATGTTTTGGGTTGGGTTCATGGTGTTTCCTATTGGGTTTGGGCCGCGCGGCTCCAGCTGGTTGAGTACTCGGGATCACAAAATTCTAATGCGGGAACCGTAATTGTTAACGGTTCGAAGTAGGTATCCAGCATCACGGCGAGTCGCTCGGCGACTTTCCCGCGGTTCGCGAGCGAGCGCTCGGCGGCTTTGCCGTGCGGACTGTGGGGAACGCCGCCCTGATGGAGGCTGATCGAGCCGTCTTTGATGATGCCCTTGCGCGCGCCGTAGCTGCCGTTACAGAAGAACATGAACTCGTCGCTATCCACGTTCATGTGCGCGTAAGGTGCGCAAACTTCCTTCGGATGCCAACCTTCCATCTGGGGAACAAAAGAGCAGACGCTGAAGCCGGTGTTGGGAATATGCCCCGACTGAAACGTGTTGTGCATCGGCGGTGCGGTGTGGATCTCCCGCGCGATTCCATGATGGTTAAGAATCGGGAAGGTAAACGGATAGAGGGCACCCTCCCATCCGCTAACGTCAAACGGGTGATGTGACTGTTTGCTATCGGTAACCGTTCCACCTGGCGCTTTAATGAACACCGTAAACTCGCCGACTTCGTCGCGAAATGGCCTCAGTTCTGGTAACCCGATTTCGGTTTCCACCACCGGAGCGGTCATGTGAGCTTGTCCGCCTCGGTTCATGTAGTGCGGAGGCCACTCGTAAGGGAATTTCGACTCGATAAGTAATAGCCAAACCGAACCTTCGTGGAGGTCGATTCGATAAGTCGTCGCTTTAGGAACAACAATATAGTCGTGCTGCTTGAAGGGTAGTTCGCCGAACTCCGAGCTAAGCACCCCGCTTCCTTCTTGAACAAAGAACAATTCGTGCGAGGCAGCGTTTCGGAAGTACGTATCCGCCGGAAAGCTTTCGGTGGCCTTAATCACCGACATCAGGGTGCTGTGCCCGCCGCACAACGCAAACCGAGAGCGAAGCGCGTCGCCGCCGTAGGGAATATCCCCGGAGTGAATCATGTACGGCTCCAGCGCAACTGCAGAAGCATCTACGAAAGTCGGCCGGAAATGGAAGTCCGCAACGGTCGGTCTTGAAGATTGCTCCGTTGGATAATGCCGGACGTGCATCTTACGGCTCCAAGGTCCGTCAAAGCCATAACTGCCGTGGATTTCCTCCAAAGCGAGCACGCCTGGAATTGCGTAGAACTCCGTGTGGGGCGTGTTGGGTAAGTCACCGCGTCGAACAATTAGCGCCATAGGTTTATCCGTTTGCGTCGAGGAAACTTTGTAGGTCGAGCGGGCTTACCTCTGGCTCGCCCGGGGCAACGTTATTCAGTTTGCCGTCAAGCATCCATCGTTCAAGCTCGTTTACTAGCTCGAATAGGTGATCGAAGGAAGCGACGGAAAACAGCAACGGCTGGTAGCGATCAATTTCAAACGATTGATGGATTACCCATTCGAGCTGCATCGGCGATCTCTGGACGGTAGGCGAGTCGATGCTATGTGATAGTTCGCCGTAGGAAGACAGGAGCCCGCTACCGTAAGCCCGTAAGCCATTGGGAGATTCCATCAGTCCAAACTCAATGGTAAACCAGAAGAACCTGGCCATCGCCCGAAGAATGCTCGTCAGGGTTGCTAGGCGTTCACCAGGGTCGGCGATGCCTTGGCCAATCTCGGCCGCGCGACGCGCGCACTCGCCAAAGTGAACCAGCGTGTCGGCGAAGGCGCGGTCGGTGTGCATCGGCACGTGCCCGGCGATGTCATGAAAAATGTCTGGCTCGGGCAGGTAGTCCAGGCGGTCTTCGCGGCGAATCGTAATCGTCGTGGGGAATTCGCGGTTTCGAAGGCAATCAAAAAACAGATAGGCGGGCACGTAGCCGCTGACCGCCTTCGCACTGAACCCGGTGAGGGGGGAGAGGAACTGATTGACGTCGCTTAGACGGGGAACCCGGTTGGGGTCCAGGGCGAGCGAATCGATGCCGCGCAGGAAACTCGGGTTGCCGTACCGCTCCCAAGGGCCGCGCATGCGGGCAAAAAGGCTCTGCCAGGCGCGGTGGTTGGCCTCACTGTACAAGTCGTACGGCTGATCAATATACAAATCGCCGTTTCGTTGGGCCTGCTCGATGAAGGCCGACTCGGTTGTCGTTAGCCCAGAGCGAACGCCACCGTCGGGAGCCACGCTGCTCGCGGAGGTTTGCATTCCTTATTATAGGTTCATGCGGGGGCGTTTTTCCCGGTTCGGTCGAATCGAATCGCTTCGTAGGTCAGCGCGGCCAGCACGGCTCCCACGATGGGGGCACTAAGGTACAAGGCAATATTGGCGAGAGCCTCGCCTCCGGCAAAAAGCGCGGGGCCGAGCGAGCGGGCCGGATTCATCGATCCGCCCGTCACCGGGCCGGCCAGCAAAACGCCCGCCACCACGACGAAGCCAATAGCGAGGGCAGGCAGCGCGCCGTCCACGCCTTTTTCGGTGGCCACTGCCATGATGACGAGCATCAAGAAGAAGCTGATCAGTCCTTCGGCCAGGAAGTTTCTGCCGAAAAGCGCCGGCTCGGCGGGAATGTGAACGCCAAACCCGGGCCCGAACATGATGAAAACGGCTCCGGCGGCAAGGATTGCGCCGATGACCTGGGCGGCGATGTAGGGAAGGATCCAACCGGCGGGGAAGCGGCGGGCGACGGCGAAAGCAATGGTCACGGCGGGGTTAAAGTGCGCCGCCGAGATGCCCCCAAAAGCGGCAATCATCGCGAGGACGGCAAGGCCCGAAATGAGTGCGGAACCCAAAAGGCTGCCGTCTCCGCCCGGAAGCTTGCCGGTCGCTGAGAGGGCAACCGGGCCAAAAACCACGAAGAAGGTACCGATGAGCTCGGCGAGCGACCGCTTCAGCAGCACTTTGCCTCGCTCGTTTGGGTGGCTAATCGCAGCAGGTAGTCAGCTGTTGCGCGCAGCGCCTCGGGCTCCAAATTGCATGCCATCGATTTTCCGCGCCGCTCCAGCTTGATCAGCCCAGCGTCGGCCAGCTCGTGCAGATGGTGCGAAATGGTGGAGCTAACTTTCGAAACTCCGGTGATGTGGCAGCAAACTTCGCCGGCGGTCGGGCCGATCACGCCGCCTTCGTCATTCAAGGTGGCGCTTCCGCAGCAGCTTGTCGAAAGAAATTCGACGATGCCCAGCCGAGTTGGGTCGGCCAGCGCCTTCAGGCGGATCAGATCCGTGCTTGCTTCCATGCAGGAATCATAGCATACAGTTCGATGAATGTCGAAATGAAGAGTCCGTTGTTGTGGGGCCCGCTAGCGGCGTCGTCGCCAGAGGGCTTGCAGGAGCGGGTCCTCCAGGAAAATCCAACCCCGTTTCCAAACGAGGGGTGGCGGTTCGCCTGGGGCAAGCCGAGAGCTCACTGTGTGGTGCAGGAGTTTGACCGTAAGCAGATATGAGAGTGTTAAGACTAGGACCGCGCCCGGACTCGTCCTCGGCAGTACCTGGAGCAGGCCAAGAATGATGAGGACGCGTCCAACCCAGAAGGGAATCGCCGTGTCCGAAAGCACGGAGATCAGCTTTTGGCGCGATACGTTGCCTTCGGGGTCGGGAATCCGCTTGATCACGATGTCTTCTTAGCTAGCAGCTTGCAACTTCGGGCCGAATAAGAGATAGACGACTCCGACGCAAACGATGATGCCTGCGGCAACGAGACTCCGGCCATTCGAGAAGGCTAGGCCGCCGAAGATGCCTGTGACGATGCTCGCGACAAATAGGCGCCATGCCACGGTTTGGCTCCTGGCGAGCCAAATCGCGAGGGATGGAGTTGACCAGAGCACGTAGGCTATCGACCTTCCGGAGATGAGGTCCAAGACGACGATGGCAAAGACGGCGATGCCGACCGGGAAAACGAAACCGATCAGCGAAACACGATTCTGTCGAAGTTGTGGGATCAAGTTACTTTCCATGTGTCCGTCCAGGTGTGATTCGCGCGGCAGAAGCGGTTGTTGAAGCGGAGGTGTGTGAATCGTCGAAAGATCGGCGCCAACTCCTCTGGTGATCGCAATTCAGTTCGAACTCTAGAAGCTCGAACGGACTATTAATCAAAGCTTCCCATGGCAAACATGCCCAACCAAACAATTAACGTGAAAATACCGCCGAGTAAGAGCAAACCGATCGTCGTTCTATTTTGCTCGGGCTTGATAAACCTGCAAAAAGGCAGAATGCCGAAGAGCAAGATGCATTGGAAGATAAGAAGGCAGACCGTGATCTTCATGGGCAATCCTTGGAGGGGATAGGAAATACATGATACTTGCGAAAGGATCAAGAGCTAGCTGATTCGCGACACTAACGCCCATCTCCATTCGAAGAAAGGTTCAGATGGCTGCTTGTTGTTCGACGTCATTCTCATTCCTAGTGGCGTCGCTCCGAATTGTTTTGCCCAGCCCCAGTGGCCGGGGTTAGTGCAGCGAGAAATGGCGGTCTTTTATCGTCGTCGAAATCGATCACTTGAAGATTTGTAACTGCGTCAACCGCGAAGGGAAAGTTCATCAAGAGAGCATCCTGCAATATTGTTGGGATCAACTCTGGCCGACTCAACGCGGATTCAAGCACCCCTTGGAAGGCAGATTCTTCCGCGAACGAAAGGTAATACAGCGCAGAACTATGCCCGAAGGTGCAGACGACGGCTTCGACGAATTGAATTCCATGCCTGGCCGCGATGAAAACGTCCCCTAGGTCGGGAGGCCGGATCGAGGCGCATTCTGAGTTGTTCGATTCCCGCAGGGTGCCGGCGCCTATGAGGTACGTGTTGAAGTACTTTGACTGTAGGCAAGCCAGACGCTTGATGAGAGAAAGCGCTCTCGGCTGCAAGTCGTTGGGTGAACCATCCCCCCAGTCGGCGAACCCCGACGGCAGTAGCGGTCGGCACGTCAGAGGGATTGAAGCGCCCGAACTGCCCGTGCGCGATTTAGCAGGATCACCTGACCAAGCTGTGCCATCCAAGAAAAGCCTTTCCATTTACACTTTCTCTTGGAGGCGCCAGCGAGTGCGTTGAAAGTACATATCCATTAGAAATGCATACTCTGGACCATTTAAGTGAGGCGAAATCGAAATTTTTTGATTTCCGCATCGGATCCAAAGCAAACTTAACCGCCCGGCTTCGCTTGGGTAAGTCTCTCCAAACGGACCACGGAAGCTTAGGCTAGCTTCATCCGAGTACAAAACTCGCCAAGTTTTGTTTCCGAGAGTCTTTGTCAGACCCTCATCGTCAAAGATGAAAGATGCCGGCCGATGAGACCATATGCGCCAAAGGCTAGCCGCCAGAAGCCAGTGACCGAGCGCGACGGGCATCATTACGGCCGTTAGCGCCGGGCTCGATCCGAAATTGTAGAATCCATACCCGATGGCGGCCAGCCCGCAAAAGATTGGGAGTGCCACTTCCAGTCGCCCAAGCAGCGGCAGGCGCTCTCGACGATCAGCCACCGAACACCCCGTCCAAGAACCCGATTCTAATCTCCTTCCTTAACTCTGAAGAGCCTTTTCAGAAAGTCCTCGGACATGATTGGGGGAGAGCAGCAGAGAAACAGAAGTAAGCAAAGCGAACTCCATTGCTCGAAAGATCCAGAAAAAGCGGTCGTCCAGGCGAGTGCGGCCACGAACGCGACGGCAATGGCTAACCAGACGGTTAACGCGCGGCGGAGCAACGGTTTAAAGTCGTCCCTGCTCCAGATGCCTGCAACCGAGGTGACGAAGCCAGCGGACGCAACCGCCATCAAGATCGGCTCCCACGTGATGGTTGCTGCCATGGGCCAAGCCATCGTAGAAGAAATCTTAAGGCACACGATAAGGGTGACGACTGCAATCGCAATTAGTATTACTTGTGCCCTACTCAGTCTCAGCGTCTGTCTCACCCGAAGCTCGCAAAGTACTAGGATATCAGCATAAACGGCAGCATGTCAGTGCCACGGACCTAAATGACCTACCGGACGCTTCTCGTTGCGACCATCCGGGGTTCATCGGCAACACCCTCCCCCACGGTTGCACCTTCCGCTGCGCTTCATGGGGAACCATCTCGGAAGACACGGTTCCCCCTTGCACGGGGAACCATCTCGGAATCATTGCTCCGGTGGCGGGTGGTGCCAAAATGCAGAGCATGTTGCGTGATGCGCTGCCGACCTCTGCCAAAGACGCCTTCGCCTGGACCTGGGAGGACTACCGCCCCCACTACGAGGCCCTGGCCGCTCAGGAGCTCACCCCGGAAAGCCTGCCGGAGTGGCTGCTGGATTGGACCGCCCTCAGCGACGTACTGAACGAAGTTGACAGTCGGCTCTACGTCGCTGTGAGCGTGAACACCGCCGACGAGGCCGCCGAAGCCGCCCTCCTGAACTTCGCCAAGACGATCTCGGAGCCGCGTGCCGCCGCCGAGCAGGTCCTCAAGGACAAGCTACTCGCAAGCGGGCTCTCGACCCCGACGCTGGAAGTCGCGCTGCAATCCCTCAAGGTCCAGGCAAGCGTTTTCCGCGAGGCGAACCTCCCGCGCGACACCCAAATCGTCGAGCTGAGCAACGACTTCGACAAGCTGGAAGGGGCGCAGTCGGTGGAATGGAAGGGTGAATCGCTGCCGCTTTCGATGCTCAGCCCTGCCCTGCAATCGCCGGAGCGCGACGAGCGCCAGGCCGCGTGGGAGCTAAAGCACGGCCGAATTTTGCAGGACCGAGAGAGCTACAACGCGCTCTGGACGAAGATGTATGCCATCCGCCAGGAAATGGCGCACGAGGCCGGGCACGCGAACTTTCGCGACTATCAGTACGCGAAGATGGGCCGCCTGGACTATAACCCGGCGGACGTCGCTCAGTTCCGCCAAACGATTTTGGAGACGGTCGTGCCGGTGGCGAACCGAATCTACGCACGCCGCGCCGAGCGGCTTGGCCTTCAGCAATTGCGACCGTGGGATACCGACGTAAGTGCGTACGGCGCCACGCCGCTCCGACCGTTTGAAGCTGAAGCCGACCTGCTGCAGAACTCGGACGCGGTGTTCGAGAGCCTCGATCCGGTGCTGGCGGGCTGGTTTAAGCAGATGCAGGCAGACGGCTTGCTGGACCTTTTTGGTCGGCCGAACAAGGCCGGCGGCGGGTACTGCACCGAGTTTCGGCTTGCGCGGCGACCGTTCATCTTCATGAATGCCTCGGGCACGCACAGCAACTTGCAGACCCTGCTGCACGAGGCCGGCCATGCGTTCCACGCGTTCGCGTGCTTCGAGATTCCGGTCGCGCTGGAAGCCCAGCCGCCGATCGAGTTCTGCGAGGTCGCGTCGATGGGCATGGAAATGCTTTGCCAGCCGCACCTGGACCGGTTCTATTCTCCGGCGGATTCGGCTCGCGCGCAGATTCAGCACCTTGAGAGCACGCTGCTGTTCTGGCCGTACATGGCGGTGGTGGATGGCTTCCAGGATTGGGCCCACACGCACGCGGAGGGAGCGGACCCGGCGGCATGCGACGCCAAGTGGACCGAGCTCTGGCGGCAGTTCATGCCGGGAATCGACTACTCGGGGCTAGACGAAATCGAAGCAACCGGCTGGCACCGCAAGCTCCACATCTTCCAGGTTCCGTTCTACTACGTGGAGTACGGCCTTGCACAAATCGGCGCGTACCAGGTTTGGCGAAATTCGCAGAAGGACCTCGCGGACGCCGTCACGGCGTACCGAGCGGGGCTGGCGCTGGGTTCGACGGTTGGACTGCCGGAGCTGTTTGCCGCCGTTGGCGGACGGTTTGCGTTCGACGCCGCGACGCTCTCGGAGCTTGCCGAAGCCGCCGAAGCCCGTATCAACGAGCTTCTGATGGCATTGGCGTAACCGAGGCCGAAATCGCGAAGTGATCTGAGATCACTTCGGGGTGGATATTGGCGTCGGCAAACGAGACGTCGGGCGAAGCAAAGATGTAATCGATTCGGGACTGTAGCGAATCCCACCCGTGAAAGGTGGGCTCGGTGGAGCCCGCCATCACGTCTTGAAAGCCCGATAGCAGGGAAAGGGCCGGGTTGTCCGGCTCCATGTTGAAGTCGCCCGTCACCACGCACGGGTTCACAGCGCGGCTGCGGATCAGGCGAATGCTTTTGAGGCGGCTGCCCTGGTGCTCGTGGTCCAGGTGGAGGTTGTAGATCGTAAGCGCGGGCTCAGCGAGCCGGACCCAGGTGCAGATACGGGGAAGTCGGTTCCCCCAGTCATTTGACCCCGGCATGAAAGGACGGTCAGAAAACCAGAACGTGCCTTTTTCAAGGACCGTCAGCGACCGGTCCACGAATACGGCGCAGTGCTCGCCAGCCGCACGGCCGTCGTCCCGCCCGAGACCCACGGAGACAAAACGTGGGTTGGCGAGCAAAATTTCATCGATCTGGAATCGCAACGCCTCCTGTGTGCACAGCACGTCCGGGGTGGTCCGTTCCAGAAAGGACATTACCGCCGCGCGACGATGCTCCCAAGAGTTCGGTCCGTCCGGCGCGGTGCCGTACCGCAGGTTCAAAGACATTAACCGCAGCACGTTAGTCGATGATCTCGTAGGGAAGTCCGGCGGGTCGTCGCTTTCTCGGGTCTTCTTTCAGAAGATAAACGGCCACCGCCGCCGCAATCAGACCAAAGGCACCTAAAGAAACAAATAATCGCCGGTTTCGCATAAAACTCTGACGCAGACGGCTGGCGAGAAGAATCTGTTCCCGGCCAGAATGCCTAGAACGATGGCGCAGTTTCAGATTCCGATATCAAACGCATACGGCAAGCCGACCGAGTACACGATGGACCTGGAGTCCGACGGCGACGGCGTACGCATCCTCATCGACGGCGGGTTCGCGGGGCGCGAGGTGGACGAGGAAGTTAGCCTGGGCGACATCGCGTTTTTGCTGAACGCCGAGCCCGGCTACAAGTTCGAAGATCTCCTCGGCCTCATTCTGGAGAACGGGGGCGAGGAGATTCGCGGCATCGTTGGCGTTGGCAGCGGCAACGAGCGGTTCATCATTGCAACGGCCGACCTGCAGGCGGCCTTCGACGAACTTAGCCGTTAAACGTCGGCAGCGTTCGGGCGAGCGGTCGGTCGACCCGGTAGCCGAGCTCGTACTCGGCTTGGATGAGGGTGTGAATCTCGTGCGTGCCTTCGTAAATCATCGCGCCGCGCGAGTTTCGGAAGTAGCGCTCGACCGGGAATTCGTCCGTGAAGCCGTAAGCACCGTGAATCTCGACGGCGGAGTTCGCCGCGTCGAAGGCGTTCTTGCAGTTGACCCATTTGGCCATGCTGACCTCGCGGGTGTGGCGCGCGCCGGTGTTCTTCATCCAGCCGACTTGGTAGTACAGCAACCGGCCGATATCGCGCCCGGCGGCCATGTTGGCAATCATCTGCTGGACGAGCTGCTTCTTGCCGATCTCCTCGCCGCCGACCTTGCGGTCGCGGGCGTAGGTGTTGCAGGCATCGAGGCAGGCGGTGATGATTCCGACCGCGCCCGCCGCAACGGTGTATCGTCCGTGGTCAAGGGCAGACATGGCGACCTTGAATCCGTCGCCGTCCTCGCCCAGCCGGTCCTCGGCCGAGACGCGAACGTTGTCAAAGAAGATCTGCCCGGTGTTGCCAGACCGAACACCGAGCTTGCCGTGAAGCGGCCGGCTGGTGAATCCGGCAAGGTTCCGGTTGACGATGAGCGCGACGTGCCGCGGCTTTTCGCTCTCGACGGCCGGGTCCTCAAGGCGCGCGATTACCAGGAATTGGTCGGCATAATCTGCCAGAGAGATCCAAGTCTTCTCGCCGCTTAGTACGTAAGAATCGCCGTCTTTGCGGGCGGTGGACCGGATGTTCGCGGCGTCGGAACCAGCGTCGGGCTCGGTTAGGCCAAACGCGCCGACGAGTTCGCCGGAGGCCAGTTTGGGCAGCCAGCGTTGCTTCTGCTCCTCGGTGCCCCACTGCAAAATGGTCATCGCGTGCAGTCCACTGTGGACGCTCATCACGACGCGGGCGCTGGTATCGGCTCGTTCCAGTTCTTCGCAAACAAGGCCGAGGGAGACGTAATCTGTGCCGCTTCCGCCGTACGCCTCGGGAATGCTGACCGCGAGCAGGCCGGCCTCGGCCATCTTTTCCAGCACGGCGCGGTCGCTTTTCGCCTCGCGGTCACGCTTGGTGACATCCGGAACGATGACCTGCTGGCCAAACTTGTACGCCATCTCGCGGATCAGTTCGTGCTCGGCGCTGAGGGAGAAATCCATGGGATGAGCGTACCCGTGGTCCAATTTTGTAAGTTCGAACTTTTAATCAGAACTGAAAGGGAACCGAACCGCCGGTGCGTACGGTAACGTGCGTTAATCACGATGAGTCGGTCCACCTACAGAACCTATTTTGCGGGCGTTGCCCTGTTTGCCGCTTTCACCAGCGCCGCTTTCGGCCAGTCGGATGCCTGGGCACCGATTTTGGACAACTTGGTTGCCCGGAACGTCGGCCCGACCACGATGGGCGGCCGAATCACCGACCTAGCTGTCTACGAGAAAGAACCGCGTATCTATTACGTTGCGAGCGCCAGCGGCGGGTTGTTCAAAACCGAGAATGCGGGCGGCTCTTTCACGTGCGTTTTCGAGCGCGAAGGATCAATCTCACTGGGCGCGACGGCCGTATCGCAGACGGACCCTAACGTGGTTTGGGTCGGCACCGGCGAAAACACGTCGCGCAACTCGGTCGCTTGGGGTGACGGCGTCTATCGTTCGACCGACGGCGGCAAGACCTGGAAAAACATGGGCTTGGTCGAAACCCGGCACATCAGCAAGATCGTGATCGATCCGCGAAACAGCGACGTCGTCTACGTGGCTGCGCTGGGCCGCCTCTGGGGTTCGAATCCGGAGCGGGGAGTGTACAAAACTACCGACGGCGGAAAGACCTGGACGCAGATTCTGAAGGTTGACGAAGCGACCGGTGCCGTCGATCTCGCGCTGAATCCGGCGAATCCCAACGAGCTGCTGGCTTCGATGTGGCAACGGGTTCGCATGCCCTTCGACTTCATCTCCGGCGGTCCGGGTTCCGGGCTGTACAAAACGACGAATGGCGGCCGGGCGTGGCGCAAGATTACTAAGGGCCTGCCGGAAGGGCCGCTTGGCCGGATTGGTTTCGACTACATGCGCTCAAACCCTAAGAAGATCGTCGCGACGATCGAGTATCGGCCCGACCCGAAGAAGGAGCCGAATCGGCCCCGCGACGGCGGCGTGGTGAAGAACTACGGCGGCGGAACGTTCCTTTCGAGCGACGGCGGCGACAGCTTCGAGATGATCAACCCGCTGAACCCGCGTCCGTTCTACTTCAGCCTGCCCAAAATCGACCCGAACGACGAGAAAACGATCTATCTCCCGGCGGACAGTCTCCGAGTGTCGGTAGACGGTGGCAAGAAGTTCGCCGTCCAAAACAACTCGGTGCATCCCGATTACCACGCGTTTTGGATCAATCCGAAGGACTCGAACCATATCCTCATCGGCGGAGATGGCGGCATTTTTCACACCCGTGATAAGGGCAAAACCTGGATTCATGACAACGGAATGCCGCTTGGGCAGTTCTATGCGGCGGCGGTGGATAATCGACGGCCGTATTGGATCTACGGCGGCCTGCAAGATAACTCCTGCTGGGGCGTTCCCACGCAAACCAGCTACGGCAGCATCAACTACTTCCACAGCGTGCCGCTCGGCGGCGGAGACGGCTTCTACTGCGCGGTCGATCCGACGGATTGGCGCACGGTTTACAGCGAAAGCCAGGGCGGCGCGATCGTGAGGACGGACCTTTCCACCGGCGCTTCCCGATTCATCCGCCCGCGCGGCGAGGGTCTGCGCTTCAACTGGAGCACGCCGTTCTTCATCAGCCCGCACAACCCGCGGACGCTGTATCTAGGCGCGAATCGACTGTTCAAAACTGTGAACCGAGGCGATGCTTGGCAGCCGGTTTCGCCCGACCTCACCACGAACAACCCGGAGAAGAACAAAGCCGGGCAGAAGAGCGTGACTCCGGAGGACACCGGTGCCGAGCGACACTGCACCATCACGACCGCCAGCGAAAGCCCGCTCAAGCCCGGATTGCTCTGGGTTGGTACCGATGACGGCCAGGTTCAGGTCTCCCAGAACGATGGCGCAACGTGGACGAACGTTACGGACAACCTTCCGGGCTTGCCGAAGAACACGTGGTGCTCCCGCGTGATTGCCAGTAAATGGGCCGAAGGGCGCGCCTATGCCACCTTCGATGGTCACCGTTCTAACGACTTCGAGCCGTACGTTTACGTAACCGAGGACTTCGGCAAAACTTGGACGAGCCTGGCGGCCGGGCTTGCCGATTACGACTCGGTCTACGTGATTCGGGAAGGCGAGAAGAACGACGACCTGCTGTTCCTAGGCAGCGAGATGTCGCTGCGAGTGTCTCTCGATCGCGGCAAGAACTGGACCCGGTTCCGAAGCGGTGGTTTTCCGACCGTCGCCGTGCACGACTTGGTCGTGCATCCGCGCGAGCTCGATCTCGTGATTGCAACCCACGGTCGTTCGCTTTGGACGCTCGATGTGAGCGGCCTGGAGCAGCTCACCGACTCCGCGCGAAAGGATCCGGTGGCGTTGCTGACGCCGCAGGACGTCCTCATCCTGGGGCGAATCGGAGGCAGCCAGTGGGATGGTGATTCCTACTCGGTGCCGAACTCGCAGCCCGGCACCCGCGTAATGTTCCACCTTTCAGCCGCCGCGAAAGACACGCCCAAGATCGTGATCTCGGACGCGAGCGGCAAGCGAACGCAGACGCTGACGGGCGTGACGAACAAGGCCGGTCTGAACGTGGTGCGATGGAACGGTCGCGTCGAAGGCACGCTGGTTCCGGGCGATTACCGAATCACGCTGACGGTCGATGGGAAGGAGTTCACGTCGTCGGTGAAGGTCGTGGATGCTAACCTAATCGGTTGACCGCCTACGACCTATCTGCAATTGGTCTTGGAGTCTCCGAAGCGCAGTCCGCGCTGATGGCAGACTTCGAGGCCGGCCTCTACGCCTGGAACGAATCGAAAAACCTGACGCGGGTCTGGCGAGATGAGTTCTGGGTTCGGCATGTTTTAGATTCGCTGCTGTTCCAGGACTTGATTCCGCATGGCGCAAAGATCATGGATATTGGAACCGGTCCGGGCTTTCCCGCGTGGCCGCTAGCCTGGGCACGGCCCGATCTGTTCGTTGTGGCGGTGGATTCGAACGGAAAAATGCTCGACTTTCTGCGCAGCCAGCCCTTGCCGAACCTAAAGATTCTGCAAGCCCGCGCGGAGGAGCTTCCTGGGCGCGAGAAGTACAACGTCGTCACCGGTCGGGCGTTGGCCCCTTTAGCGATTCAATTGGAGCTCAGTGCGAATCAGGCCAAGATCGGCGGCCGAGTCATTCCGATGCGGGGACTCTCGGACTTGCCGCTGCTTGAGCATCCTACGATTGCGCAGTTAGGGCTGGAACTTAAAGAAGTGGTTCGGCGGTTGTTGCCGGGCACGGAAGTGGAGCGGATTTTCCCGGTTTACATGAAAACTGAGGCCACCCCGGGCAAATTTCCGCGCCGATGGGCAGAAATGAAAGCGAAACCGTTGTTCGGACCGGCAGCGGACTAACGGTTTCCAAAATCTTCACGTATATTCGGATGATGAAACTCTGGCATCTCCTGCCGATCTTGGCCATGGTGGCCATCGGATGCAGCGCCGGCAACGAAACGGCGAAAACCCCCGAGGGCGAAAAGCCGTCCACGACGCAAGAATTTAAAGTCGCCTTGATCACGCCCGGAAAGGTGAACGACTCGGGCTGGAACGCCCTGGCCTACGATGGCCTTCAAGCGATCAAGTCCGACATGAGCGCCACGGTCGACAACCAGGAAGCCGCCGGGCCGAAGGCCCAGGAGGCCATGCGAGCCTACGCCCAGAAGGGCTACAACCTCGTTTTTGGCCACGGCTACGAGTACAACGAGCCGGGCGCAGAGATTGCGGCCGACTTCCCAGACACAGTTTTCGTCAGTTCATCGGGCGGAAAGACGGCCAAGAATGCGGGCGCGTTCCGCTTCTACTTGGAGCAGGGTTTCTATCTGGCCGGCGTGATGGCCGCCAAGATGAGCAAGACCGGGAAGATTGGTTCGGTTGCCGTCATCGACGTGCCTAGCATCGCCTCGACGATCAAGGCGTACGAAGCAGGTGCGAAGGCTGCCAACCCGAAGATCGTCATCATTCCGCCGGTCTTCTTTGGCAACGAGGGCGACATCGCGGGAGCCAAAAAGGCGACCGAGAGCGTGCTCGCGCAGGGCGCAGACTTCATCATTCACCAGGCAAACTCGGCCGCGCAGGGCGTGTTCGACGCCTGCAAGGAGCGCGGTGCAAACGCCTTCGGTTCGAACTCGGACCAGAACGAGAACCCGAGCGGTGCCGTAGTCGCCAGTGCAACGATCATTGCGAAGCCGGCGTTTCTTGCGCTGGCGAAGCAGGTTCAAGAAAAGAAGTACGAGGGCGCGGTCTCACTCTTCGGAATGGAGCAGGACGCGATCGACTTCGTGATCAACCCGACCTTCACCGCCAAGGTTCCGCCGGAACTCGTGAAAGAGTTGGAGCAGATGAAGGCCGATATCAAGAGCGGCAAACTGGTCGTTCCGAAAGCCGAGTTCTGAACTCCGTGCCCCGTCCGGCAGGAATTCCTCCTGCCGGACGCTTGACTGCGAACAAAAGACATGACTGCCGAAGCCGGACTGCATGTCGAGAACGTCACCAAACGCTACGGAGCGCTGGTCGCTCTCGACGCGATTGACGCAACCTTCTTCCCTGGGGAGATCCATGCCGTGCTCGGCGAGAACGGGGCGGGGAAGTCCACCCTGATGGGGATTCTCACCGGATTTGTGACGCCAGATTCGGGTTCGGTGACCTACAACGGCGCGCCGATTCCGGTCGGGCGTGCGTTCGAGTGCAAGAAAATTGGCATCGAAATGATCCACCAGCATTTCACGCTGGTGTCGGCGTTCACGGTGGCAGAGAATCTTGCGTTGGCGCGGTTGCCCAGCCTGTATTCGTTGGCGCATGTTCGTGATCGGGCGAAGCCGAGCCTCGCCGCCGCCGAGCGGCTGGGCTGGGCGGTGGACCCGGAGGCCCGAATTCGAGACCTTTCGGTCGGGGCGCTTCAGCGCATCGAGATTTTGAAAGCGCTGGGTGGCGACGCCCGCGTCCTGGTCTTCGATGAACCCACGGCGGTGCTTTCGCCGGACGAGGTGGACGATCTGTTTCGTGTACTGCGGCAACTGCGCGATGAGGGGCGGATCATCGTCCTGATCGCCCACAAACTCAGTGAAGTGATGGCGGTTGCCGACCGGGTGACCGTTTTGCGCAAAGGGAAATGGATCGCCACTTCGCCGTTGGCCGAGACCAACCAGACTCAGCTGGCAACGTGGATGGTCGGCGAGCTGCCAGTCGGGCATGTGGCCAGATCGTCTGGCGGTGGTCAGCCCGGCATCGTCGCGAAAGGGCTTTCCGTTAAAGGCGACCGCGGAGAGGACTCCGTGCGCAACGTCTCGTTCGAGATTCGACGCGGCGAGATCGTGGGCTTTGGCGGCGTGGATGGAAACGGCCAGGTGGAATTGGCCGAGGCGCTGCTTTCGATTCGCGCCCGAACGGGCGACATCACCTTTGCCGGGGTGCCAGTTTCGCCGGACCACCTTCGCATCGCCTACATCCCGCAAGATCGCCAAACGGACGGGCTCGCGATGGGAATGAGCATCGAGGACAACCTTTTGGTGACCGGCCACCGCAACCTTTCGCTACGCAGGGGTCCGCTGCTGATTGCCAAGCGGGTGCACGCCTGGGCTCGGGGGTTGGTTGAGCGCTTCGGAATCAAAGCTTCTTCGCCGGAAGAAATGGTTTCGTCGCTCAGCGGTGGCAATCAGCAGAAGGTGGTCGTCAGCCGGGCTTTGGAGTCGCAACCCGACCTGTTGATCGTCCTAAATCCGACGCGCGGCTTGGACATCAAGGCCACCGAGTACGTGCACGAAAAGATGATCGAGGCGCGGAACGGCGGGGCCGCGATTGCGCTGTTTACCACCGACCTGGACGAGCTGTACGCCCTCGCGGACCGCGTTTTGTTCCTCAGCCGGGGTGAGCTGCGCGAGGAAGGCGGGGCGGCCGCCCTTGTGGGGGCAAGCCGATGAAGTTGTGGAATGTTGCGGGAATGGCGGTCGGGCTGGTCTTGGTCCTGGTGCTCACGCTGGCGGTTTTCGGTCTGCCCGTCGGTCCCAGCCTTGCTCTCATCGGCGAAGGCGCCTTTGGGGATAAGTTCGCCATCGCCCGGACCTTGGTGAAGGCGACCCCTCTAGTGCTGACCGGGTTGGGGATGGTCGTTGCCTGGAAGGGCGGAATGTACAACATTGGCGGGGAAGGCCAATACATTATCGGCGCGATGTTCGCCGCGACGGTTGTCAAGGGGGTGCTTCCCAATCCGCATCCGTTGTTCGGTCCACTGATCTTGGTGGCGGCGGTAGTTGGTGGTGCCGGGTACGGGCTGCTGGCCGGATGGCTCTACGTGGCGCGCGGCGTGGAAGTCGTCATCAGCACGATCTTGCTGAACTTCGTCGCGGTGCAACTCCTGCGGTATGCGGTGACGGGCCCGCTGCAGGAAGCCAAGCGGCAGGTGCCGGAAAGCGACCTCGTGCCTAAGGCCTTGGCCCTCGCGAAGTTTGACCGGCAGATGGACCTTCATATCGGAACCTTCATCGCTCTGGCGATGGTCGTGGTCGTTTGGCTGTTCCTTTTCTACACCCGGGCGGGCTACCGAATCCGGCTCGTCGGCGACAACCGTAACGTCGCCCGGGCAAACTTTATCCCAGCCGGAAGGGTGCAACTGCTTTCGATGGCGGTTTCGGGCGGGCTGTGCGGTCTCGCGGGCGGCATCGATTATCTAGGTCCGGCGGGGCAGCTGGGCTTTAACTTTCCACAAGATTGGGGCTTTCTTGGCATCCCGATTGCGCTGCTCGCCGGGCTAAATCCGGCGGGCGTGGTTCCGGCGGCCCTTTACTTCGGGGCGCTTTTTGCTGGCTCGGACAACCTCGCTCGCTACACGACGGCCGGACCTACGATGATCTTTGTCATTCAAGCGGTGGCGGTGCTAGGATTCGTTGGGTTGTCGACGCTACGCCTCCGGCGCAAGACCGCCGCTGCGGGGGCCGACTAGCATGGATCCGATCGAGTTGCTGCGCTACGCTGCCCCGGTCGCCATCGCGGCGCTGGGCGAGACGGTCGTCCAGCGCGCCGGTCTCATTCACATCAGCCTAGAGGGCACGATGCTTACCGGAGCCTTCTTTGCCATGTGGGTGGTCGCCCTCACCGGCTCGGTCGGGCTTGGCCTGGGGGCGGCTTTGCTCATCGGCGCGGCGATGGCAATCGTCTTTGGCTGGTTCACGATCTGGCGGGCGGCAGACCAGGTCGTCGTCGGGACGGCTCTGAATCTTCTGGCGATTGGCCTGACCGGGACGCTGTTTCGCTCGCAGTTTGGCCAGAGCGGAAAGTTGCTCAGCGTAGGGAAGTTGCCGACCTTCTGGGGCGGGCTCGACCTGGTTTTGGTATTGTTGCTGGTCGGCGTGCCGGTCATCGGGTTCCTCTTAGCGAAGTCCAGTTGGGGCTTGGCGCTTCGTTCGGCGGGCGAGTACCCAAAGGCCACCGAGGCGGCGGGCTACTCTGTGCTTAGGTTGAGAACGGGCGCGATGTTGGTTGGGGGAATGCTGGGAGGGCTCGCCGGAGCGTACCTCACGGTCGGCATTACCGGCTCGTTCGCCGACAACTGCACCGCCGGACGTGGCTTTGTCGCCATCGCGATGGTCACGTTCGGCCGCTGGCGGCCGTGGGGCGTTTTGCTTGCTGCTCTCTTCATCGGCGCCGCCGATTCCCTTCAATTTCGGTTCCAGGCCTCCGGTGTGCAGGTGCCATATCCGCTGATCATGGCGATGCCGTACGTGCTGACTCTGCTTGTTTTGGTCGTGGTCGGCAAGGGCAAGCGGTTCGCCGGCGGCGCGCCGGCGGCCTTGGGTCAGGCCTTTCGGAGGGGCGAATGAGTTCGATTGTTCAAATGACTCGCCGGGTGACGTTCTCGAGCGGCCACCGATATTGGTTACCCGCGTTGTCGCCTGAGGAAAATCGCGCGAAGTTCGGCCGCTGGGCGTCGCCGTTCAACCACGGCCATAACTACGTGCTGGATGTGACCGTTGAGGGCCCGGTCGGCCCGGAGGACGGCATGGTGGTGAACATCAAGCGAGTTGATGACGCCCTCCGTTCGCGTGTGTTGGCCGAGTTTGACCAGCGCAGCATCAACGACGAGATTCCCTACTTTGCCAACCGTGCACCGTCGGTGGAGAACCTGCTTGGCTACATCGCCGACCGGCTAGGGGGATCGATGCTCTCGGTCTCGCGGGATGTCGGCGGGCAAACCGATGCCGCCGTTAAGCTCACTGCCTTGCGCCTTGAAGAAACGCCGCTATTCTACGGAGAACTTGATATGTCGACCCGATCCGTTTCGCTCACCCGCATCTACGAGTTTGCCGCCGCCCACCGGCTCAACTCGTCGCAACTCTCAGACGAAGAAAATGTGCGGCGCTACGGGAAGTGCAACCATCCCCAGGGCCACGGACATAACTATGTTTTGGAAGTGACGGTGGGCGGCGAACCAGACCCGGAAACCGGGATGATGGTTTCTCTGGACGCGCTGGATGAAACCGTGACCGCCGAGATTCTGGATCGCTACGACCACCGCAACTTGGACGTCGATGTGGAGGAGCTACAAGGGAAAGTCACGACGAGCGAAGTCGTCTCCCTCGCGATCTTCGACCGGCTAAAAACAAAAATGCCGGACCATCTCCGCCGCATTCGGCTTTGGGAGACGGCCCGGAACATGTTCGAAGTGTCAGCGTGACGTGATACAGATCAGGCCGTCTTCGCGCTTGTCGGCGTTGTACGGCGTGTCCCGAAGAGCAGCGGTCGCCGCTTCGTAAGGGTTGTTGTCGGTCATCGTCCAAGCGACGGCCGAGCTAGTCTCGCCGGCCGAAACTCGGACCGGAGTTTGGTAGCGCGAAGCGAGCGCCTTGGCGAAAGCGAGGATCGTGCCCGAGCCCTGGATCTCCTGCGTAACTTCCTTGCCCGGGATGACCACCGTCTCGACCGTTTTGCTGCCGTCGATGTTCAGGGTGAAAGCGGCGGGAGCCTGGTTTCGGTTCGCAAACGGAATACGCAACGGCCCGTTGGTCGGCGGCAAAGACTTGCCATCGACGACGATCGGTCGGCTGTCGGTCGGGGTGTAAGTCACTACTAGCGACTTGTTCATGACCTCAAAAATCAGCTCGTTCTTCGGAACGTTGGTCGCGCCTCCGCCGGTGCCAAACATATTGCTGGTGAAGCTGTTGCCGCCTTTGGACATGATTCCGAAGCCGGCACCGAGAATCGCGGCTGCGGCGATGCCGCTGAGCGCGAGGTTCCGGAACCAGCCCTGCCAAACGAAGCCGACGCGCGGCTTTGCGTTCTGGGCGGCTTCGAGACGGGTGGCGATCTGATCGGACAGGTTCATCGGGACTTCGATGACCTCATCCGCTTGGAAGTTTAGGGCTTCGTAGGCAATGGCGAAGTCGGCGAACTCCTCTTGAAGTTTAGGATCGCTGGCCAATGCTTTCTGGAACTGTTGACGCAGACCAGCGTCGAGACTCCCCTCATGAAAAGCAGAAAAATATTCGCGTGCGCGTGATGCGTTCATATGGCAAATAGTCGAAATGCCCCAAGGGCCGTTCGATCTCCTTCGTACGACGGATTACAGACGGAAAAGTTCCTCATCTTTCGTCAGATGCTCTCTAAGGCTTAGACGCGCGCGGTTAAGCCGGCTCTTCACGGTTCCGATGGGTAGGTCTAATGACTCGGCGATGTCTTCGTAGCTCAGCTGCTCGGCGTGATACATCAGAATCATCGCCTTCTGGTAGGCGGGAAGTTTCTCGAGCGCACGCTGCACCCGACGCCCGCGTTCGTCTCTCAGTAGGTCCTCGTGTGGGTTCGCGGTGGGGTCTTCGATCTGCCGCTCGACCTCGCCCTCGCCGACGGTTACAGAACTATCGAGAGAAACCGTGCCTCGCTTTGACTCTTTTTTGCGAATGTCAAGGAAGCAGTTTGTGAGGATTCGGTAGAGCCATGTGGTGAACTGGGCGTTTCCCTTAAAGTTTGGCAAAGCGTTGTAGACGCGCACAAAAGCTTCTGCGACAACGTCGGCGGCTTCCTCGGGGTTTCGCGTAAGCCGAAACGCAAACTGGTAGGCCCTCTGCTCGTGTTTTCGCACCAATTCGTTGAGGGCGCTGCGGTCTCCCCGCTGGGCACGCTCAATAAACATTTGGTCGTCGGAAGTTCTCTCGCTCAATATTTCTCCCACCGTGACCGGTACAAAACTTACTCGGAGACGATGGACCTTGGGCCATCTTCTCTTGCTTCGGCAATTGCGCGCCGCTCCTCCTGCGACAACATGCGCTCGGATTGCATGTTGACCAGTGGCTTTGCATAAACCCTACAGTCCATCCTACCGACAACGGAGCTCAGCACGGCTCCATTTCCCTCACTATCGAACACAGCCAGCGCGAACGATTGCTTACCGCTGACGTCTTCAAAGGCGTCGTAGCGGATGAGGCCGACGTGCCGTTTTGCGGTTTTTGCGAGGGCTTCAAGTTGCGAAATGCGTTCACCATGCCGTCGGCTTTGGGCCGTTAAGCCGGCGCGCTCCTCTAAATGCTGCAGGAGCAGTTCTTCAAGATTTTCGGTGCTTGAACCCTTCAGAAGGCGATCCCATTTCTTCTGCAACGTTTGGAGTCGTCGGGCCGTGCTAATCGCGGTTCCCGCAACGATCACCAGGAGAAGCGTCAAAAAAAGGAAAGCCTCGCCGAGATGTTGGGTTAAGCTGTTGGTAAGAACACCCATGGTTGTCGCGCCAGACGGGCGGAAGTTCAGTATATCGGAACTTGTCCCCGCCCTCGAACGAACAACCGAATGAAGCCGATGAAACGAAGTAAGCGAAGACCTAGCCCCGCCTTTACGGTGTTCCTTTTCCTCGCGCTGGGGATGGTGATCTTTGCCTACTTTCACGTGAAAACCGTCGTAATTCGTGGCGAGTCGATGGTGCCGACCTTCGAACCGGGCCGCCGCCTTGTCGTGAGCGATGCCTATTGGCTCGTCGGGCCGATCCGAAAAAACGACATCGTCGTGGTGAAAGAGTTCACGAAGCGCGGCGGCTTTTTCATCAAGCGGGTTGTGGGCCTAGGCGGGGACGAGATTGAAAACGTTTACTGGCCAAAGAACTACGGCATCGAGAATCCAAACTTCACGGTTCCGCCAGAGATGGTTTTTCTCCTCGGCGACAATCGGTCGCAGAGTGAAGACAGTCGATCGTTTGGTCCGATCAGCAAAGATCTCGTCGTGGGGAAGGTGCTCGTCGGGGGATGAAGAGGTTCCCGTGCGGCCAGTACGGACGGCAAAAGCTACAGTTCTTCGCGGCACCTTACCGGGCGCCAATCCGCGCTTTTGCCGCCCTTGTGTTCCCGTGGCACGGCGATCAAATCGTGCTTTGTAACATCGCCGACCGCGGATGGTGCATTCCGTCGGGGCGCGTTGAGCCGTACGAAAACTCTCTGGAGGCCGCGCGCCGCGAAGCAGTGGAGGAAGGCGGTCTGGTGCTGTCAGGCATCCAATACATCGGCTGCTACCACATCAGCGAACGGCACGAGGTCCGGTGGGCCGACTGTTTCGCGGCCCGGGTGGAACGGTTCGAGGAGATCCAGATGTGCGAGGAGTCTTTGGGCCGCCAGCTCTACCGGCTCGAGGAGATCGGGGCGATCTACCACGTTTGGAACGAGCTGACGGAACTGGTGTTCCAGCATTCCAAGGCGGTCATCGACCGCCGGGGTTGCCTTTAGAAGTCTGGCGATGAGCGCAAGTCCAATTCCTCGATATATATGTCCTCGCTCTTCCACTTCGCACGGTTCAGCGGGTCCTTTTCGTCCGGAAAGTCAAACCTAGTTCCTGTGATACCGTTTGGCTTAATATTCGCAAAGTAGACCTCACGATAGAGTTTCAGGAACTTATTGATGTAGAAGTTGTCATCAACGGTCATCGTCCACCACCAGCCTTCTTTTCGTGAGGACGTTTTGCCGTCTGGCGACTTTGAGCTCCCGCTACCATACACCCGGTAGCGTCTCCAGCCGACGATTCCACCTTTTTTCTTCCAGTCGACCCCGTCGTTGTCAGCGATTGTTCCTGAGAGGATCAGGCTGAGAGTTTCGGTCTTTTCCTCGCTACCCAAGGATTGCCACTCTTTCCGTTGGCCCTTATTCTTAGAATCGTCGTAAATCGTGGTCTTTGTCGCAACGGAAGGGGTCCAGAAGCTGAATTGACGAAAGCTTGTTCGGCTGATTTCTTTGCCATCTTTGAGTTCGTATCGCTTCTGGTAGCCAACTCTCCCGCCGGAAGGCGGAACGGTGTTGGGCTCCCGATCCGGCGACTCCTGGCTCCGCTTCGCTCCGATTTTCTCGTTTGGTCGAGCGGTCGCATTTTGCCCGGGTTTGATTACGAACAGCCAGATGGCCAAAGCAAAGAACAAGAACCCCAGCGATCCTAGGATAAACGTAACCGTACGACGACTTCTAACATCCGCGTTCTGACTCATACTTCTCCACCTGGCTCAGTTTGCAAACAATCCCTCGCAAAACAGTAGATTGAGTAAACCAAACATGTTTCTTTCGGAGTGTGACCCAGATCAAATCTTAACAATCGAACCGGCGGGAACGAATAAAGCGGCGAAACGTCGGTAAAACAGTGGTTGTGAAGAGAAGTGCGTTCGTGGGCCTGCTGGGGCTCGCCCTATTCGGTTGCGGCGGAACCGGCGGAGGAGGCGTGGGCAACGGAAATGGCCTGACCACCGCGGACTCATCGGCACTGGACCGGAGCCGGAGCGGGCCCGGAACGAGCGACCCGGCGGTGCCCGGCATCGTGCCCCGAAACCAGGTGATGTACGACGAGTTCGTCGATGGCACCTACCTCCTTCGCACGATTGACCCGACCGGCGTCGGCGATGCGCCTTACGCGGTGATTCCCGAGGAGATCACGGCGCTGTGCCCGGACCCTCGCGACCCGAAGACCTGGTACTTTGCCGCCTCAGCGGCAACCGGAGCTCACGTCTTCTACGCGCGACGATTGGCGGTTTCCGGCGCGGAGGACCTCACACCGAAGGCCGAGTTGAAGGAAATTCGTTCGCTTCAAGTTGCCGAGAACGGTCGGTTTGCCGCATTTATTGGACAGCCGAAAGAGGGCGAAGCAAAGTTATTCCTGCTTCCGCTACGCACCAAAGGGGCCGTTCCGTTGGCGATTGCCACGGCAACTGCGTTTCATGTCTCGCCAAAGTCGGACCGGATCGTTTTCACGAACGGCAAACTCTCGGTTCAGGCCATCAGCGGAGTCAAGCTGAATGGCAAGATCAGGCCGCTCGGCGCAAAGACCGCCGAGCAACGATTCCCGCAGTTCAACCGAGACGGCAGCCGGATCGTGTTTTCGGGCCGTGAGTCCGAGAAGGAGAAGTTCGACCTTTACGCGATCTCGCCCGACGGTCAGAACGAGGTTCGCCTGACCCGAACGCCGGAAGACGACGAACGCGGCGCCACATTCTCGGCGACGGGAGACGACCTGATCTACGTCAATCCGGGCACGGACGAGACCGTTGCCGGGCTCTATCGCATGGCGGTGAAGACGCCGGCCGAGCGGATCCGCATCAAGCCTTCGCTGAACATCGGTGAGGCACGCTGGACTGGCAACGACGGCCGCCTCCGCGGAACCGCGAACGTTGGCCTGGTGCTTCGCCCTCGTCCGAAAGCCGAAAAGCCAAAACCAGAAACGCCGGTGCCCGAAAAGCCTTCAGTCGATAAGCCAGGGAAGTAGCTCCGAGAGAGCGTTAATTGTGGCGGTCGGCGGAACCGAGTCGGCCGGCCTATCCTCCGGCTTCGTATTCGGATGCGCGCTAGGCGGGACGTCGCTGTCGCGGCGAATCCAGAAGCCATACCAACCGGCGGCAATCGCCGGGGCGATGTCATGACCGAAACTGTTCCCAACCATCACCGTTTCTTCCGGACGGCTTCGGGCGGCCTCGTTCGCGCGAGCGAACACGCCCGGCTTCGGTTTTCCTTCCCGCATCTCGCCCTCGATGAACACGTGGTCGAAGAATTGACCGATGCCGAGGGTGGCAATCTCCATGCGTTGGATGTCTGCCGGTCCGTTCGTGATTAACCCAAGTTCGAATCGCCCACGAAGGGCGGTGAGAACGTCGATCGCATCTTCAAACAGTTGTAGCTCGGCGTCGCGGTAGAGCATGTATGCCCGAGACAGGGCCTCCGCGCGGGTACGGTCGTCGTGCCCGGCCCGCCGCAGTGCCATGTGCATTTGCTCGGTCCGCGTGGGCTCACCGCTGGTGAGATACGGCTCGTACCACCGTTCGGTTTTCACTTGCGGGGCGAACTCGCGGTACGCCTCGGCCCAGTGAATCACCATTTCCTCGACCGTCACGCCTTCCGGAGCGTGCTCACCGAACGCCCGGCGCAGGCCGGCTTTGCTGGCGTTCCAGTAGCCGCAGAGGGTGTCGTCCAGGTCGAAGTAGACCACTTTAATGCCGTTTAGGTGCGGCATCAGTACATCCCCATGGCGGCGCGCATCTCGGCAAGGGTCGCACCGGCGAACTCGCGGGCTCGCTTGGCACCGTCGCGCAGGATGTCCTCGATGGCGTCGCCATCCAATTCCTTGCGGCGTTCGCGCATCGGTCGCAGGTATTCGTTGATGGCCTCGGTAGCCTCCTTCTTGCTTTGCATGCAGCCGCGTTCGCCGGCCCGATCCTCGTTCCAGGCGGCTTCCCAGTTCGGCGAATAAACGCGAAGATACTGGCAAACCGCACAACCTTCCGGAATCCCCGGGTCGGTTTTGCGCAGCTTCGTTGGCGTGGTGAAGGCCGACTTGAGCTTCTCGGCGGTTTCGTCCTCGCTGTCCGATAGGTAGATGCAGTTATCGTAGGATTTCGACATCTTGCGCATATCCAGGCCCGGCAGCTTCGCTCGGTTCTCGTCCTCCGGGATCAAGTATTTGTACGGCGCGAATACTTCCTTCCCGGTTATTCGGTTGAACCGAAGGGCGATGTCGTTCCCGATCTCCAGGTGCGGGGCTTGGTCGCGCCCGACAGGCACGCCATACGGCTTGTAAAGAAGAATGTCCACGGTCTGCAGGACCGGGTAGCCGAGAAGGCCGTAAGGTTCGCGTTCGGCACCGCCCAGATCGGTTTGCTTTTCCTTGTAGGTTGGCGTGCGTTCCAGCCAGCCGAGCGGCGTCATCATGCTGAGGAGGACGTGCGCTTCGGAATGCTCGGGCACGTGGCTCTGGATGAACACGACCGACTTTGCCGGGTCGATTCCAGCCGCGATGTAGTCTTTCGCGATCTCGCGGGCGTTCCGGCTGACTTCGCCGCTGTTCTCGGCCATCGTGGTGAGGGCGTGCAGATCGGCAACCATACAGAAAAGATCGTAGCCTTCGTTTTGTAGGTCGACCCAGTTCCGCAGGGCTCCTTCGTAGTTCCCCAGGTGCAAGCGCGGATTTGTGGAGCGCATCCCGCTGAGGATGCGTCGGTTGGTTTCGGCCATAGCCTAGAATGATATCCGTTCGCGGCAATCTGGCCTTGAAGGGACAGCGTCTGCTCCATGGAGAGCGGCTTGCCGAAGTCCAAAAAGAATATTGTTTGGACTTGGGTGCGGGGGAAGGATTCGAACCTACGACCTCCGGGTTATGAGCCCGACGAGCTACCAGACTGCTCCACCCCGCGGCAAGAAGATCAATATACCCGGTTGAGCAGGAGTTGTCAAGCGGCCTCCGAATTGCCCATCCGCGCCGATTCATGTAGAATCCCACCGCCATGGGTATTCCGATTGCACTTCAGCTCTACTCCGTCCGCGACGACGCGGCCAAAGACCTTCTCGGCGTGATTGATGCCGTCGGAAAAATGGGCTACGACGGAGTCGAATTTGCCGGGTATCACGGCCATTCCGCCGAAGACGTCAAAGCCGCCCTCGACGCCGCCGACCTGAAGGTCGCCGGAACCCACGTGAACCTCAGCTTCTTCACGGACGAGAAGTTTGACGAGACGATCGCCTTCCACACGACGCTGGGCTGCAAGAACCTGGTGATCCCCTGGATTCCGAAGGAGAAGCGCGACACCGACGCCACGACGACGGCAACGGCGGCCGAGTTGACGATCTTGGCGGGCCGTCTCCGCGACCTCGGATTCCGAACCGGATTTCACGTTCATGGCGACGACATGCTTCCCCTCGACTCCGGCAAGACCGCTTGGCAGATTCTCGGCGAGAACACGCCGGACGATTTCATCATGCAGTACGACACGGCCAACGGCATGTCGGCCGGCGCCGACCCGATCGAGCCGATTCTGGCTTTCCCGGGTCGAGGCATCACGGAGCACTTGAAGGAGTGGAGCGGCGAGCATGGCGCGGCGGTCATCGGCGAGGGTGACGTGCCTTGGGCACGCGTGTTTGAGGCTTGCGAGAGCGTGGCCGGAACCGAGTGGTACATCGTGGAGCACGAATCGTATGAGGGAATGACCCCGATGGAGAGTGTTCAGCGCTGCCTGGACAACCTAAGAAAGATGGGCAAGTAGTCGGATTCTCCGCCCGCAGCCAATTTTGTCGGCGCGGGCGGAAAAGCTTAAATCCGTGTGCACCATTCGCCCCATACGTCGCGTCTAACAGACGGGTCGTTGTAAGGCGAGTTTTTGGGTCTATTGATCTATAATGCCTTGCATCGACTTGGGAGTTGTCTTCGCTTTTTCGGGATTCGGAAAGGCAGGATGAACGCGGGAATTGATGAGGAGAACCGTTCTAGAGGTGTCTTACTAGTGTTTTTGAATCGAAAAAGAGTCCGTAACACGCTCGCCGTCGGCTTGGTCTCGTTGCTGTCGGGGGCGGTTCTTAGCGGAACCGCGTTCGCCGGCGATCAGTCAAAGGTCGGCGATAAGCAGAGCCATGCCACGAAATCGGCATCGAAGCAAACCAAAGGTGCCCTTCAACGGCCCGCTGGCTTTACTGAGAACGTGGGGCAATGGGATGCCCGCGGCGACTTCCTGCTGAAGGGTCCCGGCGTCAACTACTGGGTCACGCCCACCGGTTTCATCCTGGATTACAAGAACCAGGCACCCGCTTCCGCGAAGGCAAAATATGCCGGCCAGGCCGTCCACGTATCGTTCGTGGGTGGCAACAAGGTGAAGCCTTTCGGAGTGAAACCGCAGCCTGCCGTAGAGCGATATATGGCTGCCGACGGAAAGGGCGGCAAGACCACCAAGGCTTACGCCGAGGTCATGAGCCGAGGCATCTATGACGGCGTTGACCTTCGAAGCTACACCGAGTCCCGCACCCCGCGATACGATCTCATTGTCCGCGCAAAGGCAAACCCATCCAAGATTGGGATGAGCTTTGCCGGAGCAAGCGGAGTGGTTGCTAAGGGACGCGACCTCATCGTTAAGACCGAGTTCGGCGAAAAGAAGCACGTTGGCCTCACCGTTTTCCAGGTGGTTAACGGCAAGCGCGTCGTCGTTCCGGCTTCGTTCACCGTTGCAAAGAACAATGTCGTTGGCTTCAAGCTTGGCGCCTACGATCGAAACCGCGATCTGGTGATTGACCCGCTGATCTACGGTAGCTACTACGGTGGCGACACCGGCTTCGACGAAGTCTTCGCCACGACCACCGACGTTCAGGGCACGGCCTACATGACCGGTCGAACGCGATCCGCGAACTTTCCCGTTATCGCCGGTCCGTACGGATTCAACCTCGCCGGCGGTTGGGACGCATTCGTTTCCATATTTGAAGGCGACGCCTACATCCACCGCTACTCTGCCTTCTTCGGCGGCGGCGCGGACGAGCAGGGCAACTTCATCCGACGCGATCAGTACGGCGACATTTGGGTCGCTGGCCAAACGCGATCAACGAATTTTCCCGGCTTCTTCAAGAACGACGTCTACTACATTCAGTCGCCCTACGACCCGGTGAACAACGCGACTAAGGGCACCTACCGCATTCGCCACGGAGGCAGAACGACGGCTGAACTTAGCTTCAGCTCAACTGCGGCCGAAGTCCAGGCGGCTCTAGAGCCAGTCTATGGAGTGGGCAGGGTCACCGTCTCCAGCAACACTGCCGGTGCTGACGGCACGCTCTCAAAGGGAGCCGAGTACCGCGTCGAAACCCCGGTTCGATCCGGAGGCCAAGCGCAGATCGTCAACAGCTCCGTTGCGATCACCTTCCAAGGGAGAGACTTCTTATTCCCTTACTCGATTTTGAAGAATTCGGACATCTTCGTCATCCGCTTCAAGCGGACGGCAAACGGGCTAAACCCGCTTCCGACGAAGTCGCTGATCTTCGGCGGCGACGGACAAGAGGCGCTTGCTGGTTTCGATGTTGCCCCTTCGGCAGACGGCACCGCGAGCGGCAACGTTCGCCTGGCCTTCGGTGGACAGACGACTGACATCATTCCGAATATCTTTGGTGGCTTCCCGGCCGGTACGGGTGGCTTTGCCGAGAAGACGTTCGTTGCTCGATACGACTTCCTCGCGACGCAGCAGAACTACGCTCGCGTAACCAAATCGACCTTCTATCTCCCCGACCAAGTTGAGAGCGAGATTGGCGGCCTTGTGATGGATAAGGACGGCTTCGTCTACATCGCTGGAACCGTCTTCGGTTCGGGCACGACCGAAACCGCAACAAACCCGACGTGGGTGACGACGCCGGCAAACTTCGTTGGTGCGCGTCTTCTGCGACGGGCGGACATGTACGTTCGTAAGTACGCTCCGGAAGCGAAGATCAGCTACTCCGTTCTTCTTGGTGGAAACCTCGACGAGCGAATCGGAAGCATCGACACCACGACGCGATTTGAGCCGGTCAACGCTGGTTCTTCCATCGCCATCGACCCGCTCGGTAACGCCTACGTCACCGGCATCACCACGTCGTTCAACTACCCGCGAACTCGCGGCGTTTACGGCGAAGTTTTCAACGCCAGCCCGAACTTGGTCGTGACCAAGTTGAGCTCAGACGGTAAGGACCTCGTTTACTCGACGAACATGCGCGTTGGCTCTGGCGGCTTCGACAAGCTGGTTCCGGCAGGCATCGCGGTTGACATCGGCGGCAACGCCGTTGTTACCGGAAATCTAAAGCCAACGGCCAACTTCCCGGACACGCACGGTAGCACGCCGGGCGATCCGAACGAGCCGACGGAAAACCTCTATCCGAGCATCCCGCTCAGTGCCGACGCACTCGACCCTGAATACACGTCTCCAGACGCTCCGGACTTGCCAACGACGGAAGGCTTCATGCTCGTTCTCAACGCGCAAGGATCGGACCTCGTCTACGGTAGCTACATTGGCGGCCTGCTGGACGACTTCGTATTCGGCCCTTACGTCGACAGCCTCGGCGACCTCTGGACCGTCGGCTGGACTGACAGTTCGCGAAGCTACGTGCTTCGTTCAAGCACTGGTACGCCTACGTTTCGAGGGGATGTTGCCTCGTTGCCGGCAGGTCTAATCAATCGATTGGCTTTCAAGGCTAACGGAGACCAGGGTGCCGCGAGCGGCATAACGGTGAAGTTCGGTGCCTACGACGAGTTCTGGCCGTTCCAGGTACCGGCGCAAAACCCTCTCGGCGGAGATGCGACGGTGATCTCTACTCAGAACACACGGGACGGCTTCATCCTCCGAAAGAGAGTTGCTTTCCCCTTCATCACGACTCTAGATCTGGTTCCTAACTCGATTCCTGGAGGGCTTGGAGCGACTTCGGTTGCGACGGTTACCCTAAACACCCCAGCAGGTCCGGGTGGTGCGCAGGTTCTGATTGAGCTTTCGAATCCGGTTGCGGCTTCGTTCTCTCAAACGGCCGACGTTTTCACCCGGACGTTTACGATTCCGCAGGGAGCAACCACGGGGACGATTACGATCTTCTCCAAGGCTGTCCTTAAAGACGAAACCACGGACGTGACGGCGACTTACCTCGGTAAGTTCTCCACATCGACGCTGACCGTCAAGCCTTGGCTAACCGGTCTGCTGCTTGATCCGACCGAAGTCGTTGGCGGACAGGATGCCACCGGAACGGTAACTCTGAGCTTCCCGGCACCGGTTGGTGGGGTTACGATCCCGCTTACAAGCACCGACTCGACGTTGATCACCTACCCAGGTGGCGGAACGGTCACCGTTCCGGCCGGTCAGCTGACGGCGAACTTCATCATCCGAACCCGAGGCGTGACTTCCACGAGGACGCCTAGCATCACCGCTGGACTCCTGGGAGTGAACGTCTCGCAGCCGCTCATCGTGCTACCCATCAAACTGGATAGCGTGACGTTCAATCCGGCGCGTGTTGCCGGTGGAACGAGCTCGACGGGAACCGTAACCTTTGCCGGTGTTTCGCCGGTAGCTACCAAGATTCGGCTCACGTTCAATGCGGGAACGCCGGGCTATAAGCTGCGGGAAGTGGGTTCCACGACGGCAGCCTATCCGCTCGTTCTCAATGTGCCGCCGAACACCGGGACGATTAACTTCAACCTGGACACGGTGTATGAGCCGATCAACACCTCGCGCACCGTAACCGCTCAGGTCCTGAACGCCGACAATACGCCGGCCGGAGGAACCGTGAGTGGCACGCTGCTCGTGGACAACATTGACGTAACGGGCGTCTCGCTTACGCCGAACTCCGGCAGAACCGGCGACACCGTTACCGGTCGGGTAACCATCTCGGCGGCGGCTCCGGCCGGCGGCGTGGTGGTGAGGCTAACCAGCTCGTCCTCGAAGGCGACCGTTCCTGCAAGCGTTTCGATTGCAGCCGGCGCTACCGAAGCGACGTTTGCGCTGACGCCGATCTCCACGATCGGTCTCGACGTGGTGGCAACGATCAGCGCCATCCGAAGGACTGGTTTCCCCGAAACCGCGACCTTCACGGTTCTTGGTTCGGACTTCTCGGTAAGCGTGGCTCCGACCTCGATCCGAGGTGGTCTCTCGGCAACCGGTACGGTCTCGCTGGAATTCCCGGCGGCCGTAGCTACGAGGATCAAGCTCAAGAGCTCTTCCAGCTCCGTCACGGTTCCGGCCGAAGTGACGGTACCGGTAGGCGCCTCCAGCGTGAACTTCGCCGTTGTGACGAGAGGCGTGTTCTCGTCGACCAACGCAACGATCACGGCGTCTTTCCTCGCCGCAGCGAGAACGGCAGACATCACCGTCCTGCCGGTATCGCTGAGAACGTTCACCATCTCGCCGCAACAGTTGAAGGCTGGTCAAACCGCGACCGGGACCGTCACCCTTGACGCTCCGGCTCCAACGGGTGGACTTGTAGTCACACTCAACTTCAACCGGGATCTGTTCACGACCTTCCCGGCCGGCCAAACCATCACGATTGCCGCCGGCCAAACCAGCGGCAAGTTCACCCTCGTACCGAAGCAGCTTTCGGTGCCGGTGAACGCAACGATCACCGCCACGGCGGGCGAAGTTACGAAGAGCGTCGTGCTCTCCATCCTTCGCTAAGATCAGTCGGACCAAAGGGCCCGATCTTGGAGTTCGCTCCAGGGTCGGGCCTTTTTGTTCATAAAGTTGGGTACAAAGAGGTCGTGGGAAAGACTGCATCCACCATTTTTCTGGGAATTGCCATCGGGGTGGTGGGCACCATGCTGTACCGGCGGCTTCGCTCATTCGTCGATAACAACGATCCGGAAACCGTGGTGAATCAGCTTCATGATCAAGTCGAGCGGCTTGAGAAACGATTCGGCGAGCGGTCCGAAACGCAGACTGCGTAGAACAGGCGTGCCAAAGGCCGTCATCATCGTGGGAGCCGGGCAGGGCGGCTTAGTGGCCTCCATCTACGCGAGGCTGAGAGGGCACCAGGTGCTTATTCTTGACCCGACTCCGGGAGGGAAAGCGGCTCCGATTCAGGAAGGCGACTACCGGCTTGATCCAGGCCCTTCCATCATCATTCTCACCGAGCTCTATGATCGCGTTTTTCGGGATGCGGGACGCAAGCGAGAGGACTACCTAACGTTTCAGAGACTCCGACCGCTTAGCCGGGTTTGCTTCGAAGGTTCGGAGCCGCTTGATTTGCCGGACGACCGAAAGCAGGCAGAGCAACTCGTGGCCGGTCTTGACGCGGCCGACGGAAAGAACTTCGCCGAGCTCATGTCCAAGCTGGATGAGGTCGCGCCCGCCGTCGAGAAGAGCGTGTTTGCGCGTCCGTACGATCGGATTTGGCAACTCATCGACCCGCAACTGATGAAGGTGGGCGCACGATTCAACGTCCGGCAGACCTACCGCGAGATGGTCGATGGTTGGTTTCGCACTCCGTTGCTCCGTGCGTTCTTCTACGGATTCCCGTCCTACGGCGGCCAAAGCTACCGGTCGAAAGCGCCTGGCGCGCTGCTGATTCCCTACTACATGCTCCAAAACGGGGTTTGGTACCCGGAAGGCGGAATTTCGGCGATCCCGCAAGCGTTCCGGCGACTGGCCGAGGAGCTCGGCGTAGAGTTCCGCGCCGAGAAAGTGACGGAAGTCGAAAAGGAGGGCAGCCGGATCACGGCGGTTCGCACAAACCTTGGGGCCCGCTACGAAGCAGAGAGCTTCATTTCGAATTTGGATCGACTCACCTTTGGCGAAATGGTCGGGCGAAGCGCGAACATGGAGCCCAGCTATAGCTACTTCACCGTGCACTGGGGGGTGCGAAAGCCCTTGCCACAGGTCGAACACCACACACTGCTTGTCCCCAAGTCATTCGAGCAGGGGTTTGAGTCGCTTTACGACACCCGGACCTTCGCCAGCGAGCCGATTGTCTATCTGAACAATACGTCGATGACGGACCCAACGGTTGCGCCTAAGGGAAAAACGAACCTTTTCGCGGTGGTAACGTCGCCCGCAATGGAAGACCATCTGGATTGGCCGGCCAACCAAGAAAGGCTCGCCGACAACCTGGAGGCACAGTTAAGGACCTTCGGAATCGACGTCGCGGAAACCGACTTCCGGCGGATCCAAACCCCGGTCTATTTCCAGCAGCAGCACGGAAACCATCGGGGCTCGCTGTACGGGCCAGATGAGAAGCACCGAATCCTTGGCGGGCTTTTCCCGCTCAGCAACCGCGACGACGAATTCAAAAACCTCTTCTATTGCGGAGGAAGCGTGCAGCCCGGTGCCGGGCTGCCGATGGTGACGCTCGGCGGACGCTTTGCCGCTGAGATGCTCTAAAGGATCGACTTCGAAATGACGGCGCCGTCGAGCTCCAGCTCATAGATGAGCGGAACGCCGGTGCCGAGGTTCAGGTTGAGGACCTCTTCTTTCGTCAGCTTGTCCAGGTCCATCACGATGGATCGGTTCGAATTGCCATGGGCAACGACCAAGACGTCCTTGCCCTGGGCGATGTCGCCGAGGATGCAGCGCTCGAAGAAGGGAAGGGTTCGCGCGGCGGTCATCTCAAGCGACTCTCCGCCAGCGCCTGGCGGCGGAACGTCGTAGCTTCGACGCCAAATGTGAACCTGCTCCGCGCCGTACTTCTCGGCGGTTCGCTTCTTGTTGAGGCCCTGCAGGTCGCCGTAGTGTCGTTCGTTCAACGCCACATCGCGAATCGTTGGCACCGTCACTCCCATTCCTTCCAAAATCAGCGCGAGCGTGCGCTGGGCGCGCGTAAGCACACTGGTGTACGCCACGTCGACGGATATTCCGCGTAGCTTCTCGCCGGCCGCCAGGGCTTCGGCTTCGCCGAGCGGTGTCAGCGGAACGTCAACCCACCCTGTAAAGCGGTCTTCAAGGTTCCAAAGCGATTGCCCGTGGCGAACAAGGATGAGTTTCGGCATCGCTAAAATCATACCGAAGGGGCAAATGACCCAGGGCACCGGACCAACACGATTCCTACCGATATAATCACTATCAGACGACTTGAGTGTATAGGGCTAACTTATGAGAATGGACAAACTGACTTTGAAGGCGCAAGAGGCCGTGCAGCTGGCGCAGGGAGTGGCCGAGCGGTTTCAGCACAGCAGCATCGATTCCGAGCACCTGCTGGTCGCAATGGTTTCGCAAGAAGGTGGGATCACCGGGCCTATCCTCGATAAGGTGGGCGCACCACGAAATGCCATTCTTTCCGCGCTGGAAGGCGACCTCGCCCGAATGGCAAAGGTCCAGGGTGGCTCTGGCTACGGCTCAAGCATGTCCAACCGGGTTTCCGGAATATTCAACCGTGCGTTCAAGCTGGCCGAAGAGATGAAGGACGACTACGTCTCGGTCGACCATTTCCTGCTGGCAATCAGCGAAGACCAAGGATCGGCCGGGAAGACGCTTCGCCAGTTTGGGGCTTCGCAAGACGTCCTTCGCAAGGCGATCGAGGAGATTCGTGGTGGCCGCCGCGTCACGACGGCTGACCCGGAGGGCCAATACCAGGCGCTGGAGAAATACGGCATCGACCTCACCGCGCGGGCGCGAAGCGGAAAGCTGGACCCGGTCATCGGCCGAGACGAGGAGATTCGGCGCGTGATCCAGGTGCTCAGCCGACGGACCAAGAACAACCCGGTGCTCATCGGCGAGCCGGGCGTCGGCAAGACGGCCGTCGCCGAGGGTCTCGCGCAGCGCATCGTCAGCGGTGATGTGCCAGAGGGCCTGCGAGATAAGACGGTCATCTCGCTGGACCTCAGCGCGTTGGTCGCCGGCGCAAAGTACCGGGGCGACTTCGAGGAGCGACTGAAGGCGGTTTTGGAGGAGATCAAAGGGTCCGACGGCCAGATCGTCCTATTCATCGACGAGCTGCACACGCTGGTGGGGGCTGGGAAGGCGGATGGCGCGATGGACGCGGCCAACATGCTGAAGCCGATGCTGGCGCGCGGCGAGCTGCGGTGCGTCGGCGCGACTACCCTCGACGAGTATCGGAAGTACATCGAGAAGGATAAAGCCCTCGAGCGACGGTTCCAGATGGTGCTGGTCGGCGAGCCGAGCGTCGAGGAGACGATCTCGATTCTCCGCGGCCTCAAGGAGCGCTACGAGATTCACCACGGCGTGCGCATCAAGGACTCCGCGCTCGTCGCGGCGGCAACGCTTTCGAATCGATACATCTCCGACCGGTTTTTGCCGGACAAGGCGATCGACCTGATGGACGAAGCCGCCTCGCGGTTGAAGATCGAAATCGACTCGGTTCCGGCCGAGATCGATGAAGTCGAACGGCAGATGATCCAGCTGGAGATCGACCGCGAGGGCCTGAAGAACGAGACGGACGAGGCCAGCCGGGCTCGCCTGACGGCCACGGAACGCAAGCTGGCCGAACTATCCGAGGGCGCGTCGACCCTTCGGGCGAAGTGGCAAAGCGAGAAGGACATCATCGAGTCCGTCCGCCGCACCAAGGAAGAGATCGAGCAGCTGAAGAACCAGCTGGAGATCGCCCAGCGCGAGGCAGACTGGTCACGTGCGGCGGAAATTCAGAACGGGCTGATTCCGTCATTGACGCGAAAGATGTCGATTGAGACAGACGAGCTTGACCGCGTTCAGGCCGGCGGCAAGATGCTGAAGGAAGAAGTCGACAGTGACGATATCGCCGAAGTGGTGGCAAAGTCAACGGGAATCCCGGTCAGCCGCCTGCTGCAAGGCGAGATGGCGAAGCTGTTGGGCATGGAAGAGAAGCTGCACTCGCGCGTGATTGGCCAAGACGAAGCGATCTCGGCGGTCTCGGAGGCAGTGCGGCGATCACGGTCGGGACTCAGTGACCCGAACCGACCGGTCGGTTCGTTCCTGTTCCTCGGTCCGACGGGCGTCGGCAAAACCGAAACGGCGAAGGCCCTTGCGGAATTCCTGTTCGACGACGAGAAGAGCCTGATTCGCATCGACATGAGCGAGTACAGCGAAAAGCACTCGGTCGCGCGGCTCGTCGGTGCGCCTCCGGGTTACGTGGGCTACGACGAAGGCGGCCAGCTAACGGAAGCCGTGCGCCGGCGACCGTACTGCGTCATCCTGCTTGACGAGATCGAAAAAGCCCACCCGGAGGTCTTCAACATCCTCCTTCAGGTTCTTGATGACGGCCGCCTAACCGACGGCCAGGGCCGAACGGTGGACTTCAAGAACACCGTGCTCATCCTAACGAGCAATATTGGCTCGCACCACTACGGCAATCCGATCGAGGGCGAGGACTTCTCGCGGATTCAAGAATTGGTGCTGGAGGATGTTCGGCTCGTGCTTCGGCCGGAGTTCATTAACCGGCTGGACGACATGATCGTGTTCCACCAGCTCGGCGCCGCGCAGATCAAGGAGATCGTGCGCGTTCAGCTCGGCGGATTGGTGAAGCGGCTCGAAGAGCGACGCATCTCGCTGAACCTCTCGGAGGGCGCGATGGACCACTTGGCGGTGGCCGGGTTCGATCCGGTTTACGGCGCAAGGCCGCTGAAGCGGGCCATCCAGCGCGAACTCGTCAACCCGCTGGCCACCAAGCTGCTAAGGGGCGAAGTGCAGGACGGCCAGACCGTCCGCGTGGAGTACGACGGGGACGATCTGGCGTTCAGCGTGGCTTAGGCAAGGACGGCTTCGCGCCCGACCATGCTGTGGCCATGCGCCACGTAGTAGTCGAACTCCTCGCGGAAGACCTTGACCATGCCCTTGATGGGCCAGGCGGCGGCGTCGCCGAGCGGGCAGAACGACCGACCATCGATTTGGTCGGCAACCTGCACCAGCATGTCGACGTCGCCTTCACGGCCCTTGCCCTGAACGATGCGCTCTAGGATCTGGACCATCCAGCGCGTTCCTTCGCGACACGGCGTGCACTTTCCGCAGCTTTCGTTAGCGTAGAAAATGGCGGTGCGCCAGGCGAATCGAACGATGTCGGTCGTGTCGTTGAGCACCATGCAACCACCGGAACCCACCATCGAGCCGGCCGCCATCATCTCTTCGTAGCCGATAATCGCGGTCTTTGTCTTTTCGACGTCAAGGATCGGCATCGAGGAGCCGCCTGGGATGCAGGCTTTCATGGTTCCACGCGGTCCGCCCGCGAGCTCGATCAGCTCCATCAGCGGCGTGCCGAACTCAATTTCGTAGTTGCCGGGCTTGTTCACGTGGCCGGAGACCGAGAAAATCTTCGTTCCGCGAGAGTTCTTTGTGCTGGCGCCCAGCGAGGCCCACCACTCCGCGCCGCGGTCGATGATGTAAGGCACGTTGCTGTAGCTCTCGACGTTGTGGATGAGCGTCGGCAGATCCCAGACTCCCTTGATGACGGGGAAGGGGGCGTGCGGGAACTTGAGGCGGGGCATGCCGCGCTCGCCCATCAGGCTGCTCATGAGGGCGGTCTCTTCACCGCACTCATAGCTTCCGGCGCCGCAGTGAATGTAAAGGTCGAAGTTGAAGCCTTCTTTTCCGGCAATATTTTTTCCCAGCAAGCCAGCGGCGTAGGCTTCGTCGATAGCGGCCCGAAGCGACTTCGCCGCATCCATAAACTCTCCGCGAATGTAGACAAAGCCAGAATCTGCTTGAACCGCGTAGGCGGCAATGGTCATTCCTTCGACGAGCTCGAAAGGACATGTTTCAAGAAGCTGCTTATCCTTAAAGGTGCCGGGCTCGCCTTCATCCGCATTGCAAATGAGATAGTGGGCCGACTTCTTTTCTTTCGGCATTCCGCCCCACTTCAGGGCGGCCGGCGCACCGGCGCCGCCGCGACCGCGAAGGCCGCTGGCCTTCACCGCATCCACAATCGCCGATCGCTCCATCTCAATGGCTTTCGTCAAACCTGCATATCCGCCGGTTGCGCGGTATCCGGCAAGGGTGCGAAACGCGGAGTCGTGCGAATGTTCGAGAAGAAGCTTGTATTCGGCCATGGGAACTACCGAATGGTACTACGAAGCGAGCCCGCGAAGTGCATCGGCGGCAACCCAAAAAGCGGTATCGTTTAGCCGTAGATGCAGACTCAGTACCTCGGCATTTTGGTGATGGTTGGCGTGGCGGCGGTCATTTGCGGGCTCATGGTGACCCTTAGCTGGGTTCTTGGACCAAAGAACAACACGCCCTACAAGTCGGCACCGTATGAATGTGGCGTCGAGCCGATTGGCGGCGCGCGAGATCGCTTCCCCGTAAAGTTCTATCTGGTCGCGATCGTCTTCATCCTGTTCGACATCGAAGCCGTTTTCCTGTGGAGCTGGTACACGACGTTTAAGAATAGCGACACCCAATTCATGGTGTTCAGCTTCTTCGAGTTCCTCGCCTACATGTCGACCTGGATCCTCGGCTACATCTACGCGATTCGAGTGGGTGCCATCGATTGGGATGAGACCACTTCGCTGGCTCCCGAGAAGCTGGGCAGTCCGGCAACCGAGCCGGAGAGTTCGCTGACCGAGCTGATTCCGGCCGGAGAGGTTCGGTAATGGCTTTGCCGCTCATCGAGAACGAGCGAGTTGAGTTGGTTCGCCTGCGCGACGCAATGCCGGACGCGGTTCTGGGTGTGAAGGAGTATCGCGGCGACACGTTTATCCTGTTGGACCGTGCGCACATCGTTGCGGCGGTTGAGTTCCTGAAAGGTTCCGAGGAACTGGCCTACGATTATTTTGTCGAGTGCCTGGGCGTGGACTATCTCACGTGGACGGAACCGCGCGATCTTGCCGGACGGTTTGAGGTTGTATACAACCTGTTCTCGACGAAGCATTCGTCCCGCATTTTCCTTAAGGTGGGCGTGAGCGACGGCGAAACGATTCCCACACTCAAGCACGTGTTCCTCGGAGCCGAGTATCCCGAGCGCGAAGTCGCCGACCTGTTCGGCGTCGTCTTCGACGGCAACGAGAACCCCGGCCGCTTCCTGCTACCCGATGACTGGGTTGGTTTTCCGTTGCGCAAGGACGTTGGCCTCGGCGGCGAGGACGTTCTCTTTGACGGTGGCGACCGCGGACCGGCCATTGAAGATCGCATGGTTCCGCACGCCGGCGAAAGCTTCGAAGGGAAGACCGGTAGCCGCGACGTAAGCGGCCGCTAAACCCTTTACCACCCCATGGGTCGGACCCGGGACTTTTCCCGTTGGTTCGACCCATTTTTTTTTGAAGCCAGCATCAAAACGACGGGATAGTCAAGTAAAAATACTAGTGTTGATCACTCCAGTAAATATTCGGGGAAATCAGGGGTTAGAATAGGAACTCACCGGGGGCCGACACGGTCTCTTAGTGGACCTATACAAGGAGCCTTCCGTTTTACGCCAATGCGAAAAGCATTCACCCTCATCGAACTTCTCGTCGTTATCGCGATCATCGCGATCCTTGCCGCCATCCTGTTCCCGGTCTTTGCTCAGGCAAAACAGGCCGCAAAGAAGACGCAAAGCATCAGCAATGCCAAGCAGTTGTCGCTCGGCGTTCTCATGTACTCCGGCGATGCCGATGACCTTTTCCCGGTCGCAGTCTCGTGGGACAACAACAACGCGCCGGCCTTCTTTGGCGGAGCCGGCTACCAGCCGTGGTCCTGGCTCGTGATTCCTTACATCAAGACCGGCGGCATCTTCCAGGATCCGACGGCACCGGCCAAGGACGCATGGCCGTCGGTTTGGAACCCGCTCACCACGGACGTTCTTGCCCCCCAGTACGGCTACAACTACGTCTATTTGAGCCCGCTCACCGGCGCCAGCCCGACCACCGGCACGTTCGGCCCGATCAGCCAGACGGCTCTCGGTAGCCCATCCGAGACGGTCATGCTCTCGTCCAAGTTCTCGAGCAGCGAGGACAACCAGCCGTACAACGGAACCTACTGGTACGGAGCTCGTTCCATCACGACGACGACGACCGTCGAAGTGCCGGACTGCTTGTCGATCGCACAGTGGTGCTTCGACAACTGGGGCACGGGCGGTTTCTACGACACGACGTACCTGAAGGGCAACTACGCCGCGGGCGCACTCACCGGCGGTAACTCCGTTCGAGGAGCCGATCTGACGGTGGTTGCATGGGCCGACGGTCACGTTGCTGCTAAGAAGCCGGGAGCTTTGGCCGCCGGAACGAACTGGACGAAGGAACTCGCTTCCAGCGCACTTGTCACCAATGACAAGTCCAAGTACGTCTGGGATAACGAGTGAAAACTATTCGAATAATTCCCCTTCTCGTCGTTGGCCTCCTCGTCCTCGTGGCTGCCGGGTGTAACCCGCCGGCCGAAACGAAGACTGAAGCGACCGGTGCGGCCGAAGCCGCTAAGACCGGACGCGGACAAGAAGCCGGTACGGCAGAGATGCAACCGGGACCCGGCAATGCATCAGCTGATACCCGGCTTGGTACAAACGCCGGCGGAAAGTAGAACTTCCGGCTTCGAAAGCCTCCTGCACATTGTGCAGGAGGCTTTTTTGCGTCTTTTTGTACGAGTAATGTGATTCAACTTAAGTGGCCGCCCCTACTGTTCGCTGTTCGTGGAAAGTTCCGAAAAGTTCACCCGCTGGGACTAGTATTTATACTTGCTTTTCTTGACCAGGCTTCACTTTCCGGAAAACGTGGCTTATCATATTTCTCACGCGGAGGGCCGAAAGGCTCATCGGTGCACTTATCAAAGGAGCAGTCCAAATACAGCAATGCGAAAAGCATTTACCCTCATCGAACTACTCGTCGTTATCGCGATCATCGCGATCCTAGCCGCCATCCTGTTCCCTGTTTTTGCTCAGGCAAAGCAGGCTGCAAAGAAGACCCAGAGCATCAGCAACGCTAAGCAGTTGTCGCTCGGCGTTCTCATGTACTCCGGCGATGCCGACGACCTTTTCCCGGTCGCAATCGCATGGTCGGACAGCGGTGCACCAGCATTCCTTGGCGGAAACGGCTACCAGCCGTGGTCCTGGCTCGTGATGCCTTACATCAAGACCGGCGGCATCTTCCAGGATCCGACCGCTCCTCCTAAGGAAGCATGGCCGACCACTTGGAACCCGCTCACCACGGACGCTCTCGCTACGCAGTACGGATACAACTACACCTACCTCAGCCCGCTCACCGGTCCTGCTCCGAGCGGTGGAACGTTCACCCCGATCAGCCAGACTTCGCTTGGCAACGTCGCCGAGACGGTGATGCTTGCATCGAAGTTCTCGACCGCAGAGGACAGCCTTGGTGCAACCGGCGTTTACTGGTACGGCGCACGATCGATCACCACGACGATTGGTGTCGAGTCCCCGGACTGCTACAGCATCCCGCAGTGGTGCTTTGACAACTGGGGCACGGGCGGCTTCTACGACGTGACCTACCTCCGCGGCAACTACGCTGCTGGTGCCTACACGGGCGGTAACTCCGTTCGCGGTGCTGAGCTCACGGTTGTTGCTTGGGCAGACGGCCACGTTACGGCTAAGAAGGCAAGTGCACTTGCTGCTGGTACCAACTGGACCAAGACCCTTCCGGTCGGTTCGTTGGTTCAGAACGACAAGACCAAGTACGTTTGGGACGCTGAGTAAGAATGTTGCGACGGCTGTTACTGCTTGCCGTCGGAATCCTCATGGTTGCACTCGCCGGATGTTCCGGCGAGGCTCCCAAGACGGAAACCGCCACGACGCCGGAAGCCGCTGTTCCGACGGGTCGAAGCGAACAGGCCCAGTCTGCTGAGTTGCAGCCTGGCCCTGGTAACGCGACGGTTGAAAGTCGAATTGGTTCCATGACCAAAGACGCTAAGTAAGCCTAACGAATGAAATCCTCCTGCCGCATGGCAGGGGGATTTTTTGTGTCTGAGCCGCCAGACGATAACGTTTCTGGCTAGGTACCCTAGAACCTAGACATGAGCAACGCCACCTTCATGCCCTCCACCGAAACCGTGTTCGAGCGCATCGGCGAAAACACGATGGTCGTTAATATGGGGCCGCAGCACCCATCGACCCACGGCGTGCTTCGCATCATCGCGGAACTGGAAGGCGAGACGATCATCCAAGCCAAGTGTGTGATCGGCTACCTCCACACCGGCATGGAGAAAGAGGCCGAGTTCCAGCAATATCAGAAGTGCACCGTGATGACGGACCGCATGGACTATTTGAATGCGAACGGCAACAACCTCGCCCACGCGCTGGCGGTGGAGAAGTTGCTGGGCTGCGAGATCCCAAAGCGTGGTCAATACCTGCGGGTTATCCTTGCCGAGCTCAGCCGGGTTGCCTCCCATTTGGTGTGGCTTGGAACCCATGCGTTGGACCTGGGCGCGATGACGCCGTTCTTTTACGTTTGGCAGCAGCGCGAATACATCCTCGACATGTTCGAGATGTTCAGCGGCGTGCGCATGATGCCCTCCTGGATCGTTCCGGGCGGTCTGCGCGGCGACATGCCGGATGGCTTTGAGCCGAAGCTGCGCGAGTTCCTGAAGAACTTTCCGGCCGAGTTGAAGCAGGTTGAGGACCTTCTCGTTGAGAATCCAATTTGGAAGGAGCGAACGTTTGACGTCGGCATCCTCACCGGCAAGGAGTGTTTGGAACTGGGCTGTTCGGGCCCGATCGCCCGCGCCAGCGGCGTTGCCTTTGACTTGCGCAAGTCGAATCCGTACTCCAGCTACGAGGACTTCGACTTCCAGATTCCGGTTGGCTCAAGGGGAGATGTCTACGACCGATTCTTGGTTCGGATTGCCGAGATGAAGGAGTCGGTCAAGATCCTTCAGCAGGCGATTGACGGGCTGCCGGGTGGCGCGTGGAGCACGGCCGATCGCAAGATCACCCCTCCGCCGCGCGCCGAGCTGGATAGCTCGATGGAGTCGCTCATCCACCACTTCAAGCTCTGGACGGAGGGATATCGCCCGCCGGTTGGAGAAGCCTATGCGGCCATTGAAGGGTCGAAGGGCGAGCTTGGGTTCTACGTCGTCAGCGACGGCTCGAACCGACCTTACCGCTGGCATGAGCGACCGTCTTCGTTCATGAATCTGAAGTCGCTGGAAGTGTTGGCCAAGGGGCGCTTGCTCTCCGACCTCATCGCGATTATCGGTTCGATCGATATCGTGTTGGGCGAGATCGACCGGTAAGCTTTTTAACTAGGGCTTCGTTAGAGTTGAAAAGCCCCCTCCCCCACGGTTCCCCCGCTTCGCATGGGCACCATCTTGGACGTCATTGATCATCGGTTCGATTGATATCGTGTTGGGCGAGATCGACCGCTAAACTCGGATGCAGTTGAGATCGGTCTTTCCGAAGTCGTCACCGCAATAGAGTAACGGCGCGTCGGCAACTTTCGCGGTAGCGTAGGACATGCAGTCCCCAAAGTTGAGACGCGCCGTATGTCGGCCCTTGCCGTACGTTATGAGAGCAGTAGTTGCAATTTCAAAGTGAATCTGATGAAATGCTTCTCGTCGGATCGGTGCTTCCCTCAAGAGGATCCCCAGCATTTCCTCACCCGGAAGTGATCGACCATACAAAACAAGATTTGCCTCGAGCAGAGTTGCTTCCCCAACGATCAGCTGTTCGGCGGAACCTAGATATACCGAGAGTTCGTGCCAGTTCAACTCCTTCGTCAAGTACGCCACGATGCAGGACGTGTCTAGCGTCAGCCTCAAACGCAGTGACCCGCCGGTCCGTAGCCTAGAATTTCATCTTGCTCCGCTTGAGAAATTCCGTTACCGCGAATATCCGGTGGAAGCTTCGACCACACCAACTCTTCCATTCGCTCGTTCAGCAGCCGGACCCTCTCCAGGGTAGCTTCGTCGAGCACGGTTGTCTCCAAAACCGAAAGGGATTGAGCCACCGCTCGGCGCACGTCAGCCGGGGACGACGAGGGAAGTCGACTCGCAATTTCTCGTGCGAGCCGATCTACCTCTTCGGGGTTCATCCGGAGTGCCATAACGCTATTTTAGACGGCTTGGCCGTGACTAAGCGTTGATCTGGACCATTTCGAAGGCTTCCACGATGTCGCCTTCCTTGAAGTCAGTCCAGTCGTCGAACGTGAGTCCGCATTCCATTCCGAGGGTGACTTCGCGGACGTCGTCCTTAAGGTGCTTCAGCGTGCCGACTTTGCCTTCGTAGACCAGCTGCTTGGCGCGGCGGACGCGGCACTGTGCGTTTCGCGTGACCTTGCCGTCGGTGACGTAGGAGCCAGCGATGATGCCCTTCTTCGAGAACTGGAAGCGAACCCGGATTTCGACCGAGCCGAGATACTGCTCCTCGAACTTCGGCGCAAGCATGCCTTTGACGGCGGCTTCGATGTCCTCGATCAGCTCATAGATTATCGTGTAGGTTCGAATTTCGACCTTGCGCTTTTCGGCTTCCTTCTTCGCTTCGCCGTCGGGTTTGACGTTAAAGCCGACCACGATGGAGTTCGAAGCGGCGGCTAGGTCGATATCGGCCTTGGTGACGCCACCGACGCCGGAGAGGATGACCTTGGCTTCGACTTCCTCATTGCGAACCTTCTCCAGCATGCCCTTGACGGCTTCCACGGAGCCCTGAACGTCGGCCTTGATGATCAGGTTCAGCTCCTTCATGCCTTCTTCTTGCTGAAGTCGGCGGAAGTCGGAGAGGGTGATGCCGCGATTCTTGACGACAAACGTCTTGGCGCGGTCGAGGGTGGCACGAGCTTCGGCAACTTCGCGTGCGGAGCGCTCGTCAACTGAAAATTCGACCTTGTCACCGGCGAGCGGAACTTCGGAAAGCCCCAAAATCTCGACGGGTGTGCTCGGTCCGGCCTCGGTAATCTTGGTGCCCTTGTAGTCGGTCATCGCCTTCAATCGGCCGAAGGCCTGGCCAACGACTACGGCATCGCCGACCTTGAGGGTGCCTTGCTGAACCAAAATGGTGGCGACGGGGCCGCGACCCTTTTCGAGCTTGGCCTCGACGACAACTCCGCGCATTTCGGCTTTCGGGTCGGCCTTGAGCTCCATGACTTCCGCCTGGAGAAGGATCAGCTCGAGCAGCTCGGGAACGCCCTGCCCGGTGAGGGCAGAAACCGGCGCGGTGATGACCTGGCCACCGTAGGCTTCGGGAATGACGTTGTACTCCGGAAGCTGCTGAAGGACCTTGTCCGGGTTTGCGTCCGGCTTATCGATCTTGTTGACCGCGACGATCATCGGGACCTTCGCGTTAAGAATGTGTTGGATCGCCTCGCGGGTTTGCGGCATGATGCCGTCGTCCGCGGCAACCACCAAGATTGCGATGTCGGTTACCTGGGCACCACGAGCGCGCATGTTCGTGAAGGCGGCGTGGCCCGGCGTGTCCAAGAACGTGATTCGCCCTTCGGGAACCTCAACTTGGTAGGCACCGATGTGCTGGGTGATTCCGCCGTGCTCCTTGGCCGCGACGTTCGCCTTCCGAATGTAGTCCAGCAGCGAGGTCTTGCCGTGGTCAACGTGACCCATGATGGTGACCACGGGCGGGCGGGGCTGCGCACCGCCGTTCCCTTTCTTGGGGGCTACGGCTACTTTCGGCTTCGGCGCGTCGGCGTACTTAAACGTGGCGTCGTAGAGGGCAAGAAACTTTTCAACAACCTCGTCCTTTAAGGTAGTCGTTACGGTTGCCATAACGCGCAACTTCTGGTTGAGTTGCTTTTGGACTTCTGGCTGCGGAATTCCGAGTGCTTGGGCAAGATCTCGAATGGTCGGATTCGGCTTTAGGACAAGCTCTTTGCTACCACGGGCTTCGTTAAGAGACTCCCGAATGAGTTCAAGGGTGTCCTCATCGGCGTCAAAGCCCACCCCGTCATGCTCGATCCCGAGCTCGGCAAGAACGCCGAAGGCGGCTCCCGGGCGCAGGTCATATTTCTTGGCGATGTCGGCGATCTTGACGGTCATTCCGGTGGGGTTCTTCAACTGGGTTTGCATAAAAGGTCGATTTTCACCCGGGCCCTGCTCTGCGGCTCAACACTACCGCGCAGGCCTCGTTCAATTTGGCCACGGCGGAAGGCAGATTCGATACAGTCCGGCGTCGGACAGATGTAAACACTCCGTCCGGCTCCGTTCCAGGGCACAAGCCTGTCCCCCTCATCTTTCGATAACCGAACGAGTTTGCTTTGGGGTTGCCGTTCTCGGCAGCCCACACAAGTTCGGATGGGAAGATGAAGGGACCGGGCGATACCGATAAGGGTACCCGAGAACCGGCATTTTTCCGAAGGGACCGGCCTAGCCGGGGAACGGTATGCCGGTGAGAATTGGGAACAACCAGCTCACCGGTCCGCGTGTGATGGAGATATTGCTAAATTGCAGAAAGAGGATCGCGATGAACAGCCCGGGCATACCGATCTGCTGGTTCAGCTTGAACCACTGCCACCGTTGCCGCTCCGGCAGTAGCAGGCCAACCAGCCAGTGACCATCAAGCGGACCAAACGGGATGAGGTTGAAGAAGAAGAGACCGATGTTGATGGCGACCCCGAAAATGAGGAAGTAGAGAAGGAACTCTTGGACGATGTTGCCGCTGAGCGCCAGCTCGGCCGTTCGCAGGTAGATCCGAAGGAATAACGCGTAGATGGTGGCCTGCACTAGGTTCGAGAGCGGACCGGCGGCGACGCTGGCAAAGAAGTCCCAGCGTGGGTTGTTCATCTTGCGGGGGTCCGCGGGTGCCGGCCGGCCCCATCCGAGCCCGAACCCGGCAAGGGAGGAGAGAACCATCATTGCCGTGCCCACAGGTTCAAAATGCTTGAAGAGGTTCAGCGTGACGCGGCCGTAGAACCGCGGCGTCGGGTCGCCCGCCATATCGGCGAACTTGCAGTGGGCATATTCGTGGAGGCCAATCCCTAAAAAGAGCACCAGGATCTGGGCGGCGATGCGCGCAATTTCTTCCGGCGGGAACGACATTAGCTCACCAGCCCGCTCGGAACCGATTCCCGGGCAAACATTTCGTCCCACGTGTCTCGCCGCTGAACCAAAATGTGCGTGCCGTCCGTGCGAAGGAGGGCGGTGGCGGGGCGTGGGTACCGGTTGTAATTGCTCGCCATCGCACTGTTATACGCTCCGGTACAAAGCACTTGAACCAAGTCGCCGATGGCTAGGTCGGATGGCAGGGAAATATCTTCGAACAGCTTGTCGGTTTCGCAGTGCTTGCCGCTGACGGTCACGGTGGACTCCGAAGGATCTACCATCACGGCCCCCGGGCCGTCGGTAGTGTAGGTCCAATCGTTGGCGCGGATGGCTTCGACGGTGTATTTGCTGCCGTACATGACGGGGCGCGGGTTGTCGCTGAGGCCGCCATCCACGCAGACGTAGGTGCGAGTTCCGCGGTCCTTTGCGGGAACGGTTTTGATGACGCCGACGGAGTAGAGCGTCACCCCGCTTTCCGCGATGAGCGATCGTCCTGGTTCTTGCCCGAGGCTGAAAGGAACGTTTTCGAGTGGGGAGCCTTTGACGGCTTCGCTGACGGACTCGGCTACGAGGCGGCAGTAATCCTCGACAGGCATCGGCTCATCTTTGTCGGTGTATTTCACGCCGAGGCCACCGCCGACGTTCAGGTAGCTGGCGATGAAGCCGTGGTCGCGGGCGATCTTGGCGGCGAACTCGGCGATGAGGAATCCGCCCGAGCGTTGCGCCTCGGGGTCCAGCAACTGCGAGCCGACGTGGCAGTGGAAGCCAAGGAGGTTCAGGCCGAGTTCAAGAGCACGCTGGGTCGCCTTTTCTGCGCTTCCATCCGTAATGTTGAATCCAAACTTCGTATCGGCCTGGCCGGTCGAGATCTTTGCGTGGGTAACCGGATCGACGCCGGGCGCAAGCCGAATAACAAACCGGGTCTCGGCCGGTCGATCTAGTTTCGCGACGGTCTCGATCTCGCCAAAGTGGTCGAGAATGATCTTTCCGACACCGACCGAGAGGGCAAACTCGAGCTCGCCGAGCTGCTTGTTGTTTCCGTGGAGGTGGCACTTCGAGGCCGGTACGCCGGCCGCGATGGCGGCGCGCAGTTCGCCTTCGCTGGCGACGTCAATCTCGCATCCTTCGGCGTGAGCGAGGGCAATAACGGCGAGGGTTGAGTTCGCTTTCGAGGCAAAGGTGATCTCCGCCTGGGGGTAGGCGGCCAGAAATGCGGCCCGATATCGCTGAATTCGCGCCCGAAAGTGGGCTTCGTCGACGACGTACAGCGGGGTGCCATATTCGGCGGAAAGCTCCCGCGCCACGGTCGGCGAGAGTCGAAATCGGGGGTCGGAAACGGGGGTCGGCGAGTCGGCGGAGGCCATTCGCACAAGTATGGCAGACCCGTAACGGGCCTACCCAAGGGGCGTCCTATGAATATGGTCCTGGCATTATCGGCACTTGCCGTTTCGTTTTCTTTCGCCGGCGGAGATGCCGATGCTTTTGCGAAGTCGCTGTCTGAGGCAACCGGCAAGCCGGTGCTGATGGTGAGCCCGACGCGGCAGAAGTTTCCGGCGTTTGAGAAGACGACGGAGACGATTCGCTCGCTTTCGAACGCGGTGGCGGACGCCTATGATTTTCAGAACGGTGGGATGGATGACTTGGGTTTCTGCGAGACCAGCTACCCTCCGAGCATTATTGCGAACTGGCCTGATCCCGTAACGAAAAAGCCAACGAAACGGCAAGACCCTTCGGCGCCTACGGCGGCCCGAGTCTACGTCCATGAATTCCAAGCAGATGGGCGCATGACGCTGAGTTTTCCGGCAGTAAACGGCCCGACTTTGGCAGGAATCTTCGCCACAATTTACAGCGCATCTGGCGGGAAAGCGCTTGCCACTCACGGCACCGTAATTGGAAAACTTCGACTTGCAGGATTTGGGAAAGACGTATCCCGCGCTGAGTTTCTCAACTGCGTGGCCTCGGCAATTGGTGCGAGGATCGAGCAGAGCGCATCGGTTGCGAAGCTTATCCCCGAGCCGAGCCGATTCCAAGCCAGAATCGCCGGAGCATTTCGGGCGTGCATTCCGCAGGTCGATTCGGCGACGTTACGCGCCCGCTATCAACTTGCGGCGGACCTCACGATGGCCCTTGATGACACTGCAATTGCAGATTTCGCGGAAACCGCGCGAATTTCCGTGCAACCAGAAGGGAACAGGATGCCGAGAGTCGCCGCTATCGCGACCGCTTGGATTCGCAAGAACTTCCAGACTCTGCCCGAAAAGGCGCGGACCGCGCTGTCAAGAATGAGTGGTCCTTCCAGCCGCCCGAAGTTCAGTATTCGGCTGGGCCTTGACGAATGCCCGCGCATCACCGTCACCGACGGAACCCAAACCGTCGAGTTGTGACGAGTTTTGGGCACCAGGACTACCGGGAAACCGCCGGTTCTAGTATCCTGACGCCCACATGAAGCGCGTCGTCGTTCTCGGGTCAACCGGCAGCATTGGCACCCAGACCCTCGACGTGATCTCGCAACTGCCCGATTCGTTGCGCCTCGTCGGAATCGCAGCCGGGCGCAACGCCGAGAAGCTTTGCCGCCAGGCGACCGAGTTCGGCGTGAGCCGCCTCGCGCTGTTCGAAGAAAATACGCAAGGCATTCCGTCCGGGATGGATGCGATTCTCGACCTTGTTCGAAGCACCGAAGCCGACCTGGTAGTCATCTCCGTGGCCGGCGTGATCGGCCTGTTGCCGACCCTCACCGCCATCGACGAAGGAAAAGACATTGCGCTAGCCAGCAAAGAGGTTCTGGTTGCCGCCGGCGAAGTCGTGATGCCGCGCGTGCAAAAGGCGAAGATCCAGCTGACGCCGATCGATAGCGAGCACAGCGCGCTCTTCCAATGCCTTCAGGGCTATACCAGCGACCAGGTGGATTCGCTGATTCTCACCGCGAGCGGCGGACCGTTCCGCGGCAAGAAGCGGGCCGACCTGCGAAACATCACGGTCGAGCAAGCGCTCAATCACCCGACCTGGCGCATGGGCGGAAAGATCACGATCGACTCCGCGACGCTCATGAACAAAGGGCTCGAAACCATCGAGGCGAAGTGGTTGTTCGGGGTCGGAATCCGGCAGGTGCAAACGGTCATCCATCCGCAAAGCATCGTTCACAGCATGGTGAAGTTCAACGACGGCAGCGTGCTTGGACAAATGGGTTGGCCCGATATGCGGCTGCCGATCCAATACAGCCTGCTCTATCCGCAACGGATGGCGAACACGATGCGCCCGTGGAACCCGATCGATACGCCGAACTTGACTTTTGAGGAAGTGGATCACGAGACTTTCCGCTCGATTCGGCTGGCCCAAGAGGCGTGCGAAACCGGCGGAACCCTGCCCTGCGTGATGAACGCGGCGAACGAAGAAGCCGCAAATGCATTTTTGCGTGGGGAAATTGGATTTTTGGAGATTACAGACGTCGTAGAAAAGACGATGGAGAATCACGCGGCACAGGAAGCGACTTTGGAGAACGTGGTTCAGGCCGACGTGACCGCGCGGGAAGAAGCCCGCACGCACATGCAATCCGCCGGAGGCGTGGCCTAAATGCCCCCATTTCTGCAGATTCCGCTTTACATCCTCACGTTCGTTGTCGTGATCTCCGTTCTGGTAGCGGCCCATGAGTACGGGCATTACCTCTTCGCGCGGATTTTCAACATGGGTGCGGAGGAGTTCGCCATCGGATTCGGCCCGAAGCGCTGGGTGTACGCAAAGAAGACTTACTTGATTCCGCTTGGGCCGAACGATCCGGTGCCGGAGAGCGGCACCCGGCGATCCGAGGGATCGGCATTAGAAGGCGGCGACCAGTCGCATACGATCGAGGTCGTAGACACGCCGACGGGCAAGGCGCTCCGCGAGACGACGCACTTCACACTGCGACCGTTTCCGCTGGGCGGATTTGTCCGCATCAAGGGAATGATGCCGGCGGATGATGGAAGCGAAGTTCACATTCCCGGTGGCTTCTACAGCAAGCCGCCTTGGCAACGATTTATCGTTCTGTTCGCCGGACCGGCGTTCAGCATTTTGGCGGGTATTTTGCTCTTTATTCCCGTGTTGATGTGGGATGGCGACGCCGTGCCGGAGAAAACGGCGAAGATTGCCGGAATCGTTGTCGGTAGCCCGGCCGACAAAGCCGGCCTAAAGCCCGCCGACCAGATCCTGGAGATCAACGGCACCAAGGTCGCGAACGTCTACGAAATGATCCAGCAGGTGAAGGATCAGGGCGGAAAGACGATTTCCGTGGCCTACCTGCGCGAAGGCAAGCAAGCAAGCACGCAGCTCACGCCGTTGGCCCCGACTTCCGAGACGCCGGTGCTGGACCGAGACTTGATGCCGACCGGAGAGACCGCAAAACAAGCGAAAATTGGCGTGAGTTGGGGCTATCGCAAGGTGCCGTTGGCATTTCCGGCCGCGGTGGCCCGTGCGTCGGCGCTTCCTGGGATGGCAATCGCCAACCTCGGCAGCATGGTGAAGAAGCCCGAGACGGTGAAGGACAACGTGGGCGGACCGATGACGATGTTCTCGTTCACCTCGATGGCGGCCCAGGACGGCATTGCGGCGGTCATTCGGGTCGCGGCGTTGCTCAGCATCTCGGTTGGCATCTTTAACCTGCTGCCCATCTTCCCGCTGGATGGCGGCCAGATGATGGTGGCGGTCGTGGAGATGTTGCGCCGGGGGCGACGGGTGAGCATGCGTACCCAGAATTTCGTGGGCACCATCGGCCTCATCTTGGTGGCCACGATGTTCTTTGGCGTGCTGTTCGTCGACTTCAACCGGTTCTTTGGGAAGCCGTCCGAACCTCCGGCGAAGATTCGAACAGTGGAGCCGAAGGCCGGATCAGCCGACCAGAACAAGTAGGCGCGCGACCGTCGCGCCGTCCCATCGAAGGTCGATGGCCCGTTTCACCGTGAGCGCCCGTCCGAGATAGTTCGCGGACGAGCCGGCGGTCGTGGTGTCGCTCGCGGGGACGACCGCGCCAAGAATGGGGCGGCCGGCGGCTTCGTACTCAGCATCCGACAGGTAGGCGCGGGCCCCGCCGAGCATCGTAACCAACGCTTTTCGACCTACGCCGGCGAGAGTTAAGTCGTCCGCGTGCGCGAGAATGGCCGTCGTTGCGCGGTCGGAAAGCACGCTCACCGGTCCTCGCCTCCCGCCAAGACGCCAAACGCCGCTCCGGCGACCGCCGGAAAGCGAAGGTACGGAAGGAGCCGAGCCATCGCCTGGGCTTTGAGCCCAGACGGATCGACAAGGTTCCGCGCCGGTGGCCGAAGCGTGAGCTCTCCGACCGTGATCCCGTCGGCGACGCCTGGCTCGCGAAGGCGTTGCGCAATGAATTCACCTGCCACCCACTCGGTAGCGGCCAGGTTCACCAGGGCGGCAAGATCGGCGTCCTCCGAGGCTAGGGTCTCTTCGGAAACCAGCAACCGGACCGCCGGGACGGTCTCGCCGATCAGGTTGTTGATCACGGTGTCGTAGGTCGTTCCGGAAACGCCGCACTTTTCCTTGACCCGTGCGCCGCTCACGGATACGATCACCGGCGTACCAACCATCGCGGCAGCCTTCGAAGACGAGATTCCAGCCAATCCCAGATGAATCCGAGGGCCAGAATCAAAGCACGTCCCCGCCGAACGCTGCCTGCCACATGCCGTAGCCCACGTTGTAGCGGGCGCGGACGCCGTAGTAGAAGAGGTCCCGCATGAACGCGCTTTCGCTGCCGCTACGCGAATCAAGGGCGCTGAACTCAACCGGAACGTCGCTGCGTTGCTGCAAGATGAGGCCGCGAACCGCGCGGGTGGTGTCGAGCAGGAACCAACGGTCGTCGTTCGTGCCCCGCAGGTACGGCGACACGATCAGCCGCAGCCGACCTTGGATGACGTTCTTGTACGGCGTCGACGGTGCGGTATCGACGTCGTTTCCTCGGTAGACCACGACCGGACTTTCGACAAGTTCGCGCGCCAGCCATTGTAGCTTGGGCCCGACGACCAGGGTGTCCGGCACAATGCCAAGCGGAACTGCCTGGTCGTCCTCCAGGCTCATCATCGTCGTGATTCCGGCGGCCAGCGAGGCTTCCGCAAGCGCATCGCTCGTTACGTTCGAGGCCGTTGCCGGTCCGGTGGGGTGGCTATTCGAGAAGAACGGGACGCCGTCGTACCCGGTCGCCGAGAATCCTTGGCCAAGGGCCTCGGCCAGAAGCTGGTGCCGGTGGGCGGCCACGCGGGATGCAAGGTCGCGGATTCGCAAGCGGATCACGTCGAGCTGGTCGTCTTCCAACGCCTTCCGCTCGACGGCGATCGTGGCTTCGAATGTCTTGTCCTCGATCGTAGTCGAGTAGGCGGCGAGGCCCGTCGGACGCCGTTCGTCGGTGAATTCGCGCATCGCCGGGGCGGCACCCAGCCAGCCGTAGCGTTGCGATGGCTGCGTGGTTTGGATGACCGTGGCCAGCGACTCGAACGTCGAGTTGTCGATTTCGTTGCGATAGGCGAGGGCGAACTCGGCCCGGAGCCCGGGCAGCATCAGCTCGCGCATGTCAGAGGTGGTAATTGGCATGGTTTCGTAAGATCAAAGCGTGTAGTTGCCGATTCGGATGCGAACACCGGCCGAGCCGGTACTCGTCGTCTCGAGGCGAGTCACGGAGCCGACTTTATAGGCGTTGGTGAGTCCCGTTGCGCTCACTTGCACCTCCCAATCGGTGTTGGCGTAGATGTCTTTGCCGAGGTCGCCCTGGGCCGGGGTGTAGCCCGCGACGGGTTTGAACACGAAGGTCCCGGTTTTGTTCACGTTCAGGCTGAGGTCACCGGCGGCACCGGCCGAGTTGTCGGCGGTCTCGTTGGCCACGCCAACAAAGCGCAATCCGGCGGTTCCGTGGGCCATCTGCACCAGGAATCCGGCGGCGTTCACGCCCACCAGCGATCCTTTGTAGATCTTGACGGCGGCCATCTGGTAGCTCACCACCAGGCCGGGTTTCTCGAAGTTTTCGTAGGGTTTTTGTAGGGCAGGCATCTTGGTTATCGGTTCTTGGCGATCTCGCCGATGGGGATTTCGGGGAAGTACTGGCGGTAGAACGCCGTCTCCTCGGGCAGGAGCAACGGGTTGGCTTCGCTGCTCATCGCGGCGGTCGCGGTCTCGGTGAACCAAGCGTGCGGGGTTCGCGATTGGAACATCCGCAGCGTCAGTTCTCGCGTGGTCGTTCGGCTTCCGCTGAAGGTCACCGACGCTTCGGCCTCCAGCAGAGCTCGGGCAAACGGAACCTCGGCGGGGAGAATCTTTGCCTCGCGGAGCAAAGCCTGGAGGGCTTTCTCGTTTTCGCTGGCCAGAGTCTCGCGCCGCAAGCGCTCGTATTCGCGACGGTAGTCAACCGCGCTGACCTCGGCAAAAAATGCCAGGCTGTCGCCGTTGTGGAAGATCTGGGCACTGGGAACCCGGGGATTCCGCACCAACGAGACCTCGCGAATCGTGGATAGGTCGGCCGAGATTCCGACGGAGAGTGACTTCGCGCCGGATCGCTCGATCAGCGCGTTGGCCTCGGGCGAGAATCGCAGGTTGCCAAAGAGCTCCTCGCCGACCGGCTCGACGGAGATGAGCATGCCCATTTCGAGGGGCGAATCGGCGTGTTCGATGAGCACCGGAACGGGGGCAGAGAAGCCGGCGGCGAGCCGTTGCAGGTCGCCGGGAGCGATGGTGACGCCCTTGTCGGGGTAGGCACCGCACTCGAAGAGTTTTGCCCGCCGCTCGATCCAGTCCTCCGAGATGGGCGACGGGCTAGGGGCAGGCCGGAGTTGAAGTTGTGGCCGCATGGTCGAATTATAGTAGACGTTATTCTACATATGTCAACCACGCATTTTGGGTTTGGTTTACACGAAGGCTGCATACAAAACATCACGCGGTGGAACTCCGCCGAGTGCGGCTTGGCTTCACCTGGGGTTCCGCCCCGGCCGGGATCAATCGCCAACTAATCGACTAGGCGACGTTCATCTGCGCTGCGCTGGCATTAAGCCGGTAAATGTATCAGCCCTAAACTCACCGGCGAACTCTTTTTTGGTTTATGCTCGGTATGTGATATTTTTTCGTGGTTGCCTGACCTTGCTGCTAGCCATGCTGCTCGCGGTGTGCGCATTCGCGGATGATCCGATTCTGATTGGATTCGATAGAATTCCAAAGGCTGGTAGCGCGGAGCCAGTATCTATCCAGATCCAGAACCTTTTGCCCCAGGACGTTTGGGTGAAGCTGCACGCGGAGAACACGCGTTTCGACGGCCGGAATGGCATCACCAAGGCCCTTCCCGCCAACTCTTCCTTTGAAGTCGTTGCCACTCCGCTCGACGGCCGCTGGCGCACGGGCGACTTCGTGGTCAACGCTTCAACCCTGGTTCGAAACTTCACCAATTTCTCCTGGGGCCTGGACCCGGACATTTACTACCCCTGGTCCGGAGAACGATTCACCACGTTTGGCCCAACGAAGCTCGCCGCGATGTACCGGAATTACATCTATGAGGATGCCGACGGGCTGTTGAAATGGCATCAATCCGAAGGCTTCGGCGGGGATATCCCGCCACTAAAGAACTGGAAGCGGCTCGAAGGAGGTCACTCTCACGCGCTGGCACAAGGCCAGGACAACCGACTGATGCAGTTTGACTTATCCGGTGGTAACGAGTATCCCGTGCCCGATGACCTCGGCCCGGTCGAGAAGTTCGCCGCCGGCGACGGCTACAGCATGGCGGTGGACGCAAGCGGGAAGCTCCGAATGTGGGGCGAAGTTGCCGAGGCTGCCCGCCCGATGCCGACCTTCACCGCGCCGATTGACAAGATTCGGGCGTTTCGGGGTCACGCCATCGTCATCGATACCCAAGGAAAAGTCTACCTCTGGCGCCTTGCCAACACAAACGCGTACGGTACCTATGGTCGCGGGCCAGGCTACAAAGAGCTCATCACGGGCGTCCCGACTGACCTGCCACCGGCGTCTGATTTTGCGGTTGTGCTGCACGATCTTTACGGGGCCGGTGCCCCGATCTCGTACCATGCGATTCTTAAAGATGGAAGAATTTACGAGTCGCGCGGGAGCGTATCCAAAATCTCTCCGGGAGACGGCCGAAAAGAGATTGTTGGCGGCACCAAGCTGTACGTACGGTCTGCCGACGGTAAGTGGGGTGATGTCGACAGGTTAACGGTTTACAGCGAGAACCTCGCGTCAGAAGGGGACCGGGATCTCGACGGATATCAAGACACCGAACTTAAATCTTACAATCGAACGTGGGTGGATTCTCGGAACGACATCTTCATCCCGAACCGGATGACCGTGACGCCACCTGCCGGCGATCTGATCATCGGTTCGACCGTTCCGGTAACGGTTTCGTTTGATGTTCCCCCGGACGCGAGCCCGTTGGAGCTGACGCCAATTGCGAAGTTCACGGGCACTGGCCGTGGGTTTATTGATCGCGAAGGGCCGCCCGCGAGAATCGTGATGGATGGGGTCTCGAAATCATTCGTCGTGCCCGTGCCGCTGCGGATATGGCGGCTCCTGGAAGGTGCCTACAACGGTCAGAACTGGACGATTCAGCGGCGTGAGCTTGCATTCCGGGCAATTCACAACAATGGATTCGCGTCCTCGACACCCCAAAGTTTCCGCATTGCCGATGTCGCGTCGTTTGTCATTGCGCCAGAAACCGTGGTTGCCGGGCGCCGGGCGGTCGGCACGATCACTCTGAACAACGTCTACCCGGTTGACGTGACCATCGGGCTCGGCGTCGAAGGCACGGGGCCGCAAACCGTAACCTTTCCAAAAACCGTCACGGTACCAGCGGGGTCGCAATCGGTTCCCGTCGACGTTCGGACTCTAGGTACGCGCGAAACCAGAACCGTACGCATATTGACGACTGACTACGTCCGCCCGAAGAACCCGGACTTCTTCGAAGGGTTTGAAGCCGTCGGCGCACCACTGACGGTGACCATGCCGCGTTTGACGACGCTGGGCTTCACACCCCTACCGAAGGAAAACGGCAGCCCCGAGCAACTGCGCGGCACGGTTTCGATGTCGGCCGCCGCGGTCGAGAATATTCGCATCGACCTTGCTTCGGCCTCGCCGTCGGTAACGGTGCCGGAGTATGTGGTCCTTCGGAAAGGTCAGTATTCGGTGAGCTTTAGTGCCCGGGCGGACAGCGTCATCCGTCCCGAACGCGTTTCCGTTGTCGCATCGACCGCAGAGACCAGTACGACCGGCTACGTTTATCTGTCGCCGCCAAGCATCAAGTCGGCTAGGGCGACGCCGTCCGAACTGGTCGGAGGCACCGGCGGTCCGATTCAGGTCGCGGTCGAGCTGAGTGGCTACGCGCCAGAGGGCGGCCTTACTATCTCTGTTCAATATCCGGACGGACACCTTCGCGGCAAAAAATGCGTCTTCATCAAGCCTGGCGGGCGCCGTGCGGTGTTCCCGGTTCGCCATTTCAAAGTCAGCGAAACGAAGAATTCCCGGGTTACGCTTACCCTTCGACGGATTCAGACCTCGGTGGCGGTGAAGCTACTGAAGTAGCGGATTGCCACACACCGGCGGAACTCCGCCGGTGGCTGACGTATTCTAAAGAGCATGCCAAACCGAGAAATTGAAAAGACCGACGCCGAGTGGAGAGCCCAGCTGACCCCTGAGGAGTACCGCGTGCTGCGGCAAGCTGGCACCGAGCGGCCGTTCACCCACGAGTTCTGGAAAGAGTCGCCGGCGCAGGGCACCTACGAGTGTGCGGCGTGCGGCACCGGGTTGTTTCGCGACACCGCCAAGTTCTTCAGCGCGTGCGGCTGGCCGGCGTTCTACCAGGCCGTCGAGGGCGACCGCGTCGAAGAGAAGGTCGACATGAGCCACGGAATGCGCCGGGTGGAAGTTGTTTGCAAAACCTGCGGCAGCCACCTGGGCCACGTGTTTGAGGATGCTCCGCACACGCCGACCGGATTTCGCTACTGCATCAACGGCGTCTGCCTGAAGTTTGTGCCCGACCCGGCCTAGCCGGTAACATCTGGCGACCGATGGAGCCGTTGACGTCTCGCCTGGACCCGAATTCTGAAGCCAGCCGGGCAAACCGGGCTGCCATGGATGCCCTTCTGGCCGACACCCGAACGCGCCTTGCCCGAGTTGGGCAAGGCGGCGGGGCCGACGCCCGGGCGAAACACACCGGCCGAGGCAAGCTGTTAGTGCGAGACCGGATCGACGGATTGCTCGACCCTGGCTCGCCGTTTTTGGAGTTCTGTCCGCTTGCCGCCGAGGATATGTACGGCGGCGATGCCCCGGGTGCGGGAGTCGTCACCGGTGCCGGGCGGGTGCACGGGCGCGACGTCGTGATCGTGGCGAACGATGCGACCGTGAAGGGCGGCACGTACTTCCCGATTACGGTCAAAAAGCATCTTCGCGCCCAGGAAATCGCGCTGGAAAACCACCTTCCGTGCGTGTATCTGGTGGATAGCGGAGGCGCATTCCTGCCGCTGCAAAGCGAAGTTTTCCCCGATCGCGACCACTTCGGCCGGATTTTCTACAACCAAGCCAATCTGTCGGCGGCGGGAATTCCCCAAATCGCGGCCGTCATGGGTTCGTGCACGGCGGGCGGCGCCTACGTCCCGGCGATGAGTGACGAAACGGTCATCGTTCGGAACCAGGGCACGATCTTTTTGGGCGGACCGCCGCTCGTCAAAGCCGCCACCGGCGAAGAGGTTTCGGTAGAGGATCTAGGCGGCGGAGACGTGCATACGCGACTGTCTGGCGTTGCCGACCATCTTGCCGAGGACGACGCCCACGCGCTGGAAATCCTGCGCGGCATCATCTCCGTTTTGCCCCGGCCCGACGTGAGCGATCCGGCCGACGAGGAACCTGCGGAACCGCTTTATCCGGCCGAGGACCTGTATTCGTTGGTTCCGACCGACCCGAAGGCCCCCTTCCCGATGCGCGAAGTGTTGGCGCGAATCTTGGATGCCAGCGCATTCCATGAGTTCAAGCCGCGTTTTGGGCAAACGTTGATTTGTGGATTCGGGCGGATTTTCGGTCACCGAGTTGGCATCCTCGCCAACGACGGAATTCTCTTTAGCGAGTCGGCGCAGAAGGGCGCCCACTTCATCGAGCTTTGCGAGCAGCGCGGCATTCCGTTGCTGTTTGTGCAGAACATCGCGGGGTTCATGGTCGGCCGCCGTTACGAGAACGAAGGCATCGCCAAGCACGGCGCGAAGCTGGTGACGGCGGTTTCGACGGCGTGCGTGCCCAAGTTCACGGTGGTGGTGGCCGGGTCGTACGGGGCAGGGAACTACGGCATGTGCGGGCGAGCGTTTGGCCCCCGGCAGATGTGGATGTGGCCCAACGCGCGGATCTCGGTGATGGGCGGAACCCAGGCGGCGAACGTTTTGCTGACGGTAAAGCAGGACCAGTTGGCCGCTCGCGGCGTGATGATGAGTGAGGACGAGAACGAGGCGTTCACCCGCCCAATTCTCGATAAGTACGCGGCAGAATCCAGCGCGGTGTACTCCGGCGCGCGACTGTGGGACGACGGCATTATCGACCCGGTGGATACGCGCCGCGTGGTGGCGCTGGGCATCGAATTGGCGCGCAACGCGCCGCCGCAAAAGCCCGGCTTCCGAATGTTTCGGATGTGAGGTCAGGCGTCGAACCGCGCGCGGGTTAGGACTTTTTCTACGCTTCGGATTGGTTCGCCGTCGAGGATCATGTCGTCGGAGGCGGGTTTGCCATTTTGGGTGCGGTTCTCGGGGTGGAATAGTTCGATCAAAAGTCTGCCCCCGGGGTTTAGCCAGCCCTGGATTTCTGGGATCCGCAATGCGACGGGACTCATCAAACCGAGGATGAGATCGAACTTTTCGACTGGGTGGTAGCTGCGTAGGTCGGCCTGTTGCCAGGCGACTCTTCTGCCGTGCGCGTAGCGCCGCCGCAAGTCCTCGGCTCGTTCCAGTGCGTCGGGAAGGCGGTCGATGGCGGTGACTTGCCAGCCGAGATCGGCGAGGAAAACGGCGTCTCGCCCGGTTCCGCAGCCGAGGTCGAGGGCCGTTCCGGGCGTATCGGGGAGGTTTTCGACGAGCCACGGATTCGGTTCCCAAAGCCGGTAGACGGCGTCGTCTTCGGCCGGTGGTGCGTTTTCAAAGAACGCGGCGGTTTTGCCCAGCCGTTCGAGCGGTGCGAGAAGCTCGAGATCCAAAACCAAGATTTCGCGAGATGGTGGGCCGAGTTCGTGGGTTCGGGCCGCGAGTTCGTCAGCGGGGATCACCGCCGCCGCATACGGTCCGGGGTGCGAGGCAAGGTAAATGGTGGGCAAAAGCATGCGGAAGGTCAGCCTTCGGATTGGACGCGCTGGATTGCCATTAGCTGCCGAACGTGCTCTTCATCGTGGCCCCGGCCAGTGCCCGACTTCATGGCAATGAGGTCCTGCTCCGTCCTCTCCGCCGCGCCTTGAAAAACTGCCGCCCAACCACCGACGACAACAAAGTCGATCTTACGCGACGTCAGCTGCGCCAGAATCGACGCTTGGCTTTGGAAGTCTTTTTGCACGTTTGACCTCGAATAAAAATTCGGCAGCTGCTTGATGGCGCAGGAATCGCTCTTCGGGACTCATGGCTTGGTACGCCCGGATTAGCTCCAGGTCGATTCCCCACTCATCTTGCTCGGGCCAATCGGAACGCACAACCCATTTTACGCCAACCTCGGCCTCAGGGCAGGCCCTTTTGTCGCGCCGCCACCAGCAATCGGTACCAATCTTCCCGGTGCAAGTCGATGGCGTCGGCCTTGACGGCCTGGCGAATCTTCTCCGGCTTCGTCGAACCCACGATGGGAATGATCTTGCTCGGATGCTTGAGCAACCAGGCCAAGGAAATCTCGGTTCGCGTCACCTCATGCTGCTTGGCTAGGTCGTCCAGCAAGGAGAGGAGATGATGGCGCGGGTCGCCGGCCCCGACCGTGCCGCCCTCGCCCAGCCAGCCGCCACCTAGAGGGCTCCAAGCGAGCGGAGTGATATCGTCGGCGATGCACTGGTCCAGCGTGCCGTCGCTGAAGCAGTCGAGCCGACCTAGATGGATCTCGACCTGATTGACGGCCACCGGCCGACCGATGTGGCGGGCAAGCGCGGTGACGAACGACGGCGAGAAGTTGCTGACGCCAAACCAGCGGACCTTTCCGGCCCTGTGCAACAAGTCGAACGCCTCCGCGATCTCCGCCGGGTTCATCAGCAAGTCGGGCCGGTGAAGTTGATAGAGATCAATCGTCTCCACGTTTAGCCGCTTAAGCGATTTCTCGGCGGACGCCAGAATATGCGCCTTGCTGAAGTCATATCGATGTGGAGAATCTGGATTCGGGTTGCCGCCAAAAATGATGCCGCACTTCGTGGCGATCAGCGCCTGGTCGCGCAGGGAAGGCGTGTCGCGCAGCAGGTTCCCATGGATCGTTTCGCAGCCACCGGCGCAGTAGATGTCGGCGTGGTCGAACAGCGTGTACCCCGCTTCATAGGCGGCGAGGAGGGCGGCTCGGCCGGCGGTTTCTCGCTCGGGCGTAATCTCGTTGGGGTTCCAGGTTCCGGCGATCCTCATGCAACCGTAGGAGAGTCGGCTCGAAACGAGGTCGGTTTGACCCACTCGCTGCGTGTTCATGCCGTCGGTTTACCTGGTTCGCCTGCGGGCCAGCGTGACCGCAAAGGGCCAAACGTCGGAAAAATGCGGTAATTTTCCGCAGTTTTGCGCATATCTGCTATACTCCGGGGGTAACGAATCGAAATGGTCCCGGCCTTGTAGCTACGTCCTTCTGGATCGAACGGATATGACTGCTAGACTCGCCTTGAGAATCGATACGGAAGGACAACATAATGGCTACGAAATCCCTTTACGTGGGAAACATCCCGTATTCGTCAACTGAGCAGGATCTGCTGAACTACTTCTCCGCCTATGGTGCATCGAACGTGCGCATCATCGAAGGCCGGGGCTTCGCATTCGTCGATGTCGACGGCGACAAGGCCGACCAGGCCATCCAAGACAAGGACGGCAGCGCCATGGGCGGCCGAAACATTAACGTGAACGAAGCACGACCGAAATCCTTCGGCGGCGGCGGTGGCGGCGGCGGCGGATTCGAGCGACGTGAAGGCGGCGGCGGTGGCGGCGGTTACGGCGGCGGCGGTGGTCGACCGGGTGGCGGCGGCGGCGGCGGACGTCCTGGCGGCGGCGGTGGCGGCGGCGGATTTGGCGGCGGTAAGCCGCGTGGTGGCGGAAGCGGCGGTCGCGGTGGCGGCGGCGGCGGACGCGGCCGGTTCTGAACCCTCGATAAGATCTTAAGGCTCGCCCAGAATTGGGCGGGCCTTTTTCGTGTCTTCAATTCCTACCGTTCGTTTGGCGAACTAATGCCTGTCATACTTTGGCCATGGACGTCTCGGAGTCGTTAACTGCGCAAGCCGGCTTGATGAATGAACTCGTCTCGCATCTACTGCTGCCCCGGCTGGAGTCCGCCGGACTCACGATGTCCACGTTTGAAGTCCTTTCTGCGATTCGCGCGAGCGAAAAGGGTGCCAGCCAAGCCGCCATCGCGCGGCGAATGGGGGTCCGTCCGCCCACGCTTTCCGAAACCGTCAAGGTCCTCGTCGTGCGAGGGTTCGTTAACCAAACGGTCAGTCCAGACGACAGCCGGTCGAAGCACCTTACGCTCACGCTTCGTGGTCATGCGGCCCTGCGAAAAGTGCTGACTGAACTGGCGAACGCCGAAGTTCTGATGAAAGAAGGCATCAGCACGGAGGACCTCCAAACCGCGATACAGGTGCTGAAAGCCTGCAACAAAACCCTCGCCCAAATGACAAACGAAGCCACAATTAAGTGATTCGGACCGTCATATCTTTAACCGGGGACAAACATGATTCGGATCGTAGGCATTCAACGAAGCAACCACCCATCAGAGGAGTTCGTCATCCTTCAAAACCAGGGTTCACTCCGCATTCAGTTACGCGGCCATGTGCTGGTGAGTGAACTTGCCGTTGCGACCGGATCGTTCTCCGCCGGCGCCTTCATTTTTTCGGATGACGCCTTGATTCCCGCCGGGATGTTTGTTCTCCTCGCCACGGGCGAAGGGGAGTCCCGCTGGGCAAGGTCGAAAGATGGCTCCCTGGTTTTCCACACCTACATGAACCGGTCGGAAGCAGTCTGGGAGCACACTTCGAACCCGATTCACTTGATGAACCTGCAACACAGCTACACCGAACGTCCGGTCGGTTTGTTGCTCCGCTAGGTTCCGGGTTCGTTCGCCACGTTCAGGGCGGCTTCCAGCCCGCGCGTCACCAACGCTTCGACGGCCAACCGGCATCGTCCAAACGCGGACTCAATCCGGGAACGCTCGTCCGGGTTGAATCGCCCCAGGACGTAATCCACGGTTTGCGATCGATCCACGCTGCCGATGCCTATCTTGAGGCGCGGATATTCGGAGGACTGCAGCGAAGCAATCAGGCTCTTGTGGCCGTTGTGGCCGCCCGCCGACCCCTTTGGCTTGAGTCGAACCCGCCCAACTTCGAGGTCGAGGTCATCGGCCACCACGCAAATTTTCTCCGGCGCGAGTCCATATTCCCGCGCAAGCGGAGCCACCGAACGTCCGCTAAGGTTCATGAAGGTGAGGGGCTTTACCAGTAGGATCGAAACGTCGGCGACGGTGCCGATGCCATATCGTGCTTGGTGCTTTGCCGTGCTGAGTTTAATGCCTTCTTGCTCGGCGAGCAAGTCGATGAACTCGAAGCCGACGTTGTGCCGCGTGCCTTTGTACTCTGGCCCGGGATTGCCCAGACCAACGAGCATCCACACGGGCGGGGTGCTTGGCTCAACCGGTTTCTTGCGGAACATCGTCGGGCTATTGAATCAGTCCGCGCTGGAGCATCAGCAACAGCACACCGGCAACCACAAATCGGTAGAGAACAAAAACGCCGATGCCTTGCTTCTGGATGAATTTTAGAAGGAGCGCGATGCTGGCGTAGCCGACGACAAACGAGACGGCGGTGGCCACCAACACGTTGGTAATCCCTGCATCCAACAGTTCTGCCTTGCCTTTGTAAAGCTCATACAACCCAGCCGCGGCGACGCTGGGAACGCTGAGCAGGAACGAGTACCGCGCCGCCGTGTTGCGATCTAACCCGGAGAACAGCGCGCCGCTGATCGTGCTGCCCGACCGGCTCATGCCCGGAATGAGTGCAAGCGCCTGGAAGGCACCCACCACCAAACCATCCTTCACTTCGATTTTCGCCTCGCCGCGACCCTTGCGGCCCTTGGCATATTGCTCGGCGCCGAGCATCAAGAGGCCACCCAGCATCAGCGTCGCGGCAATGACATAAAGCGACCGCACGGCGTCGCTCTTAATGAAATCTTGCGCGAGGAAGCCGATGATGATGATGGGGAAGGTTCCCCAGAAAACGCCCCAACCAACCTTGGCGTCCACGCCGGACTTCGATCCCTTCTTAAAGCTCTTCAGCCAGCCGCCGATCGCCGCGCTCAACTCTTTTCGGAAGAAGATCAGCACCGCGAGCGTGGTTCCAAGCTGGATGACGGCGGTGAAACCGGCCCCCGGGTCGGGCTTGCCCAGCAGCGAAGGCAAAATGCGAAGGTGCGCCGTGCTCGACACCGGAAGCCATTCTGTTAGGCCCTGAACGATGCCGTACAGAATGGCTTCGACGATGGTCATCGGTTTAGGCCCACATCTCGACCGGCTCGGTTTCGATTCCGAGGCGGTTAAAGACCACCGCGCGGATTCGAGCCGAAGCCTTTCCGTCGCCGTACGGGCTCACGGACTGGGCCATCGCCTTGTACGCCGCTGGATCCGACAGCAAATTCGCGCCTTCCTCGATGATGCGCTGCTTGTTCGTTCCGACCAGCTTCGCCGTACCGGCATGAACGCCTTCCGGTCGCTCGGTCGTATCGCGCAAGACCAAAACGGGAATACCAAACGCCGGGGCTTCTTCCTGGACGCCGCCGCTATCGCTGAGAATCAGCGTCGCGCGCTGCATCAACTTTACGAACGGACCGTAATCCGGCGGCTCGATGAGTTTGATGCGGTCGTGGTTGCCAAGAATCGGAACCAGCGTGTCGCGCACGACCGGGTTCGGGTGCATCGCGACCACGAGCAGGGTATCGGGGAATCGGTTGACGAGTTCCAGCGCGGCTTCGGCAATCGCCTTCTGCGGCTCGCCCCAGTTCTCCCGTCGGTGGGTCGTAAGCAGGATGACGCGACCCTCGAACTCGGGATACCAGGAGTCGCTGGCGTGGTTGGCCGTGTATTGCGCGGCATCGATGACCGTGTTGCCGACCACGAAAATGTCGTCCGGATTCTTCTTCTCGGCGAGAAGGTTATCGCGCGACCACGTCGTGGGAGGGAAGTGCAGGCCGGAGATGAGGCCGACCGCGCGCCGGTTGAACTCCTCGGGAAATGGGTTATCGATGGACTCGGTTCGGAGGCCGGCTTCGATGTGGCCGAACGGAATGCGGCGGTAGAACGCACCGAGCCCCGCCACAAACGTGGTCGTGGTGTCGCCCTGAGCGAGCACCATGGCCGGCTTCAAGCGGTCGAAAAGTCCGTCCAGACCTTCCATCGCGCGGCTCGTCACCTGTGCTAGGGTCTGGCCCTGCTGCATGATGGCAAGGTCTTCGTCGGGCGCCAGGCCAAATGCCGCCAGCGCGCTGAGGAGGATTTCACGGTGCTGACCGGTCGAGACCAATAGCGTCTGCACCGCATCGTGCTGGCGGAATTCCTGCACAACGGGCGCGACTTTGATGGCTTCCGGCCGCGTGCCGACAACACAAACCACGAGAGGCTTAGGCATACCAATGAATTATGGCGAGAATCACCGCGCCAAGGGTAGCCGCCGCCGTATACAACACCCAAACCGTTTGCCGTTGGCTTAGGCCCTTGCCCAAAAGTGTGTGGTGCACGTGGCGTTTGTCGGCGGTGGTGATGGGAACTCCGCTTCGAATGCGCTTCACAATGACGAAGAACGCATCAAAAATCGGCACGCCGAAGACGAAAATCGGAATGAGCAGCGAAACTGCCGCCGCCGTTTTGAACGCCCCTACGATACTGAGGCAAGACAGCATGAACCCCAGGAAGTAGGGCCCGCTGGTGCCCATGATGATCTTCGCCGGGTTGTAGTTGTGCTTGAGGAAGCCTAGGCACGCGCCCGCGATGGCCGCCGCGCAGATGGCCACTCGCGGTTGGCCACCGTAGGCCGCGATGATCGTGAGCGTTCCGGCCGAGATGGTCGCGATGCCGGAGGACAGGCCGTCGACGCCGTCGATCGTGTCCATCGTCTTACTGACGACGAAGATGTAGAACGCGGTGATCGGGACGGCGGCGATGCCCAGCAAAAAGTAGGCCGGCGGCGTGGAGAGTGGCACCGCCAATGAGCCGATTTGAACCCGTCCGGCCGGGTCGAAACAGAATTGGATGACCGTTCCGGCACCCAACAACGCCAACAGCTGCCACTTCGCTGAGTACGACTTCAGGTCATCCAGAAGCCCAAACACCACCAGGAGGCCGCCGATGACCAGGATGCCGATGAGGTACATCGGGAACGGTTTTCCGCCCGGATAGGCGAAGGGAAGCACCACCAGCAGGGCCACCACGACCCCGGCGTAGATCGAAAGCCCGCCCCAGCGGGCCAGCGGCACCTTGTGGATGCGGCGGTCGTCGCGCTTGGGGTCATCGACCGCGCCCTTGGCGAACGCGAGCTTGATGATGCTAGGCGTCAGCAGCCAACTCACCGCCAGCGCGACCAACGCGGCGACGAGCGGCGCGCGAAAGCCGTGCAAAAAGCCGGTGTTGGCCGCCGCCAAAAGCTCCGTCAAGAGAGGTCGACCTCAACGAGGCCGGTGTCGCGGTACCGAAACACCTCTAACCCACCTTCGCGGAAAAGTTCTTTACTAAATTCATCTGGGTAGTCCCCTTCATAAATGACGCGCCGGATGCCGCCATTGATGATCATTTTTGCGCAGGCGTTGCAAGGTTGGCAGGTGACGTAGATGGTGGCGTCTTGGCAGGCGATGCCGATCTTGGCCGCCTGAAGCAGCGCGTTCTGCTCGGCGTGCAGCGAACGGATGCAGTGGCCGGCGCGCATGCAGCCGGTCGGCCAGTCGGCGGTCGGGCCTTGTTCGGGGCAGTGGGGCAGGCCGCTCGGCGCGCCGTTGTAGCCGGTGGCCAGCACGTGCTTGTCGCGTACGATGACCGCGCCCACCGACCGGCGCGGGCACGTGGCCCGAGTGGAAACCAAATGCGCGATCTGCATGAAGTACGCATCCCAGCTTGGCCGCTCCGACATTACTGGCAATTATGGGCGAAGTCGGGTTATTCGGTCGGGAAATAGTCGGGGATGGCGTCTTCTCGACCGATCTCCCGCCAGATGCGCTCGGCTTCGGCTCGGTGATGCCGGGCCTCGAGCGAGTTTGGCGGATAGGTTTGACAGAGAAGTGCCTCTGTCTCCCCTTTTTCAAGGGCCATCCCTAGCACCGCATAAAGGGTTCCGGCCTCGCCAAAAAACTTTCGAGCCTCCTCGGTTGAACCCTCCGAAAGCGCAAAGAGCCCCCGGCTTGAAAGAACGGCGGCTTGGCCGAGCACCGAGCCGGATTCTTGGTACAGGCGTTCGGCCTGACTCCACTCGTCGAGGGCCTCGCCATCTCTCCCGATTCGGTAGTTCAGGTCTCCCCGGCGCTTTGAAACGTTCGCTTGTCCTACTAGAACCGTAGCGATTTTGTAAAGATTTTCAGCCCGGTTCCATACCTGCAAGGCTTCTTCAATTCTTCCTTCATCGTGGTAGAGGTCGCCTCGACTCACTAGCACGTTCGCTTCTCCAAGAGGGTCTCCGGCTCGCTGGAAGAGTTTTTGTGCCTGGTTCCAGATGGCAGCGGCTAATTCATACCTTCCGTCCGTCCGGTGGAGCCGTCCCAATCGAAGGAGCACATGCGCCTCTCCGAGTTGTCCGCTGGGCTGACCTAAGATTTCCTGTGTTTGGTTCCCTCTCTCTATGTCTTCCTGCTGACTCCCTTGTGCGTAGTGGAGCGCACGTCGGCTGCCAACCGTATCTTCTTGTCGGAGTGAACTGCCAGTTTGTTGGAAAAGTTGCTGCGCATTGACCCATGCCTCCGCAGCCAAATCTGTTCTTCCTTCTCGGTAGTGAAGGTCTCCCCGACGAAATAAAATATTTGCTTCACCTACTTTATTTCCGATTTGCAGGTAAAGTGACTCAGCTTGGTCCCATGCCAGATTCGCCTGCTCAGGCCTCGCTGAATGATAGTGAACGTCTCCCCGCCTTAGTAGCACGTTCGCTTGTCCAAGCAGATTTCCGTCTTGTTGGTAGAGTGTGTAAGCTGCATCCAAAGCTTGGGTAGCTAGATGGTATCTTCCTGCTTGGTAGTAGAGAGCTCCTCGCCTCAGAAGCATGTTTGCTTGTCCGAGTAGATTTCCGGAACGTTGATAAAAATCTTGTGCTTGAGACCATGCTTGGATGGCGAGGTCTGATCCGCCATGATCTAGCCTCCCGGTAGCATAAGTGTCTCCTAGCTGAACGTGAAGGCGGGCCAACACCAACTGCTCTTGTAAAGACGACTGCTCCCCAACCTCCTCGATGAGGCTAAGCAGACGCGCTATTCTCGATTCACGAATCTGAGGCTCCAATTTGAGCCCTTCTAGGAACGGCAGGCCAGCAAGCTCCGTTGCCTGCGCCTTCAGCTCCTCCTTCGAAACCGCGAAACGATACAGCCCAGACCTAATTGAGAAAAAGTCCGGGGCGCCGCGATGGATCGCGGCCGCCAGAAATGCCGGGAGCCACAGAATTACCACCCCGCCGAACAACGAAGGCAACGCGTTCCGGTTCGCGTTCAGGCTTGCCACCAACGGATGTTCGTCGCCTTCGGTGCCCGCCGGAACGATGTCGCCCATCCCAATAACGTTGAGATAGGCCTCGGAACCGGCCTCCTCGAGGAAAGGAATCAAGCTGTCGTCGCCTTTCGTAACGCGGGCCGTGCGGCCGGAAACGCCCGGCAATAAGGCCGCGAGCCGCTGAATCAGCCGATCCCGAAGTCCAGCGTCATTGCAGACGGCCACGATGACGGCAAAATCTTTCGCAAAGCGAACGCTTTGCGCAATTGCCGAGAGCTGCTCCTCCTCGGAAGGGAGATCTAATTCGAACTCGTCATGCACGATAGCCTCGCTCAGGAACTCTTATGCGCGTCAATGATCCTTTGTTTGGCACTCGCAAAAGACCGCATTCCCTGGAGCAACGGCGCGGCGGCGTACCAAGTCTCGTCGTGCTGAAGAAACTGATCGTCCTCGCCGCCGTTGATGTATTCCAAGACGAACAGTTGCTCCAGAAGGTATGCGCATATCGGGTCATCGGGATCAATCTTCCGGTCCGGATCAAGTTCCAACTTTGCCAACCGATCCCATCCGGCAGTCGAAACCTGCAGCGAGTTCACGATCTGGCCCAGGGCCGAGCGCGCGTGCCTGAGCTCTACCGGCCCATTACCGGCCAGACTGATCGCCTCACGGACGGTGCCCAAGAGATCGCGGACGTGCCCTCCGGAGTACTGGATCAGTAGGTCCTCGGCGTCCTGGGTGAGGACTTCCTCCGAAGCTCCGCGAAGTTCAAGCAACTCGCGAAGCTTCGCAATTCCTGCCTCGTATGGAGCCCCGGTTCGGGTTCTCGTTTTGATCATCGGCAAGGAAAACGGAACCTGACCGTACGCCGTACGCAGTGCCCCAGGGTTCGTTCGGACCAGCGTGAGCGGAACCGTCAGGACGAAGCTGCACGCTAGTCCGGTGAACTTCGAGGCGTTGCTAATGAATAGCGATTCGTGGCTTTGCGAACCTTCTTCCGCGTCCTTCAGCCGCCGAATCTTCTCGAGGTTGTCCAAGATGAGGACGATATCGGCGTAGCCCTTCTTCCGAAGTTGGACGCGCGCTTCCTCGAACAAGAGGTTGATTTCTTCTAGGAAAGTGGTTTCGGATCCCACCAATGCCGCCCGCACTTCCTCGCGGGCTGACTTGTTCTTCTTCAGCAGCTTGATGGTCGCCTTGGCCTCCCAGAGGGGAACCTCCGCTTCCTCCACGTCGACATCTCGCCGCATGAAGCCGATGAATTCGTTCAGTTTTCGCTTAAGGTAGCTGTCCTGGAGTTCGATGCCGGCTTCCGTCTTCAGCGTTGACGCCAGCTCGGCGATGATGGCGACCAAAACATCGTTCGGCGTCGCATCGTAATCCTCGATGAAGTCACTGGCGTCCAGCAGGACCACGAGATACTTCCGATCTCCTGGATTCGGGCCGCCGCGGCTGAGTTCCGCTTTCAGGTGCACCAGCTCCGACGACTTCCCGCCGCCGACGTGGCCGGTAATCAGGTACCGCATGAACCCGCCGCTGGTTCCGGCGTTGCGCAAGGCACCCATGAATCGCTCCGTGAAGGCGTGGCCACCGCGCACATCGCTGCAGTCGATGTACTGCTGGGCCGTCGCCGGTTTCATCGGGTCGCAGGCCTGAAACAGTCGTGCCAGAGGAGTGTCCATTGCTAACCTGATATTACTTTGCACGGGCCGTCAGCTTGATCTTTGTCACTGGACGATCAGCTTGATGTCCTCCGGGGCGATGCCTTTCTCGATGAGCCGGTTTCGGACGGAGACGAAGACCCGCTTTTCGGGATAGGCGGGGACGTTGAGGGTCGCGTTCGACCAGGCGAAGAGGTTCAGCCGGTAGCGGCCGTCGGCCTCGCGGAAGAGGGCGTCGTCCGGCACGGCGTACGACTTGCGAAGCTGCGCTACGCCTTTTGGCGAAAGGTAGATCCAGCCGCTTTTCGACCGACCCGAGTACAGCGCGAACGAAAGCGATGTATCCCACCAGCCAAATGCGCCAAAGAATGGCAAAACGCCGGCCAGAACGACAAGAACTTTCCCGGGCCAAGAACTCCGCACTGAAGGCCAGATCGGCCCGCGCTCGCCCCAGAACATCAGATACGCAAGCACCGGCATGAACACGTTCCAGGGCCAAACGACCGGGTTGAAGTTGCGCCCGAACGGACCGAGAATGACCAAAAGCGCCAGGTGCATGACGACCGCCCCCGCAACCCCAAACCGCCGCGTTTGCGGAACCCAAAGCAGGACCCCGACGGCGACCTCGACCAGCGGCACCAAGAACCAAACCGGCGAGAGTGAAGTACCAAACAGCCAAGGAAAGACCACCGTCTGGAACGCCGGGTTCAGCTTGTGCAAGCCGCTGTAGACATACATGGCGACCACCAGAAACCGCACCGCATCGCCGGGGTCGTCGAGCAGAGCCAGAAGAGCATACATAAGAATGCACTGGTATATCCAAGGCTGCAACCGGTTGATGTCGAACAAAATCAAAACCAGCGCCAAACCAACACACGTAGCGGCCAGCCGCTTCGACGGCCAAACCGCCATCGCAACGGCACCAAGTGCCAACCCAAGCGAGAGAAAAATCGACAAGCCGTTTGGCAAAGCCGGTAAGCCGGGAACAACCGGAATCGTCGGGTAGGCGCGGTCGCTGGTCCAAAGCGGCAGGCAAAGCAGCATCGTCAGCGGGAGGAACGCCGCCAGCAGCCACCGTTCCCTCGCGGTCGTCTTCGTCGTCCGAATGGTATGAGGTCGATCGCGCATCCGTTTTCCCGGCTTCTCCCGCTATTGCTTTGGGTGGATCTCGCCTCCGTCGCCTCGGCCCAGATGGCCCCGCCGCAACCTCCAAAGCTCGAGAGCCTTGACGTCGTGGCGATGGAGTCGGATGTCATCTTCGTCGGCACGGTTGCGACCTACCTCCCGGATGCGAAATTTGATGAGGCAATCCCCATTGAATTCGACGTGCGCGAGACGCTGAAGGGCGCACCCGAGCCTCGGCGCAAGTTGACACCGCAGCAATGCTTCGGGGCGTCTTTTGACGTCCGATACCGGAACTCTCGGCTGTACCTCGTGGCGATCGGGGCAAAGCAGACTCGCTTTCAACGGCTGGACCACCCCAAAGTCAGCGCGCTCAGCGGGGACCTCGTGCCGCTCGAATCCGAAGATGCCATTCTTGCCGAGCTTCGAAAAAGCATCGTGCGTACCCGCGGCCCAGATCGCGGAAGCTTCGGAGAGTTCGTGCCGCGCGCCCGATACGCGCGAACGCGCATCGATGACCGGTACTGGGAAGGCGACTACACGGTTCAGGTGCCCATTGATGAACGTCTGGAAGCACGCGCCCAGCGGGCGATTCGAGATGGCACCCCCGCCGCCCGCGAAAACGCGGTTGAAGCCCTGCGCTTTTTCCCTTCCGAGGCAAATCTGGGCCGGTTGCGGTCTGCGCTGCGCGATCCGTTTTGGGCCTTTTCGACCTACGGGCGTGGCGAGAGGTTGTTGACCTACCGTTACGCTCCGGTGCGCCGTGCGGCGGCTAAGGTGCTCACGCAGCTCGGTCACTACGTATCGGTTCCGTTCTCCGATCCGCCCGATGAGGATGGCCGCGTGGTTTGGGTGACCCTCGGGCCAGATCCGATTCCGGACCGGCAGTGGGCCGCGCTTCCGCGCTACCGTAACCTGCAGAATCTCTATCTTTGCGGCGCGAACTTAACTCCAGCCCAGTTCCGCTCAATCGGTAATCTGAGGAGTCTTAGGCGGCTGTTCTTGGATGGCTCAAATGTGACGGACATAGACCTTTCGGCCCTCTCCCCCTTGCCAAAGCTCGAATACCTGAGCCTCATGAACACGCAAATATCGGAAGCGGACTTGCGGTCGTTGGCTTCGCTGAAATCCCTGAGGCGCGTCGATTTGCCGACTCCGCTTAAGGGGCGTTCGCTTGCGGCGCTCCGTCCGGATGTCCAGCTTCGGCTCGATCCTTTTGCTTCGCTTTTTGATCTCAATCCGCGCAGGGTTGAGGCAACGTCCGGACCTGCGGCACGATTTTGGGTTGGACCTAACCGGCCACCCGGATCAGACGGGCTTCGGGAATGGATACTTATCTTCCCTAAAGAGCACGCCGCCGTAGCGGAAGAACGTTTGAAGAAGCTCCTTCTTGCCACAGGCTGGCAGGACAACAGCTACCCAAATTATTTCTACCTCACGCGGCGCGGCGTGACGGTGCGCGGCTACAGGTACGACTCCGTCACCGTCGATCGTGAATCGATTCTTATCGAGCCCGGAGAGAAGGGCTTTCGGGTGACCATAAACCTGCAACCGTAACTCAACTAAGAAACCGTCCCAGGGTCACGGACGCAACGCAAGGTTGACAACCGACGCCTCGCCGCGTGTTAGGAACCATGGAGTCGTTCCTCAACCAAATTGCCGCCGTGTGGCGGCCGCACCCCGGCCAGCGGCAATTCCTGCTGGCCGAGGCGACGAACCGCGTGCTCGCCTGCGGACGGAGGTGGGGCAAAACCGAAGCCTGCGCCGCCGACGTTGTCGCCCGGCTTCAGCGCGGACCGCCTTCGAGGCAGCTTCTCGTCGCCCCCACCCTCGCCCAAGCCCAGATTCTTTTCCGCCGGGTCACCGATCTGCTCGCCAAGATCGGATGCATGTTGGGCAAAAACGAAGTCCGGCGAACGCCTTTCCCGTCCGTCGAGTTCGAGGGGCACTCGGTGGTCGCGCGGTCGGGCCATCACCCGGACAGCCTGCGGGGAGACGAGGCGGACCACGTCATCGTCGACGAGGCCGCGTTCGTTCCCGAAGAGCTAATCACCGAGAGCCTCTGGCCGATGCTGGCGACGACAGCCGGAAGACTCACGCTCATCAGCACGCCCAACGGCCTCAACCATTTCTGGCGATTCTTCGAGATGGGGCAACGCGGCGAAGGCGGATTCTGGAGCCGACGCGCGCCAAGTCGCGAAAACCCGCGGGTGTCGCCGGAGTTTTTGGAAGCCCAGAAAGCCCAAATCTCGGCGCGTAGCTTCGCCACTGAGTACGAGGCGTCGTTCGCCGACGCGGCGAACGTGCTCATCAGCCAAGAAAACATCGACCGCGCGAAGGTCGCGCAACTGCCCGATGAGGTGCGCGGCGAGACGTCGATCGGCATCGATTGGGCGCAAACCCAAGACCACACTGCCGTGGCCGTCTTGCAGGGGAGCCGCGACCTCGCCTACCTGGTCGAGTGCACCCGCGTTCCGCGCGGAACCTGGCAAGACCTCGTTTTGCGGGCGGCGGCCATCGTGTTGCGCTACCCCGGCGCACGCGTGCTTTGCGACTCAACCGGCCTCGGCAACCCGGTAACAGACCGGTTGCGCGAGCGCCTTCCCAACGTCCCCGTGCAGGGATTCGACTTCAACGCGCGGTCGCGCTGGACCCTCGTCGAGGGTTTGGCGGAGCTTTTCGAACGCGCCGCGATCCGTTTCCGGCCGAACCCGACTTTGGAAAGCGAGCTGAACGCTTTTTCGGCGCGGCGCACCGACTCGGGCGCGATCCGATACGAAGCGCGCGGAACCGCCCACGACGACCTCGTCATGGCCCTGGCCCTCGCGGCCCACAACCTTCCCGCCGAGTCCAGGCTCGGCATCCGCCTTGGCTAAACAAAATGTTGAACTGGTTAAAGAAGAAAATTGCAGTGAAGGACACCGCCCCGCAGGCTCCGTCGTGGGCCGTTTCGTCTCCGTTTGCGGTTTCTCCCCGGCTGTTTCCGGCTGACCTTCGGCGAGAAATGGCCGCCGACGGCATGATTCAGACCGCGCTGACGGTGAAGCGACTGGGCGTCTTGGCCGCCACGGGAACCGTTCGCGGAACCGATACGCGGCGAGTTGCCTTCGTGAACGACGCCTTTTCGCGCATGCGCGGGTCCATCGATACGGTTT